>NZ_JBIWIU010000010.1:61143-296700 GCF_044764755.1 Streptomyces sp. NPDC093600
GCCGATCTCCTGCCTGAGCGCGTACAGGACCAGGGCGCTCCCGTCGTAGACGACGGGCCGGAAGAGGCTGATCTTCTGGCCGGGCGAGGCCGGCGACACCCCGAGACCGACCTCGCCGCCGGCCTCAGACGCGGGACACCAGCACGTCGGCCGCCTTCACGAAGGCGACCCGGTGCCCGAACTGGATCTCGTAGTACTCCTCCTCGCCCCGCACGACCTGGTGGCCCGCCGGGTCGAACGCCGGCGCGAAGTAGTACTCGCCCGGCGTGCGGTCGCCCACCACGTACCGCTGCCCCGCGAGCAGCTTGTACGGCAACGGCGACACCGGCTGCACCGGGACACCGGGCGGATACGCCGACGCCTCCGGATAGGCGCGCCCGTACACCGGGATCTGCGCGGCACCGTCCTTCGGGGTCAGCACCCACCCCCGCGCGCCGACCGCCGTCGGCTCCCCCTTCGGGTTGTGGAACCACGCCTTCTGCCCGAGGTACCAGATCGCCGTCCAGTCACCCCGGCGCTCCGCCACCGCGTACTGCTGGCCGGTCGACGCCCGCGCCCCGGTGTCGTTCACCCCGGTCGTCGAGTCCTGACCGCCCGGCCGCAGACCGATGTCCTTCACCAGCGGGGCGTCCGCGCCCGGCGCGGTGTGCAGCCGGACCGCGCCGCTGCCGTGCGGCGCGCACGCCTGGCCCGCCTTCACACAGCCGGTGTACACCGGCTGGTGCGCGGCGTACTCCGGCCGGATCGTGACCACCCCCGCGTCCGGGCCCGCGCTCGGCGTGAAGGGCCGTCCCAACAGCTGGAAGTAGTGCGCCCAGTCCCAGTACGGGCCCGGGTCCGTGTGCATCCCCCGGATCGTCGAGGCGACCGTGCCCGGCACGTTGTCGTGGCCGAGGATGTGCTGCCGGTCCAGCGGAATGTCGTGGAGCTTGGCGAGATGACGCACCAGCCGCGCCGACGTCCGGTACATCGCCTCCGTGTACCAGGAGTCGGGCGAGGTCAGGAAGCCCTCGTGCTCCAGACCCACCGACTTGGCGTTCACGAACCAGTTGCCCGCGTGCCAGCCGACGTCCTTGAGCGGCAGATGCTGGGCGATGTGCCCGTCCGACGAACGCAGCGAGTACTGCCAGGACACGTACGTCGGGTCCTGCACCAGCTTCAGGGTGACGTCCCAGGTGGCCTCGGTGTCGTGGACGATGATGTAGTCGATCGACTGGGACGCGGGCCGGTTCGCCTTGTCGTGGTTGCCGTAGTCCCCGTCGCCGAACTCCTCGTACGGCGCCGGGATCCACTCGCAGGCGACCGTCCGCGGGCACTCCGTCCCCGCGGAGTCGGCGGTCCGCAGTCCGAGGGACTCCACCTGCCCGGTCTCGGGGGCGATGTCCGCGTCGGCAGCCAGCGTGACCACCTGCCCGCTGTCGGTCGTACGGGTCTCACCGTCGCGGATGATGTCGTACACGTCGTTCGCGTACGTCGTCGCCGTCGCCCGGTCGTCCGCGCCGGAGTAGCGCGCCACCGCGCCGTACCAGTCGGCCGGGTCGGCGCTCAGCGGCCGGCCCGACTCCCGCTGGGCCGCGGCGAGCAGCGCGGCCCCGCCCTCGATGTTCGCCGCGGTGCTCGTCCGCAGCTCCTCGGCGGGGATTCCCGACACGGCCGCCGCCCGGTCCAGGGTCCTCAGGCGCGCCGGGAGATCGGCGGCCGTCGGCAGCGGGGTCGGCGCCTCCGCGCCATGACGAGGGGTACGCGAGTCGTCGCCGCGCGCGTCCTCCTCCCCGTGCGAGTGGTGCGGGGCCTGGGCGAGCGCGGTCACGGCGTCCGTCAGGTGCATCGGGCCGTAGCCGCCCGTCACACTCGGCGCCCCTCCGTGCCCGTCCCACCGCGACTGGAGGTACGACACGGCGAGGAGAACACTCTCCGGAACGCCCTGGCGCGCGGCGGCCGCCGCGAACTGGCGCTGCAGCGAGGCGGCCTCCCGCGGTTCGGCGGTGGCCGACGGGGCGGCGACGAGGAGGGGTGACAGCAGAGCGGCGGACGCCAGGGCGCACACCGCTCGGGGGACACGTCTGCGTGCGGCGGAACGGTGCAAGGCAGCCTCCGGAACGGGGGGGGAGTGAGGGGGCGGGGGCCGAACCCGTACAGGGGTATCGGCTCACCGACCATCCGTCAATCACTCTGTCCGACACGGGATTTCCCATGTCAGAGGCCGTTTCACGGAGTTTCGCGACGGCATGGCCCGGGCCTGCGGCGCGTCAGTGGAGTGGACCAATGCCGGTGCCGCGCGGCGCCCGGAATCGATGACGCCCCTCGCGCCCGATGTGTCGGCACCGGGCGCGTGGAGCGATCCCCCGTGGATCCGGCCGGCGTGCGCGCGCCGTCGACGCGTGGCCGCGCCGTCAACACATGCCGCGCCGTCAACGCGTGCCGACCGCGGCGCGCACGGCCCGCCGTGCCATGGCGCAGTCGTCGTGCAGCCGCCGCAACAGCAGCCGCTGCTCCTCACCGGGCGAGACCGCACCGGAGGGGACGGGAACGGAACCGGCGGGCGGCGCCTCCTTGATGGTGCGCTGCACGGCCGTCTCGTACGTTCGGATCTCCCGCGTCAGCACGATCATCAGGTTCACCAGGAAGGCGTCCCGCGACGCCGGTCCCGCCTGCTGGGCGAGCTGGCTGATCTGGCGCCGGGCCAGCGGAGCGTCGCCCAGCACCGCCCACATCGTCGCCAGGTCGTACCCGGGCAGATACCAGCCCGCGTGCTCCCAGTCGACGAGGACGGGGCCCGTGGGGGAGAGGAGGATGTTGGAGAGGAGGGCGTCGCCGTGGCAGAACTGGCCCATGCCCTGGCGGCCGCCCGCGTGCGCCAGACCGTGCAGCAGCTTCTGCAGATCGTCCCGGTCACGGTCGGTGAACAGACCCAGTTCGTGGTAGCGCGCGATCCTCGACCCGTAGTCGAGCGGCGCGTCGAAGGTCCCGGCCGGCGGACGCCAGGCGTTGAGCCGGGCGATCGCGCCGAGCGCCGCACGGATGTCCGCCCGGGGCGGAGCCTCCACGGGGTGGCGCGCCAGCGCCGCCGCCCGTCCCGGCATCCGCTCGATCACCAGCGCACAGTTCTCCGGGTCCGCGGCGACGAGCCGCGGAACGCGCACCGGCGGGCGGTGCCGGACGAAGGCGCGGTAAGAAGCTATTTCGTGCTGGAACCGCTCGACCCACGCGGGGGAATGGTCCAGTAAACACTTCGCGACCGCCGTCGTCCGCCCGGTCGTCCCCACGATGAGGACCGAACGGCCACTGCGCCGCAGCACCTGCACCGGGTTGAACTCCGGGCAGATCCGGTGGACGGACGCGATGGCCATCCGCACCTGAGCGCCCTGCGGGCCGGACAGATCGATTCTCCCACTGGGCGCCTGGGGCACACCCCCCGCCCAGCGCCGGGCCCGTACCGGCTGGGCCGCGGGGGCGAGATACGGTCCGCTGCCGGCCGGCACGGAACGGTGCTGCGGCCGGGGCGGGGCGGACACGGAGGACGATGCTGTGTACATGGAGGAGACAGATCCCTTCGTGTGCCGACGAGTTGCGTGCGTCGCCCCGCCCGGCCTCCGGTCCGCACCCTGGGGAATGAGGGCCGGTTGCCAAGGCGGGGTGGCGCGTTCCTACCTGACACCCGGGCGCGGGTGGCGGAACATCGGGCGCACCCTGGCGAACCCTGGCGAATAGTCGCCAGCCCTATGACAGGGGGTTACTGTCAACTCAGCCGAGAACCTGGGGGCTTAGACGTGACCGGACAAACCAACACCCGCCTGGCGGACCTCTTCGGCCTCACCGGATGGTCCAAGGGCGAACTCGCGAGACTCGTGAACCGGCAGGCGGCGGCCATGGGCCACCCGCAGCTGGCGACCGACACCTCGCGGGTGAGGCGGTGGATCGACATGGGGGAGACCCCGCGCGATCCCGTTCCGCGGGTGCTGGCAGCACTGTTCACCGAGCGACTCGGCCGTGTCGTGACCATCGAGGACCTCGGGTTCGTACGACACGGGCGCGCCGGGAAACGGCAGAACGTCAGGAACGACGACAACCCTGACGGGCTGCCATGGGCGCCCGAGCGTACGGCGGCGGTCCTCACCGAATTCACGGGAATGGACCTCATGCTCAACCGACGCGGCCTGGTGGGCGCGGGCGCCGCGCTCACCGCGGGCGCCGCACTCAGCAACGCCATGCACGACTGGCTCCACACCGACCCCGCACGCAAGACCGACCTTCCGCGTGGCACCGACCCCCTGCACGCCGACCCCGCCGGGTTCGACCGCTACGAGGCCGCCCCCATCGGGTCGGAGGAGATCGAGGCGCTGGAGCGCTCGGTGGAGGTGTTCCGCGCGTGGGACGCCTCCCGGGGCGGCGGCCTCCAGCGCAAGGCGGTCGTGGGCCAGCTCAACGAGGTGGGCGGCATGCTCGCCTACCGTCACCCCGACCACCTCCAGCGGCGCCTGTGGGGCGTCGCCGCCAATCTTGCGGTCCTCGCCGGCTGGATGTCCCACGACGTGGGCCTCGAACCCACCGCCCAGAAGTACTTCGTCATCGCCGCCCACGCGGCCCGCGAGGGCGGCGACCGGCCGCGCGCCGGGGAGGCGCTCTCCCGCGCCGCCCGGCAGATGGTCCACCTGGGCCGGCCCGACGAGGCCCTCGACCTGATGAAGCTCGCCAAGTCCGGCTCGGGCGAGGAAGTCCTGCCGCGCACCCAGGCGATGCTGCAGACCATCGAGGCGTGGGCGCAGGCGTCGATGGGCAAGGGCCAGGCCATGAGGCGGACCCTCGGCGAGGCCGAGGAGCTCTTCGTCTCCGACCGCAACAACGAGAAGCCGCCGAGCTGGATGCAGAACTTCGACGAGGCGGACATGCACGGTATGCAGGCCCTCGCCTACCGCACCCTCGCCGAGCACGATCCGGCGGCCGCGGTACCGGCGCAGCGCCACGCCAAGCTGGCGCTCGAACTCCGCCGCAGCGGCCACAACCGCTCCAAGCTCTTCGACTACATCTCGCTCGCCTCGGCGTGCTTCATCGCCGACGACCCGGAACAGGCCGACCGGTACGCCCGGCTCGCACTGGTGTCGATGGGGGAGACCTCCTCGCACCGCACCTGGGACCGGCTGCGCGAGATGTACCGGCTGACCGGGCAGTACGCGGGCTACGCCCGGATCGAGGACCTGCGCGAGGAGATCGCGCTCGCGCTGCCCAAGCCCGCGGCGAAGCGTCCCGGGTTCGGCGACGTCTGAGCCGCCCGGCCCCACCGCGGGCAACCATCCCGTACGGACGAGAAAAAGGGGCACACCGGCAACCGCCGGTATGCCCACCAAGGCAAGGCGCCGTCGCGCGCGCCTACCGACCGACCCGGACCACCATCACACAGGCGTCGTCCTCACGGGGGGCCTCGCCGAACTCCTCGACCACCGAGCGTACGCAGTCCTGCGCGTCCCGCGCCCCGGCCAGTCGTGGCGCGAGCGCGAGCAGGCGCCGCGTGCCCGAGTCGTCCTGCGCGCCGCCCGTCCCCCGGGTCAGCCCGTCCGTGTGCAGGATCAGCAGGTCACCGGGGAGCAGCCGGACCTCGGCCTCCTCGTACGCGGCCCCGGTCGTCGCTCCCAGGAGCACACCGTCGGGCCGGGCCAGGGCTCGCCCCGTCCCGTCGCGGAAGAGCAGCGGGGCGGGGTGTCCTGCCTGCGCCCAGGAGAGCGTCTGGCTCGCCGGGTCGTAACGGCAGCACATCGCGCTGCCCAGCGCCGGCTGCACGGCGGTCTCGAGGAGCTGGTTGAGATGGCTCATCAGCGCGCCCGGCCTGATCCCGGCCACGGCCATACCGCGCAGGGCGCCGAGGAGCATCGCCATCGAGGAGGTGGCGGAGACGCCGTGGCCCGTCAGGTCACCGACCGTCAGCAGCGCGTCCCCGTCCGGGAGCGCGAGCGCGTCGTACCAGTCGCCGCCGATCAGACCGGTCGTCGAGGCGGGCAGATAGTGGCCCGCCACGTCGAGCGGCGCCCCCGGGCCGCCGTGGGCGAAGCTGAGCGAACCGCGCCAGGGCGGGAGTACGGCTTCCTGGAGCTCGACGGCGACGCGGTGCTCCGTGCGCTCGATCTGCCGACGGCGCTGGAGCGAGTCACGGGACTCACGGACCGCGCGCTCACTGCGGCGCAGTTCGCTGACGTCCCGTAAAACGGCCCACATGGAGGCGGTGGAGCCGTCCTCGTCGAGGACCGGCTCTCCCATCATGTGCAGCGTACGGACCCGCGCGTCGGTACGGACGATCCGGAACTCGCCGTCGATCGGCTTCCCGTCGATCAGACAGTCCGTCACCATGGCCTGAAGCAGCGGCTGGTCCTCGGCGAAGACCATCGACGGAAGCTCGTCGAGCGACATGGGGCCGTTCTCCGGGGCGCGGCCGAAGATCTGGAACAGCTCCTCGGACCAGCTGACCTCGTCGGTGAGCAGATTCCACTCGGCGCTGCCGACACGGCTCAGCAGGGAACCGGTGGGCGCCGGGGCGGGATCGCCGTACGCGGCGCCCGGGTCGGACGGGAAGCCGGTGCCGGTGTCGCTCTCGGGGGCGGAACCGGGCGTGGCGGGCAGCTCGTCGGGGAGACCCACCTTGAGCTGGCTCAAGTGGGCGCCCAGGTCGTCGAGTTGGTGCACCGCGAGGTCGCACAGGGCGCGCTGCCAGCGGTTCCGGGGGTCGTCCTCGTCCAGTACGGCGTCCCGGCGAACGGCGTCCACGTCACCGCGCAGACGGCGTGTCTGCGAGATCAACGCGTCCACCATGCCGGGCTCCGGCGGCTGGGCGGGACGGTCCGCGAACAGATGGGACGGCATGTCGTACTCCGATACAGGCGCGGCGCGGCCAGGTGTGGAAAACAAGGCCCGGACACGACTGTTGCACAGGCTGACGCAGGCCGTAAGCGATTTGGCAACACTCGATCCGGTGGTGCTTCTGACATATGCCAACGGCCCGCCGATTATCGGCCACGGGCTCTCGGGTTACGGTGCTGCTGTGGTGAGCGACGAAGTGGACACGGTGGGTACGGCGGTGCTGCTGGCGGCTGCGCCGACCGGACGGGGCAGGGCGATGGACGCGGCGTCGGTGCTTCCGGCGCTGGCGGCGGTGCCTCCGAGCGCGCTGACCGGCACGCCGTCGGCGACGGTCGTCGAACTGGCCGACCCGCTGGACCCGCAGACCGTTCTGACCCGGTTGCGGGCGGCCGCGGCGATGCCGGGGCCGATGGCGGTCTACCTCGCGGGCCAGGTCCACCTGGACCGCCGCCAGCACCTGCCGCATCTGGCGCTCGCCCGCACCACGTCGACGACGCTGCGCTACACCGGGCTGCCGTGGCACTGGCTCGCGGCGGAACTCGCGGTGCGCGGACCCGGGACGACGACGGTGGTGGCGGACCTGGTCGTGGAGGCGGAGCTCTGGCAACGCCTGACCGCCACGCCCGGGCTCCTCTCCCTCGGGCCCGGCCCGCTCCTGTACGGGCGCGTCGCCCCGGCCCCTCGCCGTGGCGAGCCGGCGACGCCGGAGTACCTCCGCACCTTCGCCACGATCTGGCGCACGGGCGCCCGCCCGCCCCTGGCCCAGCTCCACGAGGAGGCGGCCGCGCACACGGCAGGAGGCGACGCGCTGCTGCTCGCCCCGACAGGGGCGGGGGCGTGGGGTGCATCGGCTCCCGTAAGGGTGCCGGCCGGGCCGGTGGGGATCGGAGGCGGGGCCCCGGCGGCGTCTCTTGGCGTGGCGGCGGGGTCGCTTCCGGCGGCGGGGGCGCCCCTTGGTGTGGCGGCGGGGTCGCTTCCGGCGGCGCCGATCCGTTCCGCGCCCACGGTGACGGAGCAGACTGCCTCGGCGGGCGACTCGCGGACGGGGGCCGCCCCTTCGGGGCCGCTGGTCGCGGCCGTGGCCCCGAGCGCGTGGCCGCCACCGGCCGGGCTTCCCGGCTCGGGAGCTCCTGCCGGGTCGCTCATGGACGGGGCGGCTCCGTCCGGTGCCCCGGGGGTGGCGACGCCGCCCGTCGTGCCGCCCGTAGGGGCGTCGGCGTCGGTCGTGGTTGCCGGTCCGGGGATTTCCTCCGCGCCGCTCGGAGCGTCAGGGACGCCCGTGGTCTCTTCGGACGGGGCGACTCCGTCCGCCGTGCCGCCTGCAGGGGCGTCGGCGTCGGTTGGTGCCTCGTCCGCCCCGCTCGGGGCGTCGTCGGCTTCCGGCGGCCTCGCGGACCGTGTCGTGCCTACCGTGCCGTCCGGGGCGACGGCGGCGGTCGGTGCGTCCGTGCCCATGGCTCCGGCAGGGACTGCGCCCACCGAGGCCCGGCCGTCGGACCGCAGGGGACCGGCCGCGCCGACCGGTGCGTGGCCGACTCCGTCCGGAGCCGCCGGCCCCGGACCGGTGGTGCCGCCCGTGCCGTCGGGCACGTGGGGGCCTTCGGGGCAGGGGGGCGCGGCGATCGCGCCCGGCGGTGGCCCTTCCCGCGCCCCTGCAACCCCGTCCCACATGATCGCCCTACCCACGGAGCCGGCCCCGACCACCTCGCCGTCGTCCCGTTCGCCGCACGGCACCGGTGGTCAAGACGGAGCGCCGGCCGTCGCCCCCGCTCACGACCCGCACCGGGAGATCCTCGCCGCGGCGCAGGCCGGGCGGCACGGGGAGGCCATCGCGGTGGCGGCCGCCTGGGAGCGGGAGGCGCTGCGGCGGTACGGTGCGCGCTCGCAGGAGGCCGTGCACTGGATGGAGGTGCGCGCCGACCTGGCGCGGCTCGCCGGAGAGCCCGCCCGCAGCTGCGAGTTGTGGATCGCCGCCGCCCAGGCCCGACTCGGCCTGCGCCAGGGCCCCGGCGACCCCGACGTCGAAGGCGCCGTCGACCGGGCCCACCACCAGTGGGAACAGATCCAGGACCCCGCCCGCGCCCGCGAACTGGGCCCCGCGCTCATCGCCCTGCGCCGCCAGGTGCCGGGCCGTCAGCCCGGCGCGCTGGCCGCGCTCCAACGCCGGATGCGCTGAACGGCGGCGACGCGGGGCCGCCTTGGGGCCGGAACTCCGAGCCGCTCACCGGGCACGCCTACGGCCGCCCCGCGCACCGTACCCGTACGAGCGCCGTGAAGGCGGCCCCGACGCTCCGTCATCTCGTCCCCCGACCGCAGGACGCGCACGATCCGGCGGGAGTGCCATGATCGAGACATGGCGACCTCCTCCGCCCCGGCCGCGGGCCACCGAGCCACCTGGACGCTGACCACCCGGCGGCTGCTGCTGCGGCCCGTGCGCACCGGTGACGTCCCGGCCGTCACGCGGCTGTGGACGGACCCGACGGTCCGTCACCACCTGGGCGGCCCGGTCGCCGACCATGTCGTACGGATTCGCCAGCGACGGATCGTCGGGGCCCCCGGCGTCCATGCGGTGGTGCGCGAGTCGGACAGGGCGCTGCTGGGCCTGGTGACGCTGGAGTGGGGGGCTCGGGACGGGGAGACCGAGATCTCCTACCAGTTCCTGCCCGAGCACTGGGGCCACGGCTACGCCCGAGAGGCCGTCGCGGCCGCCGTCGAACGGGCCCTGGAGGGCACGCCGAGCGTGGTCGCGGTGACCCAGGACGCGAACGACCGCTCTCGACGGCTCCTGGAGGGCATCGGCATGACCCACGCCGTCTCCTTCGAGGAGTTCGACGCCCACCAGGTGCTCTACCGCAAGCGGGCATGACCAGTGCGTGCCCAGTGCGTGCCCAGGGCGTGAGCCGTCCGGCGCGCCCTCAGCGCACCTTCTCGCCCGCCGCCAGGCGCGCGATCATCCGCTCCAGCCGCTGGGCCCGGACCTCCGGTGTACGGGCCTGCCACAGTCGCAGGATCACCAGATACCGGTCGGTCTTGCCCAGGCTCTCGTAGAACTCCCGCGCCCGGTCGTCCGCCGCCAGAGCGGCCGCGAGATCGTCCGGTACGGTCGCCTCCTTCTGGGAGGGGTACGCGGATTCCCACCGGCCGTCGGCCTGCGCCGTCCGTACCTCCGCGAGCCCCGGCTCCCGCATCCGCCCGGCCGCCAGGAGCGCCTCCACCTTGCGGACGTTCACCTGCGACCAGAGGCTGCGCGGTCGGCGTGGCGTGTACTTCTGGAAGTAGTACACGCCGTCCCCGCCCTTGCGTTGCCCGTCGATCCAGCCGAAGCAGAGCATGCAGTCGAGGATCTCGGGAAGGGACAGCGACTCGCCGCCCGCTCCCTTCTTGGCGATCCTCAGCCAGACACCGGGGGCCTCGGCGTGGTGTGTCTCCAGCCAGGACTCCAGCTCCTCGGCCGTCGTCACGGTCATGATCTCGAGCCCCTCGTACCGCTCCACAATCCAGCCCCCTGTTCGTCGCCGAGCGGCGGAAACCACTCGGTGGCCAGGATAGGGACAGCGGTGGGCGGGGCCGCGGCGCCGATCACGCGTGAGCAGCGGCGTGGATCCGGCGGCGTCAGAAGCGGGCGTGGGTGGTGATGTCCGACTCGAACTGAGTGATCATCTCCGGCGTCACCGTCGGGCGGCACTGGGCGATCGCCTCCAGATAGTCCGCGGTGCTCGCGCCCGGTACCCGTTCCTCGACGCCGCCTCGTGCCCCCACCGCGACGAGGTCGCGTTCGAAGGAGTTCTGGGCGGCGATCCGGGCCGCGTGCTCGATGTCGGCCGGGGTGAACAGGTCGCTCGCCGTGACCAGTTCGTCGATGTCCACGTCGGCCCGGCCGCCGGTGTAGCGCGCCCAGATCGCGGCCCGGGCCGCCTTGTCGGGCGTACCGATGGGGATGAGGTAGTCGAACCGGCCGGGACGGAGGAAGGCCGGGTCGAGGGAGCGGATCGAGTTGGTCGCGCAGACCAGCAGCCGTTCGTCGCGCTCACGGAATCCCGGTATCAGCTTGAGCAGTTCGTTGGTCACGCCGTGCATGCCGCCGGGCTGCGCGGGCTCGGAGCGGACGGGCGCGATCTCCTCGACCTCGTCGATGAAGACCAGGACCCGTTCCAGCTCCGCGATCCGGGCGAACGCGGAGCGCAGCGCGGCCGCCAGATTGCCCTCGTCGGCGAGGCGGGAGGGCAGGATCTCCACGAACGGCCAGCCGAGCCGGGAGGCGATGCCGCGCGCGAAGGTGGTCTTGCCGGTGCCCGGAGGGCCGAACAGACCCACCGCGCGCGGCGGACGCACCCCGTGCCGTGCCGCGCGCTCCGGCTCGGCGAGGGGAAGCACGACACGCCGTTCGATCAGGTCCTTCTCGCGTTCCATGCCGGCCACCTTGGCCCACAGGTCGCCGGGCAGGAGCCGTCCGCCGAGGTCGTCGAGCAGGTTGGCGGCGGGGCCGTGCAGCGGCTCGACCTTCTCGAAGTACGCGACGGCGGGCTGGCGCGTGTAGCCGGCGTTGAGGAGGCCCTCGCCGAGCAGGTCCTCCTCCGGGAGTACGTACGCGATCCGCCCGACCCGAGCCGCGACGAGCCGCCGCTCCAGCTCGACCAGGAGCGCGCTGGCCAGGCCCCGGCCGCGCCACGCCGAGGAGATGGCGATCCGCATCACCCAGGCCCGCTCACCGGCCACACAGGCCAGGGCCGCACCGATGGGCGCGCCCTGGTGGACGGCGACGACGGCGGGCTGACGGGAGGTCAGGGCGCCGATGCACTCGGCGAGGGAGAAGACCGACTCCTGTCCCAGTTCGGCCGTGGTGTCGATCAGATGGACGACCGCGGCGAGATCGCTCTCGCGGTAGTCGTGGATGAGCCAGTTCATCGGTACCGCCCCTCGTTCGTACTTTCGTACTGATGCGGCGAGGCTAGGGGCGGCGGGGGAGGTGGGTCGCGCTCCGGTGTGCACAAGGCGGTGCCACTGAATGCTACGAATCGTCACTGGTCAGGGCGGAGTCCGGAATGCGCGAAGCCCCCGGAAGGAATCTTCCGGGGGCTTCGGAGCACTACCGCGAGTACGCGGGCTACCGTCAGTACGCGGGCGCGAGCTTCGGGTTCGGGCCGTGGGCGTTCTCGGTCTGGTTGCCCTCGCTCGCGTAGAACACGATGAGGATGATGAAGCCGACGAGCGGCACCAGGCCGATGAGGATCCACCAGCCGGAACGGCCGGTGTCGTGCAGGCGGCGGACGGAGACCGCGAGCGTCGGGATCAGGACGGCCAGCGAGTAGATCAGGCTGAGCAGCTGGATGCCCAGCGCGCTGTCGATGATCGTGAGCACGATGCTGATGAGCACGCTGAAGAGCGTGAACATCCAGAATTCCTTACGGCGCGCACGGCCGCTGAATACCGCGTACTTCTTGAGAACGTCGAGGTACCAGTTCACTTTGTCCCCCCAAGGACTGGGATGTGATGCGGGAGGCCTGTCCCTGTGGAGCAAGCTTACGCAGAACTTATGTGGCCGAAACGGCGTGGGTCAATTCGTTATCTGGTAGGGGGCGTTGGGCGCCGGTGTGTCTGGGTTTGTGCCGCGTGTGCGTGAATGCACAAGGAACGGCGCCGCATCCACGCGGATGCGACGCCGGTCGGGAGCGGATCAGTGTTTCGTCACGTCTTCCGCTTGCTCATCAGCAGACCGCCTGCGACGAGCGCGAAGAGGCAGACGCACGCGCCGGTGATGACGTTGCTCAGGATCGCACCGGTGCCGGGGTCCCTGACGACCACCCAGGGGGAGATGATCAGCCAGGCGCCCATCAGCAGGACGGCGAGGTTGAGATCGCCCGTCCGCTCGGGGGCCATCGACATACACAGGCCGACGACCGCGAGCGCGATACCGACGACCAGGTTGCTGAGGGCGAGTTCTGGCCTGGCGGCTGCGAAGTGAACCGTGTATGCGGAGATCGCTGCCCAGACACCCGCGAGCATCACGAGTTCTTCGACTGCTGTGACGCCCCGGGTCTGGAGCATCCTGGAGTAGCGGTCACGCATTTCTGGTGCGTCAGGGTGGCCCCTGATATCACCGGGACGGTGAGAGACGTCAGACATACGACTCGCCTCCTTCTGGCGTCATACACGTCTGACCACGCTTGCGGCATCGTGCCGCGGTTTCATTGTGCTCTTATCTGGCCTTTATGTGTAGATCTGTCCGGTAAAGGATCCGCACAGAAAGCGACCCGCGGATGTGCCGGTATCCGCCAAGCGAACCAACCGTCCGGTGAACGGCCACCGAAGAGATCACATGGAGCCGGACCGATGTGCCGCGATCGGCCCGCCGGGCCGGCCCGGCGTAGCCTGGAAGAGGACTCGGGGTTCTCACGCGCCACCGCCGGGAGGCGGATGATCATGACCGGAATCATGCGGCGGAGCTTCGACTCCGCGGATGAGACCCGCCCCTTCGAGGAAGGCAAGGGCAGGCTGGACCTGCTCACCACCGAGCACGGCCCGGTGGGCCGGGCCGTTTTCGAGCCCGGCTGGCAGTGGTCGAAGCACGTCAAGCCGATCGCGGGCACCGACAGTTGTCAGGCGTCCCACGTCGGTTATGTGGTGAGCGGCCGGATGAGGATCGTCATGGACGACGGCCAGTCCGGCGAGGTGGGTCCGGGAGACTTCTTCACGGTCACCCCCGGGCACGACGCCCTGGTCCTCGGTGACGAACCGTGCGTGGCCCTGGACTGGGTCGGCTTCGGCGAGTACGCCAGGGCGCAGGGCACCTGACCTCTGACGCGGGACCGTGAGCCGCCGTCGCGGCAGAGTGCGGCCGGACCGGATATCCGCTGATCACGAGGGCGTTGGGCTGTTATCGTCGCCCGCATGCCCGAACTGATCGCCCCCACGGCACGTCTGCACTCCTCTTGGCTCGAAGCCCATGCCGAGTGGAATCCCGGTGCCCACCAGGACGGCGCCGGCATGCGGCTCGCGCTCGACGGCGCTTTCGCGATCCCGGAGGTCTTCGCCGCGTGGGTGGGCCGGCTGCGCGACCAGTCCGACCCCACCCGGCCGCTCGCCGATGGCTCAGTCCACGCCACCCACTGGTGGATCGTCGAGGACGGGGCGTACATGGGCGCCATCGATCTGCGGCATGAACTGAACGACATCCTGCTGCGGGCCGGCGGCCACATCGGCTACAGCATCCGCCCCTCCGCCCGCCGCCGGGGACTCGCCACCTGGGCCCTGGGCGCGGTCCTCCCCGAGGCCCGCGCGCTGGGGCTCGACCGTGTCCTGGTGACGTGCGACGACGACAACATCGCCTCGGCGCGGACCATCGAGCGCAACGGCGGCGTTCTGGAGGACATCCGGGAGACGGAACTCGGCCGTAAGCGGCGCTACTGGATCGCGCTGTGAGCGCAGGGCGCCAGGGCGGGGAGCGGGACGGGAACGCGGAGGCTGCCGAGGACGCCCGGGTTGCCAAGGTGCGCCATGCCGTCGAGAACGGCCGGGCTGCCGAGGCTCGCCGGGCTGCCGAGGCTCGCCATGCTGCCGAGGCTCGCCATGCTGTCGAGGACGCCCCGGCCGCCGACTCGGCCGGCGCCGCCCGGCCCCCCGTCGCTGAACCGGGCGCGAGCGGTGACGCCGAGGCCGTCTCGCAGGCCGTCGCTGCCGAGCTGCGGCTCATGGACCCGGCGGTCCGCACCTCCCGGTCCCTCGCCGCCGAACTCCTCGATCCGGAGTTCGTCGAGATCGGCGCCTCCGGCCGCCGCTGGACGTACGACACCCTGCTCGCCGCACTGCCCGAGATGGCCGGCGCCACGGAGGACGGCCCACGCCACGAGCCCTCGGCCATGACGGGAGTCGTGCTGGCACCCGGCATCGTCCATCTCACCTACGAGACCGTCATCGACGGACACCGCGCCCGCCGCAGTTCACTGTGGCGCCGCACGGCCGACGGCACCGGATGGCGCATGTACTACCACCAGGCGACCCCCGTACCCCAAGGCGTCGCCGACCCGTCGTAGCACCACCGCCGACCGGCCGGAGGGCCGGACGTCAGCCGTAGGCGTCGGTCATGCAGTCGGCCGCGCACGCGCCGCGCTCGTACTGACGCCGCAGGGCCGCGGCGGCCCGTGGCCGTTCCACGTCCACCTGCCCGAAGTGCTCCCGGGCCACCCGTACGACGTCGTCGACCGTGACGATGGCCGGCTCGCCCGGGGCGGCCGCGCCGCGCGCGCAGGCGATCGCCACGTCGGCCGCGCGCAGCAGAGCCCGGGCGGAGGCACGCTCGGCCACCGCCCGCGCCCGTTTGGGGAACAACGGCCTGACGGCGCGCCCCTTCCAGGTGGCACCCGCCGCCATCAAGGCCGCGCCCGTGGCCAGGATGAAGATGCCGACCACTGCCCCGGAGCCGATCGTCACGCCTCGCCCCTCCCGTCGACTCTCTCGCAGGCGGTCTACCCGACGGCGCTGGGGCGCCACACACGACCCGCGTCGGCCCGTACGAGTGGCACGTGTCACCTTCCTCGTTCCGGGCATTGACGACCCCCGGCGAGGGCCCGAGGCTGTGGACGACCCCGACCGAAGCACACCGCCCGCCCGCCGCCGCCCGTCAGGAAGGCACGCCCATGTCCGCCCCGACCCCTCCGCGCCCTCCCGAGGAACCGCCCGCCCGCCCCCGGTGGGCGGGTGACGCCGCCCCTGTCGTCGACACGGCGTACGGCCCGGTCCGCGGAGAGCGCCGCGCCGACGGCAGTCTGCGCTTCCTCGGGATCCCTTACGCCCAGCCGCCCGTCGGAGGCCTCCGGTTCGCGGCGCCCGTACCCCCCGAGCCCTGGCACGAGCCCCTCGACGCCACCGCCTACGGCTCGACCGCCCAGCGCCGCCCGTTCGCCGCGGTCACCACCATCCCCGAACCGTCCTTTCCGGGCGGCGGCGTGCTCAACCTGAACGTCTTCACTCCCACCACCGCCCCCGCGTCGGCCCTGCCGGTCCTCGTCTGGATCCACGGCGGCGGGTACGTCGCCGGTTCGGCGGCCAGTCCCTGGTACGACGGGTCCTCCTTCAACCGGGACGGCGTCGTCCTGGTCTCCCTCGGCTACCGGCTCGGGATCGAGGGCTTCCTGCACCTCGACGACGCGCCGGACAACCGCGGCGTCCTCGACTGGATCGCCGCCCTGGAGTGGATCAGGGACAACATCGGCCGCTTCGGCGGCGACCCGGCCAAGGTCACCATCGCCGGGCAGTCGGCGGGCGGCGGCGCCGTACAGACGCTGCTGGCCGTGCCCGCCGCCCGGGGCCTCTTCCGCGGCGCGCTGTCCGTCTCCGGCGCGGTGATGCGGCCCGACGGCCCCGAGGTCGCCTGTGCGGCCTCCCGCCTGTTCACCGCCCGTACCGGAGTGCCCGCCGCGGCCGCCGCACTGCGCGGCTTCGGTGACGACGAGCTCCTCGAGCTCCAGGGCCGGCTGGGGGAGCCGGGCCCCGACCGTGCCGGGCTGCCGCCGCTGCTGTCCCTGGGCCCCTTCGCGGACGGTGTGCTGATCCCGGAGCCGGTCTTCGACGCGCTCACCTCGGGGGAGGCGGGCGCGGACGTGCCGCTGTTGCTGGGGTTCACCGCGCACGAGTTCAACGGCGCCCCGGCTCCGGGACCCGACGGGCCGCCGCTGCCGGAGCTGCTCGGCGCCCTGGGCCTCGACCCGGACGGGGTGGCGGCCTTCACCGCCGCGTATGCCTCGGGCGACCCTGCCCGGCTGTTCGGTCAGGCGCTCACCGACACCACGTTCCGAGCGCCGTCCCTCGCCGTCGCCGACGCCCGCGCGGTACGCGAACGGCCCACCTGGCTGTACGAGTTCGCATGGCGGTCACCCGTCAACGGCATGGCCTTCCACTGTCTCGACCTGCCGTTCGGTTTCGATCTGCTCGACGCCGAAGGCGTCACGGCGGCGGCGGGCGAGGCGCCGCCGCGGGCGCTCGCCGATGCGATGCACCGGGCCTGGGTCTCCTTCGTGTGCGACCAGGACCCGGGGGAGGGGTGGCCGTCCTACACGGCGGAGATCCGCGCCACGATGGTCTGGGACGCCGAGCCGCGCGTCCAGCACGACCCGCTGAGGCACGTCCGCGAGATCTGGCTGACCTGACCGGTCACACCGAGCCGACCGCAACGGGCCCCGGCGACGGCCGACACGCCGTCGCCGGAGCCCAGGACTCGGCGGCCCGGAACTCCGCGACCTGGAAAACGCGGGCCCGGATCTCCTCGGCCCGGAACCCCCGGCCCGGGCCTCCTCAGGACTCCCTCCCTCCCAGCGCTTCGATGATCGCCTGGGAGAAGGGCTCCAGGTCGCCCGGCTTGCGCGAGGTGATCAGCTTGAAGCCCTCGGACGAGTCGACGACCACCTGCCGGTCCACCCACGTCCCGCCCGCGTTGGTCACATCCGTCCGCAAGGACGGGTACGAGGTCAGCTCGCGGCCCTTGACCAGGCCGCTCTCGACGAGCAGCCAGGGCCCGTGGCAGATCGCCGCCACCGTCTTGCCGGCCTCGGCGAACGACGTCACCAGCTCGCACGCCGCCTCGTCCATCCGGAGGTGGTCGGCGTTGATGGTCCCGCCGGGCACCACCACGGCGTCGAACCGGTCCGGCGACATCTCGCCGTACGTCGTGTCCGGCCGCACGCTGTCACCGGGCTTCCGGTCGGACACCAGGGTCTGCACGGTCTCCGGCCTCTGGGCCGCGATGGTCACCCGCGCGCCCGCCTCCCGCAGGGCCGCCACGGGCTTCTTCAGCTCGTCCTGCTCCGTGCCGTAGTTCGTCGTCATGACGAGCACATGCTTGCCTTCGAGGGTCACGGTCGTCTCCTCCCGGTCGTCGGCGTCCGCGTCACTCCCTGCGTGTCACCGCGCGCCACGATCCCAAACCGGGACACTCCGGCACCGGGTCGTCAGCCGGCCCGGAAGCCGACCGTGCCGTCCGGCAGGACCGCTTCCACAGCGGCGCCGTGCTCCACGGTCCTGCTCACCGTGCAGTGCTTCGCGTGCGTCAGCCGGACGCCCCGTGCGAAGACCTCGGCGGCTCGCGGATTGCTCTCCGGAAGCTCGAACTCGTAACTCACCCTGATCCGGCCGACCCGCCCGTCGTCCTCCGGCCCCGAGACCGACTCCACCACGATGCGGAGGTCGTCGTGGTCCACCGCGCGCGCCGTGCGGTCGATCACCAGACCGCCGCACCCGCCCATCGCCGCCAGGAGCAGCTCGACCGGTGTGAACGACGGCTGGGTGGAGTCGTCGTCCGCCGCACCGATCCGGACCTCGGCGCCGCGGTCGTTGCGGGCGGTCCAGTCGCGGTAGCCGTTGCGGACGGTCTCGATGCGGTAGTCGGCCATGACTTCGGTGCTCCTTCGTCCGGGGTACGGTGCGGTCGACCGTCCACGCAACGGCACCGTACCCGGCCCGCCGGGGGACGCGCCGGTCCGGCCGCCCGTACGCCCCGCGTCGGAAGCGGCCCTCACGCGGACGGAGTTCCGCCTCCTCCGGCCGTACGGACTGAGTAGCCGCGGACGGTGAACTGAGTACGGCGTCCGATACCCGGCCCCGGCCCGCGCTGGTTCGATACGGATCATGACCTCGGACACCCGGCGCAACCGCCGTATGCAGCACGTCACGACCACCGGCTCGGCGCTGGCCGTGGCGCTCGTCCCGCTGGTCGTCGGCGTTCTGCTCGCGAAGTCGGTGGGAGCCGATCCGATGACGCCGGTCAACGCCCTGATCACCAGCGGCGGCCAGCGGGCCCGCCTCTCCCGCTCCCAGCTGCGCACCTGCGGGGGACGGGCACTGCGCAGGGCGGGCGCCGGTGTGCGGTCGGTGCGGCACGGGCGGGCGGTCGGCGCGGCGCGTGTCGTACGCGCCGGCCGCGCGCGGCAGCTGTGACGCCCGCAGGCCGCCATGGGCCTGGCGGCCTGCGGGAACGCCCGCGGGTGCTCTCCTGGACGGGTCAGCCGGTGGGAAGGCCCAGACCGTAGTACCGGACGTGGTAGCCGTCCACGTACTCGGCCTCGCCGCCGACGATCAGATCCGCCGGCTCGCTCACCCCCGCCGTCCTGGCCGTCGCCACGAGCATCTCCGCGAGTGCGCGGCCCTTCGGTTCGCCGGGGCCGCCCGCGTCCACGCGCCACACCGGATCGTCGTCGCTCCAGACCGACGCCGTGCCGGGGTGCTGGGCGACCGTGCCCCAGCCGAGCGCGGCGGGATCGACACCGTCCGGGGCGAAGCAGCCGATCGACAGCCGGTCGCCGCACGACACGTCGAAGAGGATGGGCGAGCCGTTTCCGGTGCGGCCGTAGAACGGCATCCCGATGCCGATGCCGAGGGCGGTGGCCTCGGCGGGCAGTGCCCCCAGGAAGCTGCCGAGGGACCGGGTGACGGTCTCCCAGCTCTGCGCGGTCCAGCCGCCGGGAAAGCCGAGACCGGCGTTGGCCTGGTCGCGGTTGCTGCCGAAGAAGCCGCTGATCGAGTGCTCCTCGCCGATGCCCTGACGCCAGAACCAGTTCTCCGCCGGGTCGGTGGGCTGCAGGACCAGCTCCGGCCCCGACGCCCCGGCGCGCAGCTCCAGGGTGTCCGGCCGGCCGCGCCAACGCGCGAAGGGGGCGCCCCAGAGCGGCCCGCTGTCGTAGAAGGGGCCCATGTCTCCGTGCGAACCCATGACGGACGGCTTGCCCAGCGCGGCGGTCAACTCCTCCCTGACCGCGCGGAAGGCCGCGGCCTGCGCCGCGGCGTCCGGTGCGGCGGTCGCCACCGGGACCGCGAGCTCCACGTACGACTCGCCGTCGGCGTAACGCTTCTCGTATGTGCCGACCGGCCGCAGGCGGGCGTCACCCGAGGGCCGGCCGGTGATCAGGACGGGCTTGTCGGGCGTACCGCTCCAGGCCCAGCCGAGCTCGGCCGCCAAGGCCCTCACCCCGTCCGGCGTCCAGCCGCCGGTGTCCGCCGCGACGAGTCGCCGGGCGAGATCCGCGATCGACTGGCCTTCTGTGCTTCCCCGTTGTTCGTTCATGCGCTCATCCTGCCGCATCCCAGGTCGGACGGTTCTGCGGGGTGTACGGGCCGGCTCCGACCGTGACCGCCAGGCCGATCTACGCGATCAGCCCGGCCGTAGGCCGTCCTTGAGCCGGCCGGTCACCACCAGGTCGCCGTCCGAGGTGCGCCGCGCGAGGACGCCGGTGCGGAAGTAGCCGTCGCCGGTGAACGAGCGGGCGTTGTGGTCGGGCGCCCGGTAGTAGCCCCGCAGGGTGTACGGGCCGCGGGCGAGGAGTTCGCCGGGCTCCCCGTCGGGCACGTCCTCGCCGTCACCGCCGACGATACGGATCTCGTCGTCGGGTGAGAGGGGGCGGCCCTGCGTGGTGAGCACCGTCTCGTCCGGGTCGGCGGGCCGGGTGAGGGTGAGCACCCCTTCGGGCATGCCGAAGACCTGCTGCAGACGGCAGCCCAGTTCGGGGCCGATCCGTTCGGCGGTCGCCCGGTCCAGGGGTCCGCCGCCGATCTGTACGAGACGCAGAGCGCTCACATCGGCCTGGACCGTGGGCAGCGCGTCGAGCAAGAGCTGGGCGGCGGAGGGCGTCAGCGACGTGAGGGTGACCCGCTCTCGTCCGATGACCGCGAGGCATTCGGCCGGGTCCGGGTCCTCGGCCAGGACGACGGTGCCGCCGACGGAGAGCGTGCCGACGACGCCGGGGCAGCCGAAGGCGAAGTCGAACGCGGCGGGCAGCGCGGCGAGATACACGTCGTTCTCGATGAGCGCCACCGACTCGGCGGCGGCCCCCGCCTGATAGGCGTAGTCGTTGTGGGTACGCGGAACGAGCCAGGGCGCCGCGACGGTGTCACCGGAGGGAAGGAAGAACGCCACCTGGTCGGCGCTCTGCGCGAGCGGCGGCTCGGGCGGGGCGTCGAGGGAGCCCAGCGGAGAGTAGTGACAGCCCGACGGGTCGGTCGTCAGGCCGCCGGACAGGGACGACGAGCCTGATGCCTCAAAGGTGAACACCCGGCGCAGGAAGGGCCATCGGGCCGCGATCTCCGCGGCCATCGCCGTGTGGTCGAAACCCTGGTACGTCGAAGGACCGACATACCCGGCCGCCTGGGTGAGCCGCGCGAGGTGGGACACCTCGGCCGTGCGGTGCGAGAGGGGGCAGAGCACGGGGACCGCGCCGGCGCGCATCAGCGCGAACACGGTGACGACGAACTCCGGGACGTTCGGCAGCTGGACCACGACCCGCTGTCCGGGCCGGAAGCCGCGCAGCCGGAACCCCGCGGCCATGCGGTCCACGCGCCGGTTCAGACGCGCGTACGTGATACGGGTGCCGCCGTGCACGAGCGCGGTCCTCGGGCCGTACTGCAGCGCCCAGCCGCGCAGCAGATTGTCCAGCGTATTGCCACGCCAGTGCCCGGCCGCCCAGTAGCGGTCGACGAACTCCTCGGGCCAGGGCGTGCAGCCGTCGAGCATGGGTGGCATTCGCTTCCTTCTGTACCGGGTCCTGAGCCGGAAGCCGTGCGGGGCGTTGATGATCCAATCCGTCAACGCCCGCCGTTCGCAAGGCGCGTTCCCGACCAGGGACGCGGTACGCCGTCGGCGGAACGTCCAAAGGAGCGCCGCTGGCCAGGAGGAACGGCACGGACCGCGACCGCGCGAGCAGTGCAGCCGCGCGCCGGGCCTCCTGGTCGGCGCCCGAAGCGAACGGTCAGCCGCGGAACGCCTCGGGCCGTACGGGCGAGGCCTCGGCGAGGGCCTGTGTCACGGCCTCGACCCCGCCGCGCAGGCCGTAGACCGGGGTGTCCGGCTGCTGGCGCCAGGAGTCGTCGATGCCGCCCGCGTCGACGGTGTCGAAGCCCAGTTCGTCGATCAGCTCGCGTACGGCCTTCTTGGCCACCTCGTCGTCGCCCGCCACCGGAAGCGCGATCCGCTCCGGATCGCCGGCCGGGCGCGGCTTGTCGAGGATGTCGTCGGCGTAGGTGCCGTTGAAGGCCTTGATGACGGGGTGCCCGAGATGCTTCTCCGTCCAGCGGCTCTCGGTCAGTCCGTCGTCCTCGATGGCGGCGATGCGACCGTCGCGCTGCTGCGGGTAGTAGTTGCCGGTGTCGATGACGGCGAAGCCGTCCGCCGCACCCTCGAAGAGTCCGGCGGGGAGGTCGGGGACAGCCTTGAGCGGGACGGTGACGACCACGATCTCGGCGCCGTGCGCCGCCTCGGAGACGGGGACGGGCGTCGCACCGGTCTCCTCCGCGAGGGCCGTGAGGGTGTGCGGGCCGCGGGAGTTGGCGACGGAGACGTCGTGACCGAGTGCGGTGAGCCGGCGGGTGAGGTTGCCGCCGATGTTCCCCGCGCCGATGATGCCGATCTTCATGGAGCTTCCTTCCGAACCGGGTGCGGCGAAGTGCCACGCCAGGCGAGAACCGCCGACCACCTGGACCTATTCCCCGGCTCCGCCCGGCGCGTGCGGTCGTCGCGGCGATCCGACTTGTTCCGCACCGACTCTTGTGGCGGCGGCGACAACTGCTTACTTTCGAGTAACTCGCTTTCGCCGCAAGGTCGTCGGCGGCCCGGCCGTCTCCTGGAAGGAACCCGGATGTCTGCTCCCCGTACAGGTCGCGGCGCGCGCCGCCTCCTGCTCGGCTCCCTCGCCGCCGTCCTCGCGATCACCGCCGGCAACGGCGGAACCGTGGCCGCGGCGCCGAGCGACCAGGGCGCCACCGGCCTGCGGGAGGTGATGTTCGTGGGAAACAACTGGGACGGCACCGCCGACGTCATCCGCTCCACCGGCGACTTCCGGCGGATCGGCCGCCTGAATGTGATCCCCGACCGCGAGCAGCGGATGTGGGAGATCGGCCTCAACCCCGTGAAGCTCGCCTACTTCCTCGGCATCCGGCAGGGTCCCGGCGAGGGGCACGACCAGTTCGTCGACGACATGTACGCCACACCGGACGGCTCGGCCATGGTCGTCTCCCGCCCCAGCTTCGCCGACGTCGTCTCCCTCGACCTGCGTACGGGAGCGATCAACTGGCGCTTCCCCGTCTCGGGCTTCCGCTCCGACCACATGGCGGTCTCACCCGACGGCACCCGCGTCGCCGTCTCCGCCTCCACCTCCAACACGGTGCACGTCCTCGACATCGTCACCGGCGAGGAGGTCGGCTCGTTCACCACCGGCGACAAGCCGCACGAGAACGTCTTCAGCGCCGACGGCCGCCACCTCTGGAACATGTCCATCGGCGAAGTCACCACGGCCCTGGACGAGCCGTGGCTCGACTGGACCAAGGGCGACCGTCGCATCACCGTCGTCGACGCCCGCACCTTCGAACCCGTACGGGTCGTCGACATGCGCGCCCGTCTCGACGCCTTCGGCCGTAAGGACCTCTCCGACGCCGTACGGCCGGTGGCCTTCACCCCCGACGAGTCCACGCTCTACTTCCAGGTCTCGTTCTTCAACGGATTCGTCGAGTACGACGTCGCCGCCGACCGGATCACCCGCGTCAAGGAACTCCCCGAGAACGCGGCGACCGACCCGAACCGCACCACCTGGGTCAACGACTCCCGCCACCACGGCATGTCGATGAGCCCGGACGGCAAGCGGCTCTGCGTCGCCGGCACCATGGACGACTACGCCACGGTCGTCGACCGGGCGACGCTCCAGGAAGGGCCGCTGGTCGAGGCGTCCAAGCCCTACTGGGCGACCGTCAGCGGGGACGGCCGTTCCTGCGTCATCTCCGAGAGCGGCGCGGACCGGGTGACGGCCATCGACTTCGCCACCGGCCGCAAGATCGCCACCGTCGCCGTCGGCGATCACCCGCAGCGCGTCCGGCTCGCCCGGATCCCCGCCGACTGGAGCGGCCCGTCCACCGGCTCCTCCAACGGTCCGTCGGCGGGGTGAGCGGCCCGCGCCCGGCGCACGGAGGCGTACGGGTGCGCCAGGGCGCGACCGAGGTGTACGGCAGGCGGCGAGGGGAAGCCTCCCCGCCGTGAACCAGGACGAGCCGACACGGCCGACACACGAGCCCCATCTGCGCAAGACGTCCTTCACACCCGAGGACGAGGCCAGACACCGCCAGGACTTCCTGGCCGGCACGGTGTTCGTCGCCGCGGCCGGCATCATGTCGGCGGGCGACGGATCGGGCCTCGCACCGCTGGAACCGCTCTTCGTCGTCTACGTCCACGAGGACGAGCGGACCTTCGGCGTCATACCGCAGCTCCGCGAGGCGTTCGCGATCCTCGACGAGGCGGGAGCCGCGGACACGTACGGCCGGATGGAGGTCGCCACCGGCTGGTCCGGCATGGGCGGCCACGACCCGCTGCTCAAGCTGCACCTGCGCTTCCTCGGCCCCCGCCCCGCCGCCGGCACGGCCCAACTGGTCCTCCCCGGCAGGCGGTACGCCACGGTGTGGCAGCACATCGTCGACGGCGGTCTGATCGGCATCAGCTCCCAGGAGCGGATGGAGCGAGCCGTCGGCGGCCCCGGCGCGTCCTTCGCCGACGGGATCGACGCCTGCGTCCTGCTCGCCACCGGGACCTCGCCCGTCCTGGACCAGTTCATCGACGGCTACGGCTGGCCCCGCCGCGCACGGTCGGCGCCCCACTGACCGGGGGAGGCCGGCCGGGCCTGTCCCGGTCGCCGATCAGGAGCGCGCAAGCATGCCCGGCTGCGCTGGGGGTAGGCGCGCTCCCACGGGGGTCGAGATGAGTGCTGGTCGATGAGGGAGGGGCCCGAGAGTGTTGACGACGGCTAAGAGGACGCGGGTGGAGAACGATGTGGCGTGCCTGCCGTCGGTCGACAATCCGCTCCAGGTTGCTCCGAAGGACGCCCGTACCCTGTCGAAGCTGTTCTTCGAGCAGTTGGCGGTGCTGGAAGAGGGCACCCACGAGTACCAGTACGCGCGGAACACCCTCATCGAGATGAACATGTCGCTCGTCCGCTATGCGGCAGGCCGCTTCCGCAGCCGTGGCGCCGACGAGATGGAGGACATCATCCAGGTCGGCATGATCGGCCTGATCAAGGCGATCGACCGCTTCGAGCTGTCTCGTGAGGTCGAGTTCGCCACGTTCGCCGTCCCTTACGTCGTCGGCGAGATCAAGCGGTTCTTCCGTGACACCTCCTGGGCCGTTCACGTCCCGCGCCGTCTCCAGGAGGCGCGTGTGGAGCTCGCCCGCGCCACCGAGGAGCTGGGCACCCGGCTCGGTCGCACCCCCACGGTCAAGGAGCTGGCCGAGCTGATGAGCCTGTCGGAGGAAGAGGTCATCGAAGCCCGTCTGGCCTCCAACGGATACAACTCCGCCTCCCTCGACGCCGCGATCAACGGCGACAACGAGGACGGCGAGGCCGCCCTCGCAGACTTCATCGGCGCCGAAGACCCCGCCATGGAACTCGTCGAGGACTTCAACGCCCTCGCGCCCCTCATCGCCGGACTCGACGACCGCGACCGGCAGATCCTCCATATGCGCTTCGTCGAAGAACTCACCCAGTCCCAGATCGGCGAACGCCTCGGATGCTCCCAGATGCACGTCTCCCGCCTGCTGTCCCGCACGTTGAAGCAGCTCCGCGAAGGCATGCTCACCACTCAGTGAGCTCGGGCGCCGGTGTCTCCCACCGGCGCCCATCCCTCCTCTGACGGCCAGGTGAGTCATGACAAGTACGTACGAGATGCGGGAGTCGAGTCAGGACGCCCCCGGCGATCCGGCCCCTCCGCCGCCGTCCGATGAACGCAAGCACCGCCTCCGGCGGCGCCTGGAGCGGCTGATCGGCATCGCTGCCACGGAGGGGAACTCCGTGACGGCCCTGCGCAACGGGGACGAGATCTTCGAGGCCATGCTGGCATCGATCCGTTCCGCCGAGCACACCGTGGACATGATGACCTTTGTCTACTGGCGCGGGGACATAGCCCGTGATTTCGCCCGTGCCCTGGCGGAGCGGGCCCGCGCAGGGGTACGGGTGCGTCTGCTCCTGGACGGGTTCGGCAGCCGGCTGATCGAGAAGGAGCAGCTGGTGGCGATGGAGCAGGCCGGGGTCCAGGTGTCCTGGTTCCGTAAACCGCTCCTTCTCTCACCGTTCAAGCAGAACCACCGCTGCCACCGCAAGGTCCTCGTCGTGGACGAGCACGTGGCCTTCACCGGCGGCGTCGGGATCGCCGAGGAGTGGTGCGGCGATGCCCGCAACGAGAGGGAATGGCGCGACACCCACGTCGAAGTACGGGGCCCCGCGGTGGACGGAATCGCCGCCGCGTTCGCCCAGAACTGGGCCGAGTGCCATGACGAACTCTTCGACGAGCGCGACCGCTTCGTCGAGCACGAGCCGCAGGGCGATGCCGTGGTGCAGGTGGTGCGCGGGTCGGCCAGCATCGGCTGGCAGGACATGCAGACGCTCATTCGCGTGATGCTCGAATCCGCCGAGGAGCGGGTTCGTCTGGCGACCGCCTATTTCGCCCCTGACGCCTACTTCGCCGAGCTGCTGTGCGCGACGGCCCGGCGCGGGGTCGAGGTGGAGATCCTGCTCCCGGGCCCTCACACCGACAAGCGGGTGTGCCAGCTGGCCGGGCAACGCTTCTACGAGATCCTGACCGCTTGTGGCGTGAAGATCTACCACTACCAGCCGACGATGATGCATGCCAAGGTCATCACCCTGGACCGGACCGCTGCCCTGATCGGCTCGACCAACTTCAACCGACGGTCGCTCGACCACGACGAAGAGGTCATGCTCGCCATCCTGGACGAGACCTTCACCGCCACGCTCGACGAGCACTTCGACCGCGACCTGGAAGCGAGTGAGAAGATCAGCGACGGCCGCTGGAAGAAGCGCTCACCCGTGCAGCGCGCCAGGGAAGCGGCCGTCCTCCTCATACGCCGCTTCCTGTAGCGGCGCGGGACGATCAGCGGTTGAGGTAGAAGCGGACGGTCGTGCCGTCCTCGGCCGTGTGGACCCGGACGAGGTCGGCGAGGTAGTTGACCAGAAGGAGACCACGCCCACCCAGTTGGCCACGTGCCGGAGGTCGGCGGCCGGCGAGCGGGTCGGCCAGGCGGCCCCCGTCCCTGACCTCGCACACGATCCGTTCGCCTTCCGCCCACATCCGCAGGGTGCCCGAACCACCGCCGTGGACCACGCTGTTGGTCGTCAGTTCCGCCACCAGCAGCGCGAGATCCTCTTCCCGGTCCCGGGCCAGGCCCAGAACCTCGGCCTGCTTGACCGCGAAGTAGCGGGCCGCTGGAAGCTCCTCGGCGCCGAACGCGAGGGCGGCGGCGCCCACCGGATACGCCAGAGGCTCGTTGTAGCGGGCGACGACCGTGTGCCAGTCGTAGGCCTCGCTGCTCAGTTCACGGCCCTGGTCGATGACCGTGGGATGCGTGGCCCAGGCGTCCGCGATCACCTCGGCATCCAGGCGCACCGTGTCGTAGGGGCACAGGATGGTCGCGTCTCGGCCTTGGAAGGCCGCGTTGATCAGTGCCTCGTGCTGCACGCACGCCGGATACTCCATGGCGGTGCGGCCGGCCCAGATCGGCTCGCCGATGATGCGGACGCGGCCTTCCCCGTGGGCGTCGGCGAACGCTCTCAGCACTCCCGGGATGATCCGGCCGGGATTGCGGCCGACCTCGGTCATGTCGAGGAACTGGACCTCGTCCGCGCTCGACCCGAGGGCGGACTTGATCAGTTCCAGGTTCGGGCCGGGCACGGCGACTGCCACGGCTTCTCCGGCGGCCAAGCCCTCCTGTACGAAAGGCACCGTTCCGGCTGTGTACTCCTGCTCGTCCCGGTAGAACAGCGCCGGGTGCAGGAACGACTCCCCAGTGGCGACCGTACTCATCGCGGCACCACCTCAATGGTCGGCAGATCGGGCCAGAAAATATCCAATATGCGCCGTAGCTCGGACGGCGGTTCTTCCAGAACGAGGCGGCCACCGGACAGGTTCAGCGACGTGACCGCCAGCGCCGCCACACCGGCTACGTCGACGAACTGCAGTTCCGACATTTCCACGTAGGAGACGTCCTCGTGGCACCGTGCCATGGCCGACAAGGCGGCTTCCCAGGAAGGGCGGGTGAGTACGTTGATCTCGCCCGTGGCGCGTACTCCTCGACGACCGGACAAGGGACCTACCTCCAGCAGAGCCCTGCCTGGCGACGGCACGGGGCAGGGCCCGTCCGCGTCGTGTGGGGCATCCACGCTCTGGTCTCCTACGTCGGCGTTGGCGGCCGCTCACCGTTGCCCGGTCGACTTCTGCCGGGACCGCGCGGCCGCTCCCGAGCCCGGATCTTATCCGATGGACGACGCCCCGGGCGCGGGGGACCGGCGATCCCGCGTGCGGAGTCAGAACGGCAAGCGGGACCGGCCCTTCCGCCCGGCGCGAGCGCTGCGCCCGGCAGCGCGGTTACTGCTGTGGAACGGCTTGCTCAGCCAGCGGCCGAGAAAGCCGGGAGCCTTGTTGGCGCCTCGTGCCCCTATCCCCAAAGACTTCTGTGTCCCTCTCTGCGGGCCGTGCGACAGCTTCGGCACCAAAAGTCCCAGAGCGAACAAAAGGACACATACTCCGATGACTACGGCTATGACCATGGTCTTCTCCTTCGCTTGACCGCTCGGTGTGTAGGCCGCTTACCCCGCTTCGTGAAGGACACCGCCGCCGGGGGGAAATCGCGGAATCACTCCGTGTCCCTGTGGCAAGGTCGGCGCAGCACCGCCGGTGCCCGCCCCGAGGTGAAGGGAAGCCTGACGTGAGCCTCACCGTGAACCTGTGGCGCCGACGACTCGGTCATGTGCCGGAGTGGGTCTGGCACCACACCGAACTGCGCGTCCTCATCCTCGCGGACAACGGGCTGACAGCGCTCCCGCCCGAGATCGGGCGGCTGACGCGGCTGCGCACACTCGACCTGGGCCACAACGCCCTCACCGAACTGCCCGAGGAACTGGGCGATCTGCCGGCGTTGAGCGACTGCCTCTATCTGCACGACAACAAGCTGACCCGGCTCCCCGCCGGCCTGGGTCGCCTGACGAACCTGTGCTATCTGAACGTCGGCGAGAATCCGCTCTCCGCCCTTCCCGACACCCTGGGCGACATGACCGGACTGGTCGAACTGCGGGCGCAGCACAGCCGGCTGACCTCGTTGCCCGACTCCATCGGCCACCTCGCCGGCCTTCGCGAGCTGTGGCTGCGCGGCAACGAGCTCGGCCGCCTGCCGGAGTCGGTCGGCGGCCTGCGCGAGCTGCGCCACCTGGACCTGCGGGAGAACGCTCTGGCCGAGGTGCCCGACTCCCTGTCCCGCCTGCCTCTGCTGCGCCAGATCGACCTGCGGAGCAATCGGCTCGACCGGCTGCCGGAGTGGCTCGCGCGGATGCCGTCGCTGGAGAAGCTGGACCTGCGGTGGAACGAGATCGACCCCGAACTGCCGCTCGTGACCGAGCTCCGGCGCCGAGGGTGTGTGGTCCTGACCTGATTCCCGATCGCGTCTCCTTGCCGATCGACCGCTCAGAACCGCACCCGCGCCCCGACGGGCAGATGGTCGCTCCCGGTGTCCGGCAGCGTCCACGTCTCGACGACCTTCGCGCCGCGCGCCAGCACATGGTCGATACGGGCCAGCGGCAGCCCGGCCGGCCAGCTGAACGCGAACTCCGCCCGGCTTCCCCGGACATGCGAGGTCACCGGGCTCAACCCTCGGTCGTCCAGGGTGCCGTTGAGGTCGCCGAGAACCAGGACCCTGTCCTCCCGCTCGGCCGCGAGCGCGCGACCGAGCAGAGCCGCGCTCTCGTCGCGCCACCCCGTCGCGTACCCCTCGGTGAGGCGGATCCGTACCGACGGCAGATGCGCCACATAGGCCGCGATGTCCCCGCCCGGCGCTCGCACGACGGCGCGTAGCCCCCGATCCCAGCCCGGGCCTATCGCCCGTGGCTTGATGTCGACACGGGTGACGTCCTCCAGGGGGTGCTTCGACCAGAGCCCCACCGTGCCGACGCTCGCGTGATGGGGATGCGTCCGGGCGAACGCCGCGCGGTACGTCGGCAGAGCGGCGGGGGTCAGCTCCTGCAGAGCGACGAGGTCGGGGTGGGCGCCGAGGACGGTCCGCGCCACCCGCGAGGGGTCGGTGTTCTCGTCGCTGACGTTGTGCTGCACCAGCGTCATGTCGTACGTGTCCAGCTCCCGAGGCAGCAGGGCGTCGCGGAACACCCCCGCCCACACGGCCGCGAGCACCAGGCAGGCCACCACCGCGACGCCCGAGCGGCGCACGGCCCCCAGGACGAGCCCGGCCGGCACCGCGAGCCCCAGCCACGGCAGGAAGGTCTCCAGCAGGCCGACGGGATGACCCGGCAGCCGGGGGAGCGAGGAGTGGAGCAGCAGGACGCAACCCAGCGCGGCCGTCACCGCCGCCGTGATCAGCCCACGGCGCCGCCGTACCCCCGGAGCCGCCGTCCGCTCTGCCAAGACCCTGCCGTCCTCTCCGGTGCCCCTGTCGTCGCCTGTGATCGGCTGTCATCGGCGCGGGGCGGGTGCGCCGATGACTGGGACGCCGGAGGCGGCGATCCAGTTGCGGCCGGCCACGAGCCGGCGGGCGGCCGCTCCCACGCCTTATTCGCTGTCGCCCATGGGTTCACGTACATGACAATGAGTCACCACGAACCAGGAGGAACCCATGAGCCAGGGCACCCTGACTCTTCACCGTCTGCTGCCGCCCGGGGAACTGGCGGCCGCCCTCGACGCCGGGCACGTCACGCGCAAGGCGCACCCCGAACTGCCGCTGTCGATCTACACGTACACACGCGCGTGCCAGTACGAGCGAATCTGGAACAGGGTCACCACGCGCTGCCGCGGGCTCGTCGCCGACGACGTCACCGGGGAGATCGTCGCCCTGCCCCTGCCGAAGTTCTTCAACATCGGTGAGCACGAGGCCGGTCAGCCCTACGCGCCCGCTCTGCCCGACGAGCCGTTCGAGGTCTACGACAAGGTCGACGGCAGCCTGGCGGTGGTCTTCCACTACGCCGGCCGGTGGCGGGTCGCCTCCAAGGGCTCGTTCGTCAGCGCGCAGGCGACCTGGGCGCAGCGCCGGCTCGACCGCACCGACACGGCGGCGCTGGTCCCCGGGGTGACCTACCTGGCGGAGATCCTCTACCCGAAGAATCGTATCGTCGTCGACTACGGCGACCGCCGTGACCTCGTGCTCCTCGCGGCTTTCGCCGCCGACGGCACCGAGATACCGCTCGCCGACGCCGCCGCCCACTGGCAGGACATCGGCTCCGTCGTCACGGTGTGGCCCGCCATGGAGATCGACGAGCTGGTCGCGATGACCGAGTCGAACACCCTGCCCGGCGGGCGCGCGGCCACCGGCATGGACGCCGAGGGATTCGTGCTGCGCTTCGCCTCCGGCGTACGGGCGAAGGCGAAACTGTCCGAGTACGTACGGCTCCACAAGGTCCTGACCGGGGTCACCGAACGGGACATCTGGCGCAGCCACGGCATCCAGCGCTTCGCCGGGATGTCCGCCAAGCGGCTCGCCCAGGGTCTGGGTTGCTCGGTCGCCGAGCTCGACGGCATCAGGGCCTCGGGCGGCCGGCCGCTGGACGCCCTGCTCGAACAGGTGCCGGACGAGTTCGACACCTGGGTGCGCGGCGTGATCGCGCGCCTGGAGGACGAGGCGGAGGTGCGCCGGCGCGCCATCGACGACGCCTACCGGAGCATCGCCCATCTGGCCGCCGACCGGGCCGCGTTCGCCCGCGCCGTACGCGATCTGCGCGACGAGGGTCTGCGGGCGGCGATGTTCCTGCGCCTCGACGGGCGGCCGACCGACCTCGTCGTCTGGCGCGCCGTGCGCCCGGAGGCGACCGACCCCTTCACGACCGACCAGGAGAACTGAGACCGTGCCAGTCGTACATGTCATGACGGGGCTGCCGGCCTCGGGGAAGACGACGGCCGCAAGAGAGCTGCAGGCGCGGTCCGAGGGCCGGATGCGGCGCGTCAACCTCGACGACCTGCGGACCATGCTCGACCCACCCGCCCCCGAGCGGGGCCGTTCGCACGCGCACGAGCAGACCGTCCTGGGCATCCAGGACGCCGCGGTGCGCGCGGCCGTCGACGGCGGATTCGACGTCGTGGTCGACAACACCCATCTGACGCCCCACATCCCCAAGCGTCTCAAGGCGGCGGTGGCCGGCCAGGCCACCTTCGTGGTCCACGACTTCACCGGTGTGCCGGTCGAGGAATGCGTCCGCCGCGACGCCGGACGGGCACGACCGGTCGGTGAGGAGATCATCCGCGTCCTCGCCGACAAGCACGCCACGGCCATCCGGGGCGGCTGGCGGCTGACCGACGCCTGGCTGAACGACCGGCCCCCCGTAACGCCGTACGTTCCCGATCCGGCGCTGCCGTCCGCGGTGATGTGCGACATCGACGGCACCCTCGCCCTGCGCCGCGACCGGAGCGCGTACGACTTCACCCGCTGCCACCTCGACGCGCTCAACGGCGCGGTACGGGACGCCCTGCGGGCCTTCCAGAGCACTCACCGCGACGCGATCGTCCTTCTCTCGGGACGCGGCGAGGACCACCGCGCGATGACGGAGGCCTGGCTCCGGCACCACGAGGTGCCCTACGACGAGCTGTGGATGCGGGCGTCCGGTGACGGCCGCGGCGACGACATCGTCAAGGCCGAACTCTTCGACGCGCATGTCCGCCACCGCTACGCCGTACGCGTCTCCCTGGACGACCGCGACCGCGTCGTCGCGGTGTGGCGCCGTATGGGCCTGCCGACCTGGCAGGTCGACTACGGCAACTTCTAGCAGCGAGCGGCCCGCTTCCCACGGGACCGCGGGCCGCTCGTCCGCCCCTCATACCGCGTCTACCCTGGAGGTATGGGCACTGACCTGGTCAGACTGTTCCTCAGCGGAGACGTGATGCTCGGCCGGGGAGTCGACCAGATCCTTCCCCACCCCGCCGATCCCGTCCTCCACGAGCAGTACGTGCGTGATGCACGGACCTATGTGGAGCTGGCCGAGGCCGCGAACGGGCCGATCCCCCGGCCCGTGGACTTCGCCTACCCCTGGGGAGACGCCCTCGGCGCCCTCGCCGCCGATCCGCCCGACGTCCGCGTAGTGAACCTGGAGACGGCCGTGACGGCGGACGGCGACGCGGCCCCCGGCAAGCCCATCCACTATCGGCTGCACCCGGCCAATCTGCCCGCCCTCGCCGCCGTACGCCCCGACGTGTGCGTGCTGGCCAACAACCACGTACTCGACTACGGCCCCCGCGGGCTCGACGACACCCTCGGCGCTCTCGCCGCCGCCGGGCTGCGCACGGCCGGAGCGGGCCGGGACGCCGACGAGGCGCGGCGGCCCGCGGTCGTCCGCCTCCCCGGCGGCGGCCGGGTGCTCGTCTTCGCCGTCGGCATGGCCTCCAGCGGCATCCCGCCCGGCTGGGCCGCCACCGAGGAGCGGAGCGGCGTCCACTACGCCGCCGCGCCCAGCGGCGCCGCCGCGGCCCGCTTCAGTGCGCGCGTACGGGACGAGAAGGGTCCCGGCGACATCGTCGTCGTCTCCCTCCACTGGGGCTCGAACTGGGGTTACGCCCTCACGTCCGCCGACGTCGCCTTCGCGCACGCCCTGATCGACGGCGGTACGGACATCGTGCACGGGCACTCCTCGCACCATCCACGGCCGCTGGAGGTGTACCGGGGCAAGCTCGTCCTGCACGGCTGCGGTGATCTCATCAACGACTACGAGGGCATCGCGGGCTACGAGCGGTACCGCGACGACCTGCGGATCGTCCCCATCGTCTCCGTGACGGCCGAGAACGGCGGCCTCCAGGAGGTGCGCATGATCCCCATGCAGGCCCGGCGCATGCGGCTGGAACACGCCTCCGACCGGGACACGCGGTGGCTCCACGGCGTCCTCGGCCGGATCAGCCGCCCCCGCGGCGCCCGGGTGGACCTGGCCCCGGACGGCACGCTGACCGCCGCGGTCGCGTAGCAGCGCGCGCCGAGCGAGAGGCGCACGCCCCGCGCACCGCTCTCCAGACCAGGGAGACGAACGCACCATGTTCTTCACCGACCGCACCGACGCGGGCAGGCAGCTCGCCGCCCGCCTGGACCACCTCAAGGGCCGTGACGTCGTGGTCCTCGGGCTGCCGCGCGGCGGCGTGCCCGTCGCCGCCCACGTGGCCGACGCCCTCCGCGCTCCCCTGGACGTCTGCCTCGTACGCAAGCTGGGGGTGCCGTACCAGCCGGAGCTGGCCATGGGCGCCATCGGCGAGGGAGGCGTACGGGTCGTCAACGAGCGGGTACTCCGCGAGACCGGCGTGTCCGACCGTGACATCGCGGACGTGGAGGAGCGCGAGCGCGCGGTCCTCGCACAGCGTGCCCAGCGCTATCGCGGGTCGCGGCAGCCGGTCCACCTGGAGGGCCGGACGGTCATCGTGGTGGACGACGGCCTGGCGACCGGAGCCACGGCGGTCGCCGCCTGCCGGGTGGCCCGGGCCAGGGGCGCCGCGCGGATCGTGCTCGCCGTCCCGGTCGCGCCCCACGGCTGGTCCGCCCGGGCCCGGGGGGAGGCGGACGAGACGGTGGCCGTGCACGAGCCCGACTTCTTCTACGCGATCGGCCAGTTCTACAGCGACTTCTCCCAGACCGCGGAGGAGGAGGTCCTCGCCCACCTGGAGCGCAACCGCGCTCTGTACGGCACGGCCGCCGGCCCCGCCGACCGGGTCACCCCGCAGGACACGGACGTGGACATCCCGATGGACGCCGTACGGGTCTCGGGCCGGCTGGTGGTACCGGAAGGGGCCACCGGGATCGTGCTCTTCGCGCACGGCAGCGGCAGCAGCCGGCACAGCCCCCGCAACCGGGCGGTGGCCGGCGCCCTGAACCGCGCCGGTCTGGGAACGCTCCTGTTCGACCTGCTCGACGAGGAGGAGGCGGCCGACCGGGCCAACGTCTTCGACACGGAGCTGCTGGCCGACCGCCTCGGCCAGGCCACGGCCTGGCTCGCGGACCGGCCGGGCACGGGAGGGCTCCCGCGCGGCTACTTCGGCGCCAGCACCGGCGCGGCCGCCGCTCTCCGGGCCGCCGCCGTCCCGTCCGCCTCCGTCGCCGCGGTGGTCTCGCGAGGGGGCCGCCCCGACCTCGCGGGCCCCCGCCTCGCCCAGGTCCGCGCCCCCACCCTCCTGATCGTGGGCGGCGCCGACCCTCTGGTCCTCGACCTGAACGAGGAGGCGCAAAGGCGACTGCGCTGCGAGAACCGGCTCGTGGTCGTCCCCGGCGCCGGCCACCTCTTCGAGGAGCCGGGGACCCTGGAACAGGTCGGCGACCTCGCGGCCGACTGGTTCACCGGCCACTTCTCGAAGGGGCCTTAGGGGGCGGCCGCGGGCTGGTGCACCGGGCTGTCGAAGCACTCGACGGGGTTCAGACAGGGCAGCGTCTCGTACGGCTGGTCGGTGAAGAAGCGGACCATGAGGTCGGCCACTTCGGCGTCGCGTTCGATCTGGACGAGGTGGTCCGACTCCTTGATGGTGGTGAAACGGGCGCCGAGTCCTTCGGCGACGCTCCGGCCCATGGACGGGAGCGTGAGGGTGTCGTGCTCGCCGGTGAACACGAGCACCGCCTCCGCGCTCACCCTCGGCTCCGGCAGACTCCAGGGATGGTTCAGGAGACGTTCGTGATGAGTGACGTCCATGGACAGCTGCCGGTCGGTCATCTTCGCGAAGCGCTCCCGCAGGAGGCGTTCCACGGCGGCCCGCCGTCGGACGGTCCCCTGTTCGGGCGGGGACATGAACTGCGCGACCATGTCCTGCGCCATCTCTTCGAGCAGGCCGTCGTCCACCATGCGGCGCCACCGTTCGGCCGAGGCGATGTAGTGGGGGGAGAGGCCCTCGGCGGTTCCACCCAGCATCAGGCGCGTGATGCGGTCAGGGTGGCGCTGCGCGAAGCGCAGAGCGATGGAGGCGCCGAAGCAGGCGCCGAAGACGTTGACGCGCTCGAGCGACAGCGTTTCACAGGCGTGCCGGACGGTGTCGGCCAGGAAGTCCATGCCGTACCCGGTCGGCAGGGGATCGGCTTCGCCGTACCCGGGGAGGTCAAGGGTGAGCATGCCGGTGTGCGGCAGGAGCCACTGCTCGTACCGCTGCCAGGAGAAGCGGTCCTGCGAGGATCCGCCGAGGACGACGACGGGCTCCGTCGCCCGGGTGCCGGCGGTCACGAAGCGGGTCAGGAACCGGAAGCCCCGGTACTCCAGCCATTCTTCCGCTACTTGGCTTTGAATGTCGTGGTACATCCCTGTTGTCTACTAAAGGTCACCTCTGCGCAGGGCAGTGCCACGCCGGACGGCCAGGGCTCGGCGCGAGGACATGGACCGACGGCGGGGACGGCGCGGGAGCGCCGGCGGGCACTGCCGGTCCTCGGGCGGCCGGCGCCGTCCGCACGGCGGGACGCCGTCGCCCCGCGGGCCGCCCCCTCGGCATACTGACCCCTCCTTGATCACCGCGACACCGCAGGAGGAGCATTGACCGCCGACTTCAAGACCGTCATCGAGGTGGGCCCGGACCATCTCGACCAGGCCCACGCCATCGACCGGTTGTTCCAGCAGGCGATCGCCCCGGCGACCGTCAACTTCGACTTCGACAACATCAGGGAGGCGGCCGCCGCCATACCCGACAGCGACATCGTGAAGATGGTCCGCGGCTGGGGACTTCAGGAGAACGCCCCCGTGATGGTCATGGTGCTCTCCCTGAAGGAGGCCGTACGCCAGGCGCTCCCCGGAGAGTTCGCGGACGCCGCCTTCTGGGGCACCATCGAGAAGGAGCTGGTCCACGCGTTCACCGGCCTCGCCGCGCAGGAGGGCGAGCCGGGGCTCTCGTACTACGAAGAGGCGGAGGACCGCACCAGCTACTACCGGGACCTGTTCTTCGCGCTGCAGGACGAGGAGACCGGCGCGTACATGTACGCGATCGCCTTCTGCATCGACGTGACCGTCGGCCTCGACAAGGCCCGGGTCGGCGCCCTGGAGATCGCGGACGTCGCCCCGTACGCGATCCGCCTCAACGCGATCGTGGTGCGCCAGCGACTGGGGCTCGCCGCCTGACCCTCGTCCGCAGGGCGAACACCCGCCCCGGCCCGCCGTCCCGGGCCGGACGAGGGCGCCGCCGCCACCGGGGCATCGGCCGGTCGCGTGCCCTGGACGGGTGAGTGTGCGGGCCGGGGGACAGAGTGGGACGCGGATCGGGTACGGATCGCTGCGTTGCTTCCCCCAACCTCGGAGGATGCTGTCCCATGCCCGTCCGCAAGGCCGCCGCCCGAGCGCTGATGAGCACCCTGTGCGCAGCGCTGCTCCTCGCCGCCTGCACGAAGACACCACCCCTGCCGCCCATCACGGGAGCGGCGGGACCGCCCGGCCAACGAGACGCCGCACCCCACGACCGCCCGGCCCCCCTGCGAACACCGTCCTCGGCCGACCGCATCCCGGGAGTGGGCCCGCTCACCCGCGCGCGGGTTCCCGACGGCACCGGTCAGGCCCTCGTCGTCGTCGGAGAGACCGCGGACACCAACCGGGCCACCGCCGTGCTCTACGAACGCGACGAACGAAAGCAGTGGCGTCGCGTGGCGGGACCGTGGTCCGCGCACAACGCGCTGCGCGGCTGGACCACCCACCATGTGGCGGACGATCTGCGCACCCCGATCGGCGTGTTCCGCATCGGGGACGCCGGCGGGCGACTGCCCGACCCGGGCACACTGCTGCCGTACGACCAGGACGAGGAGTTCGCGCTCGACGGCACCGGCTTCGCCGGAGAGCCGCTGGAAGGCTCCTTCGACTACGTGATCGCCATCGACTACAACCGCGTCCCCGGTACGACCCCGCTCAACAAGAAGCGGCCCCTCGGACTCGGGCGGGGCGGAGGTGTATGGATCCACGTGGACCACGGCGGGCCCACCCAGGCGTGCGTCTCGCTTCCCCGCGAGGTCATGCCGCGACTCCTGCGCGCCCTGGATCCGCGGAAGGAACCGGTCGTCGTCATGGGTCCGAAGGCGGACATCGCACGCTGAAGGGGCTCCGGGCCGACGGCCCGGAGCCCCCTGGGTGGCGCCGGATCAGTAGGGGCCGTTGACGTTGTCGATGGAGCCGTAGCGGTCGGCGGCGTAGTTGCACGCGGCGGTGATGTTGGCGACCGGGTCGAAGAGGTCCATCGACGTACCGGGCACGTGGTAGGCGAGGAAGGTCGGCTCGATCACCTGGAGCAGGCCCTTCGAGGGAGTGCCCTTGGCGGCGTTGGAGTCCCAGAGGTTGATCGCCTGCGGGTTGCCCGAGGACTCGCGCATGATGTTGCGGTGGATGCCGTCGTACGTGCCGGGGATGCCGTACCGGGCCATGACGTCCAGCGACTCCCGGATCCAGCCGTCGAGGTCGTTGGTGTACTGCTTGGCGGCCGCGGGGGCGGCCGGAGCGGCGGCCGGAGCCTGGCCGGGGGCGGCGCCGCGCTCCTGGGAACGGCTGGCGCGGTCGGTGGCGGACGTCGCGGCCTTCTTGGGCTCCACCTCGGCCTTCGCCTTGGCCTTCGCCTTCGTCTTCGGCTGCGCCTCGGGCGCGGTCGCCGACTGCTTGCGAATCGTCAGTTCGAGACCAGGGTGAATAAGTGACGGGTTGTCACCCACGGCGCTGCGGTTGATGCGGTACAGGACTTTCCAGCCGCCCGGAACGCCCTGCTCCTCAGCGATCACGGAAAGGGAGTCACCGCGCGCCACCGTGTACTTCTGGGCGGCGGTTCGGGGCGCTGCGGGAAGCGTTTCGTTGATCTTTTCGACGGTCCTCGCGGCGGCCTTCTCCGCGGTGATTCCGGTGGGGGCGCCGGCCGCCGTGGCGGGAGCGGCGTGGGCGGCGGCGGTCGCGACCAGGGGCAGGGCCAGTGCGGCGCCGCCCGTACTCGCGAGGGCGATGCCCCGGGTCAGAGGGCGTGACTTGGGGCGCCGGTGCTTACCGTGTGCGGGCATGACGAGTTCCTCTCCGGCGCCTGCGGGGTGAGCTGTCGGGTTCGGGCTGGAGATGCCCGGCCGCACGCGTGCGACTTCACCCCGATCCGATCCGGATTTTTTCCGAACCGGAGAGAAAAGTGGGTCCCCCGCTCCTGCCGACGGGTGAATAGGCGGTCTTTCGGACGGTGGCAGGATTCGGCGATCCGTCCGAATGCAGATGACCGTAGGCGAGAAATGGAGCCGAAAACAAGTCTCCGGGTCCTCGGGAATTCCCGAATACGGCGGCCGTGTGTGACGCCGCCCTCACTACCGGGCCCGAGCGCGCCGAACTCCCTTTGGCGGGCAGGCCGAGGGCCGGGGCCGAAACGGTTGCCTCGTCCGGCCGTGATTCACGTCACCCGGTAACGAATATCGCCCTTAACTGGAAATCGGCCACGCTGGGGAGAATCGAAAGAAAAATGAATAACGCCCCTCGGTGTCCCTTTTGATGGTTTATTACCCCCTGTGCGACCACTACCTTGCGATGCAAGGTAGTGGTGCCTATCATGCACCGCATGACAAAGGAGCCGCCGGGCGCCGGTGACCAGCGGCGCAGCCAGCTTCTGCGCGGAGTGCTCGACCTCTGCCTGCTCGCCCTGATCGCCGAACGGCCCCGATACGGCTTCGAGTTCGTCGAGGCGCTCACGGACAGCGGGCTGGAGCTGGTCAGCGAGGGCAGCATCTATCCACTGCTGTCCCGGATGGAGCGGGCCGGACTCGTCGAGTCGTTCCGCGCGCCGTCGTCCAGCGGCGGCGCACCCCGGAAGTACTACCGGCTGACCGGGGCGGGCCGCACCGAACTCGACCGGGGCCGGACCGTCTGGCGCACCTTCGCCGCGCAGGCCGGCCGCGTCCTCACCGACACCGACGAACCCACGGGGGAGACACCGCATGACAACTGAGCAGATACTCGCCGTCTGCCGCAGCAACTGGGAGTACCGCGGCCTCGACGACGCCGCCGTCCGCGACATGCTCGCCGAGCTCTCCGCCCACCTCCAGGACGCGGAGGCGGCCGGACGCGCACCACGCGACGTCGTCGGCGAGGACGTCAAGGCGTTCGCCGCCTCCTGGGCCCGGGCGCGCAGGCCGCTGCACCACAGAGTCCTCCGGATGGGCGCGATGATCCTCTTCGTCGCGGGCATCCTCCTGCTGTTCACGCACCTCGTCCGCTGGACGCCGGCCGTGGACATCACCGCCGGCCGCCTGGCCTTCTGGCTCGGCATCGGGGTGGTCACCGTCGTCCTGGAGCTGCGCCGCGGCTCCCTCGGCCTCGGCAGGAGCTGGCTCCTGGCGCTCCTCGTCGGCATGCCGGTCCTCCTGCTCGCCGACGCGCTCGCGGGTGACGCCCCGCTCTTCCGCCTGCCGCTGTGGGGCACGGTGCTGCTGACCCTGCCGGGACTCGCGTACGCCGTCACCGAGGCGCGCGCCCGGCCGTTGTCTCCGCAGGTGGAAGCCTGATTATCCGATTGCAGGGCTCCGGGCGCCGTGGGAGCCTGTGCTGCCGCGCGGACGGACCGACGGCGAGCGGAGGGGAAACACCTGTGGGTGCGTCAGCGGCAGGCGACATCGTGACGACGAAGCTCGGCACGGTGCGGGGGACGACCAGCGACGGGCTGCGCGTCACACGGGGAATCCCCTACGCCGCACCGCCGTTCGGAGCCGGCCGGTTCCGCGAGCCCCAGCCCGCCGAGCCCTGGGGCGGGGTACGGGACTGCACCCGCTTCGGTCCCGTCGCCCCGCAGTCCGCCGAACTCCCCGGAGCCCCGGTCTGGCGCCCCGGCGACGAGGACATCCTCACCCTCAACATCTGGTCACCGGCCGAAACGTCGGGCCCGCTCCCCGTGCTGTTCTGGATCCACGGCGGCGCCTACACCTTCGGCTCCTCGGCCCAGCCCGATTACGACGGATCCGCCCTCGCCCGGACCGGACTCACCGTGGTCACCTGCAACTACCGTCTGGGCTTCGAGGGGTTCGGACACGTCCCCGGACTCCCCGACAACCGCGGCCTGCTCGACCAGATCGCCGCACTGGAATGGGTACGGGACAACATCGCCGCCTTCGGCGGCGACCCGGACCGCGTCACGGTGGCCGGACAGTCCGCGGGCGCCGGCTCGATCGCCTGCCTGATGAGCGCCGCGCGAGCCCGTGGACTCTTCCGCCGCGCCATCGCGCACAGCGTCCCCGACGCCTACTTCCCACCGGAGTTCGCCGCCGGCCTCGCCCGCAAGGTGGCGGAGGCCGCCGGTGGGGAGCCGACCGCCGAGGGGCTTCTCTCCGCGACGCCGCAAGCCCTCGTCGAGGCCTCGGATCGCGTGGTCTCCCAGTACGCGGCCGACCCGGAGTCGGGACCCCTGCACTACGACACGGTCATCTACGGCCCGGTCCTCGACGGGACACTGCTCGCCGAGGATCCGATCGACGCCCTCTCCGCCGGCGCCGGCCGTGACGTCGATCTCCTGGTGTGCCACACCACCGAGGAGTACTGGCTGATGCGGCAGGTCGGCAGCATGCCCGCGGTCACCACCGAGGACGGACTGGCACGCTTCGCCGCCGAGTACGGCCTTCCCGGCGACCTCGTCGAGCGGTATCGCGCCCTCCTGCCCGATGAGTCCGTGCTCGACATCCACCTCGCGCTCGCCGGTGACGCGCTCTTCGCCACCCACAGCGTCCGCCTCGCGCAGGCCCATGCCCGGGCCGGCGGCCGTACCCACCTCTCCCGGTTCGACCGCCGCCTCACCCGCCCCGACGGCACCCGGGTCAGGGCCTGGCACGCCGCCGACGTCCCCTTCGCCCTCGGCACCCTGGACGCCGACGGCGTCGACTTCCTCACCGGCGGCCCCGCCGACGCGGACGACCGCGACCTCTCGCGGCGCATGGTCCGCGCCTGGTCCGGCTTCGCCACCGCCGGTGACCCGGGCTGGGCACCGCTCGACGGCCCGTCCGGAACCCCGGTCCACGTCTGGGCCGTCCCCGGCGACCGCGAGGAGGGCCCCGCGGCCACCCACGCCCTGTGGCACGACGTACGAGCCGCCGGGCTGCGGCTCTGAGACGTGCCCGCCGACCCGACCGCTGACCCGCCCGCCGGGACACCCTCGGCAGGCGGGATAATCGGCGTGTCGACCGACACGTCGATCGCCCAGTCAAGCCATGTGACAGGTGAAGCCGCGCGAGACGTCCGGCCGGGGCCCGGCCCGGTGTCCCGCCGCAGGAGAGGAAGACCACCGATGGACGTCCAGCACTTCGAGCGCGTCAACGCGTTCATCGAGGCGCGCCTCCGCCCGCTGTTCGACGCCGAGACGGGCAGCGAGCACGGCTTCGGCATGGACGACACCTCCCGCTCCCTGCGCGCGCTCCTCAACACGGTGAAGGCCGCGGCCGCGGTCAAGGGACTCGCCGCCCAGCGGGCCGACGCGGACCGGGCGACCCGCGACATCATCGACCAGGCGCTGGAACACAACTGGGACGTGCTGCGCGGTGTCGCACGTCACTGGGAGGACCACCCCGACTTCCTCCGCGAGTTCAAGCGCCACGCCTGGGAACTCGACGAGAGCCCCGCCGCCGCGGCCACCACGGAGAGCTGACCCGGCCCACCGCGCTCCCGGCCAACCGCGCTCCCGGCGCGCCGCGCGACAGCGGTCCGCCGATGCGCGCCGAGAGCCCTCGCCTCGGACCCCGATCCGGCCGATCGGGCGGCAGGGCGGCACAATGGCGATCATGCTGCAGTCCTTCCTGCCCGTGCTCGAGCGCATCGCCGAGGAGATGGCGGACCTCGCCGTCCGCGGCCGGCCCGCCGACTACATCCCGGCGCTCGCCTCCGCCGACCCCCGGCGCTTCGGGATGGCCGTGGCCGAACTCGACGGGACCGTGTACGGCGTGGGGGACTGGCAGCACCCGTTCTCGACGCAGTCCGTCACCAAGGTGTTCACCCTCGCCCTCTCCCTCGCCCGCGAGGGAGACGCCCTCTGGGAGCACGTGGGACGCGAGCCGTCGGGCAACCCCTTCAACTCGCTCGTCCAGCTGGAGTACGAGAACGGCATCCCCCGCAACCCCTTCATCAACGCCGGCGCCCTCGTCGTCACCGACCGGCTGCACGGGCTCACCGGTGACGCCTCGGGCTGTCTGCTCGACTTCCTCCGCGCCGAGAGCGGCAACCAGGACCTCGACTTCGACCGCGACGTGGCCGCCTCCGAGACCGAGCGCGGCGACCGCAACGCCGCCCTCGGCCACTTCATGGCGTCCTACGGCAACATCGTCAACCCGGTGCCGACCCTGCTGCGCGAGTACTTCCGCCAGTGCTCCATCGCGGCCTCCTGCGCCGATCTCGCCCTCGCCACCGGATTCCTCGCCCGGCACGGCATCCGCGCCGACGGCTCACGGCTGCTGACCCGCAGCCAGGCCAAGCAGGTCAACGCCGTCATGCTCACCTGCGGAACGTACGACGCGGCCGGCGACTTCGCCTACCGCGTCGGGCTGCCCGGCAAGAGCGGCGTCGGCGGCGGCATCATCGCCGTCGTCCCCGGCCGGTGCACCCTCTGCGTCTGGAGCCCGGGACTCGACGCGCGCGGCAACTCGGTCGCGGGCGTGGCCGCCCTCGACCGCTTCACCACGATCACCGGCCTGTCCGTCTTCTGAACCGCCGCCCGAACGTCTAAGGCGTTTTCCGGCCGGGCTGCCGGCCGGACTCCTCCGGCGTCCGCGCCGTCAGGGCGCCGGAGGCGCGGACCGGCCGCCGGTCAGGGCCGCGAGAAGCCAGTCATGGGCGGCCCCCGGGGTGGGCTCCGGTGGGCCGGAGGACGGAGCGGTCAGCTCGGCCACGAGCTCCCAGTAACGGTCGATACGAGGATCCGAGGCGAGCACGGTCCCCAGCCGACGCCGGAAGTCGGGGCTGTCGCGCGTGCCACGGGAGCGGGCGTAGGCGGAGACGAAGCAGTCCAGCGCCTCGCCCTCGCCCGGTGGCCGCCGCGCCCGCATCTGCGCGGCGGCCAGCGCGTACGCCTCGACGAGTCCGTCGTAGAGCACGGCCGGACGGTTGTCCCGGTCGGGCAGGTGCGCCGCAGGCTGGCAGCGGTCACCACCGGCGCAGTCGCCGGAGACGAAGGCGTGCAGCCGCGCGAAGGCGAGCACCTGAGCCGGTGACGGGTCCGGGGGCGGCTGGGGAACAGCCCGGTCGATCACGGCGGCGGCCACTCGCGCCGGGAGCCTCGGCGGCAGCCAGCGCCTCCAGAAGCGGGCCAGCACCGCCGTGTCGGGTGGAGCGGACACGGCGCCGACGAGCCGCAGCCGGTCGGCGCGCTCCTCCGGCGCGCACTCCTGGAGGAGCTGGAGCGCGGCCTCGCGCCAGCGCAGGGCCGCCATCCGCGTGCCGAGTTCCCGCAGCTGCTCCGCGACGACGTCCCGCAGCGTGTCCTCCCGGTCAAGCACCGTGCCCACGTCGGGGACCGGCAGGCCGAGCGAGCGCAACGCGCGGATCGTACGCAGCCGGTCCAGGGCCTCGGGGCCGTAGCGACGGTGGCCGCCGGAGCTGCGGGCCGCTTCGGGCAGCAGGCCGCGGTCCGAGTAGAAGCGGACGGTCTTCACGGTGACGCCGGCCTTCCCGGCGAGCTCACCGATGCTCAGCAGTCCCTCGACGGACACGGCTTGAACCTCCCTCAGGGGGAGTTCCTACGGTACCGGTGCGCCCGGACGGCCCCGGTGGAGGGGCCCGGCCGCACGGCGCCGCCCGCGGCGGCCCGCCGCGGATCACGTGAACGAAGCACGAGAAGGACAAGGAGACGCGCATGACGGCATTCGTCCTGGTGTCGGACATCTGGACCGGCGGCTGGGTCTGGCGGGAGGTGGCCGCCCGGCTGCGGGAGTCGGGGGCGCGGGCGCATCCGGTGACGCTGACCGGCATGGGCGACGGCGGCCCTCCGGCCGAGCCCGACACGGACCTGGAGACCCATGTCCGGGACGTGGTGCGGCTGATCGACCGGGTCGACGCGGAGGAGCTGGTGCTCGTCGGCCACGGCTACGCCATCCACCCCGTGCTCGGCGCCGCCGACCGGCGCGCCGAGCGGATCGCCCGGATCATCCACTTGGACGCGGGCCTGCCCCAGGACGGCGACGCGCCCCTCGCGCTGGTCCCCGACCCGGCGGTCCACGAGCACCTGGCCCGCCCGCCCGCTGGGTGGAACGCCGGGAGCGAGAACCCGGTCACCGCGCACTCCGCCGAAGAGAACCGCGGGAAGGACCGGCCCGTGCCACCGCCCCCGGTCGGCGCCTGGCATCGGCTGGGCAGTCTCGCCGGCGTCACGGCGGACGCGGAGGCACGGCTGGCCCGCCTGGCGGCGCCCCAGCCGCCGGGCACGCTCACCCGGCCGCTGCGCCTGACGGGAAAGGCCGCCGCGCTCCCGACGACCGGCATCCTCTGCACCGGCAACGGATCGAGCATCGCCATGGTCGAGGGCCTGGTGAGCCTCGGGGACCCCCGCCTGCGTCGGCTCACCGACCCCACCGTGAGCTTCTTCGAACTCCACACGGGGCACTGGCCGATGCTCTCCGTCCCCGACGAACTGGCCGACACCCTGCTCCGGGCCGCCGCGGGCGAAGGCCACCGCCTGGCCGCGGCGGTGGCCGAGGACCCCACCCACCTCCGGCCCTTCCTGCTCGACCTGCCCGAGCGGAGGCGCGAGCGCGTCGGGCGGCTCGACCTCTACCTGCCGGACGCCGACGAGCCCCGCCCGGCGGTGGTGTTCGTCCACGGCGGCCCGGTCCCCCTCGGCGTGGAGCCCACCCCACGGGACTGGCCGGGCTTCGTCGGCTACGGCACCTACGCGGCCGGCAGGGGAGCGGTGGGCGTGACCCTCGACCATGGACTGCACGACCTCGGCGGCTACCCGCGGGCCGCCGACGACCTCGCCGCGGCGGTCGAACACGTACGGGCAGACCCGCGCGTCGACGCCGAGCGCGTCGCCCTATGGTTCTTCTCCGCCGGCGGGCTGCTGTCGGCCGACTGGCTCGCCGCGCCCCCGCCCTGGCTGCGGTGCGTGGCGGCCACCTATCCCGTCCTTGCGCCGCTGCCGCAGTGGGGGCACTCCGCGTCACGGTTCCACCCCGCGGCCGCCGTGCCCGCGGCGGGAGCGCTGCCCCTCGTCGTGACCCGGGTGGAGCGCGAGCGACCGGAGATCGCCGCGACGGTCGAGGAGTTCCTGACGGCCGCGGCGGAGTGCGACGCCCGGGTCGAGGTGATCGACGTGCCGGGCGCGCACCACGGCTTCGAGACGATCGACCACACCGACCCGGCACGCCGCGCCGTTGACCGAGCCATGACCTCCGTGCTGGGGCACCTGCTGGGCTGAGCCCGCCTCAGCCCTGCGCCGCCCGCAGGGACGCGGTGTGCTCCCGCACCTGCTCGGGGGTGAGATAGGCGTCGGTGTACTCGAAGTCCTGCAGGGTTCCCGACTTGGACGCCAGGAAGCCGGTACGCACGAAGTCGTCTCCGGCGAGCGCGTTGAGGAGCCAGTTCGTCATCACCCGGGTCTTGGCGACGTTCGTGCGCAGCGCCGACCAGTGGTAGGCCCGGGCCACCGCCTGGGCTGGCATGCCGTGCAGTTCGACCCCGAGCGGCTTGGAGACGCCGTCCCGCCCGCCCAGGTCCACCACGAGGCCGAGATCCTTGTGGACGTACGGGTAGGTCTGCCGGCCCCGCAGGACGGCGACCAGGTTGTCGGCGATCTTCCGCCCCTGCCGCAGCGCGTGCTGGGCGGTGGGCGGACAGACGGCGTCCTTGTCGCCCTTCGCCAGGTCGGGCACGGCGGCTGCGTCACCGAGGGCGTACACACCGTCGAGCCCGGGCACGGTCAGGTCCGCGCCGACCACGAGACGGCCCTTGTGCGTCTCCGCGTCCAGGGTGCCGATCAGCGGACTGGCGGCGACACCGGCCGTCCAGATCAGGGTGCGGCAGGGCAGTACCCGCCCGTCGGTGAGCGTGACCGTCTCGGCGTCCACGGAGGCCACCGACACCCCGAGCGACACCTCGATCCCGCGCCGCCGGAGGATGTCGAGCGCCGCGCCGCCGAGCTTGTCGCCCAGTTCGGGCATCAGCTTCGGGGCGATGTCCACCAGGTGCCACTTGATCAGCTTCGGGTCCAGGCGCGGGTAGCGCTTGATCGCGTGATGCGTGAGGCGCTGCAGACAGGCGGCCGTCTCCGTGCCCGCGTACCCGCCGCCGACGACCACGAACTGCAGCCGGGCGGCCCGCTCGGCCTCGTCCTGGCCCGCGTCGGCCAGATCCAGCTGGGCGATCACATGGTCGCGGATGAAGACCGCCTCGGCGAGGGTCTTCATCCCGCGCGCGTGCTCGGCGAGCCCCGGGATGTCGAACGTCCGCGTGACACTGCCGGGAGCCAGGACGAGGTGGTCGTACGGTTCGGCGACGATCTCGCCGGTGATCTTCCGGATCACGCACACCTTGGCCTTGGCGTCCACGCCGATCGCGCCGCCGGGAATGATCCGCGTCCGGTGTCGCGCGCTGCGACGGAGCGACAGCGCCACGGACTGGGGGGTGAGCACGCCCGACGCCACCTGGGGGAGCAGGGGCAGATAGAGCTGGTACGAGAAGGGCGACAGCAGCGAGATCTGGGCCTCGCCGCCGTGCAGCCGCCGCTCGAGCCGCCGTACGCAGGCCACTCCGGCGAAGCCGGCGCCCACGACGAGAATCCTCGGTCGGGTCACGGTGTGTCCGTCCTTCGGGGTCAACGGTCCTTGCAGCTCCAGTAACCCCAGGGGGGAAACGGAAACCCGTGCTGCCCGCCGATGGAGTGACGGTCACGGCGCCCCGGCACCGCCCGGGACGGCGGCGGTGCGTCGCCGAGCCCTCGCCGTGACGGTCGTTCGCCCCGGGATGGCCGGGTTTCTGCCCTGGCCGGAATCCATGCCTCGGAACGCCGGCGCTCCTCGGCGCTCTGTACCGGGGGAGGGGCCGCTCCCTAGCATGGGCGACCAGGGTTTCCTCTTGCGAAGACACGGGTGAGGACTGGATGCGAGACACGTCGTGGCGCCCGGACGCCATCGACACCAACGTGCCGAGCGTGGCGCGTATGTACGACTTCTTCCTGGGAGGCGACGACAACTACCAGTCGGATCGCGACGCCTGCGAGGAACTGCTGAAGCAGGTTCCCAGCACCAAGGTCCTCGCCGTGAACAACCGGCACTTCCTCCGCCGTGTCGTGCGGATGCTCGCCTCCGAGTACGGCATCCGGCAGTTCATCGACCACGGATCCGGCCTGCCCACGCAGGACAACGTGCACCAGGTGGCCCAGGCCGTCGACCCGGACTCGCGGGTGGTGTACGTCGACAACGACCCGATCGTCCTCGCCCATGGACGGGCCCTGCTGGAGGAGAACGACCGCACGGCCGTCATCCAGGCCGACATGCGGGACACGGAGGGCATCTTCGGTCACCAGGAGACGCGGCGGCTGATCGACTTCGACCAGCCGGTCGCCGCTCTCTTCGTCTCGGTGCTCCACTGCATCCCGGACGAGGACGACCCCGCCGGGCTCGTCCGCCGGGTCGCGGAGCGGCTCGCGCCGGGCAGCTTCCTCGTGGTGTGCCAGCTCGTCAGCGACCGGCCGGAGATCCGCCGGTTCGTGACGGACTTCATGGCGGAGGCCACCGGGGGCCACTGGGGCCGGGTCCGCGAGGAGCATGAGGTCGCCGCCTACTTCGACGGGCTCGAGATCCTCGAACCAGGACTCGTGGAGGTGTCCACCTGGCGGCCGGACAACGACCTGGCGCCGGTGCAGCCCAGCGACGAGTGGCTCGAATGGGGCGGCGTCGGCCGACTCTGAGCGTGCGCGGGCGGACGGCCCCGAGGCCGTCCGCCCCTCACAGGCGGTCGAGGCGCTCCCGTACCCGTGCCAGGGACTCGGCCGGAGTCAGCGCGCAGGCGCTGAGCCGGTCCAGCATGTCCCGGTACTGCTCGACGTCGGCCGGCTTCTGGCTGAACGTACTGTCCGTCAGATGCTCGATGTAGACGGCGTCCTTCAGATCCCTGAGCGCGAACCGCAGATACGTCACGCCTGTGCCGACGCCGATCGCCGCCGTCACATCGAGGGGAGCGACCTGGAGCGTCACCCGGGACCGGCCCATCAGGTCGACGAGGTGCTCCAGCTGTTCCCGCATGACCTCGGGACCGCCCACCGTCCGCAGCAGCACCGACTCGTCGATCACGGCCCACAGCCGGGGGCCGCCCTCCCGGTCGAGCTGCCGCTGCCGCTCCTGCCGCAGCTCGATCCGGCGCTGGATCTCGTTCGGCAGCAGGCGGCCGGGCCCCGACCGGACGACCGCGCGCGTGTACCCCGGCGTCTGGAGCAGTCCGGGGATGTAGAAGGGCTCATACGAACGGATCAGCGCCGCCGCTCCTTCGAGGGCGACCAGCGGCGTGAAGAAGTCCGAGAGCACATCGCTGAAGGAGCGCCACCATTCGGCCTGCCGGGACTGGCGTACCAGTCGGAGGAACTCCTCCGAGCGGGCCCCGTCCGTCACGCCGTACAGCGCCAGGAGGGCCATCGCGTCGGCCGGCTTGCAGCCGTGCCGGCCCAGTTCGATACGGCTCGTCTTCGAGCGGGAGAACCCCAGCCGGGCGTCGACGTCGGCCGGCTCAAGACCGGCCGCCACGCGCAGTTCACGCAGCTTGCCGCCGAGGATCAACTTGAGCGCGGTGGGGTTGTTCTCCAGCGTCCCGATGGAACGGACGAACAGGGGCGAACTCGGTTCGGCTTCGGCCATCACGCGCTCCCGCACTCTTCATGAGGGCTACGAGAGTAACGGCGACGGCGATCGCGGACCAGCGACTCCGGGCGCGACGGCGGTTTTCAGCCGATCGCGAAGTCGAAGTCGCCGTCCCTCGCGCCGGCGACGAACGCCGCGAACTCCTCGCGCGTATAGACCAGGGCGGGGCCCTCCGGGTCGCGCGAGTTGCGCAGCGCGACCCCGCCGCACGGGAGGGCGGCCATCTCCACGCAGTTGCCGGTGGCGTTGCTGTGCCGGCTCTTGATCCAGGTGACCGAGGCCAGGGCGCTCGCCCTCATCCCGTTGAACAACTCCGCGGCCATGAGCCCTCCCGATCCGTACGGCGGTCGTACGCCTGTCCATGAGATCGCACGACTGCAATCCCAGATGCAATTGCACTTTCGGTGTGCGCTCGACAATACTCGTTTCACACCGAACGCCGCAGCATTGAACTCCGGGGCATACAAGGAGACATGACTGGTGATCACTCACACGTCGGCCTTGGCGCCCGATCCCACGCCCGCGCCTGTCCCCGGTCCTGAGGCCCTGCCGCTCGGCTTCGCCGCCTGCGGGCTCGACGGGCGCCCGCAGAACGTCTCCCGCGCGCGCCGCTTCGTCCTGCTGACACTGGAAGGCTGGGTGCTGCCCTCCCTCGCCGGGGACCTGGAGCTCGTCGTCACCGAGCTGGTCACCAACGCCGTACGCCACGCGCTCGGCTGCCCCGACCGCGCCGTGGAGGAGGCCGAGTACCCCGTGTGGCTCGGGCTGTCCCTGCACCCCCGCCACCTCGTCGCCGCCGTCACCGACCCCAGCCCCGAGCCGCCCCGCCCGCGGCCGGTCGACGATCTGGGCACGGGCGGACGCGGGATGCACCTGATCGAGGCGCTCAGCGACACCTGGTCCTGGACCCCCGCCGCGCCCCGCGGGAAGACGGTGTGGGCGGCGCTGCTGCTGCCGACCGCCCGGAGCTGAGCGGCTGCTCTTGTCAGCTGCACGGGTGCGGACAACGGAATCCGTAGGTCGTGACAGGCGAGGCCGACCGTTTGCCTTGCAAGCTACCGCTTAGTCGAAGGAAATCGCAGCTCCCCCCTTGTGCTCGCGCGAGCGGGCGCGGCAGGATCGCTCACCTGTACGTCATCGGAGGAGCACGGCACGTGAGCAGCAGAACCGGTAGCGAGGGCGGCGGCGGTCTGCGGGCCGGCTCCCTGGGCACCTTCGACTCGATCGTCATGGCGGTCGCCGGCTGCGGTCCCGCGTACACCGTCGCGGCGACCATCCCCGCGCTCGTGCTCGCCGTCGGCGTCGCCGCTCCGGCGGTGCTCCTCTATTGCGCCCTCCCGATGGTCGGCATCGCCCTCGCCTTCCGCCACCTCGGACGGCTCGACGTCAACGCCGGCGCCACCTACACCTGGGCCGCCCGCGCGCTCCACCCCTTCCTCGGATTCCTCGGCGGCTGGGCCCTGGTCGTCGCCACCACCGTCTTCCTGGTCTCCGCCACCGTGCCCGCGGGCGCCGCCACCCTGGCCTTCCTCGACCCGGAGTGGGCCGCGGACACGACCCTCGCCACGGTCGTCGGCGTCGGCTGGTTCCTGCTCATGGCGGGCGTCGTGGCGCTGGGCGCCCGTATCGGCCCGTACACCCGCAGGGTGCTCACCGGCGCCCAGCTCGCCCTGCTCATCGGCTTCGCTGTCGCCGCCCTCGCCAAGGACGGCAACGCGGTGGACTTCTCGCTCTCCTGGTTCGGATTCAGCCATTTCGACGCCACACACACCTTCGTCGGCGGCGCGCTGATCGCCGGGTTCAGCTACTGGGGGTGGGACGTGACCAGCAACCTCAGCGAGGAGACCCGCAACAGCCGCCGCGCCTTCGGTCTGGGCGGACTCGTCGGCGTCCTGGTGTCGTTCGCGGTCTTCACCGTCCTCACCCTCGCCGCCACCGTCCTGCTCGGCGTGGACGCGGTGCGCGAGAACCCCCAAAGTTTCCTCACCCAGCTCGGTGAGGCCGTCTGGCCGGGCTGGGGCGGCCGCCTGCTCGTCCTGGCCGTGCTGCTGTCCATGATCGCCACCGTGGAGACGGCGCTCCTGCAGGCCACCCGCACCCTCTTCGCCATGGGCCGCGACCGCACGGTGCCCGCCGTGTTCTCCCGTACCCACCGCGAATGGCGCACACCATGGGTGGCGACCCTCACCGTGGCGGCGGTCGCCCTGCTCCTCGTGGTCGTCTCGGCCACGGCCGGCTCCGGTACGCAGTTCGTCCGCGACGCCGTCAGCGGCATCGGCCTGCCCATCGCGTTCTACTACGCCCTGGCCGGTCTCTCCGCCGTCGTCGCGTACCGCAAGGTGCTGTGCACCTCCGTAGGCAACCTCCTCCTCCTCGGCCTGTGGCCGCTCGGCGGAGCGCTCTTCATGATGTGGATCTTCGTGATGTCGCTCCCGGAGCTGAGCGCCGCCTCCCTCGCCATCGGCCTGGGCGCCCTCGGCCTCGGCGTGGTGCCCATGTCGCTCTCCTGGTTCCAGGGCAGTTCGTACTTCCGGCCCCGGCCGCTGGACCCCGAGCAGGCCGACGCGATGGACGCGTACGACGGCGATACGGGGACCGAGGCGGCGCTCGCCGCCGCCGAACGCCGGGACGGCGTCCTGACCGACTTCTGAACGCGGCCCCGCCCGCCGCCCTCCACCCACCCGAACCGGCCTCGACCCGAGGAGTGTCCTGCCATGGCCGCCTGGCCGCGCCGCCGTTCCGGAGCACCGGTCCACGATCCGGCCTACGGCGACCGCGCCCTGTCGGAGGGCTGCCAGGACATGGTGATGGGCCGCTGGGAGGGCGCCCGCGACCTGCTGTCCCGGCAGCCGCGCGACGACTGGGACCGGCGCTCCCACCGCATCCGCCTGCTCGCCGACGCGGCGGCCAACCGGCGCACCGTCGACGTCTGGCACGCAACCGAACCCGGTAACCCCGACGCGGCGATCCTGTGGGCGGAGACCGAGGTGATGCGCCTGTTCGCCGCCGCCCGCACCGGCACGCTGCCGGCGAGGGACAGCCTCGACCGGGTCGCCCGGCTCTGCCTCCAGGCCTCGGACCTCGCTCCCGAGGATCCGCACCCCTTCGTCTCCCTGGTGACGCTCGGCAGGCTGTACGAGGACGGGGACGCCAACATGGCCCACTGGTGGAAGGAGCTCCGGGCCCGGGACCCGTACCACCGGGAAGGCCACCACCAGGCGCTGCGCCATCTCTCCGCCCGCTGGCACGGCTCGCACACCACCGCCTACAACTTCGCCTGGGACGCGGCGGCCTACGCCCCCGCGGGCTCCCCGCTCGTGGCGCTCCCCCAGGTGGCCCGAGCGGAGGAGTACCGGCACCGGACGGAGACGGAGGGCCGCACGACGATCGGCCTCACCTACCACTGGACCGGCGAACGGGCTCGCTGGGACCTGCGCCAGACGCTGGAGAAGTGGATCGTGCCCCGCACGACCGCGTACGCCCAGGACGTCGCCGACCTCAACCACGTGGCCCACGGCCTCGTCCACGCGGGCATGCACCGGGAGGCCGGCGCCGTCTTCGACCTCCTCGACAACCGGGCCACCCGGGTCCCCTGGTCGTACAGCGGAGACCCCGAGCACCTCTTCACCCTCTGGCGCGACAAGTCACGACGCGACTGAGCCCAGCTCCGGCGCCGGGGGCCGGTCTCGGCACGCGGGTGGATCGGCCTCAGCCGGAGCCGAGCACCACGTCGATGCGCAGGGGCGCCCGGAAGGACAGCAGGCCGAGCATCGGAGGGTCCTCCGCGGCCGGGGCGAGACGGGCCGCCGGCAGGCGACGGGCCACCGCGCGCAGGGCGACGGCCGCTTCCGTACGGGCCAGGGAGGCTCCCGGGCAGCGGTGGCGCCCGGCGCCGAAGGCGAGGTGGTGGCGCACGTCCGCCCGGTCCGTGCGCATCACCGCGGGCCCGTCGAAGACCTCGGGGTCCGAGCCGCTCCCCATGAGCATCAGCAGCAGCTGCGCGCCCGCCGGGAGCCGTACGCCACCCAGCTCCACCGGCTGCGAGGTCACCCGGCGCCAGGACGTGACCGGCGGCTCCCGGCGCAGGACCTCCTCCACCCAGGCCCGGGCCAGCGGCTCGTCCCGCGCGGGCCGGGGCCAGAGCCCGGGCTCGGCCAACGCCCTGCGCAGGACGGTGGAGAGGAGCTGCCCGGTGGTCGACTGTCCGGCGACGAGGACGAAGAAGCAGGCGCCCACGGCGGTCTGGACGTCCAGCGGTCGCCCGTCCGGCAGTGTGTGACGGGTCAGGGCGCCCACGAGACTGTCCGCGGGGGCGTTGCCTTCGCTCACCGTCGCCGTGAGCCACTGGTGGAACTCGCCGACCAGCCTGGCCAGTTCGAGCTGGCGGTCGGGCGTGGGCCGCCCCCAGAACAGCTCCAGCGACGCGTCGCTCCAGCGGATCAGGGTGGCCGGGTCGACGCCGTGGACGCCGAGCAGCTCCATCATCACCCGGCAGGGAAGCGCCTGGGCGAACGACGTGAACAGGTCGCAGCCGCCCGTGGCGTCGACGCGGTCCCGCACCCCGTCGAGGAGTTCGTCGGCGATCCGCTCGATCACGGGCACCGCCGCCGCGACCCGGTGGGCGTTGAAGAACCGTGTGACCACGCGCCGGAGACCGGCGTGGGTGGGCGTGCTGTTGTTGGCCAGCGCCGGCCGGACCCGGAACCCCGCCCGCGCCAGTACGCGCAGGGCCGGGACTCCGAGGGGGGTGACCGCGTGCTGCGCGTTGTCCGGGAGGAACGCGGTCTGATCCAGCAGCACCGTGCGTATGTCGCGGTGGCGGCTGACCAGCCACAGACCGGTGGCGGGATCGTGGTGCACCGGGGACTCGCGGCGCAGGACGTCCATCCACGGGTAGGGGTCGCGCACGAACCCGTCGCCGAAGAGATCGAGGATTCCGTACGGGTCGTCCGGGTCGAGCCGGTCGTGCCGGTCGGGAAGCGCGTCCGGCCCCGGAGCGGCGGTCCGGCCGTACGGGCAGCCGCCGCTCGCTCCGGGGTGCGGCGCGGGTCCGGTCACGGCCTGGAAGATCACGGCCCGGACGCTAACACGCGCCCGCGCGGCGTGAGCCTGCGCTGTGCGGAGGATCACGCACGGACGGGGGGAGGGACGGAGGGTGCTGACCGGCGGCGGTCCGCCCGTCCGGCCTCGGTACGGGCGGGCCGGGTGGGCCCCGGCCCGCGGGATGGGTCGGCCAGGCGTCGTACTGCCGGGCGGAGCCCGGCCGGCCCGACGTGGTCGGCGTCGCGTCGTATTGCCGGGGTCGACCTGGGCCCCCGGACGGGTCGGCCTCGCGTCGTGCGGGCGTCAGTTCGGCCGGCTCCAGCGCTTGCCCTTCGCGGCCGCGACCAGTTCTGGCAGCGTGCCGAGCTTGACCCGCGGGCGGCCGCCCGCGCGGCCGAGGGCCAGCTCGGTGCGGTCGATGGCCGCCAGGCCGCGGGCGTCGACGATCTGGCGGCCGCGGCGGCGCGCCAGGCGCTGGAACGCCCTCGGGGTGCCCGAGGGGGCGGGCAGGGCGCCGGCCACGGCGTCGGCCAGGAGCGTGCCGACCGTCTCGGCGGCGCAGGTGCGGTTGGCTCCGATGCCGCCCGAGGGACCGCGCTTGATCCAGCCGACGACGTACGTCCCCGGCCGCCCCGCCACCCGGCCGCGCTCGTGCGGCACGGTGCCGGTCGCCTCGTCGAAGGGGAGACCCGCCACCGGCGCACCGCGATAGCCGACCGCGCGTACGAGCAGGCCCGCCGGGATGTCGAGCCGGCCCGCGCCGTCCGTCACCCGCACCCCGGCGACCGTCGCCTCGCCGAGCACCTCCACCGGCGCGGAGTGGAATCGCAGGACGATCCGCCGTCCCGGGGGAGCCGCCCCCGACCAGTCCACGGTCGCGCGGGCGACGCCCCGCAGCAGGGCCGCCTTGTCGCCGGCCGCCGCGCCGTCGATCGTCGCGCCGGTGCGCGGATCAGCGTCGTCGACGACCAGATCCACCCCCGGCAGGTGGGTGAGCGCGCGCAGCTCCGACGCGGTGTACGCCGCGTGCTCGGGACCGCGCCGCCCCAGAAGGACCACTTCGCGCACCTCGGACCTCCGCAGGGCCGCGAGCGCGTGGTCGGCGATGTCGGTCCCGGCGAGCGCCGCCGGGTCCGATACGAGGATGCGGGCGACGTCGAGGGCGACGTTGCCGTTGCCGACCACGACGACCCGCTCGGCGGACAGGTCGATCGCGTCCGGGGCGACCTCCGGGTGGGCGTTGTACCAGGAGACGAACGTGGTCGCCGCGAGGCTGCCGGGCACGTCCTCGCCGGGGATGCCGAGCCGGCGGTCCGTGGAGGCGCCGACGGCGTAGACGACCGCGTCGTGGTGCGCGGCGAGCTCCTCCGTGGTGAGGTCCTCGCCGACCTCGACGCCCAGGACCATCCGTACGCGGGGATGGGAGTGGAAGCGGGCGAAGGCGTCGCCCACCTTCTTGGTCGCCGGATGGTCCGGGGCGACGCCGTACCGGACGAGTCCGCCCGCCACCGGCAGCCGGTCGACCAGCGTGACCTCGGCGTTCGTGTGCAGCAGCAGGTCCTCGGCGGCGTACATCCCGGCCGGGCCCGTGCCGACGACCGCGACCCGGATCGGCGCGAAGTCGGACGGCAGACTCCGCTCGAAGACGGGTGCGCCCCAGGGGTGGAAGTTCGGCCCGTCGCCGGCGGTCTCGCGCTCCCTGTCCGCCTCCTCGTCCGCGAAGTAGGCCGCGTTGATGGCGGCGTACTCCTTCGCCGGACCCGAGAGGCTGTCCACCGGGAAGATCGCGTCGACGGGGCAGGCGTCCGCGCACGCGCCGCAGTCGATGCACGACCTGGGGTCGACGTAGAGCATGTCCGTACTGCCGAACTCCCGCTCCTGCGGCGTCGGATGGATGCAGTTGACAGGGCACACGGCGACACAGGTGGCATCGCTGCAGCAGTTCTGGGTGATCGCGTAGGTCATCTCGTCAGCTCGGGTCGTCTCGGCGGGGCGGATCGGGTCAGATCAGGTGGGCGCGCTTGTAGAAGGCCAGGGCCGGCTTGGTGAGGAGCCGGGCGGAGGCGAGGAACTCCATGAGCCCCGAACAGCTGGAGCGCATCAGGGACTTGTGGTGTTCGTTCGCCTTGGCCTCGGCGATCGCGCGCCGTGCGTCGAGCCCGGCGTTGGCGTAGACGTTCCGGTTCACCATGCTGGTGACGATGAAGTAGGAGGCGACGGCGATCACGAAGGCGTTGAGCCGCCGGCGCAGCGGGCCGGCGTGCCGCAGCCGCTTGCGCGTCTCGTCGCGGGCGAACTTCATGTGCCGCGACTCCTCCACCACGTGGATGTTGTTGATGGTGCGGACGAAGGGTGCGACCCGCTCGTCGCGCATCCAGTCGCGCTGCATCACGTCGAGGACCTCCTCGGCGACCAGGATCGCGGCGTACGCCGCCTCGCCGAAGGCGAGCGTCTTGAAGACCCGGCCGAGTTCGACCACCATCCGGTGCGGCCGGTAGGCGGGAGCGCCCAGTTTCGCGGCGCCGCGGGCGAACATGACGGAGTGCCGGCACTCGTCGGCGATCTCGGTGAGCGCCCACTGGAACCGCGGGTCGGCCGGATCCTTGGTGTACATGTCCCGCAGCACCATCTGCTGCAGGATCATCTCGAACCAGATGCCGGTGCTGGCCACGGACGCGGCCTCCTGCCGCGTCAGCTCCTTGCGCTGGGCGTCGGTCATCTCCTCCCAGTACGCCGTTCCGTAGAGGGTGCTCCACTCGGGGCTCGCGCCGTGGAAGTCCTTGTCCAGCGGGGTGTCCCAGTCCACCTCCACGGCCGGGTCGTACGACAGCTTCGCGGCCGATGCGAGCAGTCGCCGGGCGACGTCCTGCTCCTGGAGCGGGTCGTGGTTCTCCGGCCGGACGGTGCTGCTTGCCATGCTGCGGCTCCTTGACTCGAGAGATCGCGCCATCCCCGCTTGTTAGACGTGACGTCTAGCAAGCTGTTAGACGGAACGTATAACAAGGGGAGTGGCCGGGCTACCCCTCGGTAGGAAATCCACGCGACCTCCTCAAGCCCCTGGTCTTCGTCGATCGCCGAAGCTGTGTCATCCGTCCGATGACATGCCATTTGTCATCTTTTGGATGACGTGCTACATATGAGACAGGTGAAGCGCACGAGCAGGCACGTTGATCCGGCTGGAGGTGTATCGCGATGCTGATGCGCACCGACCCGTTCCGCGAACTGGACCGCCTCACCCGGCAGTTCCTCGAAACGCCCGGCACCTGGTCGAGGCCGACCGCCATGCCGATGGACGCCTACCGCGAAGGCGACGAATACGTCATCGCCCTGGACATCCCCGGCGTCTCCGCGGACTCGATCGATGTCGACGTGGAGCGGAACATGCTCACGGTGAGGGCCGAGAGGCGGCCGTCGCGCAAGGCCGACGACGTCGAGGTGGAGCTCTCCGAGCGGCCTCTCGGCGTGTTCTCCCGGCAGGTCATGCTGGCCGACACCCTCGACATGGAGCGCATCGACGCCGACTACGACGCCGGCGTCCTGACCCTGCGGATCCCGATCAGCGAGCGCGCCAAGGCCCGCCGCATCCCCATCGGGGAAGGCGCCGCGCAGAAGGAGATCAAGGGCTGAACCACCGGCGTACGCCTGGCGGGGCGGCGCACCCGGAGCGGGCATCCGAAGGGGGCGCGGAAGGACGGGGATCGCCCCGTCCTTCCGCGCCCGTCGCTTCTCTCCGCGGGTCTCGCCGCCGGCCGGCACGCCCGCGCGCGGGGCAGCGCCCTGCGGGTCGTCAACGTGTCGTCCCCCCTGGTCGAGCGCCTCTTCCGCTCGGTGGGAACGGCCGGGGTCCTGCTGGGCCCGCCCGACCACGCTCGCTGCCCCTCCGCGGGCATGGGGAGGCCCGCGCCCGGGCAACGGCACCAGTACGCAGGGGAGGGACGGAGGGAGGCGGACCATGGTGCTGATGGCCGCGGACGTGTCGGGCGCGCCGTGCTGGCTCAGCCTGGTGACACGGGACCTGCGCGCGGCGGAGCACTTCTACGGCGCCGTGCTCGGCTGGACCTTCCGCGAGGCCAGCTTCGGCCGGGCCTTCTCCGTCGCCGAGCACGACGGCGTGCCCGTCGCCGGTATCGGGGCCGTGGCGGGGGAACTGGCCGTCCCCGTGGCATGGACGGCGTACTTCGCGGTCGACGACGCCGACGAGGTGGTCGCACGCGTACGGGAGCGCGGCGGAACGATCGGCGTGGGGCCGGTCTCCTATCCGCCCCGCGGCCGGGCCGCCCTCATGGCCGACCGGGAGGGCGCGACCTTCGGGATCTGGGAAGGCGGAGTGCTCTCGGACTGGAGCGTCGGTGAGGGAGCGGCCCCCGCGTGGCTGGAGCTGCACACCCGCAACGCCTTCGACGCCGCGCTCTTCTACGGTGAGGTGCTGGGCTGGGGCGACGGGGACATGAGCTGCTGCGACGTCTCCTACGAGGAGGACCAGGTCGTGCTGCGACGCGCGGGCGAGCCCGTCGCACGCCTCAACAGCGGCCCCGTCGAGGAGGGCGCGACCAAACCCCACCTCCGGCCCCGCTGGCTGGTCCACTTCAAGGTCCGCGACCTCGACGCGGCGACGGCCCTGGCCGTCGAGCACGGCGGGAGCGTCGCGACGGACGCCGAGTGGGGCGGGGGCCGGCGAGCCACCCTTCGGGACCCGGAAGGCGCACTGTTCACCCTCGACGAGTCACCGGACGCCTCATGACCCCACGGCTCATGACCGCACGGCTCATGACCCCGCGGCGCGCGTCCGCAGCAGCAGGAACGCGATGTCGTCCGTACGGTCCTGGGCGGGCCGCACCCGCCGCAGCAGCCCGTCGATGAAGAGGCCCAGATCACGGTCGTCGGCCCGGTCCAGGAGCGCGGCGAGGCGGGCCACGGACTCGTCGATGTCGGTGCCCGGTGTCTCGACGAGACCGTCGGTGTAGAACGCCAGCAGCAGCCCCGGGGTCAGCGGGATGTCGGTGACGGGATAGACGGCGTCCGGGTCGATGCCCAGGAGGGGGCCGGGTGAGACCTCCATCGGCGCCGTCCTGCCGCCCGGAGGGCGCAGGAGGGGCGGCGGGTGGCCGGCACTGGCCACGCACAGCGTGCCGCGCTCGAAATCCAGATGGGCGTAGAGGCAACTGGTGAACAGCCCGGGGTCGAGGTCCATCAGCAGCCGGTTCGTACCTGAGAGGACGATGTCGGGAGGCGTACCGAGCGTGGCGTGCGCGTGGACGCCGGTACGGACCTGCCCCATCAGGGCCGCGGCGGCGACGTTGTGGCCCTGGACGTCCCCGATGACGGCCGCGGCGGCCGTGTCGCCGAGCCGGATGACGTCGTAGAAGTCCCCGCCGATGTCCATGCCCCGCGTCGCGGGCAGGTACCGCGCGGCGACGTCGAGGCCGGGAACCCGGGGCAGGGTGTGCGGCAGCAGGGCCTGCTGGAGACCATGGGCGAGCCGGTGCTTGGTGTCGTAGAGACGGGCCCGGTCCAGCGCCTGTGCGAGGAGCCCCGCGAGCGAGGACATCACGGCGCGCTCCTCGGCCGAGAACACCCGCGGCCGGTCGTAGGACAGCACACAGCAGCCCACCGGCCGGCCCGAGATGATCAGAGGCAGAAACGCCCACGCCTGCTTGCCGCTGACCAGCGGCGCCTCCGGGTAGATCCGCCGCATCTCCTCCGGGTTCGCGAAGAACGACGGGATGCCGGTGGCGAGCGTGCGCCCCGCGGGGGTGAACGTCGTGGTGAGGGGCAGTCCGTCGAGGCGCTCGATCACCTCGGCGGGATAGCCGCGGTGACCCATGATCCGGAGCCGGCCGGAGTCGGCGACCGACACGACGAGGCCCCGTGCGCCGAAGGCGGGCATCACCTGGTCGGCGATGAGGTCGATGACGTCCTCGACCCCGACGGCCTCGGTGAGGGCGGCCGCCAGGTGCATGAGCTGGTACAGCCGCCCCGCGCGCGCCGGGCCCGTGGTGGCCGGGGCATGCCGGGGCGCCGGTGAGGGCGGCGGCTGCGCCCCCGTGGGAACGATACGGACGCTGATGCCGCTGGCGTCCGGATACAGATGGAAGTCCAGCCACCGGTCGGGTGGACGGCAGGCGGTGAAGGAGACCGGCTCGCGACTGATCACCGCCGCGCGGTAGCGGTCTTCGTATGAAGGATCGTCGAGCCAGGGCAAGGACTGCCACGGCAGCGTCCCCAGCAGCCCCTCGGCATCCCGGCCCAGCAGCTCGCAGCCCCCGGAACTGACATACGTGATCCGCCCCTCCAGGTCCAGGGCGCACGAGCCGCCGGGCAGGCGCTCGGCGAAGTCGGAGGCCGCCTGCGCCGGGCTCGCCGGGCGACGGCCCGCCTCCACGGGGACGACGCGGGGCCCCTCGCCCCGGCTCGGCGGCCCGCCGGGCACGGCGGTCTCCTCCAGGAGCCGCGCCAGACGCCGGCAGTGGGAGGTGATGTGACCGCGCTCCCGGTCACTCATGCGCGCCGGCCGCGTCGCCGGCCACATGAGCATCAGCGAGCCCCAGCGGCGCCCGTCGGTGATCGGCGCGGCGGCGAGCGCCAGCGGGTACGGAAGCGCCACCGCCGTACGCGGATAGGAGCGGGCCATCTCCTCCTGGCTGCCCACCCAGACCAGCCGGTCCTCGCGGACCGCTTCGGCGACGGGAGCGGGGGCGTTCAGCGGAACCTGCGCCCAGGGGGCGGCGAAATCCGCCGGAACCCCGAACACGGCCTCCAGCCGCAGCACCCGCTCGTCCGGCGCGAGGAGATAGACGGCGCCGATGGACGCCCCGGTCTGCCGCGCCGTCTCCACGAGCGCCTCGTCCAGCGCGTCGGCGGCCAGATCGGCGCGCCGGCCCTGTCGGCCGGGCGGGGAGTCGGCTGCGTCGGCCGGACCGCTCGTGCTCGTCACGAGGCACCTCCAGCGTCGCGGCCGGGTTCCTGGGGACCATTATCCCCGCGCCCGCCCCTCCCGGCCTTCCCGACAGCCTCGGACCCCGGCCGGCCTCCGCCCCGTGCCCACGTCAGCTCGGGCCGCTCACCGCGCATCACCCTTCGGCTTCTCGTCGTCGACGATCTCGGCGTCGACGACATCGTCATCGGCCCTGGCCTCGGCGTGCGGGGCCTCGCCACCGGTGGCCTGGGACGCCTGGGCGTCGGCGTACATCGCCTGGCCGAGCTTCTGGGAGACGGCCGCGACCTTCTCCGTGGCCGTACGGATCTCCGCGGTGTCGTCGCCCTTGAGCTTCTCCTTCAGCTCGGCGACGGCGGTCTCGACCTCGGTCTTGACCTCCCCGGGGACCTTGTCCTCGTTGTCCTTGAGGAACCTCTCGGTCTGGTACACGAGTTGTTCCGCGGTGTTGCGGGTCTCGGCCGTCTCCTTGCGGCGGCGGTCCTCCTCCGCATGCTGCTCGGCCTCACGGATCATGCGGTCGATGGCGTCCTTCGGCAGCGAGGAGCCGCCGGTGACGGTCATCTTCTGCTCCTTGCCCGTGCCCAGGTCCTTCGCGGTCACGTGCATGATGCCGTTGGCGTCGATGTCGAAGGCGACCTCGATCTGCGGGACCCCGCGCGGGGCCGGCGGCAGACCGGTCAGCTCGAACATGCCGAGCTTCTTGTTGTACGCCGCGATCTCGCGCTCGCCCTGGTAGACCTGGATCTGAACCGACGGCTGGTTGTCCTCGGCCGTCGTGAAGATCTCGGACCGCTTGGCCGGGATCGTGGTGTTGCGCTCGATCAGCTTGGTCATGATGCCGCCCTTGGTCTCGATACCGAGGGACAGCGGGGTCACGTCGAGGAGCAGGACGTCCTTGACCTCACCCTTCAGCACACCGGCCTGCAGGGCGGCGCCGATGGCGACGACCTCGTCCGGGTTCACACCCCGGTGCGGGTCCTTCCCGGTCAGCTCCTTGACCAGTTCCGTCACCGCGGGCATGCGGGTCGACCCGCCCACCATGATCACGTGATCGATGTCGGGCACCTTGATACCGGCGTCCTTCACCGCGTTGTGGAACGGGGCCTTGCAGCGCTCCAGCAGGTCGGCGGTGAGCTGCTGGAACTGAGCCCGGGTGAGCTTCTCCTCCAGGTGCAGCGGACCCTCGGCGGAGGCCGTGATGTACGGCAGGTTGATCGACGTCTCGGTCGACGCGGAAAGCTCGATCTTCGCCTTCTCCGCGGCCTCCCGCAGACGCTGGACAGCCATCTTGTCCTTGGAGAGGTCGACGCCGTACCCGTTCCGGAACTGCTGCACCAGATGGTCGACGATCCGCTGGTCCCAGTCGTCACCACCGAGAAGCGTGTCGCCGTTGGTGGCCTTCACCTCGACGAGCCCCTCACCGATCTCCAGGAGCGACACGTCGAAGGTGCCGCCACCGAGGTCGAAGACGAGGATCGTCTGGTCCTCCTCCTTGTCGAGCCCGTACGCGAGCGCCGCGGACGTCGGCTCGTTGATGATGCGCAGGACGTTGAGGCCGGCGATCTCGCCCGCCTCCTTCGTGGCCGTGCGCTGCGAGTCGTTGAAGTACGCCGGTACGGTGATGACGGCGTCCGTCACGTCCTCCCCGAGGTACGCCTCGGCGTCGCGCTTCAGCTTCTGCAGCACCCGGGCCGAGATCTCCTGGGCGGTGTACCGCTTTCCGGCCGCCTCGCCCTTCTCCGGGAACCGCCAGGACGCGTCACCCATGTGCCGCTTCACCGACCGGGCGGTGAGTTCGACGTTGGTCACCGCCTGCCGCTTGGCGATGTCGCCGACGAGCACCTGCCCGTCCTTGCCGAAGGCCACGACGGAAGGGGTCGTCCTGTTTCCCTCGGTGTTCGTGACGACCGTGGGCTCGCCGCCTTCCAGTACCGCGACGACGGAGTTGGTCGTGCCCAGGTCGATACCCACCGCGCGTGTCATCGCTCGCTCCTTTCCAGCGCGGACGGAGTCGTCCGGATCCCGCTGTCCGGCTCAGATCGCCTGTGGACGACCGAAGAGCAGGTCATAGCCCACGGGGAGCTGAAGCAGGATCCGGTTCATGAGGTCGTCTCCCGCGATGTCGGCCACGACACTGAGCACGGAGCTGACGTCCCAGGTCGCCGTCTTCTCGGTGGCCCCCTCGATCCAGGCGGCCGTCGCCCGGACGAACCGCTCGGGCGGGAGCGGCTCGCGTGCCTGGAGCGGGTTGAGCAGGACCAGTGCCAGCGTCTCGGGGAGCCGCTCGGCCAGCTCGGACCTCACCTCACCCACGAGATGCGCGCCGAGGAGGGCGAGGACGACGCGGGCGGCGCGTTCGGCCTCCTCGCGCGAGGCGTACTCGCCCCGTTCCTGGACCGCGGCCAGCAGCGCGTCCCACTGCATACGCATGGACACCTCCCCAAGGCGGAATGCATATGTCGGACACTCTGCTTATATACCCCGCCGTACCAAAGTTGACAAGCGCCGACTCAAGGGTTATCGGTGGCGGGAAGTGGGCGCTCGGCGTCCTCGCCGGAGTAGAGGCGGTCGACCTCGGGGCGCAGGTCGAGCATGTCGAGAAGGCGCTCCAGATCCGCCGGGTCGGTGGCGCGCAGGGCGACGGCCAGCCGGGCGGCGCGTCGCTGGTCGGCCATGGCCGAGGGGGTCCGCTCACTGCCTTCTGCTCGCTCCATGCCCAGATCCGACCACGCCCTCGCCGTCCGCGCAGCCCGACCGCCCCGCCCGTCTCCGCGCGCCGGGGCTCGCGGGGAGCTCGTCCGGCCTCGCGAGGGTGACCCCTGAGGCTCGTTCTGCCTGGCCTGATGACGGTGGGTGACGCTCCGGGATGCGAGGGTGAGGGCGCGCTGCTTCTCTGAGGTCATCCGCTCACCCCCCAGATCCCAGGAGTGATCATGAGCGTTGCAGGAGAGACCGGTGGCCGCGCGCAGCAGCTGCGCCAGAAGGCTCAGGAGATGGAGCAGGCCGCCGAGCGGTCCACGGACCCGGACGAGCGTCAGCGGCTGAAGGACCGGGCCCGGCGGCTCGAGGAGCAGAGCAGGCGCGAGTCGGAGATGGGCATCGGCGAACCGATGTAACGGCTTGTGATCGACCGGCCGGCGGCAGCCTCGTAGGGGGCGGCCACCGGCCGGTCGCGTGTGTGACGCGGACGCGACGCCGGCATGTCGCCCGTCCCTCCGTCGCGTGGACACCTCCGGAACTCGACGCGGCACCGCGGTTCGTCATGTCTGTGATGGGCATGTCAAACGCTGGTGTCACTCACGTCGATCCTCAGGAGGCCACGCCTTGAAGACGAGTTCGCGGTTCCGCAGGCTGTCGCTCACCCTCGGTGCCGCCATGGCGCTGGTCCTCGCCGTCCCCGGCAGCGCGCTGGCTGCGCCCCCACGAGCCCTCCCCGGCCACGCGGACGGGCTGGAACAGACCTTCCAGCCCGCCTACGACTACGACACGGACGGCTGCTACCCCACCCCCGCCATCGGACCCGACGGGACCGTCAACGGCGGCCTCAACCCCTCCGGCGCCCTCAACGGCCAGTGCCGCGACGCGTCCGACCTGGACAACACCAACGGGTACGCGCGCTCCCTCTGCAACAACGGCTGGTGCGCCATCATGTACGGCCTCTACTTCGAGAAGGACCAGGCCCTCGCGGGCAGCGGACTCGGAGGCCACCGCCACGACTGGGAGCACGTCGTGGTCTGGGTGCAGAACAACGAGGCCCGGTACGTCTCCACCTCCGCGCACGGCGCGTTCGACATCCACGGCCGGGACCGCATCCGCTGGGACGGGACCCACCCCAAGATCGTGTATCACAAGGACGGCATCGGCACGCACTGCTTCCGCCCCGCCAACTCCAACGACGAGCCGCCGGAGAACCACTACCGCGGCTGGCGGTTCCCCACCCTCGTCGGCTGGAACGGCTACCCCGCCGACCTCCGGGACCGGCTCGGCCGGGCCGACTTCGGCAGCGCCGTGTTCGGCCTCAAGGACGGCAACTTCGCCGCCCACCTCCAGAAGGCCAAGCCGCCGTCCATCCCCTTCGATCCGTACGCCTGACGCTCGCTCGCGGCGACGCGAGGCGCGTTCGGCGCCCGGCCGGAACCTCGCCCTCTCCTCCAGGCGTCCCGGTGTCCATCGGGGGTAGGCGCAACCTTCCTGGAGGACACCGGACTTGGGGGAGGGGACCCATGACGTCACGCATCGGATGGCGCCGCGCCACGGCCGATCGGTCCGAGGACGAGGACCCGGGACGCGGCCCCGGACCCTGGCTCCGGGTCTTCCTCGCGGTGCTGGCGGTGGCGGCGATGGTGGCCTTCGGTGTCGTCCTGGCCCGGCTGACCCTGCAGCCGGAGCCGGCCTCGGACGCGCTCACCCACACCAACCTCCGGCCCGGCGACTCGATCCGGGCCTACCTCGCGCAACCCGCCTTCCGGGACACGGTCAAACAGCTCGGCGGAAACATCCTTCTCGGCGTGCCCTTCGGGCTGTTACTGCCGGTGGTGTCTCCCCGCACCCGGGGCTTCGTCCGGATCGCCCTGCTGACGGTGGCGACGATGCTCCTCGTCGAACTCATCCAGGGCGCCCTCATCACCGGGCGCGCCTTCGACATCGACGACGTGCTGCTGAACACGGCCGGCGCGCTCCTCGGGTACGCCGTGGTGGGACGCCGCCTGGGCAGGGCGGTGCACCCCCGGCGCAAGCCCCGCTGGTGGTCGCTCCGCCGCACCTGACCGACCCGTCATCCCAGAAGGAGGCTTCCATGTACGAACGAGAGGGCGACACCACGCCGACGCGCACACTGGACGGCGGCCGCCCCGGCACCCGGGACGGCGACCGCCCCGGCACCCGGGACGGCGACCGCCCCGGCACCCGGGACGGCGACCGCCCCACCACCCGGGACGCGCGGTCGGACGGCCGGGCCGAGACGGAGGACGAGCGGGCGGACCGGCGCTGGCAGGAACTCATACAGGAGATACGGGTCGCCCAGACCGGCGTGCAGATCCTCCTCGGCTTCCTCCTCACGGTGGCCTTCACCCCGCACTTCCAGGGCCTCGAACAGACGGACAAGACCATCTACATCGTCACGGTCGTCCTCGGATCCCTGGCCACGGGGGCGCTGATAGGGCCCGTCCCCTTCCACCGGATCGTGTCCGGACGGCGCATCAAGGCGCAGGCCGTGGTGTGGGCCTCACGCCTCACCTTCGCCGGGCTCATGCTGCTCCTCGCGACCCTGACCTCGGCCCTGTTCCTCATCCTTCGGGTGGCCACCCACGACACGTACGTGCCCTGGCTGGTCTCCGGCGTACTCGCCTGGTACCTGCTCTGCTGGTTCGCCCTGCCCCTGTGGGTCCGCACCCGTTACACCCGCGGCGACTGACACCGCAGCCGGCTCCGCGGCAGCGGACGGAGCCGCGGGCGCATTCCCACGGGAGGCGCCCGCGGCCCCCGGTCGGCCGTATGCGAAGGTGACCCGGTGACCACGCCTGAGAACTCCGACCGCCTCGTCTTCGGCTGCATGGGCCTGGGGGGCGCCTGGGACACGAGCCCCCTCACCGCCGCCGACATCGACGTGGCCGCCGCGGCCGTCGAGGCCGCCGTCGAGAGCGGCATCACCACCTTCGACCACGCCGACATCTACCGGCACGGAAAGTCGGAAGCCGTCTTCGGCGAGATCCTGGCCCGCTCGGCCGGGCTGCGGGAACGGATCACCCTGCAGACCAAGTGCGGCATCCGGCTCGCGGACGGAGACCGGCCGGGCCTGTACGACCTGCGCGGCGCCTCCATCGTCCGCAGGGTCGAGGAGAGCCTCCACCGACTGCGTACCGACGTACTCGACGTGCTGCTGCTGCACCGCCCCGACCCGCTCGCCGACCCCGCCGAGATCGGCGAGGCCCTGGCCTCGCTCCACCGACAGGGGCTCGTACGCCGTTTCGGCGTCTCCAACATGAACGCGGCGCAGATCGCACGGCTCCAGGCCCACACGGAGCTGCCCCTCGTGGCCAACCAGCTGGAGATGAGCCTGCACCGGCGGGCCTGGCTGGAGGACGCCGTCCTCGTCAACACGCCCGAGTCCGCCGCCAACGGATTCCCCGCCGGCACCGTCGAGCACTGCCTGACCCACGGCATCACGCTCCAGGCCTGGGGAGCGCTGGCCCAGGGGCGGTACACCGGACGGCAGCAGACCCCGCAGGAGCGGGCCACCGCCGCACTCGTCGCCTCGCTCGCCGAGGCCAAGGGCACCACGCCGGAGACGATCGTGCTCCGGTGGCTGCAGCGCCACCCGGCGCGCGTCGCGCCCGTGATCGGTACGTCGAATCCCGACCGCATCCGCGCCTGCCGGGACGCCGCGCTCGACGAACCCGGCCTGAGCCACGAGGAGTGGTACACCCTCTGGGTGACCGCCCGCGGGGCCGCGCTTCCGTAGGAAGCGTCCGGCCCGGCGGCGATCAGTCGGTGAGCGGCCGGTAGACGGTCAGGGCGCCGGGCAGCTTGTCCAGACGGAAGGCGCCCGGAGCCGGAACCACCTCGCCGTCGTACGCCATGTCCGTGCCCTCGGGCAGCCCCGAGACGCGCAGGGACGTGGTCCGGGCCGCCGCGTACAGCCGCGTCCTCGCCAGCCCTCCCGCCACCGCCGTGGCGAGCAGCCGGGTGCGGGCGAACCGGCCGCCGTGCGCGACCCGCACATCGAGGACACCGTCCGCGAGGTCGTGGCGCCGCAGCGGGGCCAGGCCCACGCTGCGGTAGGCGCCGTTGCCGGCGAACAGCAGCCACAGCGACTCGCGCCTGCCGTTGACCTCCGCGCGCAGGGGCCGTGAGGTCCGCAGCACGCGCACCACCCCGAGCAGCGACGCGAGCGGACCGCCGAGCCGGGGCGACCAGCGCTCCCGGAGCCGTACGAGCTCGGGGTAGACACCGAGGCTGAAGGTGTTGAGGAAGTACGCGCGCGACCCGTCCGTCTCACTCGTGATCCGGCCCACGTCGGCGCGCACCGCATGCCCCTCGGTCAGCGCCGCGCAGGCCTCGGCCACCGTGTCCACCCCGAGGTCCACCGCGAAGTGGTTGAACGTGCCCCCGGGCACGACGAGCAGCGGCACTCCGTGGCGCAGGGCCGGTTCCACCGCCGCGTTCACCGTGCCGTCGCCGCCGCAGACGCCCAGGACGCCCCCGCGGGCGGCCACCTCCGCCGCGGCCGTGTCCAGCACGTCCGCCAGGGTGCCGGTCTTCTCCTCGTACAGGATGATCTCCGCCTGGGGCAGGAGCGTCCTGAGCTGGCGTACGGGGTCCAGAAGCTGGGTCTGGGCGCCGGAGGCGGCGTTGGCCACGACGACGAGGCCGTCGCCCTCCGGGAGGGCGCGCACCCGCATGCGCGGCCGCGCGGGTGTGGCGACCAGGTCGCGGGTCGGGGCGAGGCCCCGGACCGCGTAGGCCGCTCCCACGCCGAGGCCGGCGCCCACGAGCACATCGCTCGGGTAGTGGACTCCGGTGTAGACACGGGAGAAGGCGACCGAGGCGGCCACCGGGAGCACGGCCGCCGCCCAGCCGCGCGACTCCAGCGCGATCCCGGTGGTGAAGGCCGCCGCGGAGGCGGCGTGGCCGGAGGGGAAGGAGCTCGTGAACGGCTGATGGGGCAGTCGCCGCACCAGCGGCACCGCGTCGATGAGCGGACGCTCGCGCCGGACGGCGCCCTTGGCGAGGGTGTTGACGGTGGCCGACGCCAGAGCGAGGGATGCCGTACCGCGGACCGCGGCGCGCCGACCCCGAGGCCCGCCGAAGGCCCACATCCCGGCGGCGATCCCGAACCACAGCAGCCCGTGGTTCGCGGACCGGCTGAGCCGGGGGAGGACCGGCTCGGCTCCCGGCCACGAACGGTTCGCCACGTGCCCGAAGACCGTGCGGTCCAGCCGCCCGAACCTTCCGCGCAGCCGACCCTTGGCGACCTGGCTCATCGCATCTCCTCGTCGTCGGATCCGGAGCTCGAACACGCGCCCGGCCAGCGCCAACGTACCCGGCACGGCCGGAACGACACGTCCGGCGCGGAAAACGTCGCCCGGTGTTCCTCCGTACGCCGCGACGGCACCTCCGTCAGGAGTGGGTGAGGTGGGAGTCCGCCGCGCTGTCGCTGTCGGGGTGGATGGCGAAGATCTGGTCGAGGCCCACGATGCCGATGACCCGGGCCACCGGCGGCGGCACCGCGGCCAGGGCGATCGATGCACCCGCCGCCGTGGCGGTGTTGCGGGCCGTCAGGAAGGTGTTGATCCCGCTGGAGTCGCAGAAGTCGAGATCGGCCAGGTCGAGGACGAGCAGGGACCCGGGCGTGAGATCGGCGGCCCGCACCTCCTCGCGCAGGCGCGGCGCACTCTCGTAGTCCAGGGTGCCCCTGAGCGTGAGGACGGGACCGGCGGGCGTGGTGCGGGTGATGATGTCCAGCATGGTCATGATCAGTCTCGATCGGCGGAGGGTCGGTCCTGAGTGTCTCGGTCTGGAGTGGCCCGGTCCGCGGAGCCTCGGTCCACGGAGCGGCGTTCGACGGCCGGGCTGTCGGGAGGAACCCCCAGGGCGAGTAGGGCGGTGTCGTCGCCCAGCCCGTCGCCGAAGCTCTCCAGAAGCCCGGTCAGGGCGGTGACGATCCGAGCGGGCGTCGCCGGGGCGCGCTCGGCGACGAACTCCCGCAGGGCCTCGTCACCGAACAAATCGTAACCGGCTCCCGTACGGGCCTCGGTGAGGCCGTCGGTGTACAGCAGCACGCTGTCACCGGGTTCCAGGATCGTCCGCGCGGAGACGAACTGCGCGTCCGGAAGGATGCCGACGAGCAGCCCTCCCGGCGTCGGCAGGAAGTCCACCCGTCCGTCGCTCCGCAGGACGAGCGCGGGCGGGTGACCGCCGGAGGCCAGTTCGAGCGCGAATGACCCGCTCTCGCCCTGAGGCTCGAGCACGCCGAACACGGCGGTGCAGTAGCAGGTCTCACCCGCCGGACTCTGCTCCGTCAGCGCCGTATTGAGCGTGCGGAGAGCGGCGACGGGGTCGGAGTCGTGGAGCGCGGCCGTCCGCAGGGTGTACCGGGTCAGCGAGGTCAGCGCGGCGGCTTCGGGCCCCTTGCCGCACACGTCCCCGAGGAAGAAGGCCCAGCGCTTACCGTCCAGCGGGAACAGGTCGTAGAAGTCACCGCCGAGCCGGTCGGGAGAGGCGGTGTGGTAGTACGAAGCGGCCTCCAGACCCGGGACGGAGGGGAGGCGCGCCGGCAACAGGCTGCGCTGGAGTACCGCCAGGGCGTCCTGCAGCCGCGCCCGGTCGGCCTCCGCCGCTCGGCGGGCCTCCTCGGCCTCGGCCCTGCTGCGCAGCAGCTCCACCTCGTACGCGCGCCGGTCCCGGGCGTCGGTCAGGGTGATCCTCGCGAGCAGCGGCCGTCCCTCGGAACTCGACCGCACTATGGCGCTGGCCAGGACCGGGAGCGGCTCACCGGACCGGGACAACTCCAGCGATACGCCGCCCACCTCGCCGTTGAGCCGCAGCGCGGGCGCGAGCTGCGCCTCGTACGCGAGCCGGCCGGCCGGGGTGAGGAGGTCGCCGAAGGTCATGCGGCCCACCACGGAGCTCCGGCTCAGCCCGAGCCACTGCAGCAGGGTGGTGTTGATCCTGGCGATCGTGCCGTCCAGCAGGATCGACACATAGCCGCACGGGGCGGTTTCGTACAGTTCCTCCGCGCTGTCCTCCAACACGGCCATATAGGACTCGAAGGCGGCGGCGGGTGAGTGGAAGCCGGGCTGTTCGCGTCCCGTGGTCCCGTGGTTCATCGAAGAAGGCTCCTGGAGCGGTCGGCCTCTGTCCGGGCCGCACGGCGGAAGCGGAAGAGCGCGCGGAGGGGGCGGCTCCGCCACCGCGGAGCCGCCCCTTTCGCCGCCCGGACGAGGTCAGTGCTTGAATACGTCCTTCGCCTTCTCCTTGGCGTCCCGCGCGTCGCCCTTGACCTGCTCGCCCCGGCCTTCGGCCTCAAGGCGCTCGTCGCCCGTCAGTCGCCCCGCCGCTTCCTTGATCTTCCCCTTGGCCTGCTCGGTCTTGGCCTTCGACTTCTGCTCACCGGACACGTCTGATCACTCCTCGGTGCAGGATCACGTCTGACGAGAGGGCGCCTGACCTCGAATCGCGGTGGTAAACCAGGCGGACGGAAAAAGCTCCCCTCGCCTGGCTCTCGCCGCTCCCGTCACTGCTCCCGTCACTGCTCCAGCGGTACGACCGCGCGGATCGTCTTCCCGGCCGCGTGCACCGACACGATCACCTCGCGGCAGAGGTGCAGGACGATGGGCCAGCCGTAGCCGCCCGGCGTCAGGGCTTCGGTGCTCCGGTCCGTCGGCGGCTCGCCGCTCCCGTCGGTCACCGACACCGTGACACTGTCACGTGCCAGGTCGAGGCGGAAACCGGTGACGCCACCGGCGTGCCGCTCCGCGTTCGTCACCAACTCCGAGACGACGAGCATCAGATCATCGACCTGCGACCGGTCCACCGGCCGGATGCTCGCGAGCCGTCGCCTGGTCGCTTCCCGGGCCTCGGCGGAGGTGCGCACCGCCGGACCGTCGCGGGGCGGGACCCCAAGGGGCCGCATCCGCGTGGACATGTGGGGCCATGCCTCATGGCGAGGCTGCATATTGCTTACCCTTCCTCCCGATTTCCCTGCATTCGCTCTCCGCTCGCCTTCCCGCCTTGGGGGAAGGTGACACACGGCATACGGTGACCGCCCTCACCTGCGGCCTCGGGAAGGGCGCCGCGGGACGGCGGCGGGTCCGTCCGCGCTCCTCGCGGCGCGCGCCAGCACGCCCGACAGCTCGACCCGGGACCGGACGCCCAGCCGGGCGAAGACGTTCCGCAGATGGTGGTCGACCGTGCGAGGGCTGATGGACAGCCGACCGGCGATCTCCCGGTTGGTCGCGCCCTCCGCGGCCAGCGCGGCGATGCGCTGCTGCTGAGGCGTCAGGTCCTCCGGACCCGCGGGCCCGCTCGCACCCCCGCCCGCTCCGCCCGTGGCCCGCAGCTCCGCCCGCGCCTGGGCGGCCCAGACCTCGGCCGCCGCCCGCTCGAAGGTCACGAGCGCGTCGCTCAGCCGCACCCGCGCCTCCAGCGGACGTCTGCGCCGCCGGAGCCACTTGCCGTACGCGAGCAGGGTTCTGGCGCGCTCGAAGTCGTTGCCGGACGCGTCGTGCCGGAGCATCGCCTCGCCGTACCAGTGCGCCGCGTCCTCCGGCGCCGCCGCCAGAAGCGCGCGACAGCGCGCCAGCTGGGCGGGAGCCTGCGGGTCCAGTCCGTAGGCCGCCCATACGGCGAACTCCTCGGCCACCGGCCGCGCTTCGGCCGCCCGGCCCGTCGCGTCGGCCGCCTCCACGAAGCACGGAACGACGAGCATGCGCAGCGCGAAGTGACCGGCGCCGGGTCCGGGGCGGACCAGCCGCGCCAGCCGCGCCGCGGCCTGGGCGGCGAGGCCACGGCCCAGCTCCGCGCGGGCCAGTGCCCACTCGGCGAGCGTGGCGGCCTGCGCGAGACCGTGGCGACGCGCGACGGCGAGCGACTGCCGGGCATGGTCCCCGACGGAGTCCGCGTCGCCGGCGACCGAGGCGACCAGGGCGAGGACGGCGTGCTGATGGGCCGCCACGTTGTGCTGTCCGGTCAGTTCGGCGGCGCGCAGGCCCTCGCGGGCGTGTGTGCCGGCCCGGTCGTGGCGTCCGGCCCGTAGCTCGGCGTAGGCGAGATGTTCGAGCACGCGGGGGAGCATGGCGGTACGGCCCTCCGCCCGCACCCGGGCGAGGGCCCGGGTGTGGATCCGGGCCGCCGCCGCCGTGTCCCCGAGGACCAGCGCGGCCGACCCCGCCCGCAGCAGGCGCCGGGGCTCGTCGGCCTCACCGTCGCACACCACGACGCGCGCGAGCGGCGCCCGCGCCTCGTGCAACCGGGCGCTGAGCGCAGCGCGCATCCCATCGAGAAAATCCCGCTCGGCACCGGCGCCGGGGGGCCGTCGGCCGTCGCCAGGCGTCGGGGCCGGGTGGTGGCGGGCCGTGTCGCCGTGTGGGGCTGGGTGGCCCTGAGGCGCGTCGCCCGGCGTCGCATGGTGCGGCGCCGTGTGGTGCCGGGCCGTGTCGGGTCGATCCGCGCCGTCGTGCGGGACCGTGCGGTGCTGAGCCGCGTCGTCGGGCGGCGTGTGGTGTCCGGCCGTGTCGTGTCCGTGTGTCTCCCCGTGCGGGGCTGGGCGGTCCTGAGCCGCGTCGTCGGCCGGCGTGTCCTGGCCGTGTGTCTCCCCGTGCCGGGCCGTGCGGTCCGGAGCCGCGTGGCCCGGCCCCGCCTCACCCGGCGCCGTGTTGCTCTCCCGGGCCGTGTCGCCGTGTGGGGGCCGGGCTGGGTGGCCCTGAGCCGCGTGGCTCGCCACTGCCTCGCCCTCCGCCCCGTGGTCCCGCCCCGTGCCGTGCCCGACGCCGTGCCCCGCGCCGTCCGGCTCGTCCGGGGCGAGCGCCACCAGGCAGGCCGCGGGGTCGCCCGCCGCCCAGGCGGCCTCCATGGCGAGGAAACGGGCGTCCGCCGCCTCCTGCGGGGCGGCGTCGCGCAGCAGCGCGGAGGCCAGGAGCAGCGCCTGATGGGCGTCCCCGACCGGACCGTCGGCCAGCTCCGAGAGCCCGCGTACGAGTTCGGCCCGGCCGCGCACCACGTCCGCGAGCGAACGCACCTCGTCGGCGGCGTGGAGCCGGTCCGCCCGGTGGCCGAGTGCCCGGAGCAAGGGCGACGTCTGCGGCGTGACCGCGCGTCGCGCGCCACGGCCCGAGGCCGGCCCGGCGGCGGCCGACTCCGCCTCGCCGCACACCCCCGTGAGCGCGCCCCGCCGGCCGTCGCTCGCCGCACCGGCGCCCACCGCGCCGCGACCGGAGCCACCGGGACCACGACTCCGTAACCCCGCCGCCTGGTCGAGCACCGTGCCGTCCGACGGCGCCCCGTCGTTCAGCGGCGGCGCGAAGAGGGCCCGTGCCGAACGGCGCCAGGAGGCCGGTGTCGCGGCGAGCACGGCACGGCGGAGGAACGGGTCCTCGAAGCGCAGCGCATGACGCGCCCCGCCGAGCAGACCGTCCGCGACCAGTCCGTCCAGCGCCTCCGGAGACGTACGCGTCGCCCGCGCGGCGGCCAGGACGGCGCCCGCGTCCACCGTGGGCCGCGCCGTGTCCGCCGTACCCTCCGCGCCCGACGTGGCTTCGCCGGCGACGGCCACGAGCGCGAGCAGCCGTCTCCACTCGGCGGGCAGCGCGTCGAGAAGCCCGCCGTACACGTCGGTGAGGACGCACGCGTCGGTCAGGGGACGGGGGAGGGGCGCGTCGCCCGCGAGCTGCGCGGGCGAGAGGCGCCGGGCCGTCGCGGCCAGGACGCCGGGGTGGCCCGCCGCCTCCCGGAGCAGCCGCTCCCGCACGTCGGGTGCGAGCGGGCCCGGACAGACGTCGTCCAGGAGACCGCTCGCCCCCGCCCGGCTCAGCGGCCCCAGCCGCAGCAACGGCGCCCCCGGTACGTCCGGCGGCCGATGGTGACGGGCGAGCGACACCACCCACCCCACCCCCGCTAGCCCGCCGCCGGCGCGCAGCGCCGAGACGAGCGCGGCGCGCGAGTGCGCGTCCCACAGATGCTGGTCGTCCACACACAGCAGCAGCGGCCGCTCGGGGGCGAGACCCGCCACGGCCGAGGCGAGTCCCTCCGGACCCCGCGCCACCCGCAGGGCGCGACGGGCCGCCGACGGCCCGGGACCGAGCGCGGACAGCAGGCCCCGCACCCCGCTCCACGGGACTCGGTTGCCGGGCGGTGCGGTGACCAGGCACGCCGTACCGGAGAAAGCACGCGCCGCGTGGTGAAGGAGCGCCGTGCGGCCCGTTCCCGGGCCGCCGGTGATCAGCAGTACGCCGCTCGCCCCGGCGCCGACGCGGGCCGAGAGCGAGGCCACCGCGGCGAGTTCGGTCGTACGGTCGTGCAGCCGCGGAGCAGCGGCCGCGTTCATCCCTCCGCTCACGGCCGTCACGCTACTGCCCCGTAGGAACCGACGACAGCCCCCAGGTGTGGACGCCGGCCCACACCTGGGGGCGCCGTTCTGTGAGCGCGCACAAGCCGTCAGGAGTGCGGGCAGGTACCCCGGTACTCCTCGATGGTCAGGCTGGGCCGGGGGAGCGGGCAGAGGAACTGCTCGTACCGGGTGTCGTTGTCGATGAACCGCTTGAGCCACGAGACGCTGTACTTCGCGATCGTCGTGTCCGACGTGTTCGGGGTGAAGTGCGAGGCGCCGTTGAGCTCCAGGTACGCCTTGTCGAGCGAGCGCGGCAGACTCTCGTAGAACGGCTCCGAGTGCGAGGAGACCGGTGCGATCGTGTCGCCGTCCGCGCCCACGACGAGTGTCGGGGTGGTGATCTCGGGCCAGGTCTTGTCCGTGTTCCAGCCGGTCAGGGGGATCGCGGCCTGCAGCGAAGGCCGGCTCTTGGCCGCTTCGAGCGCGCCTCCGCCGCCCATCGAGTGCCCCATCACGCCGAGCCGGGTGCCGTCGATCCGGCCGCGGACCGCGCTGCGCTGCGTCAGGTAGTCGAGCGCGGCGAGGAGCTGACGGCCCCGGCTGTCGGGCTGGTCCGTCGTGGTGTTCGTGTCGATGGTGAAGACGACGAAGCCCTGGGAGGCGAGCCGCGGTCCCAGCCAGGCGATGGAGGACTGCGTGGCGGTGAAGCCGGGCGAGATCACCACCGCGCCGAAGGTCCCGTCCGCGGTCGACGTGGGGTAGTAGACGGTGCCGCCGCCGAACCCGGTGACGGCGAGGGAGGAGACGCGGGTCTCTGAGACGGCGTACGGGCCGCGCAGCGCCTCGATGCTCGCGACGGTCGGCGCGGGGCCGCGCTCGTAGGGGTTGTCCGCGGCCCGGGCGCCGGGGGCGGTGAGTACCGTGAGACAGCAGACGGCCGCGGCGGCGGCGAGGTGTCGTTTCACGACGGAGTCGTCCTCTCGTGTCGTGTACGGCGGCTCCCGAGGCGGCCGGGAGCGGCCGTGGAATGACTGGCCCGGTCAATGTCCGGGCAACGAGGGACGGAGGCATCGGCACAATCGCCGGTCGTGGCGCGGCTTCGCCGTCACGCCCGAGAGGCCCTGGGCCCAGAACGCGCCGAATCCGGCACACCCTCGTCGGGATGTGCCGGATCCGGCCACCGGATGCGAGCCCTTCAAGCCTTTCCAGCTCTTCTCTTCGGGCTCTCTCCCGGCTCTCTTCGGGATCTTCGGGCCTTCGGGCTGTGCAGCCCCGTCAGGCCATGAGCACCGAATCGTCCTCGGGACGCGCGCCCGGCAGCCGATGGCGGGCGGCGATCAGTGCCGTCTCCACATCGCGTGTGCCGGTGGAGACGCACAGCGTGTACGCGATGTCGTCCATGCGCTGCCGTACCTCCGCGCTGCCGTTCTCCGCGTGCAGCACCCTCAGCGTCTCGTACTGCTCGATCAGGTTGCTCAGCACCGCAGGATGGGCCATCAACACAGTGCAACTCCCCTCGCCGTCAGGGCGCCGACCGCCCGGTTCGAACCGCCGCGTACCCCGGCTCTCCGCTTGTATGCGGGAACATATGCGGGTCACCATGCGGGGCGTATGCGGACCGGCGAGCGGGGCGCGGACCCGGAGCGGCTCGCTCCGGCGACTCCCTCCCGTCTCCCTCCCGTCGATCACGGGAGGTAGGCTCGCCTTTATTGCCGTACGACAACGGTCTGTGCCGGAGGCGTACGGGAGGGGCGGTGTCCCGGTCACGGGGCACGGCACTGTGCAAGCCCCTCGGCGACTGTCGATGAAGCCAACGAGGGTGGGTCATGTCCGAGACGACGATCAAGAGCTCATCAGCGGCACGGCCCGGACCGGCCGTCGTGGAGGAGCCGGAACTGCGGCAGCTCCTGGCGGGCCTCACCGCCGTACGTGACGGGGACTTCGGCACCAGGCTGCCGGACGACGCCGACGGTCTGATGGGTGAGATCTCCGCCGTGTTCAACGGCATGGTCGACCAGCTCTCCCTCTTCACCTCGGAGGTGACCCGCGTCTCACGCGAGGTCGGCACGGAGGGGACCCTCGGCGGCCAGGCGGTCGTCCCCGGCGTCTCGGGCACCTGGGCGGACCTCACCGACTCCGTGAACGCGATGGCCGGCAATCTCACCACCCAGGTCCGCGACATCGCCCAGGTCGCCACCGCCGTCGCCAAGGGCGACCTCTCGCAGAAGATCGACGTGGACGCGCGGGGCGAGATCCTGGAGCTGAAGAACACCATCAACACGATGGTCGACCAGCTGTCGTCGTTCGCCGACGAGGTCACCCGCATGGCCCGTGACGTGGGTACGGAGGGCATCCTCGGCGGCCAGGCCGACGTCAAGGGCGTCTCCGGCACCTGGCGCGACCTGACGGACTCCGTCAACTCCATGGCCGGCAACCTCACCACCCAGGTGCGGTCCATCGCGCAGGTCGCCACCGCCGTCGCCCAGGGCGACCTCTCGCAGAAGGTCAGCGTCGACGCGCGCGGCGAGATCCGGGAGCTCAAGGAGACCATCAACACGATGGTCGACCAGCTGTCCGCCTTCGCCGACGAGGTCACCCGCGTCGCCCGCGACGTGGGCACCGAGGGCAACCTCGGCGGCCAGGCGACCGTGCGGGGCGCCTCGGGCACCTGGAAGGACCTCACGGACAACGTCAACGTGATGGCGTCCAACCTCACCGGCCAGGTGCGCTCGATCGCACAGGTCGCCAACGCCGTGGCCCGCGGCGACCTGTCCCGCAGGATCACGGTCGAGGCCAAGGGCGAGGTCGCCGCGCTCGCCGACACCATCAACACGATGGTGGACACCCTGTCGGCCTTCGCCGACGAGGTGACCCGCGTCGCCCGCGAGGTGGGCACCGAGGGCCGGCTCGGCGGCCAGGCCCGGGTGCCCAACGTCGCCGGCACCTGGAAGGACCTCACGGACAACGTCAACTCGATGGCGAACAACCTGACCGGGCAGGTCCGCAACATCGCCCAGGTCACCACCGCGGTCGCCAACGGCGACCTGTCCAAGAAGATCGACGTCGACGCCCGGGGCGAGATCCTGGAGCTGAAGACGACGATCAACACGATGGTCGACCAGCTGTCCTCGTTCGCCGCCGAGGTCACCCGCGTGGCCCGTGAGGTCGGCAGCGAGGGCCGCCTCGGCGGCCAGGCCGAGGTCGAGGGCGTCTCCGGCACCTGGAAGAGACTCACGGAGAACGTCAACGAGCTCGCGGGCAACCTCACCCGGCAGGTCCGCGCCATCGCCGAGGTCGCGAGCGCGGTCGCGGAGGGCGACCTCACCCGCTCGATCACCGTCGACGCCTCCGGCGAGGTCGCCGAACTCAAGGACAACATCAACTCCATGGTCGGGTCGCTCCGGGAGACCACGCGGGCCAACCAGGAGCAGGACTGGCTCAAGTCCAGCCTCGCCCGGATCTCGGCGCTGATGCAGGGCCACCGCGATCTGGCGGTAGTCGCCGAGCTCGTCATGGACGAGCTCACCCCTCTCGTCTCCGCCCAGTACGGCGCGTTCTACCTCGCGGAGGAGGGACCCGACGGCATCGAACTCGGGATCGTCGGCTCCTACGGCCGTCCCGCGGGCAGCCCCGCCGACCGCCGTTTCCGGCTGGGTGAGTCCCTCGTCGGGCAGGCCGCCCGCAGCCGCCGCATCATCGCCGCCGACGACGTCCCCGGCGACTACGCCACCATCTCCTCCGGACTCGGCAGCTCCACCCGCGGCAGCCTGATCGTGCTGCCGATCGTGGTCGAGGACCAGGTCCTCGGCGCGATCGAACTGCTCTCCTTCACCCCGTTCACCTCCGTGCACCGCCACTTCCTGGAACAGCTCATGGAGACGGTGGGCGTCAACGTCAGCACGATCGTCGCCAACGCCCGTACCGACGAACTGCTCGGCGAGTCGCAGCGGCTGGCCGACGAGCTGCGGGCCCGCTCCGAGGAGCTGCAGGTGCAGCAGGAGGAGCTGCAGCGCTCCAATGCCGAACTGGAGGAGAAGGCGGCCCTGCTGGCCTCCCAGAACCGCGACATCGAGGCGAAGAACCTGGAGATCGAGCAGGCCCGGCAGGAACTCGAGGACCGCGCCCAGCAGCTTTCGCTGGCGTCGAAGTACAAGTCCGAGTTCCTCGCCAACATGAGCCACGAGCTGCGCACGCCGCTCAACAGCCTGCTGATCCTCGCCCAGTTGCTCGCCCAGAATCCGACCCGCAACCTCACCGCCAAGCAGGTCGAGTACGCCGGCATCATCCACTCCGCGGGCTCCGACCTGCTGCAGCTGATCAACGACATCCTCGACCTGTCCAAGGTCGAGGCGGGGAAGATGGAGCTCAACCCCGAACGGGTCGCGCTGCGGCAGCTCCTCGACTACGTCGAAGCGACGTTCCGTCCCCTCACCACGCAGAAGAACCTGGCCTTCACCGTCTCCACCGCACCCGGCGTGCCCGTGGACCTCGTCACCGACGACTCCCGCCTGCGGCAGGTGCTGCGCAACCTCATCTCCAACGCCGTGAAGTTCACCGAGCGCGGCAGCGTTGAACTGCGCATCGAGCCGGCCGCGGACGACGAACTGCCCGGCACCGTGCACCGCGGCGGCGCCGTGGTCGCCTTCCGCGTCAAGGACACCGGCATCGGCATCGCCGGCGAGCACCTCGAAGCCATCTTCGGCGCCTTCCAGCAGGCCGACGGGACGACCAACCGCAAGTACGGCGGCACCGGCCTCGGGCTGTCCATCAGCAGGGAGATCGCCTATCTGCTCGGTGGCGCCCTGACGGCCGACAGCGAGCCCGGTGAGGGCAGCACCTTCACGCTCTACCTGCCGGTCGCCCGGGCCGACTTCCAGCCCCAGGCCGCTCAGGAGGGCAGGCAGGCCGAGGACACGGCGGAGCCCGCGGAGGTGCCGTCCGGTGCCCGAGCAAGCCGGCCCGCGCTGCCCGCCGCACCGCAGGCACGCCAGCCCAGGCGGCTGCTGGTGATCGAGGAGCGCCCCCGCGGCCTCCTCTCGCTGGTCGCCGAGAACGCCGTCGCCGAACTGGCCGACAGCCGGGACTTCACCGACCGGGGAGGCATCGAGGTGATGACGGCCGTGGGACCCCAGGAGGCCGCGACCGCCCTCGCCACCCAGCCGTTCCACTGCGTCGTCCTGGAACTCGACATGGCGGACGACGAGGCCCTGAACTTCCTCGACGCCATGGACGGGGACGCCGCCCTGCGGACCGTTCCCGTACTCGCCCACAACAACCGCAGGCTCACCGCCGAGCACGAGCACAGCCTGCAGTCACGCGCCCGCCAGCGGCCCCTGGAACTGCTGTCCAGCCTCGACGAACTCCGCGAGCGGATCGCCCTGCACCTGCTCGCCGACCGGCCGGGCGACGTCGTCCCCCTGCTCCGCGGCGACCAGCGGCAGCCCGCCCCGCAGACCGTGGACGCCGCCCTGCACGGCCGTACGGTCCTCGTGGTCGACGACGACGCCCGCAACCTCTACGCTCTCAGCGGCATCCTGGAGCTGCACGGCATGAAGGTCCTGCACGCGGAGAACGGCCGCAAGGGCATCGACGCGCTCGCCGCCCATCCCGGCATCGACCTGATCCTGATGGACGTGATGATGCCCGAGATGGACGGTTACGCCGCCACTGCCGCGATCCGCCAGATGCCGGCCCACGCCGGACTGCCGATCATCGCGGTCACCGCCAAGGCGATGCCCGGGGACCGGGAGAAGAGCCTGGCCGCCGGCGCCAGCGACTACGTCACCAAGCCCGTCGACTCCGACGAGCTGATCGCCTGCATCCGCCGGTGGCTGCACGAAGGGCAGTGAGCCGCGTCCCGAGCCCGGCCCGCGGCGCCCCGCCCGGCGCCCACCGCACAGCCGTCGTCCACCCCCCGTCCGTCCCACCGGCCCCCCAGGCCGTCGCATCCGAGGAGTCCGCGCCATGAGTGCTCCCCCTGACCACGGCGGAGACCCTGTCGCACGTCCCCTCGGCGACGGCGCCCGGCCGTCGCCGTCCACACCGGCGCCCGGGACCGTCCGGCCCGCCTCGGGAGGTGGCGCGGTGCCGGCGCCCCGGAGCGCCGCGGGCCACGGCCCGCACGGCGATGCCGCCCCCTACCCGGAGGACGCCCTGTCGGACCAGCACTCGACCGTCGGCCGGCTGGCCGCGACGGTGGAACGGCTCCGCGGGGAGGTACGGGCCGCGCACGCCGCGGCCGACGGACGGGCCCTGATCGAACTGGCCAAGGGCGTGATCGTCGAGCGGCTGCGGTGCGGCCCGGCGCAGGCCGCCCTGCAGCTCGGCGAACTCGCGGCCCAGGCCGGGCTCTCCCCCTTGGAGCTGGCCGCCGACATCGTCAACCAGGCCGCCCACGACCGCGTTGCCGAGATCGCCGAGGACTTCGTCCGGCGTGCGGTCGGCGAAGCGGACGGCGGCGGACCGGACGGCGGCGAACGGGACCGCGGCGACCGGCCCGAGCCGTCGGTCGCCGTCCGGCTGCGCACCGCCGAGAGCGCCGCCCTGAACGCCGGCGACACCCAGACGGTGGCCGAGTCCCTCCTCGCCCACGCGCTCGCGCCGCTGGGAGCCACGGCCGTCGCCGTCTGGACCGCGGGATCCGACGGCTCTCTCACCCTCTGCGGCCACGCGGGCTTCGGCACCGACGAACCCGCGCGCTGGCGCTACGTACCGCCGGGGGTGGCGACCGCGGCGCGCCAGGCCCTCACCGAGCGCGGCACCGTCTGGTTCCCCTCGCTCGGGGCCACCGGCATCCCCTCCATCGGCTCCGCCCGGAACCCGGACGGCGGCCGCGTGGTGGTGCCCGCCGGCACCGGCGGGCGGATCCTCGGCGTCCTGGAGATCTGCTGGCCCCAGCCGCTGGAGCGGCAGCCGCAGGCCGTGGAGCGCCAGATCGAAGCGCTGGCCGAGCTGTGCGCCCACACGCTGGACAACCTCGCGGGCGACCCGGCGCCGGCGCCCCCGCACGAGCCGCCGGGAATCTCCGAACTGGTGGACCTCTCCGACGGCCTCTACGACCCCGCCCTCGTCCTCATCCCGTACCTGGACGCGGACGGCTATCTCCGCGACTTCCGCATCCACCACGCCAACGACCACTTCCAGGACCCGGCGGGCCGGCCCAGGAGCGCCGTCGACGGGTCGCTGCTCCTGGAGGCGTACCCCACGGCGGCCGGTCACAGCGAGCTCTTCGAGCGGATCGAGCGCGTCTACGCCACGGGCGAACCCTTCCGCGCCCGCCGCGCGCCGCTCACCGCGCTGGTCGACCAGGTGCCCCTCGCCTCCGCCGCCGACCTCAGCATCAGCCGCCACGGCGGCGGTGTGCTGCTCATCTGGCGCATCGAGGACGAGACGGCCCGGCTCGCCAGTCTGCTGCAGCACGCCCAGCGCCTCGGCCGCATCGGCGGCTTCGAGGAGAACGTCCTGACGGGCGAGATCACCTGGAACGGGCAGCTCTTCGACCTGTACGGCAGAGAGGTCGGCGAGTCGCCCGTTCCGCTGCGGGACCTGGCCGCCCACGCCCACCCGGACGACGCCGACACCATCGGCCATTTCCTCCAAGCGGTCCTGCACCACCGGCGCGCGACCTCGGCCGCCTTCCGGCTGCTGCGGCCCGACGGGGTGACCCGGCACATCCGGGTGATCGCCGAACCCGTCCTCGGCCCGGACACCCGCCTCCTCGCCGTACGGGGCGCCTATCAGGACATCTCCTCGCAGCACTGGACGGAGGTCGCCCTGGCGGCCACCCGAGACCGGCTCGCCGTCACGGAGCAGGAGTCCGCGGAGCGCAACCGCCTTGCACTCCAGCTGCAGCACGCCATCATGCCGCCCACCAGGGGCCCGCTCGACGCCCCGGGCCTGCAGATCGCGGTGCGCTACCGGCCCGCCGAGACCGAGTCCCTGGTGGGCGGCGACTGGTACGACGCCGTGGTGCTGCCGTCGAAGAAGGTCCTGCTGTGCGTCGGGGACATCGCCGGTCACGGCATCGAGGCCGCCACCGGGATGGTCGTGCTGCGCAACGCGATGCGCGGTCTCGCCGTGACCGGAGCGGGCCCCGCGCAGTTGCTCTCCTGGCTGAACATCGTGGCGCACCACCTCACCGAACAGGTCACGGCCACCGCCGTGTGCGGCGTCTTCGACCCGGAGACCCGTACGCTGCGCTGGGCCAGGGCCGGGCACCTTCCCCCGGTCCTGGTGCGCGGCGGCGGAGCCACGACGCTGCCCCTGCTGAAGGGGCTGCTCCTGGGCGCCCTCGCCGAGGCCGAGTACGAGGAGGCGGAGATCCAGCTGGAGGCGGAGGACACGGTGCTGATGTACACCGACGGTCTGGTCGAGCGCCGGGACACGGCCGTGCACGACTCCCTGGCCCAGCTCATCGCCTCGGCCCAGGCGCCGGCCGACACCCTGGAACGCCGGCTCGACACCCTGCTGACCCACAGCAAGTCCGACACCGACGACGACACGTGCCTGATCGGGGTGCGGGTCTCCTGACCCCCGCCCCGCCCCACCGTTCACTCACCCCCGAAAGCAGGACCATGACCGAGCGAGAAGCGAACCTGGACGTCGAGGTGGAGATCCGCGACACCGACACGGCCGTACTGGCCGTGGGCGGCGAACTCGACAACGACACGGCCACGCTGCTCCACCACCACCTGGCCAACCAGTTCGTGCACGGCCGCCGCCACCTCGTCCTGGACCTCTCCCGCCTGGGGTTCATGGACTCCTCCGGCCTGAACATCCTGATCCGGGCGGCGCGCGACGCCCGCGAGTCCGGGGGCGATCTCCATCTCGTGGCGCCGACCCCGGCCGTGCGGCGCATTCTGGAGATCACGGGCCTGACGATGACGACGCCCCTGCACGCCGATGTGGCGCAGGCGCTCGTGGCCGCCGGCCACGCGAGATAGTCCCGGCCGGAACAGAGCGGAAGAGAAGCGGGAGCGATGGACGAGATCGCCATTGTCGAGCAGGCGCTGCGCCGGGCCGCTCCACACATGCTGATGAGTGTGGTGGAGGAGGCTCTGCGGAAGTACTACGGCGCCGTGGACGTGGAACTCCGGCTGGCCGACTACGGCCTGCGCTCGCTCCAGCTGGTGGGGAGCAAGCCCCTCGCGGAGTGGTCGCTGCCGATCCACAGCAGCCCGCAGGGCCGTGCCTTCGGCGCCCAGGAGCCGTACGTGACGCGCACGGCCGACTCCGTCCAGGCGCACCTGCCGGTCACCATCAGGGGAGACCGGATGGGCGTCCTGACGGTCACGGTGGCCAAGGACCACGACATCCTCCCGCAGCTGGAGGAGCTGCAGCACATCTGCGAGGCCCTCGGCCACGAGATCCTGGTCGCCGAGCGCGACACCGACCTGTACGTCCTGGCGCGCCGGGCCGCCCGGCTGACGCTGGCGGCCGAGATGCAGTGGCAGTTGCTGCCGGGCCGGTCCTGCGCCCGGCCCGAGTTCTCGCTCGGGGCGCATCTGGAGCCCGCCTACGCCATCTTCGGGGACAACTACGACTGGTCCGCGTCGGCCGACCACCTGACGCTGACGGTCACCAACGGGATGGGGGAGGGCATCGAGGCCGCCCTGCTGACCAATCTCGCCATCAACGCCCTGCGCAACGCCCGCCGCGCGGGCCTGGACCTCGCGGACCAGGCGGCGCTCGCGGACCAGGCCGTGTACGCGCAGTACCGCGGCCGGTCCTATGTCTCCGTCCTCCTGCTGCGCTTCGACCTCACCAGCGGAGAGGTGGAGGCCGTGGACGCCGGTTCGCCGCGGCTGTGGCGCATGCGGGACCGCGCGGTCGAGCGGGTCTCGTTCGAGTCGCAGCTGCCCCTCGGGATGTTCGAGGACACGGTCTACGTCACCGAGCGCTTCACGGTGCTCCCGGGTGACCGGCTGCTGTTCGGGAGCGACGGGGTGTACGACGCGGCGTCCCCGGACGGCGAGAGCTACGGCGAACGCGCCCTCGCCCGGGCGCTCACCTCGACCAGGCTGCTGCCTCCCACTCAGGTGCCGGGAGCCGTCCTGCGGGAGCTCACGGCGTACCACGGGGACAGCCCGCTGGAGGACGACGCGCTCGTGGTCTGTCTCGACTGGCGGGGCCGCCAGGACGGCGCCCGGGGCGAGGACCGCGCGAGCGCACCGCCGGAGCCCGCCGACGCCTGACGTACCCGCCCCTGATCCGCCCGCCGGGGCCCCGACCTGGGCGGTCCGCCTCGCATCACATGACCACGTGTCAACAGTTGTCGTTCGACAAATGTATCCTTGGTGTAACACCTGGCTCGTGCCCGGGAGTGGACATGGCGTAGGCGACCAGAGGGTGACAAGTGGGACATGGGGCGCGTGACCGGACGACGATCACGGCGGAGGGTGGTCAGGCGGACCGGGCGTTCCCGAGCGGCGTGCCGCGGCGCGGAGACGGATTCTCCTTGTCCAACGCCTCCTGGAACCCGGTCAGTCCGCGCAGCAGCGCCTTGCGGGTCGTCGGCGTCATGGCGGTGATGACGGCCAGCAGGGACTCCTCCCGCTGGCTCCGAAGGTCCCGCAGGTACGCCTTGCCCCGGACGGTCAGGTGGAGTTCGAGCTGCCGGCGGCTGACGGGACTGGGCAGCCGCTGCACGAACCCCAGCGCCTCCAGCCGGTCGCACATGCGGCTCACCGAAGGCGGCGCGGAGCCGAGCAGCTCGCCCAGGGCGCGGAGGTTGATGCCCTCCTCGCGGTCCAGGCTGTACAGCACACGGAGCTGAGAGGCCGACACGGGCGTCGACGACACCATGTCGCGGCCGCGTTCCCACAACACCTCCAGGAGCTCGATGAGCTCCCGCGCTGCCTCCGTCGTCTCCTGCGGCTCCCGCTGAGACGGGTCGGGGTTCGTGTCCATGGCTACTGACACTCCTCAGGCGTCCGGGGCCGAGGGCGTCGGTCTCGCGACGCGCCGGTCATCTACATCTCTCCAGAAGGCGGTACAGGTTCGGTGGATCGACGCGTGACAGTGGAACGCGCTCTGCGCGCGGCGCCGGCACACCGCCTCCTGGACTCCCTCCGTATCAATCTGGCACAGCAGTTCGCCGCGTTCTCGGCCGACCTCCTGCTCGTCGACCACGCCCTCACGGAACTCCGCCCCGTCGAGCCCGTACAGGCTCCGGGCGGGTCGAAGCCCATGACCGTGGAATCGGGGCCCGCGGGTCACGCCTTCTCCACACAGCAACCATATCTTTTCGGCGGAGACGGACCCACGGCGACCGCGTTCCTTCCTGTGACGGTTCGAGGCGATCGCTGTGGGGTTCTTGTGGTCGACCTGCCCGCCGAGCGTGCCACACCGGAGACGACCGAGGACCTCGCCGCCATCGCCGAGATGCTCGGCCACGCCCTGCGCGTCGCCGAGCGCCACACCGACGTCTACCGGCGGGCCCGCAGGGCCCGCGCCCTCGACGTCACCGGTGAGATGCAGTGGGACCTGCTGCCCGGTCGGGCCTGCGTGGGGGAGGAGTTCGACCTGCACGCGTACTGGGAGCCGGCCTACTCCTCCGGCGGACACGTCCTCGACTGGTCCGTGACGGGCGAGGAGCTCACCCTGGTCGTCGCCAACGGCACCGGTCCCGGCACCCAGGCCGTCCTGGTGAGCAACCTCGCCCTCAACGCGATCCGCAACGCCCGCCGCGCCGGCCTCGACGTCGTCGGCCAGGCCAGCCTGACCGACCAGGCGCTCTACGGACAGTACGGAGGAGAGAGATGTCTCTCCGCCCTGCTGATGACCTTCGCGCGCGCCACCGGTGAGGTGCAGGTCGTCGACGCCGGCTCACCGACGGTCTGGCGGCTGCGCGGCGCCGTCACCGAGCGGCTGGAGCTGGAGCGCCAGCTTCCCCTGGGCATGTTCGAGGACACCGTCTACGCCGCCCAGCGCCTGTGCGTCCGCCCCGGCGACCGGCTCGTCTTCGTCGCCTGCGACCGTGCCGAGCCCGCCGGAGGAGGCGACGGCGCTCTGGACCGGCCGGTCGTCCGGGCGATCGAGTCGACCCGGCACCTGTCCTGCGCGGAGACCCCCCGCTCCGTCGTCCGGGCGCTGCGGGAGTCCGGACGCGGGGCGCCGGACGACATCCTCGTCCTGTGCCTGGACTGGTACGGCCCGCAACCGCACCAGGCACCTCCGCGTCCACATTTCTCGGATGTGAACGGATTGGAACGGGCGGGCATGGGAAAATGCGCCGGATGAGACGAGGAACGAGCAGCCACGTGAGGGAGGAGGGGCGATGGCCGAGGCGATCGCCAGGAGAAGCGCGGTGCGCCGACCGTCGCTGTACGCGAGCGTGGCCTACGAAGGGGCCGACGCCGACGACGGCATGATCGCGTCGGCTCGTGACTTCACCGCCGACTTCCTCGCCGCCGCGCCGGCCTCGGGACGAGGGCCGGTCAGCCGGGAGCGCATCGATCTGGCGCGTCTCGTGGTCAGCGAGCTGGTGACCAACGCGGTGCGGCACGCACCGGGCCCCTGCCGGGTCACCCTGGAGCTGTTCGACGGCGCGCTGGAGATCTCGGTCTTCGACCGCCTCGACGCCTCCCCGGTGCCCCGGGCGCACGACCCCCGCCGCATCGGCCAGCACGGCGTCGAGATCGTCCTGGCGGTCTGCGAGAGCGTGAGCGTGGAGCCGCAGCCGTCGGGCAAGCGGGTCCGCGCCCGCCTCTCCCTCGCGTGACCCGCTCCGGCGTGGTGGACTGGCGTGGCCGAAAATTTTTCCTCCGACGAGAATTTCTTGGCATGCCTCGCGGAAGTGGGGGTAGGCGAGGCCCTCACGGGGGGAAACGAGCAGCGACGGACGAGGGAGGTCATCAGAGTGCTGACTGAGGTGACGACGGAGACGCGGGCCGGTGTCGAGACGGGTGTGGGGGACCTTCCCGTGCTCGAAGCTCCCCGCAAGGTCGCCCCGAAGGACGCACGTGAGCTGTCGAAGGTGTTCTTCGACAAGCTGGCGGTACTGGAGGAGGGGACCCACGAGTACCAGTACGCGCGCAACACGCTGATCGAGATGAACATGTCCCTCGTGCGCTACGCGGCCGGCCGGTTCCGGGCCCGCGGCGACGAGATGGAGGACATCGTCCAGGTCGGCATCATCGGCCTCATCAAGGCGATCGACCGCTTCGACCTCTCCCGCGAGGTCGAGTTCACCAGCTTCGCCGTCCCCTACATCGTCGGAGAGATCAAGCGCTTCTTCCGCGACACCTCGTGGGCGGTCCATGTGCCGCGCCGGCTGCAGGAAGCCCGGGTGGAGCTCGCCAAGGCGACGGAGGAGCTGAGCTCCCGCCTCGGCCGCGCGCCGAGCGTGGCGGAGCTGGCGACTCTGATGAACCTCTCCGAGGACGAGGTGATCGAGGCGCGCATCGCCTCCAACGGCTACAACTCCACGTCCCTCGACGCCGCCGTCGGCCCCGACGGAGAGGACGGCGACGCGGCGCTCGCCGACTTCATCGGGGTGGAGGACCCGGCGCTCGAGCTCTTCGAGAACTTCCACACGCTCGCGCCCCTGCTGGAAGAGCTCGACGACCGCGACCGCCGGATCCTCCACCTGCGCTTCGTCGAGGAGCTGACGCAGTCGGAGATCGGCAAGGAGCTCGGCATCTCCCAGATGCACGTCTCCCGGCTGCTCTCCCGCAATCTGGAACGCCTGCGCAAGGGAATGCTCGCCCAGGCGTAGACGCGACCGCGTCCACGTCGAGGGGCGAGTTCCCTTCCCGCATACGGAACGGCCTCACCAACCCCCTTCTGGTGAGGCCGTTCCGTGCTGGGCGGCCGGGGAACCGGGTCCGGCGGGAGGACGACAGGGGCATCGGGGCGGCGACAGGAACCAGGGACAGGGTGTGGAAGGCGAACGGGGAACGACATGACCGAGGTGAGAGAGACCGGCCTGCGCGCGGGCGACGCCCTGCACGCCGTCGTCGAGTTCGGTGAGGCTCAGGGGGTCATCGCGAAGGCCCGGGACTTCACCGCGGCATTTCTCCAGGAGGCGGCGGCCGACAGCGGGCCGTACACGGCGCGGGACATCGACGCCGCCCGCCTCGTCGTCAGCGAACTCGTGACCAATGTCGTGAAGTACGCCCCCGGCCCCTGCCGACTCGAACTCTCCCTGTACGCCGGAACGCTGGAGATATCCGTCCTCGACACGCGCCCCGTGACCCCGGTGGCCCGCCCGCGGGACCCGGACCGGCTGGGACAGCACGGCATGGAGATCGTCCTCGCGCTCTGCGACGGCGTCGAGACCGAGGCCGTGGCGCCCTACGGCAAGCGGGTCAGGGCGCGTCTCCCCCTGGGGTGACCCGCCCTGACCCGTGCTTCGTACGTGCCGACCTTCGTCTCTTCGACCGGGCGGCGCGACCGCCGCGCTCAGTTCCGCTCCTTGGCGCGGCGCCGCAACCGGCGCTTCAGCGCCTGTCGTTCGTCCTCCCGCAGACCGCCCCACACCCCCGTCACCTGGCGGGAGTCGTCCATGGCCCAGCGCAGACACGCCTCGCGCACGGGGCATCGTCGGCAGATCTCCTTGGCCTCCTCGGCCTGGATCAGGGCGGGTCCGCCGGTCCCGACCGGGAAGAAAAGGTCGGGGTCGACATTCTGGCAGGCCGCGGATGCGCGCCAGCTCTCCATCGGTATCTCCTGTTCGTACGACTGGTCGTGTCTCTCCTACTCGGCTCACCCGTGTGCGGTACTTGAAACACCGTCACCCCGACGGCGCAGACTCATCGTCGCGCGAAGAGGTGGGGGGTCTCGGACTCCCAGTCGATCCGCGCGGCTTCGCTCCCCTCCGGGACGGCGGCGTACGTCTCACTCAGCCAGTCCCGCAGACCCGCGCGGTCGACGTCGACCAGCGCGAACGCCCCCGCCGCGCCCAGCCGCATGCGCACGCGTCCCTCCCTGCCACCGCGGCGCAGCGGCCACAGCCGCACATCGCCCTCGCCGCTCAGGACACGGGTGCCCGAGCGGAGCAGGTCCCGGGAGAACGTCCAGACGACGACCCTGCCGAGCGGAAGCCGGAAGCCGATCCGTACCGCCCACGGGTCGTCGGGGTCGTAGTCGAACGTCGCCGGCACGGAAAGGTCGACGCCTCCCTGCACCTGACGGGCCGTCGTGTGCCACGACCGCACGGGAGGCGTCAGCCGTCGTTCCGCGGTCTCGGGTCGGTTCGGTTCGGACATCGTCACCACTTCCCTCGGGGAGATCGCGCTGCCTGAGCGGCGCGTGCTTCTCCCCTCGTAACCGCCGACGGCGAATTCACGCACCGATCCGGTAAAAGGCGGGTGAAAGGTGGAACCGATGCCCGGGGTTGACGGCTCAGACGTAGGTGACCGTCACGCGCTCGAAACCGAGCGCACGCAGCATCCCCTCCAGCATGGCCGTGGTGTTCTTCTCGGCCCGCCGGGTCAGATCGCTCTCGCGCGCGGCCTCGCCGATGCGCTGGGCGGCGAGCGCGTGGACGGCCCGCTCGTCGGCGGGGTTGTCGGAGAACAGGTCGCCCAGCCGGTCCAGGAGCCCGCGCTGCTTGGAGACGGCGTAGGACTTCTCCGGGTCGAGCGACGGCTCGGCGAGCCGCGCGCGCGGCAGGCGCAGCGTGGCCGAGGTGCGCTCCTCGTCCACCGTGACGCTGTCCTCGCCCACGGCGCCGAGATCGACATAGGCGCCGACCGTGCCGCTGGCGACGTAGAGCGTACGGGTGCCGCGGATCGCGTCCGGCAGGAGACGTGCGTCCTTCTCCAGGTCGACCACGATCTGGAAGTTCCCTGCGGCACCTTCGTAACGGTGCATGTCCTGCACGGATTTCAGCAGCGCCGGGCCCGAACGGTCCTTCGTCTCCACGCCGAGGACCCCGCCGAGACCGGGGAAGAGGCCGGCCCGTCCGACGAGGACGACCAGGAGCGCCCCCACCAGGAGGGCGACGGCGACGACCGGCAGGCGGGCCGCACGCCCATGGGCCCGCGGCTCGCGCGGGGGAATCCCCTCACCTTCTCGCATCCTCACAGGATTCCCCCGGCACGCCCCTTCATCCCCGTGGTGCGCCTTCACGGCCGGTGGACGCGAAGGTCGGACACCTCGAAGGACATCTCCGACGCGCCGGGCTCGGGAGGCGGGTGGTGACGCCCGGCGCACACGGACAGGTTGACGATGAGATACGCCCGCCACCGGCGGCCCACCCCCCGCCGGTCGGCGAACACCCGCGCCCCGTTGACGTGCCACACCACCGAGCGGGCGCCGAACTCGACCCTCAGGTCCACCCACGCGCCGGGTTGGACCGAAGGGTCCCGGTAGTAGAGGTGGCCTCCCCGCACCCGGTTCGACAGCTCCAGCAGATCGGGATTGTCCGGGTGGTACTCGAAGACGTCGATCTCCTGGTCCCCGTCGCGCCAGGTCCAGATCGCCGGCCAGGCGCCCAACTCCTCCGGCAGCCGTACCCGCGCCTCCAGGACGTCACCGGCCCTGACCATGAAGCCCTCCGCGCTGCCCTCCGTCGTGAGCAGGCCCGCGTCCCAGTTGCCGTCGGTGCGCCGGGTCGCCCGGAACCGCCCCGAGCGGCTGTACGCGGGATCCTCGACGAGATGGTCGAGCTTGTTGTCCCCCGGATTGGTCGGCCCGCCGTCGGGATAGGCCCAGGACCGTCCGGCGACCCACTGCTCCGTCGAGGCGAAGTCCGCGGTGAAGACCGGCTCGCCGGTGCGGGGCGCGCCGTCGGATGTCGCCCGGCCCCGCCCGCGCCGGAGCCGCTTCAGCCGGTCGATGATCTCCCTCAGCATCGGTGACTCCTCCGCCGCCGGTACGAACTGTCCGGACGGGTTCTGCCCACCCCGCGCCACACCCATACGAGATTGCTCACCCAGTGGCGTCAACTCGTCACGCTCGGGCAGGAATCCCAGGTCTTGGTGCCTCTGTGAGTTTCCGATCCGGGTGCGTGGACAGAGGCAGCAACCAAAGAGTCCGACCGAGGGGTGGAGATGTGCGCAGCGTAGGTGTGGAAGAGGAACTTCTGATCGTGGACGCGGAGAGCGGTGAGCCGCGCGCGCTCGCCGGAGCCGTCCTGGCGGCGGCGGAACGCGCCGCCGACCGCGAGAGCCGGGACGACGACCGCGACTTCGAGAAGGAGCTGCAGAAGGAACAACTGGAGTTCGCCACCAGGCCCGTGACCAGGATGGACGAGCTCCAGGAGGAGATCGTCCGGTGGCGCCGCGAGTCGGCCCGGCACGCGGATACCGTCGGCGCGGTCGTCACCGCCATGGGTACCTCGCCGCTGCCGGTGAGCCCCTCGCTGAACGTGGGGGAGCGGTACGAGTGGATGGGCCGGCAGTTCGGTCTGACCGCGCAGGAACAGCTGACCTGCGGCTGCCATGTGCACGTGTCGGTCGAGTCCGACGAGGAGGGAGTCGCCGTACTGGACCGTATGCGGCCCTGGCTCCCCGTTCTCCTGGCGATGAGCGCGAACTCGCCGTACTGGCAGGGCGAGGACAGCGGCTACGGCAGCTATCGCAGCCGGGTGTGGAACCGGTGGCCCTCGGCAGGCCCGGTGGACGTCTTCGGCTCCGCGGACCGCTACCACGAGCAGGTCAAGGCCATGCTCGACACCGGAGTGCTGCGCGACCAGGGAATGATCTACTTCGACGCGCGGCTGTCCGCGTCCTATCCCACGGTCGAGGTGCGGGTGGCGGACGTATGCCTGGACGCGTCCACGCCCGTCCTGCTGGCGGCCCTCATACGCGCCCTGGTGGAGACGTCGGCGCGCGCCTGGAGGGAAGGGGAACCGCCGCCCCGGATCGGCACGAGCCTGCTTCGGCTCGCCTCGTGGCGGGCCGGCCGCTCCGGCCTGGACGGCCCCCTGATCCACCCCGAGACGATGCTGGAGGCGCCGGCCGAGAGCGTCGTCCAGGCGCTCTACCGCCATGTGGAGCGGGCCCTGGAGGATCTGGGCGACGCCGAGCGGGTCCGGAAGGGAATCGCCGACCTGTTGGCACGGGGCAACGGCGCCCGCGTCCAGCGCGAGCTGCTGCGCACGGAGGGCAGCCTCGCCGCGGTGGTCGCCGGCTGCGCACGCATCACCACGGCCGGAGCGGACGGTTCGCCGTCATGAGGGGCGTCTCGGGGGCGATCCACGCGTTTGGATCCGGCCGTGGCGCGCATCCGATGGAGGAAGGAAAACGAGGCAGGACGCCAAGCCCTGAAGGAGGACCACCATGGGCATCATCGCCTGGATAGTCATCGGACTGCTGGCCGGTCTGATCGCCAAGGCTCTCATGCCGGGCCGGGACCCCGGCGGGCTCATCATCACCATGCTGATCGGCATCGCCGGCGGGCTGCTCGGCGGCTGGCTGGGCAAGGTGCTCTTCGGTGTCGAGTCGATCGACGGCTTCTTCGAACTGTCCACCTGGATCGCGGCGATCATCGGCTCGATGATCCTGCTCGCCCTCTACCGGCTGTTCACCGGTGGGCGCACACGCCGGCACGCCTGACGTTGCCGGTGAGGACCGCGAGGGGGCCGGCCCCCGCCCGTCGGGCGGGGGCCGGCCCCTCTCCTTGTCCTTCCGCCTATTTCGTCAGGAGCCGGTTGAAGAACGACCGGTACTGCCGCAGGGCCATCCGCAACCTCTCCGTGTCGGCCTGCTCGCCCTGGTTCCACTGGCCTTCCAGGCCCTTCTTGTGGTCGGCGAAGGTCTCGGCCAGCGTCCGCATGACGTCCGCGACGAGGCCGTCGGCCGAGTGGACGGCCTCGCGCGGGTCGTCCACGAACTGGTTCTGGATCTCCTGCCAGCGGGAGCGGAACGCGTCCACGTCCTGCGCCGACAGCAGCTCCGGGACGTCTTCGTCGGACGTTCCCCCGGCCGTGCCGCCTGCGGTCCCGCCTGCGGTCTCGGCCGTGGTCACACCCGCGGTCTCCTCGGAGGGCCGGTCCGCGGTCTCGCCAGAGGGCTCACCCCGGGTCTCCGCAGCGGTCTCGCCGGAGGGCTCGCCCGGAGTCTCGCCGTAGGGCTCGCCCAGTGTCGCGTCCGCCGTCGTCTCGTCGGTGGTTCGTGCCGCCTCGCCCGGGTACGCAGGCGCTTCGGGTTCCTGCCCGGCGCCTGCCGCCTCCGGGTCACCGAAGCCGGCGATGTCCTCGGTCGTCAGGCCGCTCTCGTCGGCCCGGTCCGGCATGTCGTTGTGCTGCATGACGTCTCCTCGTCATGACGTCGCTTCGTGATGACGCCGCCTCGTAGGTCCGTCCTCCGCCGTCCGCCCCCGGTCGTCCGCTTCCGCGGACGGATCAGGAACCGGTTGAGTCGGACCGGTGGCCCTCGGCGAGCAACTCGTCGAACAGCGCCCGGTAGTGCACCATCGCCCCGCGCAGCTGCTCGGTGGTGGCCTGCTGACGGGTGCTGAGCGCGTTGATCTCGTGGGCGGCCCGGTAGTGCTCCAGCGTGCGGCCGTGTTCGACGGAGAGGTCCCGCACCTGCTGGTCGAAGTCCTCGGTGGGATAGCCGCGCGCCTTCATGAGCGCGGTCACGAGCCGGTCGGCGTCGTGGACCGCTTCCTGCGGGCGGTCGACGAACTCCTCCTGCACGCCGTTCCACTCCCGTGCGTACCTGTCCCGTTCGCTGCTCTGCAGGGGCCGCAGTTCGAGCGAATCGTGGCGCTTCTCGCGCTCGGCGAGTTCCCGCTCGGCGGCCCTGCGGCTGCCGGCGTCCTCGACGGTCCGTTCGTACTCCGGCCCGAAGCGGTCCTGGAGGCGGCGGCGTCGTCGTGCGGCCACCAGCGCCACGGCGATCAGTGCGATCACCACCACGGCGGGGATGATGATGGCGAGTAGCGTCCCTGTTGACATCGGGGCCGCCCCCTCGGTCGATTCCGGGTACGTCTGTCAGCGGCGCTGCTGCCCGTTCGGGACCGGCCGAAACGGGGTACCGTACGCCAACCTCGGGCGCGGGTGGAAACGGCTACGGGCCCCCCGCCGGATCCCACGGGCGGCGGCCGCGTGGGCCCCGCGCCGGACCGCCTGACAGGGACCTCCCGAAGCCACGCGTAACGCCGGACGGGCCCGGGTAGCCGCCGTCCATGAACGACCCCGACGACCTGACCGCCGCACCCGACCTGCCCGTCATCGGATCGCTGGACGAGCTCGCCGGATTCCTCTCCGCCCGCAGCGGGCTGTACATCAGGTGGTCCCGGGGCCCGGCCGTCGACCTTGCGCAGAAGGGCAGCCGCGACGGGCTCACGGGCCTCGAACTCCCCGGGCTCTCAGCCAACCCGCTCGACGCCGAGCCGTGGTGGGAGGACCGGCCGCTCCGCCTCTGGGCGGCGCGCCGCCTCCACGACTACTCCCACCTGCCCCGCGAACGCGGACCCGGCGTCCGCCCCTGGCTGCTGCGCGGCACCGAGGCGGGGCGGGGGCCCGACAACGAGCCGCTGGTGCGCGACGTCGCACCGATCGGCTGGGTGGCCGACGCCGTCATCAAGGAGGCCGAGGCCGTCGTGAACGGCCAGAACGGCGCCTGGGGCCCGATGCGCCGCCATTCCGGGGCGGACTGAGACGAGGCCCGCCCGCACCGCTCCCGTACCAGGTAGGGCCATCAAAACAGGCCGCCCCGTCACCGTTCGTGCTCTCGTGGGAGGAGAAGGAATGGGCGAGCCCCGAGGGAGCGGCGATGCGGGCAGCGGTGGTGGGTCAGGGCTACGTAGGTGTGACGGGTGCCGTCGCCTTGGCACAGCAGGGGCACCGGGTCTTCGGAGTGGAACAGGACGCGGAGCGGCTCGCGTGCCTGCGCTCCGGTGAGCCCCCGGTCGTCGAGCCCGGCCTGGTCGAGCAGATGACGGCGGTGCTGCGCACCGGCCGGCTCGACTTCGTCGAGGACCTCCCCGACGCGGTCGTCGCCGACCCGCTCGACGCGGTGCTGATCTGCGTCGGGACCCCGCCCGCCGCCGACGGCACGGCGAACCTCTCCCAGGTCCTGGCAGCGGTCGGCGAGGCCGCCGAACTGGCGGGGGCGCCGCTGGTGGTGCTCAAGTCGACCGTTCCGCCCGGCACCAGCGACATGCTGCTCGGCGAGTACCCGGAGCTGCGGCAGCGGTTCGTCTGCAACCCCGAGTTCCTCAATCAGGGCAGTGCCCTCGACGACTGGCAGTCCCCGGCCCGGATCGTCGCCGGGGCGCACCACCCGGCCGCCCTCGACCGGCTGCGCGAGCTGTACCGGTCGGTGACCTGCCCCTGGGTGACCTCCACGCCCGCCGGCGCGGAAATGATCAAGTACGCGAGCAACGCCTTCCTCGCCACCAAGATCAGTTTCGCCAACGAGCTGGCCCGACTGTGCACCGGACCCGACATCAACATCGACCACGTGATCCAGGGCGTGGGCCTCGATCCGCGCATCGGCCACGCCCTGCTCCAGCCCGGAACCGGCTACGGCGACTCCTGCCTGCCCAAGGACACCACCGCGCTCTCCCGCTGGGCAGCGGAGCGCGGCATCCCGACGCCCCTCCTGGACGCCACCGTCCAGACCAACCTCCAGCAGCCCGGCGCCATCCTGCGGCTGCTCAAGGAGAGCGTCGGCGGAGATCTGAGCGGGGTGGAGGTCGCAGTCCTCGGCGTCCGGTACGAGCCCTGGAGCGACGACCTCAGGGCCGCGCCCAGCCGTACCCTCCTGCCCCTGCTCCAGGAACACGGCGCCGCCGTACGGCTCTGGGACCCCGGACTCACCCCGGACGAACTGCGGCACCTCTCGCCCCGGGCCGAACCGCACACCGCCCTGCGCGCGGCCGTCGCCGGTGCCCAGGCCGCCCTCGTGCTCACCGAGTGGCCCCAGGTCGTCGAAGCCGACTGGGACGACCTCGCCTCCCGGATGGCGGAGCCCCGGGTCGTGGTCGACGCCAAGAACTGCCTGCCGCCCGTCCTGATGCACCGGGTCCCGGTCGTCTACCGGGGGATCGGCAACCGCCGCCCCACGACGGAACTCGCCCCCACGGAGACCGTCGGCTGACGCCGGAGGTCCGGTGGGGGAGAGGCGACGAGGGGACGGCGGTCCCGCGGAGTGGGAGAATCGAGGCGAGCCGTCGAGTGGCTCCCCTCCTCCGGCGAGGCAGCCATGAGCACACCGCACAACCCACCTCGCAACGCCGACCGGCGTCTCGTCACCCTGACCGACCGCCGGACGTACACCGAGCCCAGCGGCAGGGCCCGGGTCGTCCGCTCGGCCGGGGTGGTCCCCGGCCTCCGCGTACTGAGGGCGTCGGGGGAGTTCGACATCGACACCGTGAGCTGTCTGCGTCAGGCGCTCGCGGACTGCCGTGCCGCCGGAGAGGTCCGCACGGTCCTCGACCTGTCCCAGGTCGAGTTCGGGGACTCCACGTTCCTGCATCTGCTGATCGCCGCCCACGACCAGCACGAACGCCTCGTCCTGGCCGGCCCCTTCCCGCACCATCTGCGCCGGCTCTTCCGGCTCACGGGCGTCGAACAGGTCCTCGACCTCGCGCCCGACCTCGGCACGGCATGCCGCTGAGCGGTCGTGGGATCCCCGTCGCTCCGCGTCGCCCGCCCCATCACTCCGCGATCTCGGTGCGTTCCCACCACTCGTAGACCGGAAGCTGCCCCTCAGGGCTGTCCTGGCGCCGCGCCGTGGCCCTGAAGTGCTCGTAGCCGCCACGGTGCGGAATCTTGAGGTCCTCGTCCGGGGCGGTGAGGGTGACGATGCGCTCCCGCAGATCGTCCGGGCCGCCCTCCAGTGCTGCCTTGTTCGCCATGTCCTCAGTCTTCCCACCCACCGCGCGCCCCGCATGTCGGGCGCGGCCTGCGCGGGCCGTCCGCTCAGGCGGGCACCGGCCCGGCGGCGGTGGCGAGACCGAACAGCGCGCCGTCGGGGTCGCGCAGCGTGACGCCGCGGGTCAGCGGATCGACCGGGCTGTCGGAGAGGGTCCGGCCGCCGAGCCCCTGGGCCGTCTTGACGGCGGTTTCGATGTCGGGGACCCGGAAGTGGACGTGCCAGCGGGGACGGACGCGCGGGTCGGGGGCCTCCGCCAGAGCCCCGCTGTGCAGCCGGGCCACCGTCTGCCGGCCGTGGCGCAACAGGATGTTGTTGTCCTCCTCCACGTACATGACCTCGCAGCAGCCGGGCTGGTCACAGGCCCACTCAAGGACCTCGCCGTAGAAGATGGCGGCGTCGAAAGCGTCCCTGGTACGGAGTTCGAGCCAGGCCGGAGCGGCTTCGTCCCCCATGCCCCAGTCGGGGATGGCGCTGCCCTGCCAGATCCCGAAGGTGGCCCCTTCGCGGTCGGCTGCGAGCGCCGCGCGGCCGGTGCCGAAGGAGAGGGGCCCGACGGCCACGGTCCCGCTGCGTTCGAGGATGCGCGCGGCGGTGGCGTCGGCGTCCTCGACGGCGAAGTAGGGGGTCCAGGCCACGGGGATCGAGAGCGTGGGCGCCAGCGCGCCGATGCCGGCGACCGGGACGCCGTCGCTGAAACCGATGGAGAACCCGTCCCCGAGGTGGGCGGCGCGGAACTCCCACCCCAGAACGGCGCGGTAGAAGTCCTGGGTGGCGCGGAGGTCCGGGGCCATGAGGCTGACCCAGCACGGTGCCCCGAACGTCTCGTGACTCGAAGTCGACACGACAGTCACCTCATCCGCCTCACAGGACCCGTGAACCCCTCCCACGGTACTCGCGGCAGCGCGCCGACAGGGCGCGCGCGGCTCGGGAGGGGTCCGCAGCGGCTCAGGTACGCACGAGGCTGTTCGGCCCTTCCAGCGCGTCGGCCCCCTCGTCGTTGAACCAGTAGTCGCCCGCGGCCAGGTAACGGAAGGCGTGCGTGCTCTCCCCCGGCAGGGTGACCGTGACGGCCCGGGTGCCGTCCTTGCGCGGTTGGAGCAGATGCGTGCCGGGCCTCCAGCCGTTGAAGTCACCGACGACGCTGACCGGCCCGGGCGGTGTGTCCGCCGGCAGGACGAAGGTGACCTCGGTGTGCGGCTTGCCGCCCTTGCGGCGCTTGCGTTCGAGCATGGGATGGGCTCCTGCCAGTCGGAAGGCGTGGGGCACATCCTCGTACCGGGGCGGGTCGCCCGCGTGCCGACACGGCGGAGAGGCCACTCGGGCGGGGGAGCGCCGGACGACGGGGCGGTCGCCCGGGGCCGTGCTCAGGCCCCGTCGTCCTTCTCCGACGCGAACCCGATGCATTCCACGTCGACCTGATCGGCGAGCTCGGTCAGCACGGCCGCCAGGTCGCGAATGGTCTGTTCGTCACCGCGCATCTCCCCGGAGCTGCCCGACCGCACCCAGTCGGCGGCGAGGCCGCGCAGCAGGGCGGTGACATGACCGGCCGGAATGAGCAGACCCCCGTCGGCGGTGGGAACCAGCGGTATGGACATCTGGATCATGAAACCGCCTCCCGTGGTGCGCTGGTGTCTGAGGGGAGCGTTGCCGACAGATCGCGTACCAAACCCGATGCACCGGCAAATCTCGAACACCAACCCGCGGGCTCAGGCTCTCAGCCCGGCTCTCAGGCCCGGCGCTCATCTTCGGTCCCCAGGCTCCGGTCCTCAGGCCGGGAGGGTGCTCCCGGCTGCCTGGAGGCGGGTCAGCAGCTGCGCGCGATGGAGGTCGGCTATCGGCGCGAGGAAGTCGGGATGGCGCAGCAGACCGGCCGCCCGGCGGTCCTGCTCGCCCGGCTCGGTCAGACGCCGGAAGGCGACGGGCGCTGCCTCCCCGCGCTCCGCGCGGACGGCTTCGGCCGCGGCGGAAGCCAGGGCGGGCGAGCCCAGCAGGCACGCCGCCCAGCTGGCCACCACCTCGTCGACCCAGGTGCGCCAGGCGTCCGTGTCCTCCGGCCGGGTGCCGTCCGCTCCGGTGATCCAGTCCAGGCGGGAGGTGCCCCCGGGGCCGGACAGGGCGACCAGCTCCATGTCCAGGTCCGTCGGGTAGCGAAGCCAGGCCGCCACGGTCACCGCCTGCCGGGCCTGCGCCTCTGCAAGACCGCGCTGCAGCGCCCCCGGCCCGGACGGATAGGCGCGGTTGAGCCACTGCGTCGTCGCCGCTATGAGCGGTGACAGAAGGGAATCTGCGGGCACGGGCTGACCATCCGGACGGATCGGGGAGCGGAAACGCCTGCACCATAACCGGCCCGACTCCCCTCCTGAAATGGCGCAGATCACGCGAGAAACGGCGCGACCGAACCACCGGTGATCATCGCCGACGCGCGACACCCGAAATGAGGGGCGGCGACACGCTGAATGAGGCGTAATGCGCGCCCCCACTTGCCGACCGCGTTTCATTGGGAATCCCACGGAGGCAACGCGAAAAGGAGAAACGCATGGGACACGGCGGCGACGTCATCGCAGAGCTCACCACCGACCACGAAGAGGTCGAAGAGCTGTTCACCAATATCGAGGAACTTCCCTCGGGTGACCCGCGCAGAAAGCAGTACGCCGACCAGGCCACCATGGAATTGGTCCGGCATTCCGTCGCGGAGGAGTCCTACCTCTACCCGGCCGTCCGCGAGCACCTTCCCCAGGGCTCCGACATCGCCGACAAGGAGCTCCAGGACCACGCCGCCGCCGAGCGCACGATGAAGGATCTGGAGGGCTGTGACGCCGATGATCCGCGGTTCGACGAGCTGATCATCAAGCTGATGAACGAGATCCGGGCACACATTGCCGACGAGGAGAACAACCTCTTCCCCCGGCTGCGGGAGATGTGCTCGGCCGAGATGCTCGACGAACTCGGCGACAAGGTCCGCCAGGCCAAGAAGATGGCGCCGACCCGGCCGCACCCGTCCGCCCCCGACACCCCGCCGGCCAACAAGCTGCTCGCCCCCGGCGTCGGCATGGTCGACCGTCTGCGCGACGCGATGAGCGGACGCGGCAAGGGCTGAGGCAAGGGCCGAGACAGGGCGCGGAGGGGCCCGGCGGACGCGATCCGCCGGGCCCCTCCTCGCGTTCCCGCCACCGGCGTCGTCCCACTCGCCTCACTCGCCGAAGACGCGCTCCCCACCGACGTACGTCGCCTCCACGCGCAGGGAGGCGAGGGCCGACGGATCCACCGTGTACGGATCGCGGTCGAGGACGATCAGGTCCGCGAGGTGGCCGGGCCGCAGCACGCCGGTGTCGTCGAGCCGGTTCACGTACGCGGAGCCCGCCGTGTAGGCGGCGAGGGCGGTGGTCAGGCCGAGCCGCTGCCGGGGCAGGAACGGGGGCATGTCGCCGTCCGGCAGGATCCGGTTGACCGCGACGTGGATGCCTTCCAGGGGATCGGCCGAGCTGACGGGCCAGTCGCTCCCGGCCGCCAGCGCGGCGCCCGCGCGGTGCAGGTCGCCGAAGGGGTACTGCCAGTCGGCGAGTTCGCCGCCGAGGAAGGGCGTGGTCAGCTCGTCCAGCTGCGGCTCGTGGGCCGCCCACAGCGGCTGGAGGTTGGCGACCGCCCCGAGCCCCGCGAAGCGCGGCACGTCGGCCGGGTGGACGACCTGGAGATGGGCGAGATGGTGCCGGTTCCCGCGTGGCCCGTTGGCGCTCCGGGCGGCCTCGACCGCGTCCAGGGCCTCGCGCACGGCCCGGTCGCCCAGCGCGTGGAAGTGGACCTGGAAGTCCAGCGCGTCGAGCTCGGTCACGTACCCGCGCAGTGCCACCGGGTCGACGAAGCTGAGGCCGGAGTTGGAGGTGGCGCAGCCGCAGGAGTCCTTGTACGGCGCGGACATGGCGGCCGTGTGGTTCTCGGCGATGCCGTCCTGCATGATCTTGACGGTCTCCGCCCTGAACCGGCCGGCCCGCAGCGTCTCGCGGCGCTCGACGAGCCGGGGGATCTGCTCCGCGCCGGCGTCCCGGTCCCACCACAGGGAGCCGTTGACCCGGGCCGTGAGCAGTCCGCGCCGGGCCGCGGTGTGGTAGGCCGGGGAGACGTCCGGGTGGCCTCCGTACGCGCCGAGCAGGGCGTCCTGCCAGGCGGTGATGCCGTACGAGTGCAGCAGCCGCTGGGCGCGCAGCAGCCCGTCCAGCAGGTCCTCCTCCGTGGGCCGCGGGGCCGCCCTGCCGACGAGTTCGACGGCGCCCTCCTGCAACATTCCCGAGGGGATGCCGTCGGCCTCGCGCTCGATGCGCCCGTCGGCGGGGTCGGGGGTCGACGCGGTCACTCCGGCCAGTTCCAGCGCGCGGGTGTTCGCCCAGGCGCCGTGGTGGTCCCGGTTGGCCAGCAGGACGGGCCGGTCGGGCACGAGGTCGTCGAGCAGGTGCCGGGTCGGCATGCCGCCGGGGAAGCTCTCCATCGACCAGCCGCCCCCGGTGATCCACGGACGCTCGGGGTGGGCGGCGGCGTAGGCCGCGATCCGCCGCCGGTACTCGGCCACGTCCGTCGTTCCCGTCAGGTCGCAGGCGCCCAGTTCGAGCCCGCCGAACACGGCGTGCACATGAGCGTCCTGGAAGCCGGGCAGCACCGCGCGCCCCGCCAGATCGACCACCCGCGTGTCCGGCCCGATCAGCTCGCGCACCTCCTCGCCGCCGACCGCCGTGATGCGTTGCCCGGTCACGGCGAGCGCCGTGGCGCCGGTGCGCACGGGGTCCATGGTGATCACGGAGCCTGAGGTGAAGACGAGATCCGCGTGGCTCATCAGAGGGGGTCCTCCTGGAAAGGGACGGGTCGGCGTGCCGACGGGTCGGCAGCGTGGCAGTCGGGCGCCGGTGAAGTCAACAGCGTTGACAACATCGTTCACTCCGGGCGGGGCGGCACAATGGAGCCGTCCGGAGCGAGGGGAGTGCGCAGTGGCGTCACGTACGGGGAAGCAGACCGCGACCGCGAAGGGCGCAGCCGCCCCCTCGGGCCGTCCCAGGCCCTCCCTCAGCCCCCGTGTCATCGTCGAGGCCTGCCTCCGGCTCCTGGACGCCGAAGGCGCCGACGCCCTGACGTTCCGGCGGATCGGCGCCCGCCTCGGCGCCGACCCGACCGCCCTCTACCGGCACTTCCGCAACAAGGACGATCTGCTGCTCGCGGTGGCGGACCATCTGCTCGAAGAGAGCATCGAGGGCTTCGAGCCCTCCGAGGACTGGCGGGAGACCCTGCGGACGCTGTTCATCCGCAACCGCAAGGTCTATCTCGCGCACCCGCGCGCCGCCGTACTGGCCACCGTCCGCATCACCCGACGGCCCGCCGAGATGCGAGTGATCGAGACGATCCTCGCCGCCCTCGCCGACGCCGGCTTCCCGCCCGACCAGGCCGTACGCCACTACCGCGCGCTGGTCGACTTCGTGCTCGGCTGGTCGTGCATGGACGCCACCTACTCCACGCTCGACCCCCGCGCGCGTGACGCCGACGAGTCCGCCTGGACCGGCGCGTACGCCGCCGTGCCCGCCGCCACCCACCCCCACATCGCGGCGGCAGCCCCCTACTTGGCATCGGTGGAGGACGACGCCAACTTCGGGTTCGCGCTCGACCTGATGCTCGACGCCATCGCGGCCCGCGCCCCCGCGCCGGACCTGGCCGGCGCGGAGGGGACCCCGGCGGGCCGGAGCGGCGACGAACGCGTGTGATGATCATGGCATGACCGGCATACCACCCGTACGGCGCACGCTCCTCCTGGTGGCTCTCGCCGCCCTCGCCCCGGGCTGCGGCCTCGCCGCCGAGATCGACCGCGAGGTGGACCCCGCCAGGACCCGGACCGCGACACCGCCCCGGCCCTCCGCCACCGGCGCCCCCTCGCCCGCCGTACGGCCCGGAGCCTCCACCCCCGCCGCGCCGGACCCCGCCGCCACCGCCGTCGAGGAGTGCCCGCCCTCCGGCCTACGGGTGTCCACCGGCGCGGTGAACGCGTCCATGGGACTGCGCGCCATGCCGGTCACGCTCACCCGCTGCGGTACGGGCGAACAGCGGCTGAACGGCTACCCGGACGTACGGGTACGGGACGTCGAGGGCCGGCCCATGGACGTGACCGTCCTGAAGGGACCGGAACCCATCACGAGCCTCGACGACCCGGGACCGCACCCCGTGACCCTGAGGCCGGGCGAGTCGGCGCGCAGCGTCTTCGTCTGGCGGTACTCCGCCGTCGACGCGGCGACCCTGCGCGGGAGCGGCGTCCACGTCGACATCGCCCCCGCCGCGGGGGCGCCGCGCCAGACCGTTCAGCCGGACGGCGGACTGGACATCGGCGAGACGGGACTGCTCGGCACGACCGCCTGGAAGAAGGTCCAGGACTAGCTCCGACGTGGGCGAACGGCGCCGCCGGCACGTCCATGGCGAGGGAAACGACGTCCACGACGAAACCGTTGCTCTCTGGCAACAAGCGGTTCCGCCGTGTAGCGTCGTCCTCAGATGTCGTGGTTCGCAAACCCGGCGCCCGTGCTTCGGTGCGGGCGCTTTGCCGTGCAGTGCCTGAGGACCAGGGCGATCACCTCCGGGTCCGCGCGGTGCGGTCCCGACATCGAATGGAGAGGCAACACCCATGGCCAGCGGAACCGTGAAGTGGTTCAACTCGGAGAAGGGCTTCGGCTTCATCGCCCAGGACGGCGGCGGCCCGGACGTCTTCGCACACTACTCCAACATCAACTCCACGGGCTTCCGTGAGCTTCAGGAAGGCCAGGCCGTCACCTTCGACGTGACCCAGGGCCAGAAGGGCCCGCAGGCCGAGAACATCACGGTCGCCTGACACCTCGTCCGTCCCCGCCGCGACGCGGCAGGTCCCCGGAGCCGACGCTCCGGGGACCGGGCGGACCTCAGATCGACGCGGGGAACCGCTGCCAGACCCGGTGACCCGCCAGAAGCCGGACCAGCTCCTCCCACACGCCCTCCCGGCCGTCCCCGAGGACGACTCCCGGGGCGTCGGCGGGCAGACGGGCGGCTTCCAGAGCCGTACCGGCCCCCGCCGTGCCGCCGATGGCCTTCCCGTGCCGGTACGCCTCCGTGAGGAGCAGCAGCACCCGCGGGTCGACCGGTGTCGCGTCCGCCGGAAGATGGCCGGCCTTCGCGTCCCGCGCGCCCGTCGCGTCCAGTCCCGGCGCCGGTGCGCCGACCACGAAGAGCGCGTCGCACTCGGTGGAGCGCGCGGTGGCGTAGGTGCGCTGCACCGTGACCGACTCGCCGTCGGCGTGGAGCGTGCCACCCGTCGGCGCGATGACCAGCGGGACCATCCCAGCCTCCAGCGCGGCCGCACGGGCCGAGCGCACATCGGACGAGGCGCCGTTCCCGTCGGTGACGATGCCGATCACGCGCCCGCTCAGCGGCCATGTCCGCCCCAGCTGCGAGAGCGCGGGACTGGGCTCCGCCGCGGCGAGCGGCACCGTGGCGGGCGGCACGGGGAGCCCGAGCCCGGTCGCGACCCCTTCGCACAGCACCGGGTCGATATTGGCCAGCACCGCCAGTGCCCGTTCCTTGATGGCCTGTTCGTAGCACTTGTTCAACTCGAAGGTGTACGCGGCGATGATGTGCTCGCGCTCCGTCGGCGTCATGCTCAGCCAGAAGAGCCGGGGCTGGCTGAAGTGGTCCGAGAACGACTCCGGCGCCTCGCGCCCCTTGACCGAGGACGGCACGGGGACCGGCGTCTCGATGTACGCGCCGGTGTCCGCCCCCGCCAGGAACGGGCAGCCTCCGTCGAGCGAGTTCGGCCGGTAGGGCGCCGCACCGGTGTGCACCGCCGTCTGGTGCATGCCGTCACGCAGCATGTCGTTGACGGGCGCGTGCGGACGGTTGATCGGGATCTGGGCGAAGTTGGGGCCGCCGAGGCGGCTGATCTGAGTGTCCAGATAGGAGAAGAGCCGGCCGGCGAGCAGCGGGTCGTCGGTGATGTCGATGCCCGGGACGAGATGGCCGGGATGGAAGGCGACCTGTTCGGTCTCGGCGAAGAAGTTCTTCGTGTTGGCGTTGAGCGTCAGCAGACCGACCGGACGCACCGGAGCCAGTTCCTCCGGCACGATCTTCGTCGGGTCGAGGAGGTCGATGCCCTCGAAGGTCTGCTCCGGGGTGTCGGGGAACGTCTGGATCCCCAGCTCCCACTGCGGGAAGGCGCCGGCCTCGATGGCGTCGAAGAGGTCCCGCCGGTGGAAGTCGGGGTCCATCCCGCCGACGATCTGCGCCTCCTCCCACACCAGGGAGTGCACGCCGAGCTTCGGCTTCCAGTGGAACTTGACCAGCGTCGTACCGCCCTCGGCGTCGACCAGCCGGAAGGTGTGGACGCCGAAGCCCTCCATCATGCGGTAGGACCGGGGGATGCCGCGGTCGGACATGTTCCAGAGCGTGTGGTGGGTCGCCTCCGTGTGGAGGGTCACGAAGTCCCAGAAGGTGTCGTGGGCGCTCTGCGCCTGCGGGATCTCCCGGCCGGGATGCGGCTTGCCGGCGTGGATGATGTCGGGGAACTTGACCGCGTCCTGGATGAAGAACACCGGGATGTTGTTGCCGACGAGGTCGAAGGTCCCCTCCTCGGTGTAGAACTTCGTCGCGAACCCGCGGGTGTCCCGCACCGTGTCGGCGGAGCCGCGCGACCCGAGCACCGTGGAGAACCGTACGAACACCGGCGTCTCGACCTCCTCGGCGAGGAACGCCGCCTTGGTCACCCGGCTCGCCGTCCCGTAGCTCTGGAAGACGCCGTGGGCGCCCGCGCCCCGCGCGTGCACCACCCGTTCGGGGATCCGTTCATGGTCGAAGTGGGTGATCTTCTCCCGTAGGTGATGGTCCTGGAGGAGCACCGGACCGCGCGGCCCGGCCTTGAGGGAGTGGTCCGACTCGTACAGCCTCGCCCCCTGCGCCGTGGTCAGGTACGAACCGCTCTGCGCGGAGCGGGCGGGGTCCTCGCCCGTCGCCTGGCCGGTGGGGCCGACCGTCTCCGGCCCGCTCTGGTCAGGCTTGGGCGGCGGCGGTCCATGGGGAGCGGTGGGTTCCCGGAGCGAGGGCGGCTCGGCGGCGGGGCGCCCGGGGACGACCGCCCCCGGCTGGTCGCGGCCGGAGGCGGCCGGCTGTTCCTGGGCTGGACGGTTCTCGGTCATGGGGCTCTCCTGGGTGCGGGCAGCCGTGCGGGAAGGCCGACGGAAGGGCCGGCCGGACACATGCGCGAGGGTTGGGCCGTACGGGGGTGAAAGCGACGGGTGAGGCGCGCGAAAGCCACGGGAGAGGCGCGCGCCAAGCGTAGGAGGCGCGCGAAACGGCGGAGGCACGCGCGAAGGGGGAGGCGCGGGTGCGCCGGTCCGGGGGCTGTCGCGGCCCAGGGCGGGGGGCGACCCCTGAACAGGGCCGCCCCCGGGAACGGGCCGGGCCCGATCGCCCGCCCGTCGTGTAAGGCGGTCAGTCCGTGGACAGCGCCTGGAGAAGGTCTCCGACCTGCGGGTCGGGAAGCGCGCGGGCGACATCGGCCTGCGCGACGATGCCGACGAGGTCGTGTCCGTCGATCACGGGAAGCCGGCGGACCTTGTGCTCGGCCATCGTGCGGAAGATCTCGGCGGTGTCGTCGTCCGCGCCGATGGTGACCGCCTCGCCCTGGGCGAGCTCGCCCGCCGTACAGGTGGCGGGGTCCTTGCCCGCACCGAGGACCTTCACCACGATGTCACGGTCGGTGAGCATCCCCTTGAGCCGCTTGTCCTCGCCGCAGATCGGCAGCGCGCCGACCCCCAGCTCGGTCATCTTCCGGGCGGCGTCCAGGACCGTCTCCCGCTCGTTCACGCACTCGGCGCCCTCGGTCATGATCTCGCGTGCCGTAGTCATACCTGCCTCACTCTGAGTGGGTCGATCAGGTTTCTGCTTGCGCGCTTTCCCGGTCGCGCCGGACCTGAACGCGACCGATGCGCCCAATTTCAGGCGATTGCGTACGACGGTACGTCCCCTGGCCCGTCATGGCAGGGCGACGCTCGCCCGACGCCCCCGCGCGGCCCAGGCGCCCGACGCCCCCCCGCGCGGCCCGGGCCCCGCGGCCGAGACGGCCCCCCGACACCCCCGCCCCCTCGGCCCGGCCCCGACACCCGCGGCGGACGACCTGGCCGCGGACCGGCAACGCTGCGGACCGCAGCGCCGCGGACGAGACCCGCGGCACGCGCTCCGACGGACCGCGCCCCAAGGTTTCTGACGGTGGGTTAGCGTCACGATCATGAACCGGACAAGACTTATGGCGGCGCTGCTCGCCTTCGTCTCCCTCGCCGGCCTGGCCGCCGCGTCCCCCGCGGCGGCCAGTGGCACGGAGCTCTCCAGCAGCGCCGCCCTCGGCACCCAGCAGGTCCTCTTCCGCTCCGGGACCGCCGGCTACGGCTGCTTCCGCATCCCCACCCTGGTCACGACAAGAACCGGTGCGCTCCTGGCCTTCGCCGAGGGACGGACCTCTCCCTCGTGCTCGGACCGCGGACCCATCGACATCGTCATGCGCCGCTCCACGAACGACGGACGCACCTGGAGCCCGATCCGGGTGGTGTCCTCCGGCAGCGAGACCGACCCCGAGGCCCCCTACGTACGCGGCAACCCCTCACCCGTCGCCGACCGGGACGGCGACGTCTTCCTCTTCTCCAACTCCGAGAAGGCGACACCGGGAGACGTGCGCAAGTCGTGGTTCCAGCGGAGCTCCGACGACGGCATCACGTTCGGGCCACCCCAGCCCGCGCCCCGCCTGACGGAGTCCGGCAAGGGCTGGTTCGGCACCGGGCCCTCGCACGGCATCCAGCTCCACGACGGCCCGCACGCCGGACGTCTGATCGTCGGCGCGTACGAGACGGTCAGCGGCACCCCGGGCGCGGAGGACCAGCGGGCCGGCGTCCTCTACAGCGACGACCACGGCTCCACCTGGACGGCGAGCAGGACGGTCAACTCGTTCCTCAGAGCCAAGGACCTGGCGGACCCGCCGCCGGGCACCGACCCCGAGGATCCGATGTTCAAACCCGGCGAGCCGGTCGTCGCCGAACTCCCCGGCGGCGACCTCTACCTCAGCGCGCGCAGCCCGTACGACATCGCCGGTCACCGCATGCACACCGTCAGCACCGACGACGGCGCCACCGTCCCGGTGTTCACGCCGACGAAGAACTGGAAGGGCCCCGACGTCCAGGTGTCCCTCCTGGCCCCGCGCCGGACCTACCAGCGGGTCCCCGGCGACCTCCTGCTCATGGCCGGCCCCTCGCACGAGACCCTGCGCCAGGGCATGAGGATCCGCTACTCCCTCGACAAGGGCGTGACCTGGATCGACGCCCCCGGCGGCCAGGTCAGCAAGGTCCTCGCCGACCGGGCCGGATACTCCGACATGGCCGAACTGGCCAAGGGCGAGTTCGGCCTCGTCTACGAGGGCGGCACCGTCTTCTCCGCCCAGCACATCTACTTCAACCGCTTCACCGCCGGGGCGCTCGGCCTCCCGGCGAGCGTCACCTCCAAGGGGTCCGCCCTCCCGCAGCCGACACCCGCCCCCGGGCGGACGACACCCGACGTGACGCCCGAGGCCAACGAGGCCTACCTCGGTACCGGCGCCACCCTCGGCGCGGGAGCCGTCCTGCCCGCCACCCCCACGCCGGTCCCTTTCGGCCAGGGGCTTCAGCTCGACGGAGTCACCGGCCACGCCGACCTCCCCGCCACCCCGTCCCTGGACCCGGGCACCGGAGACGTCACCTACTCCCTCTTCTTCCGGTACGAGGCGACCCCCGCCACGCCGCAGCAGGCACTGTTCTGGGCGTACGGGGAGGGCTCCGGCGCACCCCAGGTCTGGGTCAGGGCGCAGCCCGAACAGAACCGGATCCTCGCCTGGGTCCAGGGCGCCGACGGAACGGCGTGGGCCGCGCTCACCGGCCCGGACACCGCCAAGCCCGCGTACGGTGACGGCCGCTGGCACCACCTGACGCTGGTTCGCACCGGAGAGACCGTCACCCTCCAGGTGGACGGCGGCATCGCGGCGCATCAGCAGGGCAAGGTCGTCGGCGCGCTGGCAGGCCCCCGTGAGAACAACATCAAGGGCATCGGCGTCCGGATCGGGGACAAGCCGGTCGAGGACGAACCCGGACAGCCCTACGACGGCTTCAAGGGCACCATCGACGAGTTCCGGCTCTACCGCACCGCCCTCACCGAGGAGCAGCGAGCGCTGCTGCGCGGCCCGCGCGCGAGCGAGGTCGCGGCGGACGGACTGGCCGCGCACCTTCCCTTCCAGGTCGTCGACACCGCCGACACCGCGCCCCTGACCACCACCCGCATCCAGGACGACGTGTCCGGCCACTGTGCCGACGGCACCGTGCTCGGCAGCGCCAGTACGGAGTCGGGCACCGTGCTGGTCCCAGGGCGCGTGGGCAAGGGCGCGCTCGGGGTGTCCCCCACCCTGCCGGGCGTGGAAGTGCCCTACGTACCCGCCGTGGACAACGGCGCCGGCGACTTCACGTTCTCCCTCTGGTTCCGCTACGCCGCCACCACGGCCACCAAGGACGCCGCGCTGATGTGGGCGTACGGATCCACCTCCGGCGCTCCGTCCCTGTGGGTGCGGGCCAGGCCCTCCGGAGACCGGCTGGTGGCACGGGCCGAGACCACCGAGGGCTCGATCGCGGTGGACCTTCCCGACCCCCGGCAGGACCGGGTCGCGTTCGGCGACGACGCCTGGCACCTGCTCACCGTGACCCGAAGCGGCGACCGTCTCACGGTCGGCGTGGACGGCATCGTCCCCGGCGCGCCCGGCGCCCATGTGGTGACGGCGATCGGCTCCACGGGCTCCTTCACGGACGGGATCGCCACGCCCCAGGGGCTCAGGGTCGGCTCGAAGCCCGACGGGTCGGACGTCCTCAACGGCAGGCTGGACGACGTCCGTTACTACAAGCGGGCGCTGAGCGAGGCCGAGGTGGCCGACATCCTCGACACCGCCCCGCAGGGCTGGAGCCCGCCGAAGAACCCCTCCCTGTGGTGGTCCATGGAACCCGGCAACACCGAGGAGCACCTCGTCATGCGGCCCGCCGTCGACGCGACCACCCGGGGCACCCCCGACTCCTCGCGCCACTGCGGCCACGCCTACGTCCACGGCGGCGCGGCCCTCAGCCCGGCCGGCGCGTTCGGCCGCGGCATGGCCTTCGACGGCACCGACGACGCCGTGGAACTCCCGTACGGCGACGCCAAGGCCCTCGGCGGGAGCGACTTCACACTCGCCACCTGGGTGCGCTACACCGCAGCGGACAACGACACTCCCGTCCTGGCCTGGGCGTACGGGGTGGGTTCCGCGGAGCGCCAGCTGTGGATCCGCGCCGTGCCCGCGGAGAACAAGGTCATCGCCCTGCTCCAGACGGACACCGCGACGACCACGGTGGAGGTGAGAGCCCCTCTCGGGACGGAGTTCGCCGACGACACCTGGCGGCACGTGGTCCTGCGCCGCCAGGCCGGCACGCTGACGCTGTCGGTCGACGGCCCGGCGGCGGACGGCGGCACGAGCACGAGAGCCACCGCCACCGCTCCGGCCGGCTCGGTGACGTACGGGGACAGCTTCGCGGTCCGCGGTTTCCAGCTGGGCGCCCGCCCCGGCGGAACCGCCACCGACCGGCTCCAGGGCGCGATGGACGACTTCTTCCTGGCCCGCCGTGCCCTGTCGGACACCGAGCTGACGACGCTGCGCTCGGCGGCCGACTCCTTCCCCGCGGACACGGCCGTCGTCGTACGACTGCCCTTCGACACCGTGACACCGAAGGGAGGTTACGCCCGCATGTGAGCACGGCGCCGCGCGTCCGCGAGACGGCGAGACCGGCACCGGCCGGGTGTGTCGGATGAACCGCTCGCGGGCGGCGGCGACGCCGGGTTACGTTGAGCGGACATGCAGGGGGCATGCCGACGGGGGTGTGATGGCACAGGCGCTTGATTCCGATGTCCGTGACGGAGCGTCATCGGAGGCCGTCCGTGTCCGTATGACGGGGGTGGCGCGCGGAGAACCGCTCCTCTTCGCGGTGCCGGTCACGGTCGCGCTGGTGCTGTGCGCCTTCGGTGCGGCCGCCTCCGACGCCGCGCCGGTGCAGAGGGCCGCCCTCGGCCTCGGCGCGGCGGTGTGGGCGGTGGTGCTGTTACGGCTCCTGGCGCGGGCCGTGGTGCCGGTGGGGCTCGTCGTGGCTCCCGACGGGCTCGAACTCCGCAGGGGGCGGCGGCGCGTCCGGCTCCCCTGGGACGAGGTGGACGGAGTCTTCCTGGTGCCCGATCCGCGCACCGCGCCGCCCGCCGAGGGGACGCCCGCCGCGGGCGGCCCCGCCGCGTTCCGGGGGCGGCTCATGGTCCGGCCGCGCGCCGGTTCCCCGGCGGGCCTCGCGCCCTGGGGGACACCGAAGTGGTCGTCGTCCTGGCAGGCCGTCGAATTCGACCCCCGGGGGTTGTCGCTGACCCCCGCGCGCCTCGGTGAGCTGTTCGCGTCTCACGTCGGCGGCCGTTGGCACGGGGACGCCGCGCTGCCCCTCGACCGGTCGGGCGGGGTCACCGTCCCCGGACAACTGCTGCCCTGGTACGCCTCCCTGGTGCTGTGGACACGGCCGCTCCTGGCTTTCACCGCCCTGTGCGCCACGGGCGCGGCGGCCGGCGGACCGGGCATCGGGTTCCCGCAGACGATCGCCGCCGCCACGGCGGGACTGACCGTCGCGGTGACGGGTCTGGGCCGGCTGACCCGCCGCCTCGCCGACCCGTGCCTGCTGCGGGTGGACCGGGAGGGGATACGCATCGGGGTCGGCTCCACCGAACGCGCACTGACCTGGGGCGAGGTCAGCGAGGTGACGACCGGCCCGGGGCTCGCCCGGCGCGGCGCCGCCGCGCGCCCGACGACCGCCGTCCTCGCGCGGCTCGCTCCGGGCGCGTCCCCGCCCGCCGCCCTCCCGCACCGGTCCTTCCCCGCCCAGGCCGACCGGCGGCTCGTCGAGATCATGCCGCTGCGCTCCCTCCATCAGCCGTACGGGACCGGACTCGACGCCTTCCCCGCCCAGTTGGCCGCCGTCCTTCGCCAGGTCGGACCCGACGCCGGTGCCGGCGAGCGGACGGGCGGCGGGGCGGCCGCCGGTACCGGCGACGCCGCGTCCGCGGACACGGCCGACGGCCGCGTTCCGCCCCCGCCCGCCACCGGCGAACCCCTCACCCTCCACGTCTCGCCCACCACGCCCGGCGCCCACCGCACCGTCGCCTCGGCCCTCCGCGTCGACGCCGGAGCCCGCCCCTTACGGGTGCTGATCGCACCCGGCCGCTATCCCCAGCCCCTCACGCTGCCCGGCACCGTCGAGCTCCGCGCGGCAGAGGGGCAGGGCACCGTGGTGATCGAGGCGACCGAGGAGGTGACCGTCGACTGCACGGGACACGTCACCCTCACCGGCCTGACCATCGTCAACCGCTCCTCCGCCGCCGTGCGCGCCGGCGGCCGCCTCCGGCTGACCGGCTGCCGCGTCGAAGGGCTGGGGGAGTACGCCGTACAAGCGCTGCCCCAGGCCGAGTTGACGATCGAGGAGTGCGAGATCCGGGTCGGCCGCACCGCGCTCCCGGGAGCACGGGCCACGGTGCGCCGCACGAAGTTCCTCGCCGCCAAGGGCGACGCGGTCGCCCTCACCCAGGGCGCCCACGCCGACTTCGCCGACTGCGAGGTGGCCGACGCCCGCGGCTGCGGCATCAGCGTGACCGGTGCCACCGCCACCATCGAGGACTGCCGGCTGCACGGCACCGGCAGCCACGCCGTCTTCGCGTCCCAGCACGCCGAGGTCCGCATGGCGCGCTGCGTCGCCCGCGACATCCAGTCGACCGCCCTCTCCTTCGTCGACCAGGCGCGCGGCACCATCGAGGACACCACCGTCTCCGGCGCCAAACACGGCATGTACATCGCCCGCGGCGCCGATCCGACCGTACGCGGCAGCCGGTTCGACCACTGCCGTGTCACCGGCGTCAGCGTGGGCGAACAGGGCCGCGGGCGGCTCACGGACTGCACCTGGGAGGCGATCGGCGACACGGGCATCAGCGTCACGGACGGCGGCGCGCCCGTCGTGGAGGACTGCCGGCTCCAGGAGGGGCGGCTCGGGGTCTTCGTCAACAAGGCGCAGGGCCGGTTCACCGGCCTGCGGATCAGCGACCACACGTCGAGCGCGGTGCTGATCCGTGACGAGTCCACCGTCGAGCTGAGCGACGTACACCTGCGGAGCTGCGCCACCGGACTGCTCGCCAGGGGCGCGTCGGTCAACGTCACGCTCACCGACGCGACCCTCACCGACGTGACCCACGCGGGCGTCGCCATGGAGGGCACGGCGCGGATCACCGTCGAGCGCTGCACCATCGAGCGGGCGTCGCTGTTCGGCTTCAACTGCCGCGACGACACGTACCTCTCGGCTCGGGAGTGCGTGGTGACGACCCCAGGGGAGGCCGGCCTGCTCACCGTGTCGACCGCGCACGTGGACGTCGACCGGCTCACGGTCACCGACTCCGGCGGCTGCGGCGTCATCGCGAGCGACAACAGCCGGGTGTCGGTGGCGCACGCCGTGCTGCGCGGCGGCCAGGGCGACGGCATCCGCCTCGGCGCCTCGGTCGTCGGCCGCTTCGAGGACTGCGAGGTGACCGGTTTCCGAGGCGAGGCGATCTCCGGGACGAGCGACCGCGTCCGCTTCGACGACGTCCGCACCGGCGGAACGGACACCACCGGCGCCGATGCCACGGGCGCCGACACCGCCGGACGGCCTCCACGCCCGCCCGAGGCCGCCCCCCTCACCGCCCTGCACCGCATGGTCGGCCTCGACGCCGCCAAACACCAGGTCGACGTGCAGGTCGACCTGATCCGGCTCGCGAAGTGGCGGAAGGCGGCCGGACTGCCCGTACCGCCCGTCGCCCACCACCTCGTCTTCTCCGGTCCGCCGGGCACGGGCAAGACGACCGTGGCCCGGCTGTACGGACAGATCCTCGCCGCTCTCGGCACGCTGAAGAAGGGACACCTCGTCGAAGTGGCCCGCGGCGACCTGGTCGGCGAATACCTCGGACACACCGCCCAGAAGACCCAGCGCGTCTTCGAACGGGCCCGCGGCGGAGTCCTCTTCATCGACGAGGCGTACAGCCTGGCCCGTACCTTCGGCTCCGGAACCGACTTCGGCCAGGAGGCCATCGACGTCCTCACCAAACTGATGGAGGACCACCGCGACGACATCGTGGTCATCGCGGCGGGATACACCGAGGAGATGCGTACGTTCCTGAACTCGACGCCCGGACTGCGCTCCCGCTTCTCCCGCACCATCGAATTCGTCGCGTACGAGCCCGAGGAGCTGACGCGGATCGTCGAACTCCAGGCGGAGGCCCTGGAGTACCGCCTCGCCCCCGAGGTCGCGCCGCTGCTCACCGAACGCTTCGAACGGCGCGCCCGACGAGGCGAAACCGCCAACGGACGCGACGCGCGCACCCTGTTCGAGGCGATGATCGAGAGCCAGGCCGGACGGCTCGCCGGACACGAACAGCCGACACGCGAGGAACTCGTCCTGCTGCTCGCCGACGACATCCCCGGCGCGTAGACCGGGTTCGCGGCGGCACGAGGCAGCGGTGGGGAACGGGAAAGGACACAGGGACGTGACGGTCGAGGACACGGCGGAGATCATTCTGGACCGCGTCAGGCGGGTGGACGACGATCCCGAGGCGCTGCGCTGGTTCCTGACCGGCGAGGCAGCGGCGGCCGCCGACGACGTGCGCCGCGACGCCCAGCTGCCGGACGGGAACGTCCTGCTCGCCGGCGTCCACGCGATCGGGTACTACGACTTCTGCCGGTATCTCGCCGGCGAGGGTGCGGACACGGCGGCGTTCGGCTCGGCCGTGCTCTGCTTCCTCGACGTCTACCAGGCCGATCCCGAGAGAGTACCGCCCCTCCTCCTTCCGCTCCTGGCCCTCCTCGCGGGCGAACCCGCCGGAGCGGACACCGATCCGGCCGACGCCTACCAGGCGGGCGCCGCGATCCTCGTCCTCTACCAGCAGCGCCGCCATCCCGCGGCGCTGCCCTTCGCCGCCGCCCTGCTGCGCCACGCCGTCCAGGGCTTCCCGCCCGGCAGCGCCGAACAGGGCACCTGTGTGTCCGACCTCGGCCTGGCGTGCCTCTACGCGTTCCGGGACGGTGCCGGTCACGCCGTACTGGCGGAGGCCGTGGAACACAGCCGCGCCGCGGTGGCCGCCGCACCCGGCGAACGGGAGGAACAGGCGCGCCGCCACGGCAACCTGGGGTTCGTCCTGCGGCACTGGGCGGAGGCGACGGCGGACCCGGCCACGGCGCGGGAGAGCGTGACCGAGCTGCGGCACACGATGCGGATCAGCGAACCGGGCGACCTCTACCACGGCCTTCACCTCGCGCAGCTCGGCTCCGCGCTGGTCACCGCGGCGGTGCGGCTCGAGGACACCACGCTCCTGCCCGAAGCCGTGACCGTCCTGCGCCAGGCCCTGGCAGCCGAGCCGGACGACGGGCCGCCACCCGCCGGTCACCTGGCGGACCTGGGGACAGCGCTGGTCGTTCTCTCCCTCGCGCCCGGGACCACCACGGAACAACACTCCGACGGCACCGACCCCAGCGCCCTCTTCGACGAAGGCATCGACCTCTGCAGGCGAGCCGCCGACGCGGCACCCAACCGCGTCGAACGCGCCCTGTACCTCACCAACCTCGCCCTCGTCCTCAACGCCCGCATCCTGCGCACCGGAAACCCCGACGTCCTCGACGCCGCCCACGACGCCGCGCGCGACGCCCTGGCGGCCGCACCGCCCGGACACCCCGCGCACGTCCGGGCGCTGCACATCAGGGGCGAGGTACTGCGCTCCCGGTACGTCGCCCGGGGCGGTCTCGACGACCTCGAAGCCGCGATCGACAGCGCCCGCGAGGCGTGGGACGCCACCGGGCCCGACGAACCGCAGCGAGTGACCCGCGGCGTGGACCTGGCCGATCTGCTGCGGCTGCACGCCGGTGCCGTCGGCGGGCCCGACGCCCTCGCCGAGTCCGTCGCCCTGCTGCGGCGCCTCGCCGACGACACCCCGGCACACTCCCGCGACCGGGTCCGGGTCCTGGTGAAGCTGGCCAGGGCCCTCGACGCCCTGGGACAGGGCACGGGAGAGGCGGCCGCCGCGGCCGCCGACGAGGCGATCCGCATCTTCAGGGACTGCCTGGCGCTGCCCGACTCCGGAGGCTCCGACGAAGCCGGAATACGGTTCGCCCTCGGCATGGCGCTCGCCCGTCGCACGGACCGGCCCGCAGGGAAGCCGGGGGCCGGCGGCCCGGACACCGACCGCGACGCCCGGCGCGACGACGAGCGGCGCGACCGGGAGGAGGGGCTCGCCCTGGCCCGGCAGGCACTCGCCCTGCTGGAACCCGACGACCCACGGCGCTCGGAGTACCTGTCCGACTACGGCTGCCTCCACCTGGAACACGCCGCCGAAGCCGGCGACCCGGCCCCCTACGCCGAGGCAGTACGCCTCCTGCGCCAGGCCGTGGCGTGCACGCCCCCCGGCAGCCAGGCCGAGGAGGCCACGCACCGCTCCAACCTCGGCGCCGCCCTCATCGGCCTGGCCTCGCTCACCGCCGACGAGGAGCTGCTCGCCGAGGGGGTCCAGGCACACCGGGACGCCGTCAGGGTGACAGCGCAGGGCGACCATTACCGCACCCACCGCCTCGGCAACCTGGGGGACGCGCTCCAGCAGCTCGCCCAGTTCCGCTCCGACCCCCGACTGCTGGAGGAGGCCGTCGAGGTACTGCGCGAGGCAGCCCGCGCCCCCGGCGCCGGCAGATCCCGCAACCTGGCCCGCCTCGGCAACGCCCTGCGCTCGCTCTCCCGCTTCACCGGAGACGCCGCTCCGCTCGAAGAGGCCGTCCACTGGCACCGACAGGCCGTCGCCGCGGCACGGAACGCCACCGAGCACCCCACCGATGACCAGGGCGGGGCCCGGCTCCCCGCCCTGGTCGGCCTCGCCAACGCCCTCGTCGAACGCTTCCGCCACACCCACGACGAGTCGCTGCGCGACGAGGCGTTCACGCACTACCGCGAGGCCCTCGCGGCCGCCCGCACCCCCGGGGACCGTACCGTCGTCCTCACCGATCACGGATACGCCCTGTGGGGCCGCGCCGTCGACACCGCCGACGACACCCTCATGGACACCGCGATCGGCATGCTGCGCGAGGCGGCCGCCACCGTGTCCGCCCGGCACACCGGAGTCGGCGGAGTCCTCACGAACCTGGGCTCCGCACTGATGACGCGCGTCCGGATCACCGGTGACCGCAGTTGGCTCGCCGAGGCCGTGGCCGTACTGCGCCGCGCCGTCGACGAGAGCCCGCCCACATCCTTCGAGCGGGCCGTGGTGCTCACCAACCTCGCCGAGGCGCTCCGGGTCCGGTACGAGTACACGGGGGAACAGGCCGACGCCGACGAAGCGGCCGGCCTGCTGCGGGAGGCCATCGCCCTCGAGCACGGCGTCCGGCACGGCCGGGACCTCGCCCGCGTCAACCTCGGCGTCCTCCTGCACAGCCTCGCCCTCCCCGCCCACGCCCTGGACCAGGACGCGGACCCCGCCGCACTCGCCGAGGCCCGCGACGTCCTGGAGGACGCCGTCGCGAGCCTCGACGACGACCACCCCCGCCGTAGCCTCGCCCTGATGAACCTCGCCGCCACCTGCGTGATCGCCGCCGAACTCGCCGACCACGAGACCGGCCCGGCCGCCCGCTCCGCCCTCGACCGGGCGGTGAGCGCCGCCCGGGAGGCGCTCGCCCGCGTCCCCGACGGCCACGCCGACCAGGCCCGCACCCAGTGGCTTCTCGCACGGGCCCAGCTGCGGCGCACCCTGATCGGCGAACAGGCCGACCTGGCCGAGGCCACCCGACTGGCCAGTCAGGCCGCGCACAACCCCGTCTCACCGGTCACCGTCCGGCTGCTCGCCGCGCGGGTCTGGGGCGACGCGGCGGCCGCCTCGGGCCGGAACGCCGAGGCGCTCACCGCTCACACCTACGCCGTCGGCCTGCTGCCCCGGCTCGCACCGCGCAGCCTCGCCCGCACCGACCAGGAGGACCGGCTCGGCGCGGGCGCTGGCCTCGCCTCCGACGCCGCCGCGCTCGCGCTGCGGGCGAACGACCCCGTGGCCGCCCTCACCCTCCTCGAACAGGGCCGCGGCGTGCTGCTCGCCCAGGGCCTGGAGGCCCGTGGCGACCTCTCCCGGCTGCGTGCGGCCGACCCCGCCCTGGCCGACGAGTTCGAGCGGGTCCGCGACGCCCTGAGCGTGCCCCCGCCCCGTCCCGCGGGCATCCGCACCGACCTCACCGCCCCCGGCCGCCGACCCGCCGAGGACGACACCGGGCTGCCCGCCGAGTCACGGCACGCACTCGCCCGCGACTGGGACGACCTGCTCGACCGGATCCGCCGCATCCCCGGCCTGGAACGCTTCCTGAGCCCGCCGCCGGTGCCGGAACTGCTCACCGCGGGCGCCGCGGGCCCCGTCGTCGTGGTCAACGTCAGCCAGTACCGCTCCGACGCGCTCGTCGTCACCCCGGACGGGGGCATCGACGTCGTACCCCTGCCCGCCCTCACCCCGGCCGAAGCCGTCACCCGCGCCGCGGACTTCCTCGTCGCCGTCGACGACGCCTACACGGCCACGGCCGCCCCCGAGGCCCTCGTCGCGATGCGGGCGCTCTCCGACACCCTGGAATGGCTGTGGGACGCCGTCGCCGACCCGGTCCTCGACCGGCTCGGCCTGCGCACGACCCCGATCGACGACGAACCGTGGACCCGGCTGTGGTGGTGCCCCACCGGATGGCTGTCCTTCCTGCCGCTGCACGCCGCCGGCCGGACGCGCCCCGGCTCCGCCGAGAGCGTCATGGACCGCGTCGTCTCCTCGTACACACCCACCCTGCGCGCCCTGGTCCGCGCCCGGCGCGCCCCCGCCACCGCCGCCACGTCCCACCCCGCCCCGCTGGTCGTCACCCTCGCCGAGACCCCGGGCGCCAACCCGCTGCCGGGCGCGTCCCACGAAGCGCGGCTGCTGCGCGAGCTGTTCCCCGGGGCGGTCGAACTGGCCGGCGCGGCGGCCACCGTCGACGCCGTGCGCCGCGAACTGCCCGCCCGCCCCTGGGTCCACTTCAGCTGCCACGGCGTCAGCGACCCGATCGAGCCCTCGACGAGCGGCCTGATCCTCCACGACGGACGGCTCACCGCGCTCGACGCCGCCGCGCAACGTCCCGACGAGGCGGTCCTCGCCGTGCTGTCGGCGTGCTCCACGGCCCAGGGCGGGCTTCTGCTGCCCGACGAGTCGGTGCATCTGGCGTCCTCGTTCCAACTGGCCGGGTACCCGCATGTGATCAGCACCCTCTGGCCCGTCGCCGACAAGGTGGCCACCCGCGTGACCGAGCGGTTCTACACCGCTCTCGCCGACGACCTCGCGCGGGACCGCCCTATCGACCCGGCCATGGCCCTGCACGCTCCGGTCCGCGCCCTGCGGGCCCGCTTCGCCCACGCACCGCACCTATGGGCCGCGCACATCCACACCGGCCCCTAGGGAGTGTCCGGAAAGTATCGCCGTCCGCCCGCAGACCAGGCGAGACTTTCCGGACACGACCTAGGGTCTTCCGTCGCGATCAGACCGGATCGGCGGTGTCGCCCATCGCTGTGCCCGAGGGAGCCTGCGGCACGTCCTCGGGCTCGGGGACGTCATCGGTGGGCCGGTACGTGCGGCGCTCGGAGAACTCCTCGAGCAGCGCCTCCAACTCCTCGTCACTGGGCCCGTGTCCGTACTGCGTCACCCTGTTCTCCTTCCTCTCCCGCGCCCGCGGAACCACCCGGCGGCACCGGTACGTGAGCCGGGACCGGGGCCTGCACCTGTGCCGGGACCTGAGCCGGTGCGGGAACCGCCGCGGGCGGGTCCAGCAGCTCCAGTACGTCGACGTCGGCGGCCCGCAGATACACGCCGCCGGTCCCCGGCACCCGCCCGAGGAACCTGCCGTCGGGCCCCATGCGGTACTGAGCCTGCAGATAGACGTCCCCCTGCTGGGGAAAGGCCGACACGGCCGACCGCGTTCCCAGCCAGCCGCCCACCCACAGACCGTTCTTCATGCGCGCCCGTACGAAACAGGACCCGCGGTCACGGAAGAGCGCGTCCCAGGCCGTGGGCGTCGGCTCGTACCGCGCCCGCCTGCGGCGCCTGCCCCACGCCGCCTCCGCCCACGCGATCCCCGCCGGCACCAGGACCACCAGGAGCAGCGCGGCGAGCCCCGCCTCCCGAGGCCGCGACGACGCCCCCGCGAGCGGACCCGCTCCGTTTCCCACGAGCAGGTCGACCAGCCACGGCCCCGCGGCCACCGCGTACACGGCGTCGAGCAGCGCCCCCGCCGCGATCGCGCGCACCAGCCGGTTCTGCGGCTCCTGCTCGGCGGCGACCGCCCCGCGCAGATGCTCGCGTACGGCCTGGTAGAAGACGCCGGGCAGCACCAGGATCAGCAGAATGGTCAGCTGCTGCACCGTCCCCGGAACCATGGCTTTCCTTCCCCCGCCCGCACCTCGCCAACACCCCGGAGCACACGGTACGTTGCGGTCCTCCGGGCCGGCCACTCACCCCCGTACGGGGTCAATGGTCGCGGCGGGCGCCGAACTCGAGCCGCTGGGGTGCCTGCCCCGCGTCGCGATCGGCCGGGGGAGCGCCGGGGCCGCTCAGGGCGAAGGACACGCCGATGCTCTGGCACATGCGGCGGGCGCGGGCGACGGCACTGAGCGTCGCCGGGGACGGCTCGCTCGTGGGCAGTTCCACGGTCACCTCGGCGGGGCGATGGGCGTGGACGAGGGCTTCGATCTGCAGCGCGGCGGCCGCACGGTTCGTGACGTCGAGGTTCTGGTGGATCCTCACACGCAGGATGCCGTTGTCGAGGGTGTGGCTGATGAACAGGGTCTGCCTCCCGTCACGTATGCGCGGCTCGGCTCGAAGGGCCGGCGCGCCCTGACAGTGTGCGGGACGGAAGGCGGCCGGAGCGAGATGACGCGCGCGGCGGCGGGGGTGTCTGCGCCGACCGGTCGGGCCGGTGGCGGGGCGGGCCGGGCGCCGCCACCGGCCTCCCCGTATGTTTTCCCCCTGCCGCGTGGGTCATACGGTGGGTATGAACCGTTTTGAGCCACAACGTGAGGGTGACGGCGAGCCCGGGCCGGCCACCGGCGGGAGCGACGAACCCGGCCCCGGTCGGGACGTGGAGCGCGAGGCCCCGGACCGGCCGACCGAGCTGTCGGGCAAATCCTTCGGTCAGGTCCTGCGCCGGACGCTCAGGGAATTCAAGGACGACGAGCTCACCGACCGGGCCGCCGCCCTGACCTACTACGGCGTCCTGGCCCTCTTCCCGGCCTTGCTGGTGCTGGTCTCCCTCCTGGGCATCGCAGGCCGGGACACCACGCGGAAGGTGCTCGACAACCTCCAGCAGCTGGCGCCGGGCGCCGCACGGGACATCATCACCAACGCGGTGGACCAGCTGCAGGGCAGCGCCGGGATCGGCTCCGTCCTGGCCGTCGTCGGCCTGCTGGTGGCGCTGTGGTCGGCCTCCGGATACGTGGCCGCCTTCATCCGCTCCTCCAACGCCGTCTACGACCTGCCCGAGGGCCGGCCGGCGTGGAAGGTGCTGCCGGTGCGGATCGGTGTGACCGTGGCCTTGATGATCATGGCGTGCGCGAGTGCGCTGATCGTCGTCCTCTCCGGCGGCATCGCCCGGCAGATCGGCACGGCCCTCGGCGTCGGCGACACGGCGATGACCGTCTGGTCCATCGCGAAGTGGCCCGTGCTCGTCGTCCTGGTCATGCTGATGGTGGCGCTGCTCTACTGGGCCGCGCCCAACGCCAAGGGCCGCGGCTTCACCTGGGTCACTCCCGGCAGCGCCATCGCCGTGGTGATCTGGCTGCTCGCCTCGGCCGGTTTCGCCTTCTACGTGGCGAACTTCGGCTCCTACAACAAGACCTACGGCACCCTCGCCGGAGTGATCATCTTCCTGGTGTGGCTCTGGCTCACCAACCTTGCCATCCTCCTGGGCCTGGAGTTCGACGCGGAACTCTCCCGCGAGCGCGCCATTCTCGGCGGCCATCCGGAGCACGAGGAGCCCTACGTCGAACCGCGCGACACCAGCAAATGGACCGATGAGGACCGCCGGCGCCTCACCTGACGCCGCCGGCTACCCCTCGCCGCCCAGCGAAAGGCCGTCCAGAGGCAGGGCGCGCAGGAAGTCCTCGGCGTCGAAGACCTCCCCGGCGGTGACGACACCGGTGGCCCGGGTGCGGCCGGTCAGGATCCACTCGGCGGCCTCGACCACGATCGGCGCGGTGACGGCGTAGATGTCGCGGCCGCGGGCCGACGCCCGCCGCTCCTCGGAGCCCCGCCGGACCACGACCTCGACCAGGAAGACCTGGGACGACCGGCCGTCGGCGTCAGCAGCCCGAGGGCCCTGGGTCTCCGGGTCGCCGAGGTCCTTCAGCGGGGCGGTGTTCAGGAACGTGTCGATCCTCGCGGTGTCCAGGTGCTGGGAGATGGTGATCACATCGGTGGTGGAGAACTGCCCCACGACGTCCTGGCGCCCGAACGGCTCGGCGAAGGTCCACTCGCCTTGCGGCGGCGGCTCGTCGCCCGCGAGGACCCGCAGCCGGTGGTCGGAGAAGACCACCCGCCGTCCGGCCCGGCGCCGGCCGGCAAGCAGCGTTCCCCGAGTCGGGTGCCAGCTGTCCAGGGCCACGGCGACCGAGAGCGCGTCGGCGGCGGCCCAGTCGCCCATCGCCGCGGTGGCGAGAAGGTCGCCCAACGCGCCGTAGAACGCCATCGCAGGTGCCACCACGATGCCCGCCTCCTTCACCCGGGGGTCGTTCCGATAGGTGTCGAAGGTGTCGGCCGCGACCAGCGTCTCGCCCGTGACGTCGAGGTAGTGGATCCCGGCGCGCAGGGCGGCCTCGATCAGCGGGGGCGAGGTGTCGCCGAACGGCCCGGCGCAGTTGATCACCGCTGCCGCGCCGGCGATCGCGCGGTCGAGCGAGGCCGGCGTGTCGACCGAGGCGACCCTCGTCTCCACGCCGGGGAGACCGGCGACGGCCGCCTCCAGCTTCGCCGCGTCCCGGCCGGACAGTACGGGCGTCCACCCGCGCTTCAGCAGCTCCGCCGTCACGAACCGGGCGGTGTGCCCGTAGGCGCCGAACACCGCGATCACCGGCTTCGTGCGCGAGGGGTGGGGACGGTCGTTCGTCCGCGTCATCAGGGATTCTCCAGTCGTCGGGGGCTCGCCCCGATCCTGCTGGGTGCCGGCACGGGGGGCCACCGTCCGCGGCGACACGCTGCGCTAGGTTCGCGTCATGCGCGCCCATCGCGTCGTCATGGCCGTCACCGACGACATGCCGATCTTCGAAGCAGCCGTCCCCTGCCAGGTCTTCGGCGTGGACCGGCCGCACCTGGCCGATCCGTGGTACGAGTTCTCGGTGGTCCCGGTCGGGGGCGCGCCGGTGCGGCTGACCCCGGGATTCACCCTTACCCCGGACGGCCCCGGGTGGGACCCGGAGGCGACGGACACGCTCGTCGTCCCGGCGTGTACGAACGTCCACGAGGATCCGCCCGCGGAGTTGGTGGACGTCGTCCGGGAGGCGTACCGGCGCGGGACGCGGATCCTGTCCATCTGCTCCGGCGCTTTCGTCCTGGCCGCCGCCGGGGTGCTGGACGGACGCCGGGCCACCACCCACTGGCTGCACGCGGAGGAGCTGAGCCGCCGCCACCCCGCCGTCCGGGTCGACCCGTCCGTGCTCTACATCGAGGACGCCGACGTCATCACCTCCGCGGGCACGGTGGCCGGCATCGACGCCTGTCTGCATCTGGTACGGGTCGACCACGGGGCCGCGGTGGCCGCCGAGTTGGCCCGCCGTCTGGTCACCCCGCCGCACCGGGACGGCGGACAGGCCCAGTACCACCGCCCGGTCTCACCGGGGGCCCGCGACGACTGGCTGGCCGGCCTGCTGGAATGGGCCGGGGAACAGCTGCACCTGCCGCTGTCCAGTGCCGACCTGGCCGCCCGGGCCCATGTCAGCGTGCGCACCGTCGAGCGCCGGTTCGCCGAAGCGCTCGGGATGTCGCCCCTGCGCTGGCTGCTGCAGCAGCGGGTGCGCCGGGCCCAGCAGTACCTGGAGACCAGCGACCGGCCCATCGGATGGATAGCGGAGACCTGCGGTTTCGGCGGGCCGGCCAGTCTGCGGGCGCATTTCGCCCGGATCGTCGGCATGTCGCCCACCACCTACCGGCGGACGTTCCACCGACGGGCCGGCGTCCCGGAGCGCGCCGCCGGCCCGGTCAGGTGGTGAGGTGCCCGACGGTGGGGGCCACCGTGCCGAAGAGGTCCGTGATGGTGGTCAGGCTTCCCTTCTGGAGGAGGGCGGCGGGCACGGTGCTGCCGTCGGGCGCGGTCAGTGAGCGGGTGGCGGTCGCCTCGGCGACGACGGTGGGCCGGTAGCCGAGGTTGAAGGCGCCCTGCGCGGTGAAGGTGACGCACATGTGGGTCATGAAACCGGCCAGCACCAGGTCGGGTCCGGCGCCGAGGTCGCGCAGCGTCTTCTCCAGGTCGGTGCGGTGGAAGGAGTCGGGGAACCGCTTGACCACGACCGTCTCGCCGTCGGCGGGCGCCACTTCGGGACTGATGGCGCCGATCTCGGCACGGATGTCGTACGGGGTGCCCTCGCCCCCGTCGTTGACGACGTGGACGACCGGCGCGCCGGCCGCGCGAGCGGCGGCGAGCAGCCGGGCCCCGGCGGCCAGGGCGGGCTCGACACCGTCGAGGGCCATGACACCGGTGCGGTAGGTGTTCTGAAAATCGATCATGATCAGGGTGGTCTCGGCGAGGCGGGGGAGCGTGGCGTCGAGACCGATGACGTCACGCAGGGACACGGAGGCATTCATGGAGGAAAGAGACCTTTCGGATCGTCAACAGGCATGGCGAGACCGCGGTCGCGGCGGACTCGTCGCGCCGGGGGTCAGGAAGCGGTACGGAAACGGCGCCGGTAGGACGCCGGGGTGGTGTTGATCTGCTTGCGGAACGCCCGGTGCAGCGTCTCCACCGAGCCCAGCCCGCTGGTCGCAGCGATCCGCTCCAGCGGCTGATCGGTGGTCTCGAGGAGACGACGGGCGGCTTCGACCCGGGCGGCTTCCACATAGGCGGCCGGGCTGGTGCCGGTCTCCTGACGGAAGACCCGCGCGAAGTGACGCTCACTCAGACACATGCGCTCCGCCAGCGCGGGCGCCGACAGATCGCCGTCCAGGTGCTCGGTGATGAACACCCGCAGCTCGTCGATGTCCCTGCGGGCCGCCGCGGGCCGGCTCAGTGGCACGCTGAACTGACTCTGCCCGCCCTGCCGCCTGAGGTACATCACCAGCTGCCGGGCCACGGCCAGGGCCAGTTCCTCACCGTGGTCCTCGGCCACCAATGCGAGCGCCAGGTCCATACAGGTGCTGATGCCCGCCCCGGTCCACACCCGGCCGGAGCGGACGAAGATCGGGTCGGCGTCGACCCGGACCCGCGGGTGGTCGGCCGCGAGCTGCGCCGCCGTCGACCAATGGGTGGTCGCCCGCCGCCCGTCGAGCAGCCCGGCCGCCGCGAGCACATGGGCGCCCACGCATACGGACGCGATCCGCCGCGCGTACGGCGCCGTGGCCCTCACCCACTCCACCACGGTGTCGTCGACCCGGGCCACCGGACCTTCCGGGCCCAGGTCCACCGCGCCGGGAACCAGCAATGTGTCCACCGCGGCCCCCACCTCGGCGAAGGTCGTGTCCGCGAGGAGGCGTACTCCGGCCGACGTCACCACCGGTCCCGCGTCGGGGCCCGCAAGGCGGACCGTGTACACGGGTCGGCCACCGGTCTCCCGGTTGGCCAGGGCGAACACCTCGGCCGGGCCGGTGACATCGAGCAGATCGACATCGGGGAAGACCGCGATGACGACACGGTGGGGAGTGGGCATGCGTCCATGGTCACGGTGGCCCGGCATGGCCGCAATGACGGCTGTCTGTCACATCCGGCCATCACCCGTTGCCGGCCCGGTCGTCGCGGCCGTCGGAGCGGCGCTCTCCCGTGCCACCGACAGCGGTTCGGCGATGTCCTCCAGGGAGCGCTGTTCCGCGTTCACCGCCAGGAACGCGGCCACGACTCCCGCCGCGCACATCAGTGCGGCACCGATCTGGAAGGCGAGGACCGTCTCCCCGACCACGCCGGACGCGGTGAGGTCGGCGAAGATGAGCGGGCCGCTGATACCGCCGGCCGCCGTGCCCAGCGCGTAGAAGAAGGCGATGGCCATCGCGCGGGTCTCCATGGGGAAGACCTCGGAGACCGTCAGATACGCGCTCGACGCGCCCGCCGACGCGAAGAACAACACCACGCACCAGCAGGCCGTCAGCGTCGTGGCCGTCAGCGACCCCCGGTCGAAGAGCCACGCGGTGCCGAACAGCAGCAGACCCGAGAGCAGGTACGTCCCCGAGATCATGATCCGGCGGCCGACGGTGTCGAAGAGCTTGCCGAGCAGCAGCGGGCCGATGAAGTTGCCGGCGGCGATGACCGCGAAGTAGTAGCCGGTGTGGCCGGTCGGCACGTCGAAGAACGTGGTCAGAATGGCGCCGAAGCCGAAGGTGATGGCGTTGTAGAGGAACGCCTGGCCGATGAAGAGCGAGAGACCGAGGACCGCGCGGCGCGGATAGCGGCCGAAGACCGTCCTGGCGATGAGGCCGAAGCCGATGCTCTTGCGCTGGTGGATGGTGATCTCGCGGGCCGGCGGCGGCAGCGGCTCACCCTTCTCCCGCTCGATCTCCCGCTCGACGGACGACACCAGCTTCTCGGCGTCATCGCCGTATCCGTGGATGAACTGCCACCGGGGACTCTCCGGAACGTGCCGACGGACCAGCAGGATCACCAGGCCGAGCACGACGCCGAGAGCGAAGCTGAGCCGCCAGCCGAGGTCCTTGGCGAAGATGTCGGTGTCCAGCATCACGATGGACAGCAGGGCCCCGCCGATCGCGCCCAGCCAGTAACTCCCGTTGATGATGAGGTCGACCCGCCCGCGGTACCGCGACGGGATCAGTTCGTCGATCGCGGAGTTGATGGCGGCGTACTCGCCGCCGATACCGAAGCCGGTGAGGAACCGGAAGAGGAAGAACCACCAGGACTCGAACGACAGCGCGGTCAGCGCGGTGGCGGCCAGATAGACGGCCAGGGTGACCATGAAGAGGCGTTTGCGTCCGTACCGGTCGGTCAGCCTGCCGAAGAAGAGGGCGCCGAAGCAGGCACCCGCCACGTACAGGGCGGCGGCGACGCCGGTGACCTGCGCCGAGCTGATGGCCAGGCCGCTGCCTTCCTCGGCGAGACGGCCGGCGACGTTGCCGACGATCGTGACTTCCAGTCCGTCCAGGATCCAGACCGTGCCGAGACCGATCACGATCATCCAGTGCCACCGCGACCACGGCAGCCGGTCCAGACGGGCCGGAACGGCGGTGGTGACGGTGCCGGTGGAGGCGGGCACAGAGGCCGCCGACGATTCCGCTGCCATGGTTACCTCTCCGTTGAGTGAGCGCACCCCATATGCCCTGGAACGGGTGGGCCATGCGCACCCGAACGACGGGTGTGCGGCGGAGTTTCCCGGGCACGGGATTCCCGACGCCGACAGCGTGCCGCCGGAAACGCGGTGCGCTCTCACCTTCGGACGAGGAGTGATGTGCGCATGACCGAGCACGTGTGGAGCTACGGGCCGTCTTCGGGCCACCTTCCGGGGACGGACCTGACCGGGTGGAAGGTGGAGGCGACGGACGGCCGGATCGGCAAGGTCGACAAGCACTCCGACGAAGTCGGCAACGCCTTCCTGGTGGTGGACACCGGAACGTGGATCTTCGGCAAGGAGGTACTGCTCCCGGCGAGCACGGTGACCCGCGTCGACCTCGAGGAGAAGGCGGTCCACGTGGGTCTCACCAAGGAGCAGATCAAGGGCGCGCCGGAGTTCCAGTCGGACAAGCACCTCGCCGAGGTGCAGCGCCGGGAGGAGATCGGCGCGTACTACCGTACGGGCGGGTTCTTCTGACGGAGCCTCCGCTCAACCGGCGCGGCTCCTCCGCCGCCTTCCGGAGACCGTCACCCCGGGGGCGGCGCGAGGCGCCCGGCGGAACGCGCGAGACGGAACCCGACGTCGTCGACCTGGAACGTCGGATGACTGCGGCGCCGCGCTGATGCCCGGCAGCTCCAGTGCTCGTCGAACCAGCCGCCTCCGCGCAGCACGCGGTACGTGCCGTAGACCTCGGGATCGTAGAGGTCCCAGCACCAGTCCCAGACGTTGCCGAGCATGTCGTGGAATCCCCATGGGTTGGGGCGCTTCCCACCCACCTCGCGTACGCGTTCCCCCGCGTTGTCGCGGTACCAGGCGATCTCGTCGAGCGGCCCGTAGCGCGGGCCACCGGTGCCGGCGCGGCAGGCGTGCTCCCACTCGGCCTCGGTCGGCAGCCGGTACCCGTCCGCCGAGGTGTCCCACTCGACGGACTCGCCGTCGCCGCCCGGGCCGCCGCCGGGGCCGTCGTCGAGGCGATAGGCCGGCGTGAACCCTTCCCGTTCCGACAGGGCGTTGCAGAACCGGACCGCGTCCCACCAGGAGACGCCTTCGACGGGCAGCCGGTCCCCTCGGGCGGCGGCCGGCCACCGGCCGGTGACCTCCGCGTACAGACCCTGCGTGACCGGGAACGCCCCGAGTCGGCAGGGGGCGACCTCGACCGTCCACGTACGTCGCGTCCGACGGTCCGTCAGAGCGACCTGCCCCGGCGGTACGGCGATCATCTCCTGCCCCGTGTGCGTGCCCATGGTCAGCGACCCTACCCGCGCCCACGGCGGGACGGTGGTGTCCATAGGGTGGCCTCCATGTCTGCCATGTTGAGTTCGACGAAAGCCGCCCGCGCGCTCCGGACAGCGGCGCGTGTGTCCATCGAGTTGATGGTCGTCCTGGTGATGGCCGCGGTGGCCGTGTGGCTCCTGGGCCGGATGTGGTCGGTCGTCTGGCCGCTCATAGTCGGCCTGTTCCTCACGACGCTGACCTGGCCCGTGGCACGCTTCCTGCGCGCCCGTGGGTGGCCCCCGGCCCTGGCCGCGTCGGTGGTGATGGTGCTGTTCCTGCTCGTCGCCACGGGCATCGTGGCGCTGATCGCGGTGCCGACCGCCGCTCAGTCGGGTGAGCTGGCCGACGGTGTGGTGAAGGGAATCCAGAAGCTCCGCGAATGGGCCGCCGGGCCGCCGCTGAACATCGGCGACGACCAGATCAGCGGCGCGTTCGACGCCGCGATCGCCCGCGTCCAGGACAGCGTAGGCAGCGTGGTCACGGCCGTCGTCTCCGGGGTGGGCACCGTGTTCAACGGCGTGGTCACCGCCGTCCTGGCGCTCTTCCTGATGTTCTTCTTCCTCAAGGACGGCCCGCGGTTCCTGCCGTGGCTCACCCGCCAGCTCCCCGGCCGGCTCGCCACCGACGTCCCGATCGTCGCCGCCCGCGGTTGGGACACCCTGGGCGCGTTCGTGCGCTCCCAGGCCGTCGTCGGCCTGCTCGACGCCGTCTTCATCGGCCTCGGACTCTGGATCCTCGGCGTCCCCCTCGTGCTTCCGCTGGCCGTCCTCACCTTCGTGTCGGCCTTCGTACCGATCGTCGGCGCCCTGTTCGCCGGCCTGGTCGCGGTACTCATCGCGCTGGTGTCGAACGGCCTGACGGACGCGCTGATCGTGCTCGCGATCATCGTCGTGGTGCAGCAGCTGGAGGGCAACGTCTTCCAGCCCATGATCCAGAGCCGCGGTCTCGGCCTGCACGCGGCGGTCGTCCTGCTGGCCGTGACGCTGGGCGGCAGTCTGGCCGGCATCGTGGGAAGCCTGCTCGCGGTGCCGGTGGCCGCCCTGGTCGCCGTGGTCTGGAACTATCTGCGCGAACAGCTCAGCGAGCCGCCGCGGGAGCCGGGGCCGGAGCCCGTCGAGTCGCCCGCCGGCGCCCCCGCGTAGCCACCGCCCGTACCCGGGACGCCTGTCCGGAGGAATGCCGGGTATCCGACACTCCCGGTGATACCGACGTGGAAAGCGGCGACAAGCCGCAAAGGGAGTGTGGACAGTGGCGGTCAAAGCGATGGGTTGGGCGCATTCGTTCCCCGTGTCCGGGGGCGTGCGGGCAGGACGGCACTGGACACGGGGGCACCTGGCGGCGCTGCCGTGGGCCGCCGAGGAGCCCGAGACCGTGGACGCCGTCGTCCTGACGGTGTCCGAGCTGCTCACCAACGCCCATGTGCACGCGAACAGCGACGCGCACCTGGTGCTGACCTGGGACGGCGACTGCCTCCATGTGAGCGTCCACGACGACGACTCGACCCTGCCCCGACCGCGCGACCCGGGCGCCGGCGAGGTGTCCGGCCGGGGCGTGGGCATCGTGCAGGCCCTCGCCGACGAGTGGGGGATGAAGTGCCAGCGGCACGGCAAGATGGTGACGGCGTGCTTCCGCCCGGCCTCGGCGCAGCGGGACGACTCCTCCGACTGACCTGAGGGCGGCGGGGAGTCCCGGACGGAGCAGTGCCCCGGCGTGTGTCCGGATCGTTCGTCAGGTCATGCGAAAGAACGAGAACACCCGCCCGGACCCCCACCTGAAGAGGTGCGCGACGCATCCGGATGAGGGAGCTTGCCGCCACCCGGCCGAGACGCCCGGCAGCGCTCTCGCTCGTCCTCGACCGGAGGCCTGACGTGCGCCTCCGCCTTCTCCTTGTCCCGCTCCTCCTGGCAGGCACCCTCACGGCGTGTACGTCCGTCGACGGCACCGCTCCACGGCCGCCGCACCGCCAGGCTCCGGGACTCAGCCCCGCGGGCGCGCCCGCCCCGCAGCCGGTCGTCGAGCCCCCGTCGTCGCCGACACCGGGACCCTTCCGCGAGGAACTCGCCTCCGCCGAACCCGCGCCGCCGCCGAGCAGCGAGCGGTCCGCGCCACGCAAGACACCGAAGGCACCGAAGCGCACCGCCGGGCCGGACCGAGGGAAACCGGCGGGGAGCAAGCAGGCCAAGAAGCGGAAACGGCGGCCCGCGCGCACTCCCGCCGCGCCACGCTCGACGTACGACATGAGGGACCTCTGCCGTCAGTCCGAGGGCGTCGTCGATCCCGGGGTCACCGGCCTGTGCCACGACGCCTACGGCCGCTGACGCCGCGCCCCCGAAACCGTAGGCGCTTCCGCCCACTTGAGCGGACGACGCCCCGGGCGAACGATGCCGACCGTCCTCCCATGTCGTCGCCTCGCTCCGTCGGATTGCTTCGGCAGATGCGGGGCACACGAGGAGAGCCCCAGCTCCGCACGTCGGCCGAGCTGGGGCTCCTCCGGGCGCGCTTCGGCGCGGTGCGCGTTGTCCGTACGTCGTGACATCGTGGTGTCATGACCATCGAGGTTCGCCCGGCTACGGTCTTCGAGGACGTCCGTACCCTGCTCGGCCCGAAGTCCCCCGGGGCCAATGTGTGCTGGTGCCTGAGCTACCGGATCCCCTCCAAGCTCAACAACGAGCTGCGCGGGCCGGCCCGCGGCGCGTACGTCGCCGAGCTGTGCCGTACGGGCCCGCCTCCCGGAGTGATCGCCTACGACGGCGACGATCCGGTCGGCTGGGCCGCGGTGGCACCGCGCGCGGACACCTCGTTCGCGCGCAACCGCAAGATCCCGCACATCGACGATCTGCCGGTCTGGTCGCTGTGGTGCATCCGCGTACGCCCCGGCCACCGCAAGAAGGGAATCTCGCACGCCCTGATCGCCGGCGCGGTCGACTTCGCCCGTACCCAAGGCGCACCGGCGGTCGAGGCGTACCCCCTGGACAACGGCGACGCCAGGGTCGACCTGACGATGGCGTACGCCGGGATCCGGAAGAACTTCGAACGCGCCGGGTTCACCTACGCCGCCGACACCACCTCGGTCCTGGCCGGCCACCCCCGGGTCCTGATGCGACTCGACCTGGGCTGACCTCCCTCGGGGGATCACCCGCAACGTGACGGACATGGTCCGCACGGCGTCCTGACGCGCACAGCCCGTACGCGCGCCCGCGCCGCGGACCCGCGGCCCGACGAGACTGTTAGACGGGGCCTGCCCGTCGGACCGGGGCGCTCGATCTACTCCTCCCGGGTCCTCACCCCGGCCTCGTGGGCCGCGATGGCCGCCTCGACGCGATTGCGTGCGCCGAGCTTCGCGAAGACGGCGCTCACGTGCGCCTTCACCGTGCCCTCGACCAGATGGAGTCGCGCGGCGATCTCTGCGTTGGAGAGCCCCGCGCCGATCCCGGCGAGCACCTCCCGCTCCCGCTCGGTCAGGTCATCGAGTCGGCGATCATGCCGTACGGTCCGGTGCGCCCGCAGGCCCGCGATGACCCGTGCGGCCACTCTCGGCGAGAGATAGGCCCCGCCGGCTCCCACCGCCCGCACTCCGTTCAGGAGCTCCCGCGGGTCGTCCGCCTTGAGCAGGAAGCCGCTCGCGCCGTCCTCGAGGGCGCGCCTGATGAAGTCGTCCTCCCCGAAGGTCGTCAGCATGATCACACCGGCCGTCGGCACGGCCTCGTGGATCCGTGCCGCCGCCGTGAGACCGTCCAGTCCTGGCATCTGGATGTCGAGGAGGACCACGTCGGGGCGGTACCGGCGCGTCAGCGACACGGCCTCGTGCCCGTCGGCGGCCTCGGCGACCACGTCCGTGCGCGGGTCCCTGGCCAGGATGGCTCGTATGCCGGCCCGGACCATCGCCTCGTCGTCCGCCACGAGGACGCGGACCGGCGGCCGGCCGGGGGGCGTCTCTTCCACACCGCGAGCCTACGGCCCCGAGGCGGGCCCGGAGGCGGCGGCCGCGAGAAGTACGACCAGCGGCGGGCCGCACCCCTGACGAAGGGAAGGGAAGGTGCTGACGAACGGCCGATGTGCCGCGGCATCCCGCCCTTCTAGCGTCGCTGCCGTACGGGAAACCCAGTCCGCGGACGCCGAAGGAACCGATGTGATCACCCTCAGAGGGCTTACGAAGCGATACGGCGAGACCCTCGCCGTGAACAACCTGACGCTGGACATCGAGGAAGGAAAGGTGACCGGCTTCCTCGGCCCGAACGGAGCCGGCAAATCCACCACGATGCGGATGATCCTGGGCCTCGACCACCCCTCGCGGGGCCGAGCGCTCGTCGACGGCCGGCCCTACGCGGCCCTTCGCCGCCCGGTCCGCGAAGTCGGGGCGCTGCTCGACGCGAAGGCACGGCATCCGGCCAGGTCGGCACGGAGCCATCTGATCGCGCAGGCCCGCAGCAACGGCATCCCGGTGCGCCGGGTGGACGAGGTTCTGGAGGCCGTGGGCCTCGCCAAGGTGGCGCGACGCCGCGCCGGGACGTACTCCCTCGGCATGTGCCAACGGCTCGGCGTCGCGGGCGCCTTGCTCGGTGATCCGCCCACCCTGATCCTGGACGAACCGGTCAACGGTCTCGACCCCGACGGCGTGCGCTGGATGCGGCAGCTCGTGCGGGCCCAGGCCGACCAGGGACGTACGGTCTTCCTCTCCAGCCATCTGATGAGCGAGATGCAGCTGACGGCTGATCACCTCGTGATCATCGGCAGGGGCAGGCTCCTGGCCGACACGTCCATGGCCGACTTCCTCGCCGGCAGCTCCCTGGCATCCGTACGGGTCCGGGTGCCCGAGCCCGAGGAACTGTCCCTGCTGGTGAGCCGTCTCGCGGCGGTCGGCGGCGTGAAGGTGGAGTCGACGGGCAGAGACGAGATCGTCGTCAAGGGCATGACCGCCGCGGAGGTCGGCGACCTCGCCCACAGCTCCTCGGTCAGGCTGCATCGGCTGAGCGAGACGCAGGTCTCGCTGGAGCAGGCGTACATGGAACTGACGGCCCGCAGCGTCGAGTACGCGACGGACAAGCGAGACGAAGCGGACCATGCGACCGGGCCGGGGCACGGCGCCTCTTCCCACCCGGGTACGACGGCGATGACAGCGACGACCGCCGCCACCGCCGCCACCACGGCGACACCGGCGGCCGAGGCGGGAAGGTGGACGCGATGACGTCCGAAGTGACGACGGGCACGTCCGGACGCGACACCCGCCCAGGCCCGGCCGGCCCGTTCCGCCGCCCGTTCGCCGGCGCGCTCGCCGCCGAGTGGACCAAACTGTGGTCGGTCCGTACGTCGTACGTGTGCCTCCTCGCGGCCCTGCCGGCGACCGGGGTGTTCACCTTCTACTACGGCTCGATCGCCCGCATCAACGAGCACGCCGTCCAGCCGGTCGGCGACGCGGCGGTCTCCTCCACCGTGCTCGTCCAGTTCGCCGTGGTCATTCTCGCCACGATCACGGTCACGGGTGAGTACACGACCACCAGCATGAGCGCGTCCCTGCTGTGGGTACCGGTGCGGTGGCGACTGCAGCTGACCAAGGCGCTGGTCGCCGGCGTGGTCTCCTTCACCGCGGGCACGGTGTCCGCCGCGGTGGGCATGGTGGCGGCCTGGGGCCCGTTCTCCGGCCACGCGTCGTTCGACGCCGGCACGGCCGCGGGCCAGGCCCTGGCTGTCGGCCTCTACTACGCCCTCGTGGCCGTGCTCACCGTGGGAGCGTCCTTCGCCACGCGGCACGCCGCCGGAGCGCTGACCGTGCTCTTCACGTTGCTGTGGGCCATGCCGAGCATGCTGGTGGGGCTGGGCGGTCCCGTCCTGCTCACCGTCAACGACTGGCTGCCGCACAGCGCGGGCCTCCACTTCATGCGGGACAGCGCCGACGCTCCGTACCCACCGATCGTGGCGGTCGCGGTCCTCGGCGCCTGGACGCTCGCCGCCCAGCTGGCCGGCTTGTACCGGCTGCGCCGCCGTGACGCCTGAACACCCGGGCCCGGGCGGGTCCTTGCCCGCCCGGCCTTTGGCCCCGGGCCTTTACCCGCCCGGCCGTTGACCCCGGCCCTGAGCACCCCAGGGCCGCCCGCTCTCCGCCGACGGACCGTGACGTAGCGTCAGGCGGATGACGGCACGCACCGCACCCACGGAAGAGAGAACACGACGCACCATGCGACGCCTCACCCGCACACGGCTGAAGTCGGCGGCCGGCGGCACGGCTCTCTGGGCCGCCTTCAGCACCGCGGGCGTCTTGTGGTCCCGAAGCCACCCGGTCTCGCCGATCACACTCCACCTGGTGCTTCCCATCCTGCTGCTGGCCGTCGCGGTCCTCCTCTCCGGGCGCCGGCCGGGAGCAGCCGTCTTCCTGGCCAACGCGCTGTGCGCCCTCGGCCTGACCGGTACGGCGAGCCCCGCGAACGCCTACGTCCTGGCGCTGGCCGGGCTCAGCTGCCTGCTGGGGGCGCGCACCGCCGAGGACCGCACCCCGCTGCTCGTGCTCGCCGGCTGCCTGGCGGTCGACCTCGCCCTCTGCGCCGTACTGCGGGCCCCCGCGGTGTGGTGGTTCTACACGATGACGGTGCTGCCCGCCGCACTCCTCCTGCCCTGGCTCGCCGGCCGCTACTGGCGCGGCCGGAGGGAGCTCGTACGGGGAGGATGGCAGCTGGCCCGCAGCCTTGAGGAGCAGCAGCATCTCGTCGCGGAGCGGGCGAGGCTCACCGAGCGCGCGGACATCGCCGCCGACATGCACGACTCGCTGGGGCACGTGCTGAGCCTGGTCGCCCTGCGCGCCGGAGCGCTGGAGCTCTCGCCCACACTCGCCCCCGAGGACCGCGCCGACGTCGCCGAGCTGCGCAGGACGATATCGGACGCCGTCGACCAACTGCGGGAGACCGTCACCGTCCTGCGTGACGAACCCCGCTCGGCGGGGGACCCGCCCGCTGCCGACACCGTCGAGGCACTCCTCGGCCGCGCGGTCGCCTCCGGAGTCCGCGTGCGCTGGGAGCGCGAGGGCCCCGTCCCCCCGCCCTCGTCCCTGATCGAACGGGCCGTGTACCGGCTGGTGCGGGAAGCGCTCACGAACGCAACCAAGCACGCCCCGGGCAGCACGGTACGGGTCACCATCACGCACGACACCGACCACACGCGCGTACGCGTCGTCGACTCCGGTACGCCCGAGGACGATTCGCCCGACGCCGGCTCGGCCGACCGCGGGCTGCCCGGCACGGCGGGCAGCAACAGCGGCCTTGCGGGACTGCGCGAACGCGTGACGGTCCTCGGCGGCACCCTGTGGACCGGCCCGTACGAGGGCGGCTTCCTGGTCAGTGCCACCCTGCCGCACCACACGGCCCCCCAGGCGGCACCACGGCACCGGCCCGACGAGGACACCTTCCAACCGTGGTCCCCGCGCGGTACGACGAGCGCTCGCGCGGAGGACGCGACCGGTGGCGCGGCACCCGAAGCGGCCCGCCGGCTGAGGCACGTACAGCGCAGCGCCCGCCGCCGGTTCGCGGCCGTCTTCGCGGCCCCGGCGCTGGCCGCGGTGGTCTTCCTCCCCGCGGCGGCCTATCTGGCCCACCAGCTCACCACGAGTGTTCTGCCGCCCTCCCACTACGAGGAGATGCGCGTCGGCCGGTCACGCGCCGACGTCGCCCACCTCCTCCCGCCCCAGCCCTTCCCGTACCCCCCGGACGAGGCCAGGGCCGCGCCCCGACCGCCCGGAACCAGCTGCGACTTCTACCGTTCGAGCGGCAGCCTCCTGGATCAGGCCGATCTGTACCGCCTGTGCTACTCCGGCCCCAGGCTGGTCGCCAAGGACACCCTCCCGGCGCGTACGGGGTGACCGACTGCTCCCCAGGACGGGGCCTCGGCCGAGCGCGGCAGCGGCTTCGGTTCAGAACCTGCGGATCACGCGCAGCGAGTCCGTGTACAGATCGCCCTTCTGCTCCGTGGTCGACTTCCTGCCGTTGAGGATCGACTTGCCTCCGAGGTCCGCCAGGGTCGGCCCGTTCGGCGTCTTGCGGCTGGAGACGAAACGCAGGCCGCCGTGCTGGTCCTGCCCGACGTAGATGCCGGTGTGGTCGATGACGCCCGCCTCGGTCTCGGGGTCCGCGGGGTCGGAGGCGGTCGCGTCGAAGTAGACGACGTCGCCGATCCGCAGCCCGGCGAGCGAGGGCGGCGCCGTCGTGCCCTTGGCCACCACCACACCGGGACCGCTGGCGGACTGGTGGCGTGATGTGCGGGGCAGGTTGCGGCCGTCGAAGTTCTCGTAGGCGACCATCGGGACGCCCAGATGGTGGCCGTAGACCATCCGGACGAAGCCGGAGCAGTCCAGACAACCCTTGAAGGCGGGATCCGCGGTCTTGGTCTCGCCGCTCGCGGTGAAGGTCCAGTCGAGTCCCATGTACTCGTGGAAGTCGGCGCCGATGTACCGCAGTCCGGCCGCGTCCGGCTCGCTGTACTCGGACTCGCCGACCACGGTCGCGCCCTGGAGCGCCGGGTCGGTCACGGCGGGGGCGAAGGGCCGGTACATGGAGGCGTACGCGAGCGCGTCGGGAGAGGTGTCGCCCGCCCACGCGCGGATCCGCTGCTCAAGCGCGGGCGTCCAGGCGCCGTCGAAGGGCGCCGGCAGCGTTCGTACCCAGGTGTCGTGGCAGATGACCGGCGGGTCGGCCCACACCGCCGAATCGACGTCGAAGTCGTAGACCCGGGCCTCCAGCGTCGTGGTACTGCCGGGGGAGGCGTACGCGCGGACTCCGAAGGTGCCCCCGGTGAACACCTTGGCCGGGTCCTTCTCGGGGTCGCTCAGGCTGTGGTGCCACGTGTCCGCGGGCTCGGCCGTGCCGTGCCGCCAGGCGCGGGCGCGCAGGAGGGTGCCGGTCTTCTCGACCCGTACCCACCAGTGGTCGAACGCGGCGAAACCGGTGCCGACCGTGACGGCCGCACCGAGGACGGTCACGCTGTTCGCCAGCGCCTTCTCGACGACGAGCTGGACCTCTCCGGCGGGGGTGACGATCAGCCGGGCCCGGTAGTGGTTGCTCGCGTCCGTGACCGCGAAGGTCAGGGCGAGCGAGGCGGCCGCGCCGGTCGGAACCTTGTCGAAGGAGAAGCGGGCGGCGGCGCTGACGTCCCCGACGGCCTTGTCGGGGAGCAGGGCGTGGCGGCTGGTACCCGCCTCGTTGACGTCGAGCCGGATGACGGCGCGGCCGCTCTCCAGGAAGTAGTTCGTGTCCGGGCCGTTGTACGTGGACCACTTGCCGCCGCCGGGGGAGGAGCCCCAGCCGTTCTGGCCGGCGGGCAAGGTCCGGGTGAAGGCGTCGGCGAATGGTTTCTTCTGCTCGGTGAACCAGCGCTTCGGCCCGCGCAGCGTGACCGTCGTGGCGCCGGTGGTGAGGGTGGCGAGCACCCCCTGGGTGTCGGACACCTCCAGCAGCGGGGGAGTGGCGGCGATCGTACGGGTGGTGAGCTCCCCGGCCGGGTGGGCGGCGAAGTGCCACGGGTCGCACGGGTCGGCCGCCATGGGAAGCCGGTCGGCGGGCCCCGCGGGCGTCGTGGGTCCGGCGGCCGCCGCCGTGGTCCCAGCCGTCGTGGTCTCCGCGGCGACGGCAGGCGTGGCGGCGAAGACGGACGGTGCGAGCGGCAGCGAACCGCCGACCGCCGCACCGGTCAGCGCGGCGAGCGCCGATCTGCGGCTCAAGGAAGACTTCGGCGTGGACATGCGGGTACCCCCCAGGGCGGTGACTGCGGTCACTGCTGTGACGACAGGGGGACCTTACCGGCGCACATCGCCCAGCCCGCGACCGGCCCGTACGACCGGCGGCCGGGACTCGCGGGCCGACGTGAACTGCCGTACGCGCGCGCCCCGTAGAGCTGTTGAACTCGGGATGGCCGGGCAGAGGAGTCCTATGAATGATCTTGACATCCTCGCCGTCGTCGGAGGGCTCCGCCCATGACCGTCCCCCGCAAGCCCGCCGGCCGCGCACACCAGAGGCAGGCGTTCAGCATCCGGCAGCTTCTCCTCTTCTTCGGCCTGTTGGCGATAGCCCTGTGTGCCGCGGGGCTTCTGGTGAAGGTGATGGTCAGGACGGCCGAACATCATCCCGTGCAGGCGGCCATCACGGTGGTGGCAATCGTCCTTCTGGCGATGTCGCTGAGAAGCGTCCGCAACCGTCGCAGGGCCCGCCGCGCGGTGGAGACATGGGCGGACATCCCCGATCAAGGGGAGGGGGCGACCGCCCATGAGGGCGTACTGGCGGGCGAGTTGGCCACGGAGGCCGACGCGGCACTGCCCCGCTTCGAGGCGGACGACTACCTGGCCATGGACCCTGACGGTTTCGAGCAGGCTGTCGCCGCGCTGTGCGCCCGCGACGGCTGTCTCGACGTCCAGGTCGTCGGCGGCGCGGGCGACCTCGGGGCCGACGTCACCGCCACCACGCCCGACGGACGACACCTGGTCATACAGTGCAAACGCTACGGACCGGTCAACAAGGTCGGCTCCCAGGACGTGCAGAGATTCGGCGGCACCTGCTTCGCGGTGCACGACGCGTCCGTCGCCGCCGTCGTCACCACGGGGGAGTTCACCCAGCCGGCGACGGAGTACGCCGAACAGTGCGGAATCCAGTGCTTCGACCACGAAGCCCTCGTCGCCTGGACGGAGGGCACAGGACCGGCCCCCTGGGAGGCCGCGCCCGCCCGTTAGGTGGGGCTCGCCCCAGCACGCTCCACCGGTCCGCCGCAGAGGAAAAGCGGTGGTCAGCGCCATGGGACGCCGACTCACGCCTCCATACGGTCATGGGCAGAGGGATCTCGCCGCGAGGTCTCGTCAACCAGGAGGACCAGCGCCACCATGACCACCTCACGACGCCGCACCGTGCTTGCCGTGATCGCCGGGGCCGCCGCCCTCACCGTGACGGCGACCGGTTGCGATCACTCCCCGGAGCCCGCCCCCTCCTCCGACCGTGCGATCCAGCAGCAGATCGACGCCGTCGTCGAGCAAGGGATCCCGGGGGTCCAGGTCGTGATCTCCGACCCGGAACGGGGCAGGCGCGTCCTTCGCGCGGGAGTGGGCGACACCGCCACCAGGGCGCCGATCACGGACGACGCGCGCGTGCGGATCGGCAGCAACACGAAGGCGTTCGTGGCGGCCGTCGTCCTGCAACTCGTCGACGAGGGACGGGTCGACCTGGGGAGGAGCGTGGAGCACTACCTCCCCGGAACCGTGAAGGGCAACGGGAACGACGGGAGCCGGGTGACGGTCCGTGACCTGCTGCGGCACACGAGCGGTCTGACGGACTACGTCGCGGCCGGCGGCACGAAGCCGCAGGACATCAAGCCGGGGCAGCTGCGGATCGGCGTCGACGAAGAACCCCTGGGAACGTACACGCCGGCCGAACTGGTGAGGATAGCCACCTCTCTGCCGCCCGGCCCGGGCGCCAAGGACAAGGCCGTCTACTCCAACACCAACTACATCGTGCTCGGCATGCTCATCGAGAAGGTGACGGGCAGCCCCGCCGAGGAGGAGATCACGACGCGCGTCATCGACCGGCTCGGCCTGAAGGACACCTATTTTCCCCGGCGCGGAGAGACCGGGATCCGCGGCCCGCACCCCCGGGGCTACCACCGCATCGGCGAGAAGCGGGTCGACGTCACCGACGGCGACGTGTCCTGGGCCCACACCGCAGGCGCCATGGTCGCGACCGGCGCCGACCTCAACACCTTCTTCACCGCACTGCTGCGCGGGGACATCGTCTCGAAGGACCGGCTCACCGAGATGAAGCGCACCGTGCCGCTCGACAGGGTTCCGAAGGACGGATACGGGCTGGGACTCGTCCGCGTGGGCAACTCCTGCGGGAAGGAGGTCTGGGGCCACGGAGGAGGGATCCCCGGGTTCACCACCTCCGGCGGCGTCGACCCGAAGGGCCGCGCGGTCACCCTCACGTTCAACCATGTGGCGATGACCAAGGAGGCCGGGGAGGCGGTGACACGAGCCGTGGACGCCGCGATCTGCGGTCAGTGACCGGAGCCGCCCCTCGCCGGCCCGGCTGCCCTCGCCGCCCCGGCCGGCGCGCCCGCCCCCACCGGCCATCGCCTCGCACCAGACGGCACCCATCGGACCAGGCCCCGGCCATCGCCACTCACCGAGACGGCAACCACCGGACCGGCCCGGCCCTCGCCACCCACCCGAGACGACACCCGGCCGACCGCGCCCCGCCAGGCCCGGCCTGTCCACCCCGGCACGTTGACAGGCGTCTGCCGAGATGTTGCTATAAGCGCTGCTCAGCCCGGCCCGCGCCGCGACGCGGGCCGCTCGGGCACCGGACCGGCCACCACTTCACCGGCCGGCCACCACTTCACCGGAACTCCACCGGGGCGGCGCCCCGAGACCAGAGCGAGGACCCATGCCGCAGCGCGCCGCGACCATCGTCGGCGGCGGGATCGGCGGTCTCGCGACGGCCATCGCCCTGCACCGCCGCGGCTGGCACGTCGAGGTGCTGGAACGGGCACCCGAGTTCACGGAGGTCGGCGCCGGCATCTCCCTCTGGCCGAACGCGCTGCACGCGCTCGAAGTGCTCGGACTCGCCGACGACGTGCGCGCGCTCGGCGCCGTCGAGACGGGCGGCGGCGTACGCGACCGGCGGGGCCGTCGGCTGTCCCGCACGGACAACGCGGAGCTGACCCGCCGCTTCGGCCACCCCCTGCTGGTCCTGCACCGCGCCGACCTGCTGAGGGTCCTCACCGATGCGCTGCCCGCCGACAGCCTGCGGCCGGGCAGCGAAGTGACCGCCGTCCGCGACGACGGCCGCGACCTGGTCGTCGAACACCGCGGCGGCCAGTCCCGGCCCGACCTCGTGGTCGGCGCCGACGGTCTGCGCAGCGCGGTCCGCCGCGCCCTGTGGCCCGACGCGGCCGGCCCCCGGTACGCCGGCTACACCGCCTGGCGCATGGTCACCGCCCCACTCGCCGAGCCGCCCCCCGAGGGCGCGGCGATCTGGGGCCGAGGGGAGAGATTCGGCTACACCGCGCTGCCGGGCGGACGGATGTACTGCTTCGCGACCGCGTCACTGCCGCCCGCCGGAGCAGCGTCCGGCCCCAGCGAGCACGCCCGCGAGCACGCCGAACTCCTGCGCCGGTTCGGCTCCTGGCCGGACCCCGTCCCCGCCCTGCTGGCGGCCGTCCCCCCGGACGCCGTCCTCCGGCACGACCTGTACGACCTGCCGCCGCTGCCCTCCTTCGCCCACGGCCGGGCCGCGCTGCTGGGCGACGCGGCCCACGCCATGACCCCCAATCTGGGCCAGGGCGCCTGCCAGGCCCTGGAGGACGCGGTCACCCTCGCCCACTGCCTCGACGGCGCCCCCGACGTGGCCGCCGCGCTCCGCTCGTACGACCTGCTGCGCCGCCCGCGCACCCAGGCCGTCACCCGCCGCTCCGCCCGGCTCGGCGCGATCGGCCAGTTGGCGTGGCCGCCCGCGGTGCTGCTGCGCGACACCGCGGCCCGGCTGACGCCGACGTGGGTGATGCTGCGCTCCATGACGCCGGTGCTCGGCTGGACCCCGCCCGCTGACGCGCGACCGGTCGGGCCGGTGACCGAGTGACCCCGACGACGGGCGGGCCGGGTGACCGAGTGACCGCGACGACGGAGAAGACGGAGAACGAGAGCCACTGATGCCGGACTGGACGTACCACCCGCTGCGCGGCCCGGCCGCCGCCCTCCTCGGCCAGCGCCGTTCGCAGCGAACCGCCCTGCGACTGCTGGCCTCGATCGGCTCCCGCCCGGCCGGCGCACGGCTGATCGCCCGGGGATTCGGCCACCGCCATCCGCCGAAGACGCTCGCCGGCGAGGTCTCCGGCGCACCCGTCTCCGTCCGCCTCGGCATATCCGTCCCGCCCTCGCTCGCCCGCGAGGCGATACGCGCCATGCCCCCGCTCGGCGCCGGTGTCGTCGAGGTGTCACCCGTCTCGGCGGCCGACGTGGACACCGTCCGAGCGGCCGCCGCCGGCCGCTCGATCCCGATGGTCGTCCACGCCCGCGACCCGGAGACCGAGGCCGCCCTCGCACCCCACGTCGACGGCTTCACCACGGGCGACGACCCGCCCATCCTCCGCGTGTCCGACCCGTCGGTCACCGCCGCGGCCGCCGCCCTCGACGAGCCCGGCGCCGTCGTGCTCGCCCGCCCCGAGGTCCTCGTGGCGGCCGGCCCCGGCTGGTTCGCACGGGTCACCGAGGCGGCCACGCCCACCGCGCCCGCTCCGGCGCTCCGGGACGTCGGCCCGGTGCTACGCGAGGTCGGCCGCGATCCCCGTCGCTGGCCCGCCTGGTGGTGGGCGCTGATCGTCGGGCTCGGGATGACGGGTGCCGGACTCGGCGCCGCGGCGATCACACTCGGGCCGGTGCTGCTCTGGTACGACCGCGACTACCTCGGCATGACGCTGGACGAACTGCATGCCGCCAACCACCACCTCGTGCACTTCCTCCAGCACGACCGGATCACCATGGCCGGCACCATGGTGGCGATCGGCGCCCTCTACACCGGCCTCGCCCTGGGCGGGATCAGACGGGGATGGCCCTGGGCCCGCGAGGTGTACCTGCTGTCGGGGGCGATCGGCTTCCCCACCCTGTTCTACTTCCTGGCCACCGGCTTCGTGGAACCCCTGCACACGGCCACCGCCCTCGTCCTGTTCCCGATGTTCGTGGCCGGGGTCCGCCGGACCCCGCACGCGCCCCGGTGGCGCCCGGCCCCCGAGGGGCCGGAGCCGGAGCGCCGACGGGCGCTGGTCGGCCAACTGCTGCTGATCGTCACCGGAGCGGGGCTCTTCGTCGGCGGAGCGGTGATCTCGGTGGTCGGTCTGACCGGGGTCTTCGTACCGGCCGACCTGGTCTTCCTGGGCACCAGTACGCAGACGCTGGAAGCCGTCAATCCCCGGCTCGTGCCGTTCGTCGCCCACGACCGAGCGGGGTTCGGCGGTGCCCTGATGGCCGCCGCGGTGGCCATCACCCTGCTCAGCGCGTGGGGCTGGCGGCGGGGCGAGACGTGGGTGTTCTGGAGCCTGGCCGCGGCGGCGGCCGCCGGCTTCCTGCCGGCCGTCGTCGTGCACGGCGCGATCCATTACACCGACTTCCTCCACCTCGCGCCGGTCTACTTCGGAATCGCCACGACCGGCACGGGCCTGCTGCTCGCGCGTCCGTACCTCTGCGCCAAGGCGCCGACGCCCCCGAGGAACTGACAGCCCGCCCGCCGTCCCTGCGGGGGCGCGCGGTGCTCCATGACCGTTCAGGCAGCGTCGCCGGCCGGCCTCAGTCGTCGCATGGGCTCGTTCAGCTCACGCTGGAAGAAGTCGATGAAGCCGTCGGGGTCCGGGCCGGCGTTCTGCATGACCAGCCGGTCGAAGCCCGCGTCGACGAAGCGCTGCGCCACCTCGGTGTACCGCGCCGGGTCGTTGCCGCAGGCGAACTTCTCGAGGATGTCCTCCTCGCGCACGGTCGTGGTCGCCGCCTCGAAGTTGACCGGGTTGGGCAGCTCGCTCATGACCTTCCACCCCGTGACCGCCCAGCGGGACGTCTCCAGTACGGCCTTCGCCGCCGTACGCTCGTCGGGCGCCCACGCCATGGGGACCTCGACATAGCCCGGCCCGTCCCCGCCCGCCGCACGGTAGTGGCGGACGATCTCCGGCTTGTCCTCGGTGGCGAACAGGCCGTCGCCCAGCTCTGCGGCGATACGCGAGGACGGCTCACCGCTCGCCGCCACCGCGATCAGGGGCAGCTCCTCCGGCAGGTCGAAGACCCGGGCGTCCTCCAACCGCAGATGCTTGCCCTCGTACGACTGGTACCCGCCACGCCACAGCAACCGGATGATCTCCAGCGCCTCCCTGAGCATCTCGTGCCGGGTGCGGACCGTGTCGGGGAAGCCGCGGCCGACGACGTGCTCGTTGAGCCGCTCGCCGGAGCCCACACCGAGGACGAAGCGCCCGTCCGAGAGGAGCGCGAGGGTGGCGGCGGCCTGCGCGATGATGGCGGGGTGGTAGCGCACGGTCGGGCAGGTGACGCCGGTGGCGAGCCCGATCCGCGAGGTCTTGGCCGCGATGCTGCCCAGGACCGTCCAGGCGAACGGCGAATGCCCCTGGTTGTCCAGCCAGGGATGGTAGTGGTCGCTGATCTCGACGAAGTCGAACCCCGCCCGCTCCGCGAGAACCGCCTGGCGTACCAGTTCCGCCGGGCCGAACGCCTCGGCGGCGAGCTTGTATCCGATCTGCACGTGTCGTACCTCTCCTCGATACGGGGACACCGCTTGTGTCCGCGCAGAGGTACCCCGGCCCCCGCGGCCCGTAACGGGGCGCGGGGGCCGGGCCAGGGGCGGAGGACAACCCATCCGGGCCGAGCGCGGTTGTGCTGCGGGTAGCGCCGACCGACCATGAGGTTACGTAAGAAGGCAGGTGCCATGAGCGCGGTGTACGCGGCCGAGGACGCCGACTTCCGCGGTCCTCTCGACGTGACGAAAGCGGCGACTGCCGTCCTGGACGCCGACGGTACGGTCGTCGGCTGGGGCCCGGCGGCCTACGCGCTGCTCGGGTACCCCGCGCACGAGGCGGTGGGCCGCCCCATCGGCACGTTCGTCGTCGACCGCCCCGACCCGCACCGCGCGGCCACGCCCATGCCGGGCGCGGCCGAGGCCTGGCATCACGTGCTCCACATGGGGCACCGGGACGGCCACGTCATCCGCGTGGCGACCGCGTCCCTTCCGCTCTCCCACACGGGGACCGGTCCCGCCCGGCTGCTGTTCCTGGCGGACGCCGACGAGACGGAGCGGTGGGAGGCGCTCCAGTCCATGCTCCGGGGCCTGGCCACCCAGTCGCCCGTCGGCCTCGCCATCTACGACACCGATCTGCGGGTCGTCTGGACCAACCGCGCCCTCTGCGACGAGATGGGGACCACGCGGTACACGGGCCGCGGCCCCGACGAGATGGTCACCGACGGTGAGGTCCTCTCCGACGGCTACCCGCCCACCTTGGAAGAGACCATGCGCCGGGTGCTCGCCACCGGCGAAGCCGTCATCGAGCTCCACTACAGCGGCCGCCCGCCCGTCGACCCCGAGCACGACCACGTCTGGTCCTGCTCGTACTACCGGCTTGAGGACGCGAACGGCAGCGCCCTGGGCGTGTGCGAGGAGACGGTCGACATCACCGACCGCTACCTCGCCCAGCAGCGCCTCGACCTCCTCGTACAGGCCGGCGGGCGCGTCGGCACATCCCTGGACATGACACGAACGGCGCAGGAACTCTCCGCCGTGGCGGTGCCGCGGTTCGCCGACAGCATCACGGTCGACCTCATCGACGTCGTCCTGGAGGGCGAGCAGCCTGCCCCCGGAACGGCCACCGTCAGGCGTTTCGTACGGGTCTGGGAACGCCCACCCGACCGGGCGGCGGCGGACACCGACCCGAATCGCCCCACCCGCACGGACCCGGGCGGCGACGGCGGCGTGGCCGGGGAAGGCGCCGCCGCCCCGGCCGGCGAAGGCGCTCCCGGCGCGGCCGGCCTCGCGGTCTCGGGCGGGCCTGCCGTACGGAGCGCCTACACCCGGATGGTCGACCACGCGCCGGACTCGATCCAGGCCCGTTGCCTGGCCGGCGGCCGCTCCGTACGGGAGAGCGGGACACGCGACGCGAGCGGCGCGCACGCGCGGCTCGCCGTGCCGCTGCACGCCGGAGCCGCCCCGCTCGGCGTCGTCACCTTCTGCCGCGACAACCACCCAGACCCGTTCGACTCCGATGACCTCCTCGTGGCCGAGGAACTGGCGGCCCGGGCCGCCGTCAGCATCGACAACGCCCGCCGCTTCACCCGTGAACACACCGCCGCCCTCACCCTGCAGCGCAGCCTGTTGCCCAGGAACCTGCCGCGGCTGACCGGTGTGGACGTCGCGCACCGCTATCTGCCGGCGGACAGCAGCGCCGGAGTCGGCGGTGACTGGTACGACGTGATCGCCCTGTCCGGTACGCGCGTCGGCCTGGTCGTCGGCGACGTCGTCGGCCACGGGGTGCGCGCCGCCGCCACCATGGGCCGGCTGCGGACGAGCGTCCGCGCGCTCGCCCGGCTCGACCTCCCGCCCGACGAACTTCTCGCCCGCCTCGACGAACTCATCACCCAGGACGCCCACGAGCAGGCCACGGTCCAGGCCGGGACCGACGACGCGGCACTCGGCGTGACCTGCCTGTACGCCGTGTACGACCCGGTGACCGGGCGATGCAGCATGGCCCGCGCCGGCCATCCGCTGCCCTCCGTCGTCGACCCCGCCACCGGGGCGGTCACCCACCCGGACCTGCCCGCCGGACCGCCGCTCGGCCTCGGCGGTCTGCCGTTCGAGAGCAGTGATTTCACCCTCCCCGAAGGCAGCGTCATCGCCCTGTTCACCGATGGGCTGGTCCAGGGCCGGGGCCGGGACCGCGACGCCGAACTCGACGCGCTGCACGGCATCCTCGCCGACCACCGGCACCCTCTGGACGACCTGTGCGACCGTGTCGTCGCCAAGCTGCTGCCCGGCCCCGTCGACGACGACGCCGCACTCCTCCTCGTACGCACCCGGACTCTCGACAGTCACGAGGTGGCCGCCTGGGAGCTGTCCGACGACCTCGAAGTGGTGGGCCGGGCCCGCGCGCTCGCCACCCGGCAGGTCGACGCGTGGGGACTGGACGGCGACCTCTCCTTCACCACCGAACTGGTCGTCAGCGAGCTCGTCACCAACGCGATCCGCTACGCCTCCGGCCCCATCCAGCTCCGGCTCATCCGCGACCGCGCGCTGATCTGCGAGGTCTCCGACACCGGCCACACCTCCCCCCATCTGCGGCGCGCCGGCAGCGAGGACGAGGGCGGTCGCGGTCTGTTCCTCGTCGCCCAGATGACCCAGCAGTGGGGCACCAGGTACACCTCCACGGGCAAGACGATCTGGGCCGAACAGCCGCTCACCTCACGCTGAGCGCGCAGCCGCCGCCCCCGCCGCGCTCCTCATGCCTCCCGCCTCGGCGGGCGAACGCCCGGCCGCCCCGCGCTCGGGTGCCGTCGCCGTCCGCGAATCTGCCTCCCTTCCTGCGCCACAAGCCGCGCGGGGTTGTCGAGTGCTGCTCGTACTCGAACCCCAGCCTCGGCTGTACCGGCGAGCGTGAGGACGCGATCGCCGCCCACACCACGGCGCCGGCCCGGTACATCACGGGCGACAGCCGGTACGCCAGGAAGTCGATCGAGCTGATGGACGCCTGGTCGGCGCTGACCGGGGACCACACCGACAGCAACGCGCCCCTGCAGACCGGCTGGGCCGGCTCCTCCTGGCCTCGGGCCGCCGAGATCGTTTCTGCGGCGGCGTCCTCGAGGCAGGCTCGGCCCGATCACCGAGGTCGGTTTCAACGCCCTGGCCCCCCGCATGGGGTACGGCATGACCAACACCCGGCGCCTGACCGAGCAGCAGCGCCCGGTCGGCACCAACAATCTGTTCGTGGCCTGGGAGACGCTCACCCACGCGGGCAACCCGCACTGACGACCGCCCGCCGGCCCCGCCGCTGAGCCCGACCGTCCACCCCCGTAAAGGCTGGTCAAAAGCTCTGGAGGGAAGGGCTCGATATCATCAGCGGATGAGAATGGATCCCGTGGCCGTGTTGTCCGACGCCGAGCACCAGCGCGTCTGGGACCGCTTCTCCGCGGAGTTCCAATTCCGGCCGGGCATGAGTCCGTTCACATGGCCGGCCATCAAGGAACCGGCCGATTCCGTGACGTGGAGCTTTGCCGCCCTCGACGACGATCCGGGTGACGAGGGTCTGGACCGCCTGGTCGAGGTGGTCCGCCGAGGCCTGGCCTCTGCTGTCGGCCCGCATGGGACGCTGCTCGCTCTCGATTGGCAGCACACGTCCTACCGGTTCGCCCCACAGGAGGTCGCTGGCGTTGCGCAGCGGGCATGGCCCCTGAGCCCGTACCCTGATGGTGACTACTACATCTATCTGTCGGAGGACTTCCGTACGGGCAGTTTCGGGCACCCGTGGGAAGAGTCCCTCTGCCTGTTCGGTCAGGCGTTCCTCGACTCCGTCGCCGCGGAGGTCGACACGGTTCTCGGGGCACCGATACGCAGGTCGGGCAGGCGGGAGGGCCCCGCGTAGGACGAGGTCGCCGACCCGGGGCGTCGCGGGGCGCCGGCTCCGCGGTGTCCCCGTACGAGTGACACCACTGCCCGGCCGGGCCCTCGCGCGCGTGCCGCCCCCCGACGTCGGCGAGACGTTCGCCCCCGCGCCGGTGCCCGCCCCCACCGCACTCGATCAGCGGATACGGCCATAGTGTTTGCGAGTGATGTCCCGGGGCGATCAGCAAGGCTGACGACGATGACGGCCAGGTCAGGCCAGGGAGGCACGGGCGATCGTGGAGGACCAGGATGTCGAGAGCGAATCCGCGCGCGGTGCGGCTTCGCCTTCCGAGCTGCCCGGCCGGCTCGAGGCGGCCGCGTGCGTCGTGGACGACTGCGGCGTCATCACCGCCGTGAACGCCCGCGCCGAGCGGCTGCTGAGGATCAAGGCCGCCGACGTCATAGGGCGTGACGCCCACGACCTCCTGCACCGTGACGGCCACGGCCAGCCGCTGGCCAGGGCCCGCTGCCGGGTCGAGGAAGCCGTCCTGGCCCGGCGTACGCAGACCGGCCGCGGCTGGTTCGAGCAGGGAGACGGGAATCTGACCGAGCTGTCCTGGTCGATCGTCCCCTGTGCCCGGTCCGCGGACTCCGGCGCGGACACGCTGATGATCTTCCACGACCCGGGCACCGGCCTGGCCACCTCCGAGGGAGCCGCGGAGACCGGCGCGACGCTGTCGGAGCTCGAGCGCCTGGCGCTGCTGGCCGAGACGACGACGCAGCTGACGTCGACCCTCGACAGCGAAGAGACGCTGCGCCGCCTGGTGCAGCTGGTGGTGCCCCGGCTCGCGGACTGGGTCGTGGTGGACCTGATCACCGAGGCCGACGAGGTGGAGCGGGTCATCGTCGTCCACTACGAGGACGACGCCCTGACCTACCGCGAGGACCTGCAGGGGCCGATGCCACCGGTCCCCGCCGAGTCACCGATGCCCCTGTCACGCGCCCTGCGGGGCGCCGCTTCCACGCTCGTGAGACCGGCGACGTACCAAGGGCCCCCGGACTCCGGCATCGCCATCGAACAGCGGCGGCTGTTCGAGGCGACGGGCATGCATTCGGCGGCGATCGCCCCGATAAGGGGCGTACGGGACGTCCTCGGCGCGCTCACCCTGGGACGGTCCAAGCGCCCGGACGCGATGACCCCCGCGGACCTGTCCCTGGTCGAGGACATCACCCGCCGTACCGGGCTGGCTCTGGACAACGCACGCCTGTACCAGCGGCAGCGTAAGGTCGCGGAGACGATGCAGCGCCACCTCCTGCCGCAGCTGCCTTCGATCCCCGGGCTGCAGATGACCGCCCGCTACGTCCCCTCGCCGGACGCCTCGCAGGTCGGCGGCGACTGGTACGACGTCTTCACCCTGGCCGACGGCACGACCGCGCTGGCGATCGGTGACGTCGTCGGGCACGACCTGGACGCCGCGGCGGGCATGGCCCAGGTCCGCAGCATCCTCCGCGCGTACGCCTGGACCCATCACGACCCGCCCAGCGCGATCGTGAACCGGCTGGACGAGTCGGCCATGCACATCGCCGGGGTCTCCATGGCGACCCTGGTCTTCGGCATCCTGGAACAGACCGGTGACGGAGCCTGGCACCTGGCCTGGACGAACGCCGGCCACCCGCCGCCGCTCCTGATCACACACGACGGGCAGGCCCGCTACCTCACCGAAGGGCACGGGCTGCTGCTCAGTACCGGCCTGACGGCGAAGCGGACCGACACACGCATCGTCCTTCCCCCGCAGTCGACGCTGGTGCTCTACACCGATGGGCTCGTGGAGAGCCGCGACCACTCGATCGACGACGGCCTGGAGCGGCTGCGCAAGCACGCCGCCTCCCTGGTGCACCGCCCGCTCGCCGCCTTCACCGACCTGCTGCTGGAACGCGCCCGCCCGGTCCGGAACAACGACGACGACATCGCCATCCTGGCCCTGCGCACCCCGGCCGCGCACGAGCCGAGCCCGCCCCGGTTGAGCGCTCCCTGACCGCCGTGGGGGAGGAGGGGCCGGTGTGACGGATGGAGGCGGCTGACCCACACTGGGATCATGGGCAGCGGCGGCGCCGGGTACCGGCCCCTCACCAAGGTCTTGCACTGGAGCGTGGTGGCCGCGTTCGCCGCGCAGTTCGCCGTCGGTTACCTCCTCGACGCCGACGAGTCGGGCCGTGGCCGTGGCAGAGGGCGGGGCGGTGGACCGGGGCGGGGGCGCGGCAGAGGAGACGGCGAGTACGCCGCCTTCGGGGACGACGCGCTCCTCACCGCGCACGTCCTCCTCGGTGTCACGATCATCGTGCTGGGCATCGTCCGGCTCGCCCGGCGGCGGCTGACCCCCCTGCCGCCCTGGGCGCCGACGCTGACGGCACGGGAGCGACGCCTCGCCCACGGCACCGAGAGCGCGCTGTACTGGCTGACCTTCCTCGTGCCCGCCACCGGACTGGTCCTGCTCGCCGCCGGCGACGATATCCTCCCGCTCCACATCTCCGCGCATATCGCCTTCTTCGCCGCGCTCGCCCTGCACGTCGGCCTGGTGCTCAAGCACCAGTTCGTCAACCGCGACCGGCTGCTGCAGCGCATGCTGTGACCTGGGGGCACAGGTCCCTCCCCGCACGGTGCGACCGCCTCCGTTGTCAGTGGTGGGCGACAGGATGGGCGCATGACGACGAACTCAGCTGTTGTGCTCGCCGACGCGCCCGCGTACGCCGCCGCTGTCGACCAGGCCGCGCAGGCCGCGGCCGCGTACTACACCACCGGCGAGAGCATGCTCGACGACGACGCGTACGACCGCCTGGTACGAGGGATCGCCGCCTACGAGGCCGAGCACCCCCACGGGGTGCTGGACGCCTCACCCACGGGCAAGGTCGCCGGCGGCGCCGCCGGCGGGGACATCCCCCACACCGTCCCCATGCTCTCCCTGGACAACGTGTTCTCCGCCGAGCAGTTCGTCACCTGGACGGCGTCGCTCGAACGGCGCATCGGCAGACCCGTCGCCGCCTGGAGCGTGGAGCCGAAACTCGACGGGCTGGCCGTCGCCGCGCGCTATCACGAGGGCCGGCTGGACCGGCTGATCACCCGAGGCGACGGCACCGCGGGCGAGGACGTGTCACACGCGATCGGCACCATCGTCGGCCTGCCCGAGCAGCTCGCCTCACCGGTGACGATCGAGGTGCGCGGCGAGGTCCTCATGACCGCCGAACAGTTCGAACAGGCCAACACGGTGCGTACGGAGCACGGCGGCGCCCCCTTCGCCAACCCGCGCAACGGAGCGGCCGGCACACTCCGCGCCAAGGACCGGCCCTACCGCGTCGAGATGACGTTCTTCGCGTACGGCGCGATCCCGCTGCCCGACTCCGGCGAACTCACCGCCACCCTGACCGAACTCCCGCACAGCGAGGTCGTCGCGTACGTCGCGGGACTCGGCGTACACACGGCGGCGGCCACGGACGTGGCACCCCGCACTGTCACCACGGCCGAGGAGGTGCAGACCCGGGTCGAGGAAGTCGCCGCGCTGCGCGCCTCGTTGCCGTTCGGGATCGACGGCATCGTGATCAAGGCGGACCTCGCCGCCGACCAGCGGGAGGCGGGCTCCGGCACACGGGCGCCGCGCTGGGCCATCGCGTACAAGCTCCCGGCCGTCGAGAAGGTCACCCGCCTCCTGGGCGTCGAGTGGAACGTCGGCCGTACGGGCATCATCGCGCCGCGCGCCGTCCTCGAACCGGTCGAGATCGACGGATCGACCGTCAGCTACGCGACCCTGCACAACCCGGCCGACATCACGCGACGGGACCTGCGCCTGGGCGACCGGGTGATGGTCTACAAGGCCGGCGACATCATCCCCCGCATCGAGGCGCCCGTCGCCCATCTGCGCACCGGCGAGGAGCGGCCGATCGCGTTCCCGGAGACGTGTCCGCGGTGCGGCTCCGCGATCGACACCAGCGAGCAGCGCTGGCGGTGCACGCGCGGGCGTGACTGCCGCCTGGTCGCCTCCATCTCGTACGCCGCGGGCCGCGACCAGCTCGACATCGAGGGCCTCGGCTCCACCCGGGTGGTGCAGCTCGTCGACGCCGGCCTGGTCGCCGACTTCGCCGACCTCTTCACCCTGCAACGCGAGCAGCTGCTCGCCCTCGACCGGATGGGTGAGACCTCCACGGACAATCTGCTGGCCGCCATCGACACCGCCCGCAGCCGCCCGCTGTCGCGGGTGTTCTGCGCCCTCGGAGTACGCGGCACGGGGCGCTCCATGTCCCGGCGTATCGCCCGGTACTTCGCCACCATGGACCGAATCGTCGCCGCCGACGCGGAGACGCTTCAGCTCGTCGACGGGATAGGCAAGGAAAAGGCGGCGGGCGTGGTCTCGGAGCTGGCGGAGCTCGCCCCGCTGATCGAGAAGCTGGTGAACGCGGGCGTCAACATGACGGAACCCGGCGCGACACCGCCGCCGGAGCCGGGCACCGACCCGGATACGGAACCGGGCGCCGAGAGCGGTGAAGGGACGTCGCAGAGGCCTCTCGCCGGGATGACGGTGGTCGTCACCGGAGCCATGACCGGCCCGCTGCAGAACTTGTCACGCAACCAGATGAACGAGCTGATCGAGCGGGCGGGCGGGAAGTCCTCGTCCAGCGTCTCCCAGCGCACGAGCCTCCTCGTCGCGGGCGAGAAGGCCGGCTCCAAGCGCACCAAGGCGGAGGACCTCGGGGTCCGGATCGCGGCACCCGACGAATTCGCCCAGCTCGTCGAAGCGTTCCTGCCTCTGGAGGTCTGACGGACCGCACACCGGGAAAATCGCGGGCAGTGCGCCCACCACCCGTCCTATCGTGTACCGCTCGCTGCCGTCCACACCGGACGGCCCGACAGGAGAGGCGGCCGAGTGCCGGACACGTACGAGATCATGCTGGACGCCGAGCTGAACAAGGCGTTCGACGTATGGTCCGGCTATCTGGACGCCCGCACGGCTGAGGACCCCGAGGCCCGGGCCCGACTACGCTCCACGTTGGAGTCGGCCCGCGCGGCCGCCGCCGAGGGCGACCCGGCGTCCGCGCGCGCCCTGGTGGCGGACATGTACGACGACGCCCGGGAAGCCGGCCTTCCGTGGGCGCCCTCGCCGCCCAGCCTCTGCGAGGCCGACGCCCAGGCGCGCGACTACGCCAAGGACGAACTGCGGCAGGTGCTTCCTGTGGGCCTGCGCGAGGAGCTCGACACCATCGCGCTCTTCCTGCGTGTCACGGGCCGCCGCCTTCGGGCAACCCCCGGACTCTCCACCGCCACCTGCCAGGACATCCGGTACATCACCGCCCGCGCGGGGATGGCCCTCGACCTCGCCCATCCGACAGCGGCGCGACACGAACTCGAACGCCTCAAGGCGATCGCGCGACGCTGCGGCGTGGCGCCCTGAGAGCCGGGTGCGGTGGCCGGCCTGTCCGAGCGCTCACCACCCGCACCCCGCCGCCGAGTTGGTCGACGCCCCTTGACCTCTGCCCGGGGAGCAGTCCCTTTCGGGTTTGACCGCCGGAGAAGCGGCAAGCCGAACTGTCGAGCGCTCTGCAAGCAGTGACGAACAGCCAGCCAGGAGACACGATCCAGGAAGGCAGCCATGTCGACCCTGACCACAGTCCTCATCATCGCGGCGTTGGTCGCGGTGGTGCTGGCGGCCGGTGTCGCGTTCCGGGCCCGTTCGGGCACGGGTAGCGGCACGCGCTCTCTCAAGCGGCGCTTCGGCCCCGAGTACGACCGCACCATCGAACGCCACGGCGGAAACACCGAGGCCGCCCACCGTGACCTGCGCGAGCGGGTCGAGCGGCACGGACACATCCGGCCGCTGCCGCTGGAACCCGCCGTCCGCGAGCAGTACGACGCTCAGTGGACCACCCTCCAGGAGCGCTTCGTCGACGCCCCTCGGCAGGCCGTCGCCGACGCCGAACAGCTCCTCGCGCGGATCGCCGCGACCCGGGGCTTCCCGGCCGCCGACCGGCACGACGAGCAGCTCGCCGCCCTCTCGGTGCACCATCCCCGCCACGTGGAGGGCCTGCGTACGGTACGCCGGACCGTCCACTCGGGGACCGCGTCCACCGAGGAGCTGCGCGAGGCCCTGCTCCACGCACGCGCCCTGTTCGAGAGCCTGACGGCCGCCGAGCCGGCGTGGGGTGGCAGGAGTCGTCCGCACACGGCCTCCGCACGAGGCCGTGGGCACCTGCTCAAGCCGAAGGGAAGTGGTGCCTGATGGCGCGCGAGAACCGGGACCAGCGGGCAGAGGGCCGTACCGGAGACCACCTGCGGCACAAGCCCCCGGCCCCCGCGTACCGGGACTCGTCGGGCGCCGCCGGCAACGGGCCGGACCGCACGGCGGGTGGGGGCGTCCCCTTCGAGGCGGCGCAGGCCCAGAACACCGGCCGCCCCGCACCGTCGGCGCCCCCGTCGCCACACGCGCCACCGGTCACCGGCAACCCGCCGACACCGCTGTCCGCGTCACCTTTGTCCGCCGAACCGTCCGGCGACCCCGGCGCCACGGGCCGGAACGACAGGAGCCCTAAGCAGGCTCCCGCCGCGACCCCCGCCGCGCCGCGCGGACGGCAGACGACGGACCCGCTCACGTACGACGGCCACACCTCCGGGTCGGGCCGCGAGTCGGGTGACGACGGCAGTGGCGACCTCGACGCCGGCGGTGACCTCGACGCGAACGGCGCGCGCCACGCATCCGGCCCGGACGGGAACCGTCCGCTCGGGCTGTTGCTCGGCGACGCCGACCGTGACCGGCTGGGACAGCGCCTGCACCACGCGCTGGCCGCGTTCGTCGACTCGCCGCGCAGCTCGGTCGCCGAGGCGGCCGAGGTGCTCGACGAGGTGGAGGAGCAGCTCATCGCCTCCCTCCGGGACCGTCGCGCCGCGTTGCGGGCGGGCTGGCAGGGAATCGGCGATTCGAGCGACCGGGGCGTCGAAACCGAACAGCTCCGGCTCACCCTGCGAACCTACCGCGAGGTGACGGAACACCTGCTCGGCGCATGACCCCGGCGCCCCTTCCGCCGGCATGGCTGTGGCCCCCGTGGATCACCACGGGGGCCACAGCCATGCCGGTCGACCGATGGCGCGCCACGCGGGTCGACGGTCGGCTCCACTCTGTGGGACGGTCCGTCCGTTCAGGCCTCGGAGCGGGACGACCGTTCGTCGCATTCGACCCCGCCGCCCTCGCCCTGGCCCTCGCCGTCCCCGCCCCGGGGAGCCCGGCCTTCGCCGAAGCTCCATGCGTCGATGTCGCGGTAGCGGATCGGCCCCGGGCCGCGGCCGAAGTTGCTGCCGACCAGGTGCAGGCGTTCGCTCTGCCAAGGCCGGCCGGTGAATCCGGCGAGTCCCGCAGCCGCCTCCACCACGCTGTCGGGGTCGTCGCGGCGGGAGCGCGCCAGCGTCAGATGGGGACGCAGGGGGCGGTCCGCGACGTCGACCCCGCAAGCCTTGACGACGGCGCGGACCTCGGTGGCGAGCAGGTGCAGCCCTTCGAGGTCCCCGTCGATCCCGCTCCACAACACCCGTTCGTCGAAACACCCGGAGCCGCGTAGTGCCAGCCGCAAGGGCGGACGCGCTGCCGCCAGGCGTGCGAGCGGTGCTCGCAGGAGCGGAACGGTGGTGACGGGCAGCTCGCCGAGAAACGCGAGCGTGATGTGCCAGTCCTCGATACGGTTCCACCGCATGTTCGGGTACGCGTCGTAGGCGGACCGCAGCTCCCGCGCCAGTTCTTCCTTCGCTTCGTCGGGCGGGGCGAGAGCTATGAAGACGCGGACGGTCGAGGTCTGAATTTGTTCGTTCACAGAGACTTCGTACACCACCGGCTCCCGGCTCCGGCCGGAGGGCGCTTCGCCGGACCTCTCGTACGCGAAGACTTTCCGGCACCGGGCCCGGAGAACCGCTACCTCCTGTGGCCGGCCGTTCTCGGACTCAGCCGCGCATCGCGATCCATGTGGTGGCCGCGACGGTCAGGGCCACGGCGCTCAGCGCGAGCGCGAACGTGCGGCGGCGGAGCATCTCGTACCGCTGGCTGTACTCGGCGCGGAGCTCCGCGGCCCGCTCGACGGTCGATCGGAGCATCTGCAGGCGGAGGGCGAGGTGCTGGTCGGCGAAGCGGCGGGCGACTTCGTCCTGCTCCAGGGGCCCGAGCCAGGACAGGCTCCGGGCCAGGTCCTCACTCATCTGCTTCACCTCCTGCCGGATGGCCTGGCTCATGAGGTAGCCCTCGAGGCGCGCGAGGCCCTCGGCGTTGCCGTCGCGCCCTTTCGCGGAGCGCGGCCTCATCGAGGCGCCGAGCCGTGTGGGCCGGTGTCGCGTCCCGGCTGCGTCGCGGCGGCGGAGTCGTCCAGGACATCGCGCTTGTGCCGCTTGCCTTCGTCGAGGGCGGCGACCTCCGGATAGTGGAGATCGAAGGCCGGGGACTCGGAACGGATCCTGGGCAGGGTGACGAAATTGTGCCGCGGGGGCGGGCAGGAAGTGGCCCATTCCAGCGAGCGGCCGTATCCCCACGGGTCCTCGACCTTGACCCGGGGGGCGAATTTCGCGGTCTTCCAGACGTTGTAGAAGAACGGCAGCGTCGACATACCGAGAAGGAAGGCGCCGATGCTGGAGAGGGTGTTCAGTGCGGTGAAGCCGTCGGCCTGCAGATAGTCGGCGTAGCGCCGGGGCATTCCCTCCGCGCCCAGCCAGTGCTGGACGAGGAAGGTGCCGTGGAAGCCGATGAAAAGGCTCCAGAAGTGAATCTTCCCGAGGCGTTCGTCGAGCATGGTGCCCGTCATCTTCGGCCACCAGAAGTAGAAGCCCGCGAACATCGCGAAAACGACGGTGCCGAAGACGACGTAGTGGAAATGGGCCACGACGAAATAGGTGTCGGTGACATGGAAGTCCATCGGCGGTGAAGCAAGGATGATGCCCGTCAGGCCACCGAAGAGGAACGTCACGAGGAAACCGATCGACCACAGCATCGGCGTCTCGAAGGACAGCGAACCCTTCCACATGGTGCCGATCCAGTTGAAGAACTTCACGCCGGTCGGCACCGCGATGAGGAAGGTCATGAAGGAGAAGAACGGCAGCAGAACGGCCCCGGTGGCGAACATGTGGTGCGCCCACACCGTCGCCGACAATCCCGCGATGGCGATCGTGGCGGCGATCAGCCCGATATAGCCGAAGATCGGCTTACGGGAGAACACCGGAAGAATCTCGGAAATGATGCCGAAGAACGGCAGCGCGATGATGTACACCTCGGGGTGCCCGAAGAACCAGAACAGGTGCTGCCACAGCAGCGCGCCGCCGTTGGCCGGGGCGAAGACGTGCGAGCCGAACTGCCGATCGGATTCCAGCACCAGCAGCGCCGCGGCCAGGACCGGGAACGCCAGCAGTACCAGCACGGAGGTGAGCAGGACGTTCCAGGTGAAGATCGGCATCCGGAACATCGTCATGCCCGGGGCCCGCATGCAGATGATGGTGGTGATGAAGTTGACGGCACCCAGAATGGTTCCGAAACCGCCGAGCGCCAGCCCCATGATCCACATGTCGCCTCCCACATAGGGAGTGCGTTCACCGCCACTGAGCGGTGTGTACGCGGTCCAACCGAAGTCCGCCGTTCCCTGGGTGGTGAACACGCCTCCGAACGCGATGAGGCCGCCGAAGAGGAACAGCCAGTAGGAGAACATGTTCAGACGGGGGAAAGCGACGTCCGGGGAGCCGATCTGCAAAGGCATGATCGCGTTCGCGAAACCCGCGAAGGTCGGCGTCGCGAACAGCAGCAGCATCACCGTGCCGTGCAGGGTGAACGCCTGGTTGTACTGCTCCGGGGACATGATCTGGATTCCGGGCCGCGCCAGCTCGGCCCGGATCATCAAGGCGAGTAGCCCGCCCAGGAGAAAGAAGACGAACGACGTGATCAGGTAGAGATGCCCGATCTTCTTGTGATCGGTCGTCGTCAGCCAGGAGACGACCACGGCCCCTACACTCCGGCCCGCGACGGGGACGGGGGCGACCGGCTCAGTCGACGTCGTCATGAAAACCTTCCGCAAGAACGAGCGGCCGACAAACGGCCGTGACGTACCACTTCTACGCCAGCTCGCTCGGCCGAGCCCCTCATGGCGCGGGCGCGTACGAGTGACATCCGGCAAGAGATGGTGACGTGCGGTCAATTCCGCTCTCAGCTCGTGCCGACGGTCTTTCGCCGCCTCATGGCGGCCACCGCCGCGAGCACGACGCCGCCGCCGATCACCGCGAGTCCACGAAGCCACACCTCGGCCTCGATCTGGGTGGCGAGGACGACACAAGAGATCAGGCCCAGGACGGGAAGCACGGTCGGGGCCCGGAAGTGGTCGCTCTCGCCCGGGTCCCGGCGCAGGACGATGACCGCCGTGTTGACGATGAGGAACACCACGAGGAGCAGCAGGACGAGTGTGGAGGCCAGTTCGGCGACACTGCCGGTCAGCGCGAGCAGCATCGCCACCACCGTCGTGGCCGCGATCGCGACCCATGGGGTACGGCGGCCGGGCAGCACCTTGGTCAGGCCGGAGGGCAGCAGCCCGTCACGGGCCATGCCGTAAGCGAGACGGGATGACATGATGCCGGTGAGCAGCGCGCCGTTGGCGACCGCGATCAGTGCCACGGCGCTGAACAGCCACGTCGGGACGCCTCCCGCGGCCTTGACGACTTCGAGGAGCGGGCCGCTGGACTCGGCGAGCCTCTCCGTCGGCACCGCGGCGGAGGCCGCGATTCCCACGAGCACGTACACGGCGCCCGCCGCGGCGAGCGCGCCGAACAGCGCACGCGGATAGGAGCGTCGGGGGTTGCGCGTCTCCTCGGCGACGTTCACCGACGTCTCGAAGCCGACGAAGGAGTAGTACGCAAGCACGGAACCGCTCAGGACAGCGGGCACGGCACCCTTCTCCGCTGTGCCGAGCTGGGTGAGTCGCCCCGGATCCCCTTCGCCACGCAGCAGCAGCCACGCGCCAAGCACGACGATGACGAGGAGGCCGCCGACCTCGATGACGGTGGCGACGACGTTCGCGCGGGTCGATTCCTTGATGCCTCGCGCGTTGAGCAGCGCGAGTGCGGCGAGGAAGACGACGGCGACCGCTGCGACGGGCAGCGTCACGAACGCCGACAGGTACTCACCGCCGAAGCCCCGGGCGAGGGCCGCGACGGAGACGACCCCCGCGGCGAGCATGCAGAATCCGGCGATGAAGCCGACCACCGGGCCGAACGCCCGCGTCGCGTAGTGCGAAGCCCCACCGGCCCTCGGGTACTTCGTCGCCAGCTCGGCATAGGAAGCGGCGGTCAGCAGCGCCAGGAGGAGGGCCACGGTGAGGGGCACCCATACGGCGCCACCCGAGTCGGCGGCGACCTGCCCGACCAGGACGTAGACACCGGCGCCCAGGACATCTCCGAGAATGAAGAAGAAGAGCAGGGGAGTGGTGAGGGTCCGCCGGAGGGAGGGCTCGGTCGTAACCGTGGGGAGTACTTCGTTACCTGTCGACATGTCGACCCCTATCCCCTGGAAAGCCCGAACCACACCCCTCTCTCCGTCATGTCACCGTGAAAGCCCCGCCACCGGTCGCGGGGCTCACGGCCTGGGGTCGGTGCGATGCCACCGAGGTCGGGCGTCGCCGCCGCGCCGGCCGGCGACGGAGGCACAGCGCGGACATTGGAGCCGCACGCGGTCCGCCGCGCCGCCGGACTCCGGAAAGGTGTCCGCCCAGGTGATGTGGGGGAAGCGGGTCAGCTCGGACCGGCTGAGGGACAGGCCGCACACGGTCTGGTTCATGCCGGGCTCCCAGGCATGAACCTCTCCGGCGGGCAGCCGCCGCCGGCCTTCCTCCTCATCCGTCCACTGCCCTGAGGCGGCGACGGCGTACTGCTTCGAGCGTGGCATGTCGTACCAGCTCCCGTGGTGGTCGGTGTCGATGTCGATGTCGGTCACTTCGGTAGTCGGCCGCGGTTCGGGTACACGGATGTACACCGATGCTGCCGAGGTGCGTTCCGTACGGCCGTCAGGGCTGGTCGGCGCCGGGGCAGGGGAACGGCTGCCGCACTCGCGAGGCCGAACGATCACATCATTTTCAGAACATAGACGTAGATAGGCGGAAAAGGGGTACGCGTGGCGTGCATGAGCAACCGGAAAGCTGAACGTTTCGATTGACCAGGAGGAGCCTTGAGCGACTTCCAGGACAGCGGCCGTCCCGACCGGAGCAGGTCCGAGGCGGTGGCGAAAACGGCTCAGGACAAGGCGAGCGAGGGTGCCGGACTGGTGGCGGAGAAGGCCGCCGCGGTCACCGGCACCGCAAAGGAGCAGGCCGCCGACGTCGTCGGCGAAGCGACGAGTCAGGCCCGTGACCTGGTCGGAGAGCTGCGTGATCAGCTTCAGGGCCAGGCACACACCCAGACGCAGAACCTCGCGCGGAACGTACGCCGATTGGCGGACGAGCTGCGGGAGATGAGCGAGAACGGCAAGCCGGAGTCCAGTGCGGCGGGTCTCGTGCGGCAACTGGCCGACGGCGGACATCAGGTGGCCTCCCGGATCGAAGAGCGAGGACCTGACGGTCTCGTCGGCGATCTGCAGGATTTCGCGAGGCGCAGGCCGGGCGTGTTCCTGGCCGGAGCGGCCCTCGCGGGATTCGCCGTCGCACGGGTCGGCAAGAGCGTCAGCGGGTCCGCCTCATCGAGCACCGGCGCGGGGCAGGGCGGAACGGGCGAGGGCGGCGTGCCACCGCGCCCGACGAGCCCGCCTCCCTACCAGGCGGCACCCAGCAGCGGCCCGGGCGTCCCGCAGACGGGCTATGACGATCCGCTGGACACCTACGGGCAGTCCCAGCCGCCCCACGTGACCCCGTCCTACGGGCAGGCCCCCACGCCCCAGACCCCGCCCGCCGCGGCGGCGCCACCCACCCCGCCTCCGCCTCCGCCGACCGGACCGCAGCGACCGACGCAAGGGAGCTGAGCGTGGTTACCCCGTACAAACAGCGCACCACCGCACCGACGACAGGCGTTCCACCGAGCACACCGCCGGCCGGAACGCGTCCCGGATCCTTCCCCGGAACGCCGCCCGGTAGCCCGTACGGCACCCCACCGCGAACGCCCCCCGGCGTCTCCCCGCAAGCACGCGAGGAGGAGCAGTCGATCGGCGACCTGATCGGAGAGATCAGCTCGGACCTGTCGCAGCTGGTCCGCGACGAGATCGAACTCGCGAAAGCGGAGCTCAAACAGGAGTCGACCAAGGCGGGCAAGGCCGTCGGCATGCTCGGCGGAGCCGGCTACGCCGGTCACCTGGTCCTCCTCTTCGGCAGCCTGGCAGCGGTCTTCGCCCTCGCCAACGTCATGGACCCCGCCTGGGCCGCGCTGATCGTCACCGCCGTCTGGGCCGTCGTCGGTGCGGTGCTGTACACCACCGGACGCAAACGTCTGCGTGACGTCAACCTCAAGCCGGAACAGACCATGGAGACACTGAAGGAGGACGCCCGATGGGCCCGACACCCGACGAGCTGAGGACCGACGTGGAGTACCGGCGAGCTCATCTGGCCCGCAACGTCGACTTGTTGACGGACCGGGTCACCCCCCGCAAGGTGGCGCGCCGCAAGGTTGGCGCGGCCCGGGGCCGGCTGAGCGGAGTGAGGGAGCGTGTGATGGGCACAGCCCGTGAGACCACCGGACGGGTGGCCGAGACCACGCAGGGTGTGGCGGACTCCGCCGGGCAGACGTCGGCGAACATCGCCGAGGCGGCGAAGGAGACGACCGACCGGCTCGGTGACGCCCTGTCCCAGGCGCCCGCCCAGGTCAGGCAGCAGACCCAGGGCAGCCCTCTCGCGGCCGGCCTGATCGCGTTCGGCGCCGGCATGCTGACGGCCGCGTTGCTGCCGACGACCGAGGCGGAGCAACGTGCCGGTCAGCAGCTGCGGGAGCACTCCGACGAACTGCTTGAGCCCGTGAAGCAGCAGGCGGTCCAGGCGGTGCAGGACATCAAGGAGGAGCTGCGCGAGCCGGCCGCCGAGGCGGTGGAGTCGGTGAAGTCCACGGCTCAGGGCGCGGCGCAGACCACGATGGACGAGACCCGGACTGCCGGACAGGAGACGGCGGGCGGCCTGCGCGACATGGGCAAGGACGCCGCCCACGAGGTCCGGGGCCAGAGCGGCCGACAGGGGCCACCGACGGCGTGAGCGGCTGACCGGGCCGCGTGAGCGGCCGTTCTGGGCGGCCGTCCCGTGAGGAGCGAGACGCGTAGCTCGCTGTACGCAGCAGGGGCGCCCGTGCATTCGCACGGGCGCCCCGTCGTCGCGGAGGCCTCGTGGTCCACGTCCCGGCCAAGGCCGGAGGGCCGCCTCGGCGATCCGCCCGGCGGCGCATACCGCACGGGAGTCGGGGCACTGGCCCGGCGGGGAGCGTTCGCGGGTTCGCGACGTGCGGAGGGTGCGCCGTCGGCCCCAGCGGGCCGGCAGTGAGGAGCATCGCTGTGAACAGCGCGACTGTGGCCCGAGCACATGGCTGTTTCCACGTGGTGACCGGCGCGTGGCCCCTCGTCCATCGACGCAGTTTCGAGGCGGTCACCGGGCCGAAGGCGGACGTCTGGCTCCTGCAGACGGTGTCCGGATTGCTGGTCGTCACCGGCTGGGGCCAGATCAGGGCAGCCGATGCCGACCCGGACAGCGCGCGGAGGATCGGCGTAGGCACCGCATGCACGCTGCTCGCCATCGACGTGATCTACGCATCCCGGGGGAGAATCCGGCGGGTGTACTTTCTCGACGCCGTCTTCCAGGCGCTCTGGCTCACCGCATGGCGCCGCCCGTCCGCCTCGTGAACGCGGCGAGCCGGGCTCGCGTACTCACGCCTCCCGCTCCTCCGTGGCGTCGCCGCACGCTCCCGCCCGCCACCAGGCGGCGAGCCAGGCGATCTCTTTGGCCGCGTCCATGAGGTACGTGGCGGGGATCGTGCGCCGGGGGACGTACACCAGATCGATGGCGAGGAAGGTGAGGGCGGTCCCGACGCCGATACGGCGGGCATGGCGCACCCCGGCAGGGGTGGAGCCGGCACGGAGCATGCTGTACCCGGCCGTCGCGAGCAGAGCCCCGCTGGTCCGCTGCAGCCACTTGTCGGTCTTCGCGCCGTAGACCCGCTCGAAGGTCCGCAGCGAGACGACCGGCCACAGCCCGCCGACGATGTTGAACACGCCCTGGGCGCGAGCGACGGCGACAGGACGCACCAGGCTCGATCCACGGCTCCCGCCCTCCGGCGCGGGCCGGAGGCGGCGCGGCGGCGTGGGAGCCCCGCGCCCTTGGCGGGAGCCGGCGTAGGCGGCTTCTCGCAGGGCGCGTAGACGGTCGGTGGGCGGCAGGTCGGGGAGGCGCGCGGTATAGGGGTCGTACGCGACCCGTACGTGCGTGTCCCTCTCCGTGTCCGTGCCCGCGTCCATGTCCATGGCCGGGGGAGTGCCGTTCACGGTGAGCGTGGCGAACTGCCGCCACGGCTCGCCTCGGCCGGCTGCGCAGAGCCGGAAGCGCACCGGATGCCGGCGCAGGGCCTCGGCGATCGCCGCCGGCCGCGCCGGAAGTCGGCGCCCGGGTTCGTCGGGGAAGGCCGCGACGACACGGTCCCGGTCGGGAAAGCGGTAGCCGCTCAGGGTGGAGTACGGCCCGCCGAGTGCGTCGGTGCGCGGTACCGGGAGGTGCCGTGTGAGCGGCCCGCCGCCGCTTGAGGTGAGGAGCAGGTCCAGCGGGCGGCCTGGACCCGCGGCGTCCACGACCTTCAGCGCCAGACCCAGGCCGTCGGGCAGGGCCACCGGTACGCCAGCGGCCCGTGACCAGCGCAGGGTCACGTCGTACCGTCCCGCTCGGTCCAGCCATCCCACCGACCACGGCTCTTCCTCGGAGGGGAGGATCTCGAGCACACCGGAGAACAGCAGACCGTCCGGGTGCAAGGCGGGCCGCCGACGGCGTCGGGCCAGCGCGCGGGCGGCTGACTGTACGGAGCGGGTGAGGGCGACCATCAGAACCCCCCGACCGGCCGCACCGCCGGCCCGGTGGCGCCGATACGGCGCTGAGCCGGGGCGTCCGAGACAGGGGGCGATGCGATGCCGTCAACCATGACCGTTGCCTTTCGTGTGGGTCCACCCGTGCGCTGTCGTGTCCGGCGGGTACCCGTGCCGCCGCGGCCGACACCGCGCCGTACCCGACTCCCCGGCCTCCAGCGCCAAGGGCGCATGGACCGGCCGCCGAGCCGATCACGCAGCGTTGGCGATACGCCATGACTTATCACCCTTTGTAGTGAATCTGGACTTCTGACGCAGGGGCGGCGTGTCGCTGCGGGACTCATGAGGCGTGGGTGCTAGAAGGCGCCCGATCGCCGTGCCACCGGATCGCGGTGGCGAAAGGAAGTACTCCCATGCGGAAGCAGCTCGTGACCGTGGCCCTCATAGGCGCCGCCGGTGCCCTGTGCGCACCGCAGGCGTACGCCGCGCCTGTCAGCGACCAGGACACCGCGTTCACGCAGGCGGCACACCGGGCCAATCTCGCCGAGATCGCCGCCGGACAGGACGCCCAGAGGAACGCGACCACCGGTTGCGTCAAGACCGTCGGAGGCGTGCTGGTACGCGATCACAGCCGACTGGACGCGGGTCTGACCGCGCTGGCGAAGAAGCACGGCATCGCGTTGCCGGGCTCGCCCGCCCCGGAGGACGAGCAGAAGCTCATGGCCGTACGGGCCAAGGCCGGAACCGCCGCGTACGACAAGGCGTGGCTCGCGCACCAGGAGGCCGCGCACACCAAGTCGCTCGCCCGGATCGACGAGGAGATCGCCAAGGGCGACAATGCCGAGGTCGTCGCCGCCGCTCGCGCCGCGCGGCCGGTGGTCGCCATGCACCTGGACATGGTCCGCGGCGGCACCTGCCACGCGGCCAAGGACTCGAAGACCGTCGGCGCCGGCAACGGCGGCCAGTTGGCCGCCGCGATGAACGACCGCGTCGTACTGGGCACGGTGGCGCTGGCCGGCGGCGCGCTCCTCGTGGCGGGCGCCGGGCTGTGGGCCCTGCGCGGACGTCGCAGCGACGCCGAGAGCTGACGGGATGAGGCGGCGCCACCGCGTCGGCCCCGCGACGGCGGCCATGGCCGGTGGCGTACTCATGGCGGCGGCCGGCTGGAGCTTCCTCGACCGGGCCCATCCCGGCGTGGACGCGGGTGCCCTGCCCGCCGCCGCACCCGCCGCCGACCCGGCTGCCGAGAGGCATGCACCCCCGGTCGCCGTCACGGTCCGTGGAGCGTCCGGCTTTCACGCCGAGGTCGGTCCCGTCGCCGCCACGCGCGGCGGAGACCTCACCGTGCCGGCGCGCGGCGACCGCGCCGGCTGGTGGGCCCTGGGCGCCGCCCCGGGAGACTCACGGGGCACCGTGCTGATCGCGGGACACGTGGACACCAAGGAAGGGCTGGGCGCCTTCGCGGAGCTCCACGACCTGGACCTCGGCCGGCGGGTGGAGGTCACCGGAGCCGACGGACGCACCCACCACTACCGCATCACCGCCCGCCGCACGTACCGTCACGCCCACCTGCCGTCCGACCTCTTCTCCTCCGAAGGCCCCCCTCGCCTCGCGCTGCTCACCTGCGCCGGCGACTACGACCGGGCCACCGGTCAGTACGCCGACAACCTCGTCCTCTACGGCGAGTGGACCGGGGCAGGCGCAGTGCAGACGCCCGCTCCGACGCCCGGTACGAAGAGCGCCGACCCCGCCGCTGGATCAGGCTGATCGCCGCCGCCGGACGGCTGGGGCGTAGGCCGCGTACGACGCGCCCGGCACCCCTTGCCGTTGTCACTGTCTTCGACCGCCTGCCCCCGACCCCCGGGGGTCAGAGGCCGAAGACCTCAGGGGAGTCGGCCAGCGCCCGGAAGTACTCGCGCGGATCCTCCACCAGCCGGCGCGCCTTCAGATCCATCAGGCCGCCGACGCCTGTCACCTCGGCGGCCACCGTGCCGTCCGCCTTGCGAATCGTCTGCTCGATACGGAAGGTCTTGCCCTCACCCCAGAGGAAGGCGCACGTCACCTCCACCTCGTCACCCGCCCGCAACTCCCGCTGATAACGCACGGTCACCTCCAGGGCCACCGGCCCCACGCCCTTTTCCAACAGCTCCGCCTGCCGGATGCCCGCCTTCTGCAACAGCGACCAGCGGGCATGCTCCGCGTACTGGAGATAGACGGCCTGGTTCAGATGGCCCTGGGTATCGGTCTCGTATCCACGCACGGAAACGGCTACGGAGAATGGCTCGGCCACGGCGTTCCTCTCGACGACAGCACGGCAGGATGACTGGCTCGATCCAGTCAATCGCGCGACGACGCACAGCATTCCACGGCGGGGCCGCCCCGCTTCGGAGAGGGCCAGGCCAGTAGTACGGAGTCGGGTCCCTCGGCCACCGCCACGCTCTGCCCGAGTCGGGGCGGTCCGTACCTCCTTTGAACGAGGCGGTGTTGGGAATGCGCAGTCCCGATCCGCTCAGTCCAGGAGCTGCTTATCCTTGTGGCTATGACTGCCCAGCCTCGGGATCCTTCTTCGCGCCCTGTTCCCTCAGGAGAGCTCCGAGCCTCTCACGACGAACGGGAAGCAGTGGTCGAGCAGCTGCGCGACGCGGCAGCCGAGGGGCGAATCGATTTCGATGAGCTGGATTCGCGCCTGGAACAGGCTCTGAAAGCCAAGACGCATGCTGAGCTGGCCGTCGTGACCGCGGACCTGCCGAGGCTGAACCTCCCCGAGAGCCAGCCGCCGCTGGTGCTCAAAGGCGGCATGTCCGGCGCCTCCCGAGGCCCCGGGCGCTGGGATGTCCCCGGGCACGTGATCGCTCACGGAGGCGTGGGGGGTGTGAAGTTGGACTTCACCCGGGTCGAGTGCCGCCTCACGGAGGTCGCAGTGGAGGCGCACGGGGACACATCCGGTGTCACGATCGTCATCCCCGACGGCTGGGCCGCAGACACCAGCGGCATCGATCCCGGCGTGGGCGGCCTGACGGACACGACCACTCCCGAGCGGCTCCCGGGAACTCCGCTGATCCGGCTCACCGGGTCCGGTGGCGTGGGAGGCGTGGTCATCCGCCACCCCAACCGCCGGGAACGGCGCAAGCTGCACAGCAACCCGATGCGGGGCTAGGACGCGCGCCGCGGTGTGCCACCCAGGCATCTGCTCCGGTTCGTGCTCACCGCTCCACGCCCGGAGGGCGATACCCGACTCTCTCGGCTGTCCGCAGCGCGTCCAGCGTTTCGTCGACGGTCAGGAGAACGGTCGTCTCGAACGAGCTGAGCGCCCCGCCTCCAGTGATCGCCAGCGCGACGGCGGCCATGGAGACGTTGTCCGGAGCCTCCCAGAGGCCGTAGCCGTCGTGCGTGCCGAAGGCGTACCAGAAGCCGTGGAGCTTCCCACCGACGGACTCGATGTACGACTCGGCGGCCTTCCTGCGGTCCTCGGGGTGGCCGATCAGCCTCGCCCAGGTTTCTGGTGTGTAGCTGAACGTCGACAGATAGAGCGGCATCGTGTTCTCTCCTTCGTTTCATCAAGGGATGCCCGCGCTGGGCGGAAGGAGCGCCGAAGGCGGCCAGGGTCCCCCGAACAGCCGGTGACGACGACCGGCACGGTGAACGATGAGAGTGCGCATTCAAGGCCCGGGCCGGGGCCGGGGTTCAGGACACCGTGGAGGCGGGAGGGCTCCAGCGGTGGGTGCGCGGCACCGTGCTGGAGACGCCGAAGTCCTTCTTCAGCTGTTCCGGGATGGCGTAGTGCATGACGCGTCCGCGCGTGAGGGAGGACAGCTCGAAGATGGTGGTGAGGTGGCCGAGGCGGTCCAGGGCCCAGGCGCTGAACGGGGAACGGTCCTCGATGGTCTCCAGGACGCCCAGGAGGTGAGGTGCGGCCTTGATGACGGTGTCCCATGGTGTACGCGGCACGTGGAGCCAGTCGGCGCAGGTGTCGCCGATGAGATGGCGGATGAGGGCGGAGACGATCGGGTCGAAGAACGTGCCGGGCACCACCTCCTCGTAGAGGTCGATGAGCTGCCGGGTCAGCTGCGTGCCCTCCTCCGAGGGCCCCATGTACCGGATCATGTACAGGTCGAGGAACCGGCGGGCGTCGTCGAGGGTCTTGGGCACGGCGTCCTGGTCGACGCCGAGCATGGCGCCGACGACGCGCCAGGCGTAGTAGTACGCCTCCGCGCCCTCCGTGGACATGTGGATGCCCAGGCGGTGCAGGCTGTCCAGCACGAGCAGGGAGAAGAACATCTGCCCGCCGATCATGTCCTCCTGGCAGATCGGCGTTCCGAACGTGTCGGTGTCCCACCGGTTCTCGCGCGTGAGGTGGTGGCGGATGGATGCGTGCAGGAGGCGCACCTTCTGGGCGGCGGGGATGAAGCGGCTGCCTGCCTCGAAGGCGTCGGGCCGCATCAGGTAGACGGTGAACTGTCCCGTCTCCGCCATCCGTTTGGAGGGGTACTTCAGCCCGTGGGTGGTCGACAGCAGCTTCGCCACACGCGGGACGACGTAACAGGCGGGCATGGAGGCGAAGGACAGCGCGGTGGAGATGTGCACGTTGTTGTCGATGAAGAACAGCCGAGCCCTCTCCATCTCGCCCCAGTCCACCCAGGCCGGCGGCACACGGGTGGCCTCGAGGTATTCCCGGGCGACGTCGGGCAGCCCGTCCGGCAGGGGAGCGCCGACGGTGGAGACGTAGCGCATCAGGCTGTTGAACTTTCCGACCTCCCCGCGTTCGAAGAGGGTGGCGACGGTGGCGTCGGCGAGTTCGTCTCCGGCCAGCCGCAGGGCGTTCATCGATGCCTCGGTGTACGTGATGGCAGTAATCCTTGTCTTCCAGGGGGCCGTCCACGACCGGCGGGAGGCCGACGTGAGGCCGGCGGAAAGCCGGCGGGAGGCCCGGCGGAGGGGGAGGCACGGGATTCGCGCAGCCCCCGATGCGAGGGTCAGGACCGGCGAACCGCCGCCGAGTGCGCCAGCGCGCTCAGGGCAGCCGCGGCGTGCGCCGGTACGTCCAGTTCGGAGAGGGCGTCGAGCGCCGCCTCGACCCGCGCGCTGATCATGCCCTCGATGCGGTCGGGTGCCCCGACCCCGCGCATCACCTCACGGACCGTTTCCAGATCCTCGTCGCCCGGGTCCTGCCGGCCGAGGAGGGCCCGCAGCAGCTCCCGTTCGTCGTCGCCGGCCAGGCGCCAGGTCTCCGCAAGCAGCGCCGTGGGCCGGTGCCCGCGCAGGTCGTCCACGCTGGCCTTGCCGGTGTGCTCCGGGTCCCCGAACAGGCCGAGCAGGTCGTCCCGCAGCTGGAACGCCTCGCCCAGCGACAGCCCGTACGCGGAGTAGCCCTCGCGCAGCCGGGCCCCGGCCCCCGCCAGGGCGCCGCCGATCAGCAGGGGCTGCTCGACGGTGTACTTGGCGGTCTTGTACCGAATCACCTTCAACGACGCGGTCGTGTCCGGACCGGCTCCGGTACGCAGGATCTCCAGGCACTCGCCCGCGACCAGCTCCCGAGCCATCACCCACCACAACGGCCGTGCCCGGGCGAGGTACGCGGCGGGCAGGCCGCTGGTGGCGAACAGCTGCCCGGCCAGCGCCATCAACAGATCTCCCACCAGCATCGCCAGCGACCTCGCGGCACCGGCGGCCAGCGGTCGACCACGTACGGCACCACGCAGGGCGACGTGTGCCGTGGGCCGCCCGTGCCGCAGCGGGCTGTCGTCGATGAGGTCGTCGTGCGCCACCGCGGCGGCATGCACCAGCTCCATGGAGGCCGCCGCCCGCAGCAGCGCGTCACCGTCCGGCTGTCCCACCGCACGCCAGCCCCAGTAGCAGAACGCCGCCCGCAGCCGCTTGCCGTCCGCGACCGCCGCCTCCAGCCGCTCGGCCACCGGGGACAGGAGCGGATCGATGGCCGCGAACCGGTCCGCCTCCTGGGCGACGAACCGGTGCAGCACCTCGTCGACGCGGCCCTTGAACGCGGCCGGCTCCCACCCGTCAGACGCCATCGACGCCCCGTCGAGCCAGGGAGTGCCGGGCCAGAACCTCCAGATGAGCCGGGGGTACGGTCGCGTACCGGTCCAGTACCAGGCGCCCGCGCGCGACGAGGTCGTGCTGGGCCTCCGCCGCCAGCTCCGCGGTGTCCGAGCGGCGCAGCAGCCCCCGTACCGTCCCCAGGGCCGAACCCAGCGTGCTCACCGCCAGATCGGCCAGCCCGGCCACCAGCAGCACCGCCTGGCCGTCCAGCCCACCGCCCCGTTCCGCTTCCTGCCTCATGCCATGTCCCCACTCACCGATGTCCAGGCGGCGTCGGTCACACGCCGTCCCTCCGAGCATCGCGTCGGAGAGGGCGCGATGGCGGAGCAACTCACGATCGAGTGATCACACCGCTCGACCGTACGGATCGGTCCGCCCCGGGCGCTGAACGGCTCCCGGGGCTCCCGGCCACTACAGGTCCCTGGCTTGACTGTCGTATGCCTCGACGGGTAGGCAGTGGCCTGCCCCTGCTCAGGGGCGGAAACAGGGGGACGCACGCATGAAGCCGTTGGCACCGGGGGATCCCGTCTCGGTCGGTGACGGCCGCTACCAGCTGACACACCGGCTCGGTCAGGGTGGCATGGGCGTGGTGTACCTCGGCCGTTCTCCGTCGGGCCGGGCGGTGGCCGTGAAGGTCGTACGGCCGGAACTGAGCACCGAACCGGGCTTCCGGCGCCGGTTCGCCGACGAGGTGGCGGCCGCCCGGCGGGTGGGCGGCTTCCATACGGCCCCGGTGGTGGACGCCGATCCGGAAGGCGATCCGGCCTGGCTGGTGACGGCGTTCGTGCAGGGGCCGACGCTGGCCGCCGTCCTCGCGCGCGTCGGCTCGCTGCCGGCGGACACCCTCACGGTGCTGGCGGCCGGGCTCGCCGAGGCGCTGGAGGCGATCCACCGGGCCGGTGTCATCCACCGCGATCTCAAGCCGGCGAACATCATCGTCGCGGAGGACGGGCCTCGGGTCATCGACTTCGGCATCGCCCGCGCCCTGGACGGGACGACACTGACACGGACCGGCTACCAGGTGGGGACTCCAGGCTTCCTCTCGCCCGAACAGCTCACCGGAGGCGCGGTCACGCCGGCCGTGGACGTCTTCGCCCTGGGCGTGGTCCTGGCCCAGGCGGCGGGCGGCTCGCCGTTCGGGGACGGGCCGTCCGCCGCGCGCCTGTACCAGGTCGTCCACGAGGACCCGGACCTGAGCGCCGTCCCCGACGCCCTGCGCGGGCTGGTCGCCGACTGCCTCTCCAAGGACCCGGCGGCACGGCCCACCCCGACCGAATGCCTCCGCCGTCTGACGGTCCGCCACCGGGAGGACGGTGCCTGGCTTCCGGACGCGGCGACGGCCCTCTTGCCCCGCCGGGACCCGGCGCGCGAGGAGCCGGGTGCGCACGGTGCGCCGGAGCGGCTTGAGCGGGAGAGGACGGGGACGGCGCGAACCGAGCCCGAGAGGCTTGAGGCGGATCGGGTTGAGCGGGAGCTGTCTGAGCCGGAGGGGACGAAGCCGGAGCGGCCTGAATCCGATCGAACTGAGCCGCAGCAGCCCGGGCCCGAGCGTCCCGGGCTCGACCGGTCCGGGCTCGAACGTCCTGGGCTCGAACGTCCTGGGCTCGAACGTCCTGGGCCTGAGCATCCTGGGCCTGAGCCGATCGAACCGGGTGCGACTGGCGACGAACCTCCTGTACGGCGTCCGGGGCAGCGCCGCGTCGTGCCGGTCGTCGTGGGCGCCCTGGTGGCGCTGGCCGTGGCCGGTGTCGTGGTGTGGCAGCCGTGGTCCGGCGAATCCGGGCAGAACGGCAAGGGCGGCGGCACCGGCGGTCCGTCCGCCTCCTCCTCAACCCCGGCCCCCTTCCCCGACGAGCCCCTGCTGATCCGGCAGGACACCGCACCGGGCTGGCCGGGGACATGCCATGGGGTGATCGCTCGCCGCGACCCGGGAGAGGATGTGTCCGTCCCCCTGATCGCCGACGACACCTGCTCCGTACTCCCGCAGTGGTCGCCGGACCGGCGCTCGATCGCTTTCACACGCATCACCGCCGAGGGCGCGGCCGTCTGGACGGCCAACGCCGACGGCACCAATCCTCGGCGGCTTGCGTCCATCGCCGGCGGCCGGGTGTCCTGGTCCCCCGACGGCACCCGGCTGGCGGTGCTCCGCAAGAAGAGCGGTGTGCAGCAGCTGTTCACGGTGGACCTGGCCGACGGAACCGCACGGCAACTGACCACCGGCTCCGGCCGGGTGGAGGACCCCGCCTGGTCGCCGGACGGCAGGAACATCGCCGTCTGCCAGGAGGCGGGGAAGGGCAACTGGCAGATCCACCTGGTGAATCCGGACGCGCCCGGCGCCGCCCCGCGGCAGGTGACCCGGCTGCCGCACCCGGCGTTCGACCCGGTGTGGTCGCCTGACGGGCGCGCGTTCGCCTACACGGCCGGCCGCTACGGCCAGGGCACCCAGGGCGACATCCACGTGGTCGGCACGGACGGCCGGAACGACCGCGCGGTCGTGGCGACCGGCGTCCATGAGATGGACCCCACGTGGTCTCCGGACGGCGCCTGGCTGGCCTTCGTCCGCGGCCCCTACGAGAAGCCCTGGATCTGGGCCGTCCGCCGGGACGGCACCGAGCCCCGCTCACTGACCCCGGGCACCACCGCCGAGGGTCACCCGAGCTGGCGCTGACGCGTCATCTGCTGCGGGACGGCGGCCGCGGGGTGCTGCCTGTACAGCCGACGGGACGGCGCGCCCGAGCGGGGCGCGGCCGCCGTGTTCACCGGGGCTCTGCCTGCGTCCTGCTCGACCTGGTAGTCCTGGTCGGTCTGCGTCCTGCTCGGCCTACGTCCTGTGGCCGCCGAGCACGACCGGTAGGAGGAGACGCCACAGGCAGCCCGGCCAAGGTGATCGACGAGGCCCCAACACCGCCTTGTACAGACCCCGTTGATCTGAAAGGTCGTTCGGTGTTCACCGGCGTGTGCGCCTGTCTTTGCCCGCCACCCATAGCGTTTCCGCGCCCACCCCCTTGACCGAGGAGTACCGTGAGCGCTTCCGCTCTGTGCGCGCTGGCCGCCGCCTTCCTCATGGCGACCGGAACCGCCCCCCACCCTCCGCTGTCCGTCACCGCACGCGCCGAGACCCCCGCGGTCTACGACGACGAAGCGGGCGGCAACGCCGACGCCGACGACCCGGCCGTCTGGGTGGACCCCGCCCATCCGGGTCGCAGCATCGTCATCGGGACCTTGAAGGAGGCGGGCCTCGACGTCTACGGGCTGGACGGCCGCCGCCTCCAGCACATAGCGGCGCCCCCGGCCCCGTACGACGAGGCCGCGCCCGGCCGCTTCAACAACGTCGACATCGTCTACGGGTTCGAGCTGGACGGCAGGAAGACCGACCTGGCCCTCGTCAGCGACCGAGGACGAGACCGGATCCGGGCCTTCGCCATCGACCCCGGCGCCGTCGCGGCGGGCAGGCCGCCGCTCAGGGACGTCACCGCGCCCGATGCCGCGCCGGTCTTCGCGGCCGACGAGGCGGAGGTGGACGACCAGCACACCGCCTACGGCCTGACCGCCTTCAGCGACGACGACAACGCCTATGTGGTGGCCTCGCAGCGCGAAGAGGCCCGACTGCGGCTGCTGCGACTCGAGGACCGCGACGGACGAATCGGCTACCGGACCGAGGACACCCTCGACCTCCCCGACACCTTCACCCTGCCCGACGACACCACCTGGTCCCCGTGCGCCGACCCCGGCGAGCGCCCGCAGGTCGAAGGCATGGCCGTGGACCAGGAGGAGCACGTGCTCTACGCCGCTCAGGAGACGGTGGGCCTGTGGCGGATCGAACTCGACGGTGAGGAGTTCGACGATGCGGAGCTGATGGACCGCGTGCGCGAGTACGGCACCCCGTGGACGTACGACACCACGGAGGAGGAGTGCGTCCTCGACACGGAGAACGACCCCGGATTCGGTGGTGAGCACCTCTCCGCCGACGCCGAAGGCGTCACCGTCTACCACGCCGAGGACGGCACCGGATACGTGCTCGCCTCCAGCCAGGGCGACGACACCTTCGCCGTGTACGAGCGTGACGGCGACAACCGCTACGTCGGCAGCTTCTCCGTCACCGACAGCACCGCCACCGACGGCGTGCAGCACTCCGACGGCGCCACCGTGGTCAACGTCCCCCTGGGCAGGCCGTTCCCCAAGGGGCTGCTGGTCACGCACGACGGTGAGGCCACTCCCGCGGACGGGGACCGGGAAGGCACCAACTTCAAGCTGACCCGGTGGGACGCCGTGGCCGCCGCGTTCCCCGAGCCCTTGACGGTCGACACGGACTCCTTCGACCCGCGCACCTCGGACTGACCCCACCCCAGAGCGGCTCGCCGCCCCCGACACCCGTGGTCGGCGAGCCGCCACGACCTCCACGTCATTCAGGCGTCGAACGGTCAAGGCCATGGGGGCCGGGTATCACCCCACCGTCTCCGAGAGCGCCCGCGCGAACGCCTCCGCCTGGGCCGAGGAGTGAGCACGGGGCCGGACCAGGCCCAGGAGGGAGTCCGGGAGGCCCTCGACCGGGACGTACGCGAGGGAGCCGCGCCGGCTGTGGTAGTCGGCGGTCGAGCGGCAGAGCAGCATCGCCCCGCGGTTCGCCGCCGCGAGGCTCAGGCCCTCCTGGAGCGTGTTCACGACGGGGCCGGCCGGTACCGCGCGGCCGCCCGGCGTTCGGGACGGTGCCTGCGCCAGCTGCCAGTAGGCGGGCGCCGGGGGGCTGACACCGATCAGATCGCACTCCGCCAGATCCTCCGCCGAGACCGACTCCCGTGCGGCGAAGGGATGTTGGACCGATATGGCGAGGGTCTGTGGCTGCCGGGAGAAGACCGGGCCGAGGACCAGGTCGTCCTCCTCCACCGGCAGGAGGACCACCGCGCAGTCCACCTCCTGACGGCGTACGGGGCCGAAGGGATCCGACAGCGGAACCTCGGCCAGTTCCCATACGCACTCCGGGTACCGGTTGCCGAACAGGGCGATGGCCCGCCCCAGGTGGTCGTCGACGGCGCCCTGGAAACCGATGCGCAGCACCCCGCCGTTCCCGCGGGCCGCAGCACGGGCGTCGTCGACCGTCGCGCGCAGCGCCTCGTACGCGGGACGCAGACCGGCGAGAAAGCTCTCCCCCAGAGGCGTGAGGCGCACCCGGCGGCTGGTGCGCTCGAACAGAGGGGCGCCGATCCGGCTCTCCAGGGCCCGCAGCAGCTGGCTGACCCGGCTCTGGGAGACGTACAGCCGCTCACCCGCCCGGCCGAAGTGCAGTTCCTCGGCGAGGACGAGGAACGTCTCCAGCTCGCGCATCTCGAGACCGCTCATGCGTCTGCGCCTCCTTCCCCCGGGGGAGCGACCGATCGAGTAGCCCCGCTCATCGAGTAGCACCGCTCATAGAAGGATGAAGGATCGGCCGTTGTTCCCGCAGGTCACCGCCGGTTGGCTGGTCGCATGGCACAGACAGAGAAGAACGCGCCCGCCGTGGCGCAAACGGGGCGCCCAGAGCTACGGGAGTGGCTCGCCGTGACCGCCGTCGCCGGTGCGACATTCACCGTGGTCAGCTCCGAGATGCTGCCGGTGGGCCTGCTCACGCCCATCGGCGACGCGCTGAACGTCACGGAGGGAACGGCCGGGCTGACGCTGACCGTCACCGGCCTGGTCGGCGCGGTCTCCGCGCCGCTGCTGACACCGGCGTTGGGGCGGTTCGACCGGCGGCTCGTCCTGTGTGCCCTGATGGCGGTCCTGACGTTCGGCAACCTGCTGGCGGCGTGGGCGCCCGGCTTCGGCGTGATGATCGCCGCCCGTGTCCTGGTCGGCGTCGGCATGGGCGGAGTCTGGGCCATCGCCGCCGGCCTCGCCGTACGGTTGGTCGCGCCGAAGTCCGTGGCGCCCGCCACCTCACTCGTCTTCAGCGGAATCGCCGTGGCGTCCGTCCTCGGCGTCCCGGCAGGCACGTACATCGGTGAACTGGCCGACTGGCGCACGGCGTTCCTGACCATCGCCGGCCTCGCGCTGCTGGTCCTGGTGGCTCTCGCGGTGCTGCTGCCCCCACTGCCCGCACACGAGCACATCCGCGTCGCCGGTGTGCTGAGGCTGGCAGGCAACCCCCGCGTGGCCACCGGCCTCGCCGTGGTCGGCCTCCTGGTCACGGGGCACTTCGCCGCCTACACGTACGTGCGCCCCGCCCTGGAGGAGATCTCCCGAGCGAGCGCAGCGGCGATCGGCACACTGCTGCTCGTGTACGGAGTCGCCGGCGTCCTCGGCAACTTCGCCGCCGGATCCGGCGCCGGACGGTCACCGCGCCGCACGCTCGTGGTGATCAGCCTGGTGCTGTCGGCGACGGTCGGACTGCTGCCGCTGCTGGGCGGTTCGGTCATGACGGCCGCGATTCTGCTGGCCGTGTGGGGATTCTCGTACGGCGGTGTCTCCGTCAGCACCCAGACCTGGTTGCTCGCCGCCGCCCCGCACGCCAGGGAGGCGGCGTCCTCGCTCTTCGTCGGCGTCTTCAACGGGGCCATCGCCCTGGGAGCACTGGTCGGCGGCCTGGTGGCGGACGGCGCCGGGATCGAGCCGGTGCTGTGGACGGGGGGCGCGCTCGCCGCGGGTGCGCTGGCAGTGACAGCCTTGGGGCGCGCCCCGGAGAGCGGACGCCTCTAGGCCGTGTCCGGCAACTCTCGCCGGGTTCGCCACGCCTGGTCGGCACGTCACGCGGGGGAGCGTGTGCGCCGCGAACCGGCAGGTTCACACCCCTCCGCGTTCGAAGGCGACTATCTCACTGTCGAACACATAAAAATCTGTGCTGGCCGCAGTAGACATTGGGTGGTGGTGTGGTTATGGTTTCTCTCGTAGCAGAGATCGAGAAGGGCCCGGCAGAGATGAACTGCCGGGCAGCAGTACCCGCAGTTGCAGTTGTAGTTCGCAGGACGGTGCGGCGGTGGAGTTCCGAAGCCAGAGCGGTTGCAGGATGGCGACGGGACTGACGGCCGGACCGGGTGGCCCGCAGTGATCAGGGGCCGCCACGAGCAGTACCGGCAGTGCGGTTCACAGCGGTACCCCGGTAAAGGCGTCTGACTGCGGGCGCGCGTACCGGGAAGTCCGGCAGTGGGGTTCTAAGCCAGAGCAGACGCAGGACGGGCGACGGGGCTGGCTGCCGGAGAGTGGCGCTGTTCGAGGCCACAGCAGTACGCAGTACCAGTTCAGTAAGTGATTGGTTCAGAGGGAAGAACGGAGGAGTTGAACGCCATCAGGATCGCCCGGACGGAAGTACTGAGTCCGGGTACCGCAGGACATCGATAGGCAGGTGGTCTCCGGTCACGCAACCGCGATCCCCGCGCCCCCGGCGGCAGTTCAGCCGGGCCCGCGGAAACAGAAGGTCGGCGCAGCACTAGGGCCGACAGATGGTGTAGCAGTTCCTTCGGGGCCCTGGTGCCGGTACGGCACCAGGGCCCCTCAACACGTTTGACAGAGAGGTGCCAATTGACAGCAGACGACCCCTACGGCCGTCTCGACGACGACGACTTCCCCGCCTACACCATGGGCCGGGCCGCCGAACTGCTCGGCACCACCCAAGGCTTCCTCCGCGCAATCGGCGAAGCCCGCCTCATCACCCCGCTGCGCTCCGCGGGAGGCCACAGACGCTACTCCCGCTACCAACTGCGCATCGCCGCCCGAGCCCGGGAACTCGTCGACCAGGGGACCCCCATCGAAGCCGCGTGCCGCATCGTCATCCTCGAGGACCAGCTCGAAGAAGCCCGACGCATCAACGCCGAATACCGCCGCGCCGCCGAAGCGGCGAACCCCCCGATCGCGGCACCCCACCGAGACGCCTCCACCAGGACCTCCGAACCCCAGCCGGCAACCCGGTGACGAGCCGACCGCCCGGCTTCCTCATCTTCCTCCCCCCAGCGTGAGGTCCTCGGGTACGGCCTCCGGATGTCATGCCGGGCTCGTCGCACCTCGCGCACGCGAAAGCAGAACCTTCTGGGCTGTGGCCCGCGGGCCCCACGGGGTGCTCGCGGCGGTTGCCGGGGAGGTCAGCCCCAGTGCGGCGTTGTCCTTGCCGTCCCGCATGTGGTCGAGCCAACGTTCGTACCGGCTGAGGAAGTCCGGTGCCGAGGAGACGTTCGGAGGCCAGACGCCGTCCGCGTTGCCGGTGACCACACGGCCGGCAAGAGGACCGGTCACTCCGATGAGGCACAGATCGCTGCAGCCCATCTCGATGACGTGAAGGAACAGGTCACGCTGCACCGCATCCGGGTGGTCCACATGAGTGAAACCTTGCGGGCTGCCGTCCGACGGCTTCCGGTTCATTGTGAACAGCCTGCACTCATCCAGCGGAAGCAGACCGTAGAAGGGGCCGGCACCACTGCCCCCGAGCTCGATGAGGAACGCTCTGTAGGCCGCCGGCAGGACAATGTGGTGTTCCGTCTCGAAGGCATCGGCCTCTGAGGGACTGATGCGCGGGCCGAGGCGGAACTGGTGGCGCTCTTCGCACGCGGAGTGGCTACGTCGTGCCTGGTACGGAATCTTCGCCAGCTCGCGGCGTATGCGGGCATTGCCCGTAAGGGCATCAAGCCCCTCCACACGACTGGGCCGCCACCGCTGGGCCGTCGAGAGGAGGGTCTCCTGCCTGGCTGGATGCCGACGCCTGCATCGCCGCTACGAATGCCTTCGTCGGTACAGCCGCGGCGCTCATCGACTACCGCCGACCCACTTCGTGGACAACAGCGACTAGAATCTACCGGGACATCGCGTGTCGATCACCGGCTGGGTGAGGCATGGAGGTGTCGGGAGATGCCTTCGGAGGCATTCCTTGTCAGTTGAGTTGAACCACACGATCGTCCACGCCCGGGACAACCGGGAGTCCGCGCAGTTCTTCGCGGACCTGCTGGGTCTTGAGATCACCGCGGAGTGGGGCCCCTTCATCGCGGTCGGCCTGAGCAACGGCGTCACGCTGGACTTCGCCACGATCCCCGCCGACCACATCGTCATGCAGCACTACGCCTTTCTGGTCTCCGAGGAGGAGTTCGACGCGGCGTACGCGCGGATCAGCGAGCGCGGCATCGAACACTACGCCGACCCGCACCGGCAACGGCCCGGCGCGATCAACCACAACGACGGCGGCCGCGGGGTGTACTTCATGGACCCGGCGGGCCATGCCATGGAGCTGATCACCGTGCCGTACGGCGGCTGGCCCTCGTAAGCACATGCGCCGAGCGCCGCACCCCAGCCCGGGGTGCGGCCCTCAACCGTTGCTTGTGCCCGATGTTCTCGCGGCGGCGCTTCCCCTGGCCCTTCGTCCTTGTCAGGCGGTGGAGATTCGTGAAGGGGACGCGCACTCTTCCTATTGAGCCGGGAGCGGTAGACCGAGCCAAGGCCGACCGAGTCCTCATGCATCTCGCCGAACCCGCGAACGCTCTTGTGCGGCTTCATCGCGCGACTCGGCCAGGTGCCCGAGTCGGGCTTGCCGAACGGGACCGGGACACCTTGATCGTCGATGCCGTAGATCTTGAGACAAGCCGCGCTTTCACCCGCTACATCATGCCGAAGTGGTCCGCAATGCGAAACCATCGGGCGGAGCCGCGCACGCCTCGCCGAACAGGCAGGCTTCCGCGTCGAAACCGTGCTCGGCACGACACCGGTCTTCCAAGACTTTCATGAGGCGGACCACACCCTGGGCCTCGGCCGAAACATGCAGAAGCCATCAACGATGGTCGCATCGACCAACACCGTGGCCGTCGCTGGTTCGACGGGCTCTCCCAAGGGCCGTTCTATGCGTCGTTCCCTCTCGTCAGCGTGATCTGCTCCCGTTGATTGGGAGGGCGCTCGGCCGACAGTGCGATCCGATCGTCTCATCCAGTGCGGCTGGACGCGCTCGTGGCCGGGGTTGAGCGCCCATCGCTCGCCGGCCTCCTGCGGAGCAAACAACCGGAGTCCCCAGCTCTCTACGACCAGGTCCTGGAGCGGAGATAGCGGCCGCTGGTCCGACACCATCGTGGGCCGCGACCGCCTGGTGTTCTTCGACCGACCTGGCCGCCCAGTTGAGCCGGCAACAGTCGCCTGATGGCGGCATGGAGAAGACGGCCTGCACCGCGGGCGCGCCGCCCGCACCCGGGGCCTGAGCGGTGCAGGCGTTGTCCGAGTGGCAGGGCTGGCCCGAATGAGTGACGGTGGTGGAGGTGTGCTCGTGCAGGTGTCGTGGTGTCACGCCAGATACCGCACGATCGCCGACCAACGCGCAGTTGGTACTTCACTCGGCCTGGCAAGCCGGCTTCACCCATGGCATGGCCGCCGATCCCGAGGGAGGAAGACCCATGCCATCGTTCAGAGACGCCCTGCGGACAGGGCTGGCGGTCATCGCGGTACTGGGAATCTCGGCCCCCGCCGCGCTGTCCGCCGCGCTGTCCACCGCCGGGAGCGCAGCAGCGGCGCCCGGGAAGTACTGCGGATCGGACAGTGTCCACGGACTCGCCGTGTTCGGCAGCGGCACCACTTCCTGTCCCACCGCCCTCGACGTCGCCAACGCCTATCAAGCCCGCGGTTCGGATGGCTCCCCGGTGACCGTCCGCGCCGGCGGCACCCCCTGGCGCTGCCAGGAGCGGCAGGGCGATCCCAATCCCGTCCACCGGTGCGTTGCCACCACCGATTCGAACCGGTGGGTCGAGCTCACCTCGTAGGCGTCAGCGCCTTCACTTCGGAGGTTTCCCATGAACTCTCTACGCTTGTTCGCCGGCGCGGCCGCGGCTGCCCTGGCCCTCGCTCTCCCTTCCGCGGCTCACGCGGCGCCGGCCATCGCGCCCGGTGGTTGCGCCAAGGCGATAGCGGTCGCTGAGATGACCGAGAAGGACTATGAGGACACGGTGAAGTGGTACAAGAGCCTCATCGCCCAAGGCGGCCACCCCGGCGTCGTCGGAGAGCGAGCGGTAGCGGACGCCAAGGCGGATCGGGACAGGGCGGCGTCCCAGGCGCAGCGTATCTGCGGCCCCTGACCCCTGTTGTTCCCGTGGTGAGCTGCGGAAGGCCGACGCCGGCCTCCCACGGCTCACTGCGTTACGGCCACGCGCCACGCCCGCGCGGAGACGGTGAGGCGCCGCCCTCTACCCGTGTCAGGACGCTCCACACGGTCATCTCTACGCAGAGTGGCCAGGCGTCGCTCTCGAGGCGAGCGAGGAACCGGTCGTCGAGACCCACCACGCCCTACCTGCGCCAGCTCTCAGCAAACAGTTGACAAAACCGGCTCAAGTTTATGCCGGAAGTGGACGTATGGGGCGAGCGGCACCTCACTCCACCGGGGCAGCCGAGAGCGATCAGGAGGGCATGACGATGGCCAAGGCTGTGGGTATCGACCTGGGGACGACGAACTCCGTCATCGCCGCGTACGAGGCCGGGAACCCCGCTGTGATCACCAACGCCGAGGGCGGACGCACCACCCCGTCGGTCGTGGCGTTCACCGACACCGGTGAGCGCCTTGTCGGGCAGATGGCGCGTCGGCAGGTGGTGCTGAACCCGCAAGGCACCGTGTATTCGGCGAAGCGGTTCGTGGGCCGCCGGATGAGCGAGACCGGGGGCCGTCCCCGACGGCTCCACCATCACGGTCGACGCGGACGAGGAGCACCTGACCATCGACACCGTGCCGCCGCAGGAGAACACGCCACCGACGACGCACTGACCGCACCTGCGGGTATCACTGCAAGAGGCCGCCGGCTGGTGTGCGGGCGGCGGCCCCTCGCGGCAGTGGCAGGATCCTCAGGCATGAGCATGGAAAGAGCGGATCGGCCTGTCGCCCTGGTCAGCGGGTCCACGTCGGGCATCGGGGAGGCCGTCGCGCGGAGGCTGGCGAAGGACGGCATGCGGGTCGTCGTGCACTCGCGACGCAGCGTGGCGGCCGGGAAGGCGCTTGCGGCGGAGTTCGGCGGGGCGTACGTGCGGGCGGACCTGGCGGTGGAGGAGGAGGCCCGGGGACTGGTCGAGACGGCGCTCGAACGGTACGGGCGGCTGGACGTGCTCGTGAACAACGCGGGCATCAGCCGGCCGATCCCCCACGACGACCTGGCCGCGGCGACACCCGCGTACTGGCGACAGTTGCTGGAGGTCAACCTGATCGCGCCATGGGTCCTGTGCACGGCGGCACTTCCGGCGCTGCGCGCATCCCCGGTGGGCGGCAGCATCGTCAACATCACCAGCCACGCCGGGGTACGCCCCAAGGGCTCATCGGTGCCGTACGCGGCGAGCAAGGCCGCGCTCAACCACGTGACCCGGCTCCTCGCGGCCGCCCTCGGGCCCGAGGTGCGGGTCAACGCGGTCGCGCCGGGCCTGGTGGACACGCCGATGACGAAGGACTGGGCGCACGCGCACGAACTGTGGCGTGAGCGTGCGCCCATGCGCCGTCCGGCCCGGCCCGCCGACGTGGCCGACCTGGTGGCGTCGCTGCTCGCGAGTTCGTACCTCACCGGCGAAGTGATCCTGCTCGACGGCGGCCTGAACCTCACCTGAAGCCGTCCATCCGCAGCGGGGTGTCATCACTTCTTCAGGACTCCTCCGTACCGGACTCGACCGGGTAGAAAGTGATCAAGGTGGCGCTGTCCTCCTGGTCCACGACCCGTACGGCCGTCTCGCGGACGCCCACCGTGGACACATCGATCTCCTTGGGCTGCGACACCATGTGCCGCAACACCACGGGATAGCGGGGGGACTACCCGCCGACGGCCACGATCACCGCGTCGTCCTTCGGGTCGTAGGCGAGGTAGGAGAACGGCAGCCGCTCGGCTTCGTACTGGTGCCCGATCGAGGGGTCGGCGACTTCGATCGTGACGAGCCTCCCGCTCTGGGCGTCGGTGATCTCGTCGAGCGCCGTTCTCCACTCCCCGCGGTCGAGCGCTGCCTTGTTGTCGGACATGGTGTCGACCTCCCTTCTACGGTCCGTCCGCCGGATCGGATCTTCCTGACGAGTCAGGCGGTCGGCGCCGGCCCGTTCACGGCTCGTGCGCGCTCCGCGGCGAGGCGCACCGCGTGCACGGCGCCTTCCGGGTCGGCGCTGGAGACGGACAGGCGGGCGAACGCGCGGCCCGGAAAGAGATCGACGACCGCCACCGGCCCGCCCGCGTGAACGGCCACGAAGTCGACACCGTCCGCATGGCGCCACGTACCCAGGCCGAAACGTCCCGGACTCCAGCGCCCGCGCTCGGCGGCGCCCCGCAGGGCGCGCCACCAGTCCGGCTCGACCCGCGCCGCCTTCACGGCGGTGAGAGGCACCCGTACCTCCTTCCGCCTGGCGACGAGTGCCTCACGCCACGACAGCCGTGCGACCACATCCTTGTTCTCGACCACGAGACGGGCCACGGTGATCGCTTCCCTCCTGCCCTCCGTGCCGGTCGCGCACATGCCGTCCGGCCGCGTCGACCTCGGATCTCGATGCGGCGCGGCTTGGCCTTCCGGGCCTTGGGGACCCTGATGGTCGGCACGCCCTCGGCGAGTTCGGCGCTGACGTTCTCTGCGTCGGAGTCCTGGGGGAGGGTGACGCGGTAGTCGAACTGGCAGTTCATACGGTCTCGAAGGTCTACGCTCTCGCGGAGCGGATCCCACATCGGTGCTGTCCGCTCGCGGTGCGCGGGAAGCGTCATTCCGATCATCTCCTTCCGAAAGCACTCGGGGCGTGACGCCGGCCCGCATCTTCCGGAAGTCCCCCTGACCAGGACCTCCCATAGGCATATTGCCGTCGGCGCGCCGCCTATTCCCGCACGCGAGGTGCAGGGGAATGGCCTGTTTCCGGGCTCTTTTCGGGGGGTTATTCCGGGCGGCCGAAGCGGTGGGCGGCCCACAGGAGGGCCATGGCGCCGCCGGCCAGGAGGAGGGCGGCCACGAGGGGCAGGGGAGGCTGCCGGCCTGCCCATTCGATGCCGCCGACGGCGGCATGGTCCGGTACCCGGAGGGCGATGCAGCGGCGGAGCAGATCCACTCCGTACGCGAGCGGATTGGCGTTGGCCAGCGTGTGCGCCCAGCCGGGCATGGTCTCCAGGGGGAAGAAGGCGCCGGAGAGGAACAGGAGCGGCATCATCACCAGGCCGAGCAGCATGTGGAACGTCTCGGCTCTGCCGATGCTCACGGCCAGTGCCAGGGCTAGAGCGGTGAGCGTGAAGGAGGTCAGGATCATGCCGGTGAGGAGCAGCACCAGGAGGAGCGGGTCGTACGGCAGGCCGACGGCACCGGCCAGGCTGAGGAGCACGGCGCCCTGGACCGTGGCGACCAGGGTGCCGCCGGCGCAGCTCCCCAGGAGCAGGGTGGAGCGGCCGACCGGGGCCATCAGGAGTTCACGCAGGTAGCCGCTCTGCCGGTCGGTGATCAGACGGACACCGACGGTGATGGCAGGCATCTGCACCGTCATCATCAGCATCCCGGGGAAGAGGTAGATCTGGTAGTCGACCCCCAGGGACGTCCGGGGAATGAGGGCGGCCAGTCCGCCTCCCAGGGCGAAGAGGTAGAGCACCGGGTGGAGCAGCATCAGCGCGGTGTGGGTGCGCTGGCCCGCGAGGCGCAGCAGGTCGCGGTAGATCAGGCCGTGGACCGCGCGCAGTTCGTGCCGCAGGCGGGCGGTCCATCCGCTGCCGGAGGTGCCAGGGATGCCCGAGGTACCAGAGCTGCCGGAGGTGCCGGAGGTGCCGGAGGTGCGGAGGGGGAGTGTCGTCATCGGCCGCCGTCAGCTCCTGTCGTGGTCGCGCACGGGGAGGGGGTGGTCGGTGTCGGGCCGCCGGCCTGTGTGGCGTTGATGCTGCGGCCGGTGTGGTGGAAGAAGACGTCGTCGAGCGTGGGAGGGGTCGCGGAAGCCGCGTGCACGGCGACGCCGTGGCCCTCCAGGGCCGCGCAGAGGCGCGGAATCCAGGCGCTGCCGTCGGGTACCCGCAGGCAGACCCCGTCGGCGTCCACGGTGATCGCCCCGTTCGACGGCGCGATCCGGCGCACCACCTGTTGCGCTGTCGTGTCGTCGCTGGTGCGCAGCACGACCCGGTCGTCTCCGATCGCGGTCTTCAGCGCGAGCGGCGTGCCCTGAGCCACCAGCCGGCCGTGGTCGATGATGGCGATGCGGTCGCAGTTCTCCGCCTCCTCCAGGTAATGGGTGGTGACGAAGAGCGTGCTGCCGTGCCGGTCGCGCAGCGTACGGAGGTGCTCCCAGACCTGGGCGCGTGCGTGGGGGTCGAGCCCCGTGGTCGGCTCGTCCAGAAAGAGCACGCGGGGGGCGTGCAGCAGTCCGCGGGCGATCTCCAGGCGGCGCCGCATCCCCCCTGACAGGGTGCGTACGGGAGAGCTCCGCCGATCGGTCAGTCCGACCATCTCCAGCACCTCGGTGGCGCGCCGGCGGGCGTAGCGGCGGCGCAGCCCGTAGAGGCGTGCGTGGATGTACAGGTTCTGGTCGGAGGTCAGGTCCGGGTCCAGAGCGCTGTGCTGGAAGAGCATGCCGACCTGTCGCCGTACCTGGTGGGGCTGGGTGAGCACGTCGGCGCCGGCCACCGTGGCGTGACCGGCGGTCGGCCGGGCCAGGGCGCACAGCAAGGAGATCGTGGTGGACTTTCCGGCGCCGTTGGGGCCGAGGAAGGCGAAGCTTTCGCCCTGGAGCACGTCCAGGTCCAGGCCGCGTACGGCATGACTGGTGGTGCCGTCCGGTCCCGGATAGCTCTTGACCAGGCCGCGAGCGCTGATGGCGTACCCGGGTTCGGGAGAGTGCGGGCTGGTGAGGGCAGCTGTCATGAGGGCTGAGGGGGCGAGATCGTCATCACCGGCGTGGAGCTGCATGTGGTCTGGTCCTCGTCTACGGAGGGTGCCGCGACGTCCAGGCTCTCCGCTCTGTGGTGCGCTGGGGATCGCGAAGCCGAGGACGGACACCCATGAGTTCCGGCCGTCGCTCCGGTCGTCGCTCCGGCCGGCGGCCGCCCAGAGGCAGCCGCCGGCCGGAGGGTGCTGCCTGACTCAGGCGCAGCTGACGCCGATGCAGACGGTGTTGAGCAGAGTCAGCAGACCGATGCAGTCACACGTCTGGGAGCCCGCGGCCGCGTCGACGCTGACGGGCTCCGTCTCCGGAAGGGCGTGGAGACGGGCCAGCAGTTCAAGGTCCTGGTGTTCCATGGGTTCTCCTTTTTCGGTGGGTGGCGGCAGTACTGCGTGCCGCTCAAACCGGCATCTGGACCATCCAGTGCCGGGGGTCGGCGTGGCGGATTCGCAGGAGGAAGGCCAGGATTCCGGCGGATCCGTCGCTCCAGCTGGTCGAGACGTCCCCGTACTCGTTGGGGAAGACCAGGTGGCCGTGGCGCTGGGCCCCTTCGGCGAGGATGAGGCGGGCCAGCTCCTCCGCCCTGGCGCGGTAGGCGGGATCACCTGTGGCGTCGGCCATGTCGAGGAGGAAGTCACCGTTGCCCGCCAGCCCGTGGCACTGGGTGAGGGCGGCCCGGGAGGCGCGTTCCGTGACGGCGTGCGTACCGCGGCGGGCGAGGTCGCCGAACCTGTCGTCGCCGGTGGCCTTCCACAGCCGGACGAGGAAGGTGCCGATGCCCGCGGAGCCGTGGCACCAGTACGGGGCCGTGGGCAGGTTCGTGGCCTGTGCGGGCCACTGGGCCGCCTCGCCGACGAGTACGGTGTTGGCCAGCAGGAGCCCGCCCGCCTCCACGGCCAGCTCCATGTGCTCCGGGCGCTGGGAGACGGCCGCGGCGCCGAGGAGAAAGCAGCCGATGCCGGCCGTTCCGTGGGCGAAGCCGAGGTAGCGCTTGCCGGCCTCCTCGGAAACGGCTTCCGCGGGAACCGCCCAGCTCACCCCGGACGGCTCGCGCTGTGCGGCGGCGGCCAACCGGTCGGCGGCGTCGACCACCAGTTCCGCGAACCGCGCCTCACCGGTGCGGTGCCACAGATGCAGGGCGGCGAGTCCGCTGCCCGCCGTACCGTGCGTGATGTCGTGGCTGGGCGTGGACTCCTGCGGTGCCAGCGCGAGGGCCAGCGCATGATCGGTGAGTCGACGGTCGTCGATGGCGCGTCCGGCGTCGTACAGGGCCCACGCGGTCCCACGGCCGCCGAAGTGCAGACCGGGGCGTGTGGAGCGGGTGTCGGTGTGGCGTGCGATCCAGTGGCCCGCGGTCGAGATCAGCTCGGGCAGGCGCGGGTCGCCGGTGAGTTCGAAGTACCGCGTCAGGACCGCGAGGACGCCGGCCGCGCCCTGCTGCACGGTGCAGGGGTCGGTCTCCCCGGCCGTGGTGGACACCGGCCACAGCCGACCGTCGTCCGCCGGGGTCATCGAGTCGACGAGGTGGTCGACGATCCGGACCACCGGATCGCCGGGGTCCTCCTCCCGGGCCACCCGATTCGTGGGGTCGTCCTCCGGAGCCGGGTGGGCGGCGGCGTCGCCGACAGGCTGCGCCGGGATCGCTCTCCTGAGGGCCTCGCGGGCCGTGGACGGGTCCCAGCGCTCGGCGGGATCGTCCTTCATCAGCCCGAGGACCATGTCCGCCAGGCCGTCCGGCAGGCGCAGCGGCCCGGCGCAGGCGGCCAGCCAGGTGGCGAGCCGCTCATCCGAGGTCCGTCCCGCAGGCTCCTCCGTCAGCAGGTTCGGCACCTTCCCGGCCAGGACGAAGCACACGTTGGCACCGAGGCTGTAGTAGTCGGCCGTCGGGGAGACGGGTGCGTCGGTCAGCCGTTCGGGGGCGCTGAAGCCGGGGGTTCCCAGACGCGTCGGCAGGGGAGTGTCGCCCTCGAGAACGGCGAGCTCCAGGTCGATCAGGCTCAGTTCGCCGTCCGGGCGGACCATGATGTTGCCGGGCGTGAAGTCCCTCAGGACGCAGCCATGGGCGTGGGCCGTCGCGACCAGGTCGACCAAGCGCGCGACCAGGGCCAGCGCGTCGGCGTGGTAGCGCTCACCTCCGACGTCACGGAAGTGCTCGGCGACCCAGGTCCGCAGGGTGACCCCCGGCACCTGGTCCTGGGCGAGGAACAGGTGCCCGCCGTGTTCGAACAGCTTCAGCGGTTCCGGCGCCAGCCCCAGGCCCTTGAGCTTCTCCAGCGTCCGGGCCTCGGCGCGCAGCCAGTCGCGGACGTCCCGGCCGGAGACGTCGGCGTCCACGTGCGGCCGGGCCTCCTTGATCACCACGTCGGCGCCCGTCTGCACGTCCGTACCCCGGTAGACGCCGCCCTTGTTCGTGTGCCGGATCGCCTCCCGTACCGCGAAGCGGCCGCCGAGCACCACCGGGTTGCCTGCCGTCTCCTCCGCGCGCGGAGGGGTGGGCACCGAGGCGGGGAAGGGGCAGACCGCCCAAGGCGGCGGAGAGAACTGACCCGTGCGCTTGTCCTCCACGGGATTGCCGTCGGGGTCCTCGATGAACCACACCAGCAGACCGTGGTCCGACAGCCGCCGCCGGGCGACGAACGAGCCGTAGCGGTAGTGCACCAGGCTGTTCGGGGCATAGGGCTGGTCGGACAGGATCCGGGGGCCGGCCAGCCCCACCGTGGCCTGGTGCAGCGCCTCGGCCAGCCGCGCCGCGTCGGCGTCGGAGCTCGGATAGACAGTGATGAACTTGCCCGAGCTCCCCCGGGGCGTGGCACGGGAGTTGAGCGCGCTCACCTGGTCGAGCGACCGGGCGAACTTGAACGCCGACTCCTCCCGCAGCAATACGTCCAAGGCCTTCGCGAGGACCGTCGGCGCGGAGGCGGCCGTCGCCGACACGTGCAGCTTCCAGCCCTGATCGCGCCGCGACCCGGTCCGGGGCGCGACACGGCACCACATCTCGTCCGTGTGGGCCGTCCAACGCGCGTCGGTGCCCGTGGCCCGCAGCGCTTGGTGGAGGAGGCCCTCCAGCTCGGCTTCGGTGGTGTGACTCGTCATGCATTCCCTCTCAACGGCGAGAAGCGCTGGGGGAGACGTGCCCGATGATTCCGGCGTTACCAACACAGAACGGGTCGAATTCACTTGATTCGACGAGCGCGCGGCCTGTTTCTCCCACCCCGGCGAGCGCCCGGCGCAAAAGGAGGCGCGCACGCGAGCACGCCGGGGCGGCCGTAAGTCTCGAACGCCTCCACCGCGCCTTGATCGACGAAAGCCTGCCGGCGGCCCCGCACCTCAGCCCTTCGCGCCGCCGCGGCCACGCGAAACCCCCGCGAAACCCCTGTACGGGTGGCGAAGGCGCTGGATGGAGCACGAGCGAGTGGCGGAACGCCGGTGCCGGGTCACGCTTGACGGGAGCCGCCCGGTCGGGCGGCGCCCCTGAGCCTCGCCGCGTCCAAGAGGAGCCGTCCATGCCACCGTTTCCGCGCCCGGGCCGTACCCGCACCCAGGACCGCACCGGTCCTGTACGGCGCGGATACCGCCCGATCATCCTGCTCGCCACGGCCACCACCGTCATCTGCGGCCTGATCGCCCCGCCCGCGACGGCGGCGGGAGGAGACGGGCAGTCCACCGACGCGCTTCGGGAACAGCTCGAACAGCTGGTAAGCGCACCCGGAGGACCGCCGGGAGCGATCGCGGTGCTCCAGCAGGGTAAGGAACGGCATGTTCTCCGGGCCGGTGTCGCGGAGGTGGGCACGGACCGGAAGCCCCGGCCCACCGATCACATGCGGCTCGCCAGCACGGCGAAGATGTTCAGCGGCGCCGTCTCACTCCAGCTGGTCGACCGCGGGAAGCTCCGCCTGGACGACACGATCGGGAAGATCCTCCCCCACCTGCCCGAGGCATGGCACAAGGTCACGCTTCGACAGCTCCTCCAGCACACCAGCGGCCTGCCCGACTTCTCCCAGGCCCCGGAGTTCGCGGCCACCCTGACGGCAGACCCGCAACGCGTCATCGACTCACGACGCCTGCTCGACTTCGTCGCCGAAGAACCGCTCGCCTTCGCACCGGGGACGCGGTACGCCTACTCCAACTCCGACAACATCGCCGTCGCTCTGATGACGGAGGCGGTGACCGGCAAGCGCTACGAGGACCTTCTCGCCCACCTCGTGTACCGGCCCCTCGACCTGCGCGACACCAGCCTCCCGAAGGGCTCGGAGATGCCGGAGCCCTACCTGCACGGCTACGACGTCCAGCCGCCCGGCCCGCCCGAGGACGTGAGCGAGTCCTACAGCATGTCCTACGTGTGGGCCGCCGGCGGCAGCGTATCGACCCCCGCGGACCTCAACCGCTTCATCCGGGGGTACGCGGGAGGCCGGCTCCTCTCCCAGCCCACGCGCCGAGAACAGCTGACCTTCGTCGAAGGAGCGAACTCCTCCCCACCGGGCCCCGGAGCCAACGCCGCGGGCCTGGCGATCTTCCGCTACAAGACCCGATGCGGAACGGTGTACGGGCACACCGGCAACACCCTGGGCTACACCCAGCTCGCGGTGGCCACGGCGGACGGCCGCCGCTCGCTCACGTTCAGCCTCACCGCCCAGATCACGGAGACCACCGATCCGGCACTGTTCTCCCGGGTACGGGCGGTACAGGAGGACTTCGTGTGCGCGCTGCTGGCGTGATCGCCTTCGGGCAGGACGAGGACACCGAGGAGCCGGGGGAGCGGCAGGCGGGGTTGTAGGGTCGCCGCGTGGCGCGTCCAGGGCGCCCCGCGTGTCGGAACGCCCGGCGGCGACAAGGCGGCGCGCGCCTCGCCCCGCGGAGGTGCCCCCTCCCCGTCCGGACCGAAAGACGGCTGCCCATGGGCCACCCGTCACCTCGAAAGTGGTTGATCATTGTCCCCGGATTACCCGCGGCAGGCCGCGGACGCCGCCCGAACCCTGGCCGAGCTGGACGCACAGCTGGTGCGGTGCCGCGCCTGCCCCCGCCTCGTCGCGTGGCGTGAGGAGACCGCCCTCGTCAAGCGTCCCGCGTTCCTCGACTGGCAGTACTGGGGACGACCGGTGCCCGGGTTCGGGCCCGAAGACGCCGCCATGGTGATCACGGGGCTGGCCCCCGCGGCACACGGCGGGAACCGGACAGGCCGGATGTTCACCGGCGACCGTGCGGGGGACCTGCTGTTCGCGACTCTGTACGAGCTCGGCCTCGCCTCCCAGGCAACGGCCACGAGCCCGGACGACGGCCTCGAACTGTACGGGGTCAGGGTCACGGCGCCTGTGCACTGCGCGCCGCCCGCCAACCGCCCCACGCCTGAAGAGCGGGACACGTGCAGGCCGTGGCTGGCCCGGGAGTTGCAGCTGCTGAGCTCGACGATGCGCTCCGTCGTCGTACTGGGCGGCTTCGGCTGGCAGGCCGCACAGGCCGCCCTGGAGGAGGCCGGCTGGCGCCTGCCCCGGCCGCGCCCGGCGTTCGGCCACGGCCGGCGGATGACAGTGACGCCGGTGAACGGAGAGGGCCCGCCGTTGACGGTGTTCGCCTGCTACCACGTAAGCCAGCGCAATGTGTTCACCCGCCGGCTCACCCCGGAGATGCTGCGCCAGGTGCTCGCCGAGGCCGCACACACGGCCGGCCTTTCCACGGAGCGGCCGAACCAGACGTGAGCGGGTCCTTCACCGCAGCGCGCGGGGACCCCCGGTTCCCCCCGGTGCGCACCCTCCGCAGCCACTCAGCCCCAGGCCGACGGCACATGACCGCATGTGATCATCGTACGGAATGGGTCCAGGGAGGATTCAGGGGAGGGAACATGGCTTACACAGACGCCAACGGCATCGACCTGTCCGGTGTGACCGGAAGGCTGATCCAGACCGTGGACCTGGTGAAGAACCCGGCTCCGCAGGCCATCGCGACGGACACCGTCAACGGTCACATCTTCGTGCTCCAGGTGGAGAGCTCGGCCACGGCCTCGGTCGGCAACATGTACCTCAACCGCATCGACCGCCAGACCGGCGCGCGTACGGGTCACATGCACCTGAAGGGCTTCGGGCACGGCCTCGCCATGGGGGTGGAGGCGGTCGGCGGCGACAGCTACCTCTGGACCGAGGTCGGCCCGCTCCATGTCACCAGCAGCGGCACCGCCTTCGGGAAGGCGGTCACGCGGTTCCGGTTCGTCGACGGCGCGGTTCTCGACGGAGCCACCATTCCGCAGGAGCAGAAGTTCACCGCACCCGGAAGCACGGCCGGCACCGGGCCCTCGACCGACCCGGTGAACCGCCTCCTGACCGTCATGTACCACAAGGACGGCAAACGCCTCTTCACCCGCTACGACCTGGCCGGAGCCGCGGCCGGCGAGTGGGTCCCGGTGGGCACGACGTTCACCGTGCCCACCGGTGAGGACATCACCCCCGCCGTGCCGTCGCCGTACACCCTGAAGCCGAAGCTCACCTTCCAGGGGTTCGCCGCCCTGGGCGACGTCCTGTACATCTACCAGTGGGCGCCGTACGACAAGGACAAGGACCCGACCATCCCCAGCGAGTTCCCGGGGATCACCTTCCTCACCTCGTACTCGTGGACGACTGGCGAGCGGCTCGACCGGCAGGTGGTCACGGGCGCCGACGGCCTGACACGGCGGGAACCGGAGGGACTCGCCGTCGAGGTCGACCCGACGACCCAGGAGACGCGGCTGCTGTTCGGGTTCAGCAACACGGTCCCGAACACCGAGTACGCGCGCGATGTCACGATCGGCTGGTACCCGACGAAGCAGGCGGTGGACGGCGTCAAGGTGCTGTCGGACTGGGAGGACCTCACGCTGGAGACCGGAGTCGCCCCCGGCGCCCAGCGCCCGCGCGGCCGGCTGATCGCCCTGGCCGGCACGGCGTACCTCCAGCTGCGGGGCACCCTCACGTGTTCCCCCGGCCTGACGGCGGACCGTAAGATCGCCACCTTGCCGCACCGGCTGCGGCCCACGCGGCCGGTCCGGCAGAACGCCTCCCGCAACAACCAGTCCGGACGCTGCGTGTGCCGGATCGAGGCGGACGTCCACGGCGCGCTCTGGGCGTACGGAGCCACCACCGGCAACGCCATCACCTGGATCGACCTCGACGGCGTCTCGGCCGCCTGGCGATGACGGCACGCCGCCACCGGACATCCGCCCACCGGTTTCCCCGCCCACCGGCTTCCCGCCCCACCCGATCCGGAGGATCGCGCATGAACCGCCCTCGCCCCACCACCAGCCGCCGCTCCCTCCTCGGAGCGGCCCTGGCCGCCCCCGCCGTCGCCGCCGGGGCACCGCTGCTGTCGGCCACACCCGCCGCGGCGGTGGACGCCGTGGAAGGGTGCCAGGTCGTGGTCGACTGGACACCGATCACCCCGGCGCCCGGAGTGACCCCCCAGGCCGCGGCCCCGGTACAGGCACGCGTGATACGCCTCGCGGGTACCGAATACCTGCAACTGCGCGGCGCGGTCACCTGCTCCTTCACCGCGGACAGCCAGCTGGGCGCCCTGCCCGCCACGATCCGCCCGCCCAAGGTGACCCGCGGCGTCTGCCCCCGCAACAACAGCCAGGGCGTGAACGCGGTCCGCGTCGAGGCGAGCACCCAAGGAGTCCTCACGGTCTTCGGCCCGCAGACGACGAACGAGGTCACGTGGATCCAGCTGGACGACTTCTCGTCCGTGATGCGCTGACCACCGCATCGGTTCCAGAGGCCGTACCGGACCACTCCGATACGGCCTCTGACGTGACGGTCTGCAAGGATCTCCGTGACCGTACAAACGATGCAGGGGTGGGAAACATGATCGTTCTGGTACTGCTCGGCGTCGTGGTGCTCGCCGTCGGCGGATGCGTGTGCGCGGTCTGGGCGGAGCGCGGTGGACCCCGCTGGGTCCGCGCCGTGGCGGGCGTGACGCTCGCCCTCGGCCAACTGCTCCGCCAGGCGGACAGGAATCGCCGCCGCGGCCTGAACAGCGGCAACAGCAACAACAACGGCAATGGCGGTAACGCAGGCGGCGATTAGGCCGAGCGGCGGCTCGTTCGCGTGCCCGGCCGCGTCGGGGGTACCCGGGAAGGCATGCAGGCATTGTCACAAGATGTGATCGAGTGGGTCCGTGAGGACATCGACGAGGTGAAGGCGGAACTGGTGGCTGCCGTGTCCGACGGGCGCCGTGGCTCGGCGGCTCTGGGAGCGGGCGGCGTGCTCGGCGTACTGGCCCTGCTGGCCGCTCAGGAGTCGGCCGTGCGGGCGCTGGAGCGGGTGTGGCCGGCGCAGCGTGTGACAGGGGCGCTGGCCGCCGCGTACGGCATCGGGGCGGTGGCCTTCGCGGGGTACGGGTACGAGAGACTGCGACGAGCCCGAGCCGCGTCACGGGAGGCGTTGGCGAGTTCGCTGGACACGGTGAAGGACGTGGCCGACGAACTGGCCCAGTGACGTCCGCTCTCCACGGCGGGGCGGCCCCCGTCCCCTCCGATTTTCCGATGTCCGTACGGATGTCCCGAGGTTCAGGGGGCACGCGTAGTTCCGTGCTCGCACACGGGAGCGGGTCCGCGCCGCCGGAACCGTACGACGCCGGACGCCGGACGCCGCCGCCCGGCAGCCAAGCGGTCGGCATCGACCGACAGGGACGTACGCGGGCGTGCGCGGGCGTATGGGGGCGTGCGCTGAGCGGCAGGGTGACAACGGAACGCAGGGAGCGCAGATGAAGGTCCGTCAGTGGTCCGTCCGACCGGATCTCCGGCTCACGGCCCACGTGGTCGCCGGCCGCTATCGGCTCGAGGACCTGTTGGGGCGCGGGGGCGCGGCTGATGTGTACGAGGGCTGGGATCTGCGGCTGCGGCGGCCGGTGGCGGTGAAGGTCTTCCGGCCGGGCGGTGACTCCCAGACGGAGGAGCGCTTCGAAGGCGAGGGCCGCTTGCTGGCCCAGATGCAGCACCCGGGGCTGGTGACCGTGTACGACTCCGGCTGCGAGGACGGACGGCCCTACCTGGTGATGCAGCTGATCAAGGGGATGACGCTGCGCCGGCGCATCGCAGCGGCCCCCTTGGCGCCCGCCGAAGTCACGCGGATCGGGGCCGCCCTGGCCTCGGCGCTCGCCCATGTGCACGCGGTCGGTGTCGTACACCGCGACGTCAAGCCGTCGAACATCCTCCTGGACGGGACGGGCGCCCCGCATCTGACCGACTTCGGCATCTCCCGGCTGCTGGACACCACCGCCCACACCGCCACCGGCACGCTCGTGGGCACCGCGGCGTACATGGCGCCGGAGCAGGTGCTGGGCAGGGGAGCGGCGCCGGCCGCGGACGTCTACAGCCTCGGACTGGTGCTCCTGGAATCCCTGAAGGGTGAGCTGGAGTACGCGGGTGCCCCGTTGGAATCCGCACTCGCGCGGCTGCACCGGCCCCCGGTCATTCCCGCGGGCCTTCCGGCGGATCTCGTCGAGCTGCTGGAGGCCATGACCGCTCAGGACGAGACCAGCCGGCCGGACGCACACGCCTGCTTCCAGGCACTGGACGCCATGCCGGGCGGGAACTCCACGTCGTCCGCCGGCTGGGCCGGTCCAGCAGGAGACCTCCGTCAGGCGGGTGAGGACGAGAACGCGGTGGACGACACCCTGCGGTCGGAGTCGGCCGGTGGCCGAACAGGTACGGCCGGGCCGCTGCTCGCGTCCCTACCGGGTGAGGACTCCCCGCCGCCCGTGGGCCCGGTGTCCACGGCTTCCGCTTCCCGCCGTTCCCGTCGCCCCCTGCTTGCCACGGGGGCGACGCTGGCCGTGCTCGGCGCCACGCTGACCGGCTCGATCGGCGGGCTGCACCCGGAAGGCGAGAGTGCGGCCTCCCCGCCGGCACGCCAGGCCACGACGGACTCCACCTCTGCCGGAACGGAGGGGACGAGCGAACCCTCGCCGGCCCGGGAAGGCCACCCGAGCCCCTCCTCCTCTTCTTCTTTCTCCTCGACGGCACCGGGCTCCGTCCCCCGTTCGCGGACGACGTCTCCTCCCACCGCCAAGGAGGACCCGTCCGCCACGGAACAGGGCCCGGCGGCCGGGAAGCAGGAGAATCCGACCCCCGCGGCCTCCCGAGAGAAACCGGACAGCGGGAGGGGCGGCGCTGCCGAGGATCCCGTACGCGACGAGCCCGGGCCGAGGCCGGCGAAGGCCAAGCCGCCGAAGAAGAACCACCGGGACTGACGACGACCCGGCCGACAGCGCAGAGCCCGACCCACAGCGCCCTGACCCACCACCGCCGCACACCAGCACCGCCCCTGGGCCGATGAAGATGGGAGATCTCATCGGCCCAGGGGCGGCGCTGCGGACGCTGGTTGATCAGTCGTTCACGTTCCGGTCGAAGTTCTTCTCGCACATCTCGCGATCGCTCTCCGTCTTGGCGTGCTGGACGCAGTCGGTGAAGCTTTCGAACTCGTCGGAATTGAGGACCGACGCGCCGATCGCGAGGATCACGACGGACCCGATCAATCCCAGACCGCCGAGAACCGCGCCGACGATCGACATCTTCCCGTGCGGCGCGCCGCCCCCTCGTGCCTTGCGTGCGCCGACGATGCCGAAGATCACGGCCAGCAGACCGAGCACGATGCCACCGAACACGGTCCAGAAAAGGAGCAGCGCCGCTACACCGAGAACGAGCGCGGCGATGGCCAGCCCGTTACCCCGCTTCCCGCTCACGTCCGAGGCCATCGCGGAGTCGCTCGGCGTCTGGGGGTGGTGGGAGAAAGACATGTCATCACACTCATCTCTGTTTCCGCGCCGTCGAGTTCACGTACGTACCACCGTGTGCCCCCCTATCGACGACGAATGCCCTCCGTTTTCACGCCGGAGGCGAAGGAGGAGGACAGGGGTGTGCCCGTACCCACAGCGGATCAGGCGCTGCTGGAAGCGACCAGCTTGCGTACGTTCTCGACGCTGCCGCACCCGGACTCCAGGTACTTCGCGCGCGCGTGCTGGAAGGCCTTGCCGAGCTGCGCGCGGCGCTCGTCGCTGACGTTCTCGCGCGCGTCGTTGATGAGGGTCCGTTCCTCCTCGTCGGCGTGGTGGTTGACCGCCGTGACGAGCTCTTCGAGCTTCTCGTCCCACTCCTCCGAGGCCGGGTCGTCGACCTCCAGCAGGGCGAGCAGCGCCTCGTTGGCTTCGTGGTGCTCATGGACGCTGTGCTCGACGTCATCGTCGTCCACGTTCTTGTAGCGCCGCAGAGCGGGGTAGACCTCGTCCTCCTCGGCCGAGGCATGGGCGATGAGGAGGTGGGCGAACTCTTCCAGGGCGGCGGAACGGTCGGCTTCGACGTTGCGCATCGTACGGAAGAGCTCCTCCATGCGGCGGTGGTCCTCCAGGATGGCCTCGACGACATCGTGGGACGGCATATCGACTCCTTGATCGTGCGGGTTGGTCCGGTTCACCGGATACCCCGGTTCCCCCAGCTCAGGCCTCCCGCTCGACGAGTCGCTCCATGCGTGGCACCCATGGGAGGCGATGCGCGGGAGGGCTGCGCCCTGGATGCCGCGTCGCGGTCAGGCGCCCGGGCCGGGGTCAGGGTGGACGGGTTCCTCGATGCCCGCTCGTGCGGCTTCCAGTTGAGCGGCGAAGGCGATGCCGAGGAAGAGCGCGATGCCCGTCACATTGGCCCACAGCAGCAGGGCGACGAAGGCCGCCAGAGGCCCGTAGACCGCTCCGAAGGATCCGCTGCCGCCGATGTAGAGGCCCAGAAGCCAGGTGGCGACGACCCACAGAAGAAGATGGATACCCGACCCGAAGACGAGCCAGGTGTAACCAGGCTGGTCACGGCGGGGAGCCCAGCGGAAGATCACAGCGGAGGCGACTGCCGCGAGCAGCACTCCGACCGGGAGGTGGAGCGGCCGCCACCAGTCGAGCAGGGACGGCGGCCAGTGCAGGGCCCGCGTCACGGACTCACCGATCTCGGGCCCGGCGACGATGACGAGGAACCCCGCCCCCAGGGGCAGGCCCGCGCCTACGGCGAGCAGGACGCCTCTGCCGTACTTCGCGAGGAAGGGGCGGTCCCGCTCGATGCCGTAGATGCGGTTGCAGCCTCGCTCGATCTGCCCCATGGCGGAGGCGAGGTTGAGCACCGCGAACCCGAGCCCGAGCCACATGGCCACGGCCCCCGCGATGTCCGCCCCGGCGCTGTGCCGGGTGTCGGCGAGCGCCTGACGTACGAGATCGGCACTGGCGCCCGGCACGATACGGGCGAGGGTCAGTTCGATGGCCTGACCGAGACTCTCGGTGTGCATGGTCGTCGTCACCCCGACGAGAGCGATGGTGAACGGGACGATGCCGAGGACCACTTGATAGCCCAGGGAGCGGGCGGAGCTGAAGCCGTCCGCGTACCGGAAACGGGCGAACGAGTCGATGAGCAGTGTGCGACCGCCGTAACGCCGCAGTGCGGTGAACGCCTCGTCGCCGGAGAGTTCCTCGCCGAACATGTCCCGCGTCTGCGGAACGTGTACCACCGTGCCCATGACGTCCTTCCTGGCCAGCAGCGTCCCGCACGACACGCGACATCTGCCGTGTGCCCGCTACGGAGGGGTGCATACGCGCGGGCTGCCGGGGGCTGGCGATGCAGTCGCCGCGCACGAGAACCGCAGGAGGACGCGGCGTGGAGGAGCGGCGTCGTCGCCGGGGACCTGGGGCCCGGGCGAGCGGTCGGGAAGACGCTCAGCCGCATGTGGTGGCTGAGCACGTCGTCGGCCGAACCGCGCCAAGGAGCAGCCGAAGGTGTGGCCACAGGCCGGGGCAGGGCGTGGGGGGAGAGGTCGTGCATGGCGGCGGTGTGTGATGGGAATGGACGCGATCGGTCAACCCGCACGAGCGACCGGGCCCGGAGCGCTCCGCCGAACACCCCTGGCACCGATCACCGCCGCTTTGCGAGACTGTTCCCATGGCACATGAAGCACCTCACGAGGCAACGGTCGCGACCATGGCTGTCCTCTTCGATCCCGAGCCGACGCCGTGGGGTCTGCGCGGTGACCCTCACGTGTGGCGGGCCATGCGCGACCGCCTGTCCGGCACGGACGTCCCAGCGGCGGTCGATGAAGCCACCGCCCAGCTGCGGGCGGTGTTCGCCGAGCTTGTCGGTCTCGACCTCGCCGAGGCCGACGTTTCGTCCGTCTACCGGCAGGAGTACGCCCACGGCGGGATGTCCAGCGGCATGGTCGACCTCGACACCTGGCGTGAGCGACTGATGCCCCTGCTCGTGGAGCGTGCCAGGGCTCTGTTGGGCGGCTGACCGCGGCCGCGCCGCCAGCCGGGGGTTCCACACCCTTCGGCATGCGCTGCCGCCGCCCTGCTGGCGCGGATGGACCACCTGGCCAAGCGTTGAGCGATTCCTCCACCGCCTCCACCGCCTCCACACGAAGGCGCGCAGAGGGGGGAGGCGGCGGGGCAGCGAGCGAACTGGACTGGTGCCGTTGACTCTGCCTAGGGCGAGCCGGCCTTTAGCCGAACGGAGAGAATGCCTGTTCCTCTCTCTGCTGCCGCGAGAACCGGATGTCGCTCCAGTCCAACGCCTGCCGCGCTTGACGCTCAGCCTGCTCCGCCACCTCACGCGCCTCGACGAGAACGTCACCGCGTTCCTTCACCAATCCACGGTAGATCGGCGGCTGCTCGGATATCTCTGCATTGCTCATGAGGCTCATACTGACTGTTCGGCGACGTTCTGTCAGTTCAAGCCCCCTCTGCATCGTCCCGAAGGTTGCTCGGCCCTCCCGCCATAGACAGCCCGTGCCCCCCCCGCAGCCGGCCCGCGACCGGTAGGCCCACTCGAACGCGATCCGCACCTGGGACCGACCCCACGGCCACGACCTTCCCCAGCGCGGCCGCACCCCCGCCTCCATCGTCGATGCTTGGAGCCGAAGGCCCCGTGAACAGCATCCCGCCAGGCGACGGCTCTTGGATCGGGCAGTACGGGGAGGACAGGCACCGGTGGGTCTGAGCCGTGCGTCCCGTGGGCGGTGAATGCCGAAAGCCGCCCGGGGGTTGCCGAGCGGCCTCCGTGCGAGCGTGCGGTGGATCCTGGCTGCGCTGGCTGCTGCCTCGGGGTTCAGCTCCCGACGCTCTGCTCTGACGTATTTCCGCTGATCGTCGTCGTCGAGTTGGAGTCGCTGCCACTGGAGGACCGCTGATCGTTGCCCTCGCCAGCGTGGTCACGGGAGGAGGAGTCTCTGTTGCTGTCGGTGGTTCCCGCGATGCCCAAGGTGTTGAGGATGCCGTCCCCTGCCGGAGTGTCGGCCACGGCGTGCGAGGCTCCGGAAAGGGTGACAGCGGCCGCGGCGAGGGCAACGGCGGCGAACGCGCGCTTGGTGTTCTTCATGCCAGGCGAACGATCTCCACGGGGCGGGGTCACGGTGGCGACGGCGCACACGCTGTCGACAGGCTCGTGTCCTGAGGTCGGTCGCCTGTTGATCCCTGCGTGAAGACCGCTCAGCCGGTGACCGGCGATGGGACCGTGCCGCCCCTCCCTGAGCCGACCGCTGCGGAAGCGCGGGCAGCAGGCTCATCACGTGGACTCCCGCGCGCACACTGATCAACAGCTCGCACCGCAGCTGACGCGAAATGCCCGGGCAGTCGGACAGACTGTTCCACAGGGCTGGCCGCAGGTAGTGGGTTCCGTCAGGCGCCGCATTCGCTCGCACCCACGCTGGGTCCAACGCGGGTTCAGGCGGAGGTCAGACGCCTACTCCTGCAGCATGAACAGCGAGGCCGAATCGATGGCTTTCAGCTCGCGAGGCAGCGGTTGATCGAAGTGCATCACCCCATGCTGTCCGACATGACCCCACGACGAGGAGCCGGCCCCAAGGAGTCATTCCGTGAGGAGTCCTTGGAGGCTCGCACTGGCCCCGGCGGCTACGTCCACGAGGTGCGAACAAGTCTGTAGGCGCACACATCAAGGACTCGCGCAGGCACCAGCAGGCTTCTGCCGTGTGATCTACTCTCCCGCCAGGAGGGGTCGTGAACCAGTTGCTGAGGTTGTTGAAGCGGACCTGGATCGACTGGGCTGTCTTCGTCTCCATGGTCGTGGCTGTTGCCAGATGCAAGAGCCCATTCCTGGACGTCTTCTTCACGGTGGGCGCGCTTGCGGCGGCCGCCGTCGGTATCCGTAAAACCTGGCAGATGGTGGGGCGGGACCCGAGACGAAGCGCCCCGTAAACACCTCACGGCACCGCAGAAGTCGAGCCGGACCCGAATCCCCTGTGGACGAAGCCAGCAATACCGGGCGTCGCACCTGCTGTGGCGCCAGTGCCGGTCCCGTACCTCCCCCTGGGTTCCCGGCGGTGACGGCGCACGGTACCGGGTCGCGCTCCCGCACGGTGGTGGAATATGCCAGGTTCGAGTGCGGGGCGTCCGGCTGCTGCTGCATGGTGTGCGAAGGGCGACCGCCGATCGCGGCGTCCTGGCGGCGCATAGTCGGAGGAGGATCCATGGGGTGGTTGCGTGAGGGGTATCGATCGCACGAGGGAGCCGTGGGAGTGCTGCTGGCCGACGGCAGCGAGCCGGGACCGGTGTACTTCGACATGGGCAGCGGAGGGGACGTTCACCAGTCCACGGACTGGTGGGTGTACGACGGTACACGTCGTGCTCCGACCGCCGTACAGATGCGCGGAAGGTGTTCCTGCGGCTGGCGGGGCGAGCGCACCTACCCGATCGATTGGGCCCAGATTCCGCGCGACGACCCTTACGAGTACGACACCTCCGGTCCGCTGGAAGACTGGCAGGAACACGTAGACGAGGTGGAGGCGCTCACGGTGCCGCTGCCCGCCGCTCGCCGACCTCCTGGTGCAGCTGCGTGAGCAGTTGGACCGCCTCGTCGACGACAGCCCGCTCGCCGCGCTCCGAGGCGGTGAACGAGCTGGAGACGGTCGTCTCCTCGATCGGCCCGGTCGCCGCCCTGCTCACGGTGAGGGGAGAGAAGACGCCGATGCCCCGGATCGCCGAGGCCCTCGGCATGACCGAGCGCGACGCCAGCTCCCGCCTCTTCCACTACAAGTACATGCGGTGAACGGGCCTTGTCGCACGGGGAGTCGGTCAGCCGGTTGGGCAGACAGTCGGGAGTGGACGGAGGCCGGCATCAGCCCACCCATGGCCGCGAACCGGCCCCTGCGGCTCTTTTGATCCGGCTGACCATGGCTTCTAGGACGGTCTGCCATGGCCTGCTGCGACGCCTTCGTCCGGCCCCCGCGTGGGGGCGGTTTGGAATTGCCCACAGACCTCGGGAAGGTCCCGCGGCGGGCGCGCGGAAGTTCGCAGACTTCCGCGCGCACCGAAGGTAGACCGCGGAGTGCTGATGCCACTCCCGACCTTCGTCTCGGCGAAGTCCTTCGGCGTCACCAGCTCCGCGCTCGCCCTCACCCTCGCCTCGAAGCGACCAAGCCTGTTCGCTGAGTGCGATCCGGCAGGCGGCCGTATCCGGGCGGACTCCTCCGGGCCGAAGTCGGCGCCGATTTCGGCCTCTACCACCTGGCAGCCGCCGAGCGCACCAGCCCGGACGCGCTCGCGCAGGGCTTCGCCTCCCATCTGTAACTGATGTACGAGGCCGGCCGCTCACCACTCGTCATCGACACCCCATGGCTTCAGCCGAGCCACGCCGCGCCCCGGAGCGATCCACCACTCCGGAGGCGATTTCGGTCAGGAGTTCTGGGGCGGGCTTCAGCGGCGCTCGGGCAGGTCGGCCTCCGCCGGCAGGGTGGTGAGCGTTCGCGGCGCCCTGGTCGACGATGCCGCGGGCGCGGTCCTCTTCCCGCAGAAGGCGGCTTCCAGCGTCCCGCCGAGCGCAGTGTTCGCCGCGCCCCGGTTCGAGGTGTTCGCCATGGCGGAGAGCGCGCGCCGGCCGTCGCGGGTGGCGAAGGCGTACGTGTAGAAGCCCTGCACGGTGCCGGTGTGCCCGTACACCTGGGTGCCGCAGGACAAGTCGTAGCGGCGCAGCCCGAGCCCGTAGAAGCGCGTCTGGGTGGCGTCCGTGGGGGTGACCGTGGTCATGGCGTCCAGCATCCGGGGCGAGAGCAACCTGCCGCGCATGAGCGCGGTCGTGAAGGTGTTCAGGTCGGCCGGGTCGGAGATGACCGCGCCGGCCGTCTGGGCCCAGGAGGCGGTCTGCTCCGTGGAGTCGACGAGCGGCGACCCCTCCTCGTCGGGGTGGAGGTAGCCGCGTACGTGTGCTCCCTTAATCCGCGTCTCCGGGTGGACGTACGAGGTGTGACGCAGCTTCAGCGGCCTGATGATGCGTCGCTCGTACTGCTTGGCGACGGGGGTTCCCGTGGCGTTCTCGATGAGCATGCCGACGACGACGAAGTTGGCGTTGGAGTACTTGTACGCCAGACCGGGCTCGGTGGTGCGGGGCTCGGCCAGCGAGAGGTCGACCAGCTCCTGGTAGGTGAAGACGCGGTTGCGTACGGCTTCGAAGCCGGGCACGGTCTTGGCGAACATGGCCTCGGTGTAGTCGGCAAGGCCGCTGCGGTGGGTGAGCAGATGGCGGACCGTGATGCGATCGTCGGGCAGCAGCCCGGGAAGGTAGCGGTTGACCGGTGCGTCGAGCTCCAGCCGTCCCTCGTCGACGAGTTGGAGCAGCACGACGCTGGAGAAGGTCTTGCTGACACTGCCGATGCGGAAGCGAGCCCGGGTGTCCATGGCGGCGCCGGAGACGCGGTCGCGGACACCGACAGTGCGCGTCCGGACGCCGTCGGGACCGGTGAAGCGGGCCATCGCCCCCGGAGCGCCGTTGACCATGGCGGCGTTCAAAGCCGCGGTCACGCCGTCCATGTCGGGGGAGGGGGCGGCTGTTTCTGTGGGTGCTGCCGGTGCCGCGGAGGCGGCGGTGGCGGGTGCGAGGCCGCCGGCGAGGGCGGCGATCAGAGTGGCGCTCAGGGCCAGACGTCGGTGCGTCGACAGGGGCACGTGACTTCCTCGTTCTCGTCTCATCGGAAGAACGGCACACGCGTGGGGTGTGCCGTGTCGGGGCCTGGGAGGAGCGATCACTGCGCGCTGTCCGGGATCCCCATGGAGCATGAGTGCCAACGGGCCACGTCGGTTCCTGTCACGGGGCGCCGATATCCCGTCCGGCAGGGTGCCGGAACCGTTTCGCCGGTAGGTCGCTGAGTGTCACCGGGGCTCGGCAGCGGTCCTGGGCACAGAAGAACCATCCCGACCGGGTGCGGGATGGTGGGGGAGGAGGCGGCATTTCTGTGTGCCTGCCGCGTACATTGGCACCGCCCCAGGTGAAGGACGTCACCTGGGGAATCGTCGCCATGCCGGCGAAGGCGCCGCAGGGGGCGCGATCCGTTGCCAGCCGGGCGGAACGCCCAGCCCGGTGAGGGCGACCGGCGAGGCGAGATCCGCCGCGGCATGGGCTGTAGACGTCGTACAGCTCCTCGCAGCCCTGGCCGCGGAACATCTGGACCGCACGGTAGAGGGGTAGGTCGGGCGGATCGGGAGGTTCCTGTCGACGAAGCCGCCCTCGCCGCCGTTGCCGCCGGTGAAGGCGTTGTAGACCTCGCCGTCAGGAGGCCGGAGGCGGGGCTCCCGGGTCTTTGTGGTCGCGGCCCTCCTGCGTGTCCCCTGGAGGGGCCTCGTCCTGCGCCGGGCCGATGCGGATCTCGAAGTCGCCCGCGTACTTCTCGTGGCCCGCGATCACAGCTTCCTCCACCGCCTCTTCGGCGAGTTCGTGGCGGACGATCAGCGGGTCCTGGCGGAGGTCCCGCAAGAGGGCCCAGCACATGCCGATCATCACCAGGACGAACGGGGCCGCGACGAGGATCGTCAAGTGTTGCAGGCCCGCGAGGGCGTTGCCCTTGCCCTCGCCGACGAGCAGCATCACGGCCGCCACGCCACCGGTCACCACGCCCCAGAAGACGACGATGAACCGGGCAGGTTCGAACGTGCCCTTCTGGGAGAGGGTGCCCATCACGATCGACGCCGCGTCGGCGCCGGAGACGAAGAAGATGCCGACCAGGATCATCACGAGCAGGCTCATCACGCCGGCGATCGGGAATTCCTGGAGCACGCCGAAGAGCTGCGCCTCGGGCGTGGTCGCCCCGCCGAGGCTTCCCTGCTCCTTGAGGCGCATGGCAGTACCGCCGAAGACGGCGAACCAGATCAGGCTTACGGTGCTGGGCACCAGGATGACGCCGCCGACGAACTGACGGATCGTGCGTCCCCGGCTGATGCGGGCGATGAACATGCCGACGAACGGCGTCCAGGAGATCCACCAGGCCCAGTAGAAGACCGTCCAGCTGCTCAGCCAGTCGGCGACGTCACCCCCGCCGGTGGACGCCTCGGTGCGGCCGATCAGCTGCGGCAGCTCGTCGAAGTACGCGGCGAGGGAGGTGGGGATCAGGTCGAGGACCAGGATGGTGGGCCCGACGATGAACACGAACACCGCGAGGATCACGGCCAGCACCATGTTGGTGTTGGAGAGCCACTGGATGCCCTTCTCCACGCCGGAGACGGCGGAGAAGACGAAGCAGACCGTCAGCACGCCGATGATGGCGACGAGCAGCCCCGTCCCGGCCTTGCCCAGCCAGCCCACCTCGTGCATGCCGCTGCCGATCTGGAGCGCGCCGAGTCCCAGGGACGTGGCGGAGCCGAACAGCGTGGCGAAGATCGCCAGGATGTCGATCACCCGGCCGGGTGCCCCCTCGGCGCGCTTCCTCCCGATGAGCGGGACGAAGACGGCGCTGATCGTCTGTCGCCTGCGGCGCCGGAAGGTGCTGTACGCGATGGCCAGCCCGACCACCGCGTAGATGGCCCACGGGTGCAGCGTCCAGTGGAAGAGCGTGGTGGCGAGCGCCGTCTGCATGGCGTCCGCCGAGTCGGCGGGGTCGGTGCCCGGCGGCGGAGTGGTGTAGTGGGCGAGGGGTTCGCTGACGCCGTAGAACATCAGGCCGATGCCCATGCCGGCACTGAACATCATGGCGACCCAGGAGACGGTGCTGAACTCCGGCTTCTCGTGCTCCTGGCCCAGCTCGATCCGTCCGTACCGGCTGATGGCGAGCCAGAGCGCGAAGACGACGAATCCGGAGGCGGCCAGGACGAACGCCCAGCCGCCGTTGTGCATCAGGGCGTTCAGCAGGGTGTCGGAGACGCTCTCCAGGGCGCCGGTGGCCGTGGCGCCCCAGATCACGAAGCCCAAGGTCAGCACGGCCGTCACCCCGAAGACCACCTGGTCGGTGACGGGCGCCTGGTCCTCGTGCGGATGGCGGCCGGGCAGGGCCGCCTTCACCGGCAGCCGCAACCTTTGGCCCCGTTTGCGTTGCTCCTGAGACACAGGCGGCACCCTTCGCGATCATGGCCCGAATTGACTCCTGCCTATCCCGTACCACGGCGCACACACCTGTCCCGGCATCAACAGGCGCCGTGGGCACCCTTTTGTGCGGTGATAGGCCGCACGGGTGTCGAGGAGGAGCGGCACGAGAGCTCGCTGCGACTGCCACCGCCGTAGGAAGGCCCGGTCGCGGCCGGGCCGGGCGGTCACCTCGTGCAGCGCCGGCTCGTCCTTGACCCGCGCGGGGCTTCTGCGGGCGCCAGCCGTGTCGGCGGCGCAAGCTAGGGTTCGCGACCATGGACAGAGTCGACCTTGAGCACCGCCATCGCACGTACGACGGCTGGATACCGCCCACCGTCGCCGCACTCCTTCACGAGCATGGCCACCACGACATCCTGCGCCAGGCGGCTGCCCACGGTGACTGGTTCTGCGCCCGTCGGCTCGCCGAGGCCGCTGTCGGGTCCTGCCCGGACGGACGACGGCGCTGGCATTGCTGGAACCGTTCGCAGCCACAGGCTGGTGGCCTGCCGTCGACGCGGTCGCCGGGCTGCTCGCCGAGTGGGGGCGGCACGAAGAGGCCATCGTGTTGCTGCGTCCGCTCGCCGACACGGGGCATCGGTACGCCCAGCGCGACCTGGCACGGTTGCTGGCTCGGCAGGATCACCTCGACCAGGTCGTCGCCCTGCTCGGACCGCGGGCCGCAGACCTCCTGCTCGCCGAGGAACTGGTGGAGCTCACCGCGGGCCACGGCCGCGACGCCGAAGTTGCTGCGTTGCTCCCCGAAATCCATACCGGCCCGACGGGCCCGTTCGAGTCCTGGAGCTCGGATGCCGTGGACGCTGTCCGTCTGCATGCCAGGTTCCTGGAACTCCAAGGCCGAATCGACGAAGCAATCCACCTGCTGAGCAGGCACGTTTGTGTCGATGGTGTCGTGTACGCAGACCACGCCGAGCAGCTTGCTCGTCTCCTGGGCCGCCACGGACGTGAGGCCGAGTTGCGCGCGTTCCCGGCCGACGGCGGCGAGGAGTACGCCCTTGCCGCCCTGGCCCAGCTGTTGGAAGAGCTGGACCGCATTCCGGAAGCGGTTGCCCTGCTCGGGCAGTCCGCTGGGGCCGGGAATCCCCATGCGGCCTTTGGCCTCGCCGAACTACTCGCCCGTCACGGCCGCCACGGCGAGGCGGTCGAAGTGCTGCGCACGGCTGCAGAGACAGCCGACGACGATTGCGACTGGCTCATCCACCTGCTCTGCCGCATCCTGGTCGATGCCGGGCGGCCCGACGACGCCCTCACCTGGATCGACGACTACTTCACCCGCCGCGGTGGCAACGACCAAGAGCAGGCGTTCATGCGGGCCGAGGTCATGAGGCTGAGCGGCCGTGCCGCGGATGCCCAAGCGGAGCCAGCCGAGTTCGCGACATCCGACCAGGAGCTCCTTCGCTCCGGAACGGTGGACGGTGCGATCGCACTCGCTGAACGCCTGGTGCGGCGCGGCGAGCCGCAGAAGGCCGTCGCTCACCTCCGCGATCGCTTGGACGGGCTGAGGTAGTACGCGGGTATTGCATGCGCTGGCCGACTTCTTGCCCGGACCAGGGGCCGCCAGGATCGTGCCCCCGGTGAATCGGGAGGTGGGCAGGTCGTGGTCAGGCGCGCTCGATCGCGGAGACGCTCAGCCGGGTGCCGTCCCTGACGGCCCGAAATCCCGCCGTGGCCTCCGTCCAATCCCGACCAGTCAGCCCGCATCACCCGAAGTGCATGAGTGCGGCTACCGGCATAGAACTCCGTCGTCAACTCGGCGCGGCCCTGCCCCAGCCGCAGGGACCTCAACCACTGGTCAACGATCGGGACGACACCCAGATTGTCGTCCAAGACCGTCCAGTACCGCGTACCCGGCGGCAAACCTCACGGGAGAGACCCGCATGCCTACTCCTCAATCAGGCGGTCAGCGCAACAACCCGATGCGGAGCCGCACCCCCTGAGAATCGCCCCGGAAGCTCAACGAGACCAACCAGAACCACGCCACACCACAAGGCCCGGCCCCCAAGAGAAGGCGGTGTCGGCCTCGACTTCGGTGACCAGGCCAGGGTGACCCGGTGCCGCCCAGGGGTATGTGGACAAGAACCGGACGCCGGTCCACGGATGGACGGAGCCGGCGGGCCGAGGAGGCCGGCGACCTGACGGGCGGTGTCCGGGCGCAGTGGCACGGGGCGGCCGACGCGCGCACGCAGCCGTGGTCCTCGGTTTCGGTCGAGGATGAGCAGCTGCGGGCGGGGGACGGCGCCGATGATCGCTTCGGTGGTGTCCCGTCTTCAGACCGTGAACCTTCTCTGCACCAAGTCGATGAGCCGATAAGGGGGCCCGGGGCATATGGGTGATAGCGGCGGCTGTCTCGGTCCCACGCTGCAGCCGACCGTGCAGCCATGCGCCCGTCGCATCGGCCCGGATCGCGCACGCCGGCACGGTGCCGCCTGCGATTGCCGTTCTCTACGGGATGCCGATGACCGTCTCGCACCGCACGGCGGTGTCGCGGTTGCCTGCTTCGCCGTCGCAGAGGTCAGTGTGCGACCCGCCGTCGAGGAAGTCGTCTGCCGGGCCTGCCCGTAGCGTGTCGTCTCCCGCACCGTCCTAGAGCTTGTCCCTCCCGCCGACGGCGCCGATAATCGCACAACTCACGCCGCAACCACCGCTACCTGTGAAGACGCCAGATCAAGCACACCATCCCCGAACCGAAGGACCAACGGGCAAACCGCAAACGCCGCGGCAGCAAGGGCGGCCGGCCCACCGGCTTCGACAGCGAGACCTACAACCGCCGTAACGAAGTCGAGCGCACGATCAACCGGCTCAAGAACTCAAGAGCCGTCGCCACCCGCTACGACAAGAGGGCCTACGTCTTCCACGGCACCGTCATGGCTGCTGCGGTCCGGCTTTGGCTCCGTTCCTGATCGTCACCTCTGGAAGACCTGCCAGGTTGTCCCGGAAGCCTCATCGCGGGTCGCGAGGTGTCCCAGCGGCAGGGCCGGCAGGCTGGCCAACGACGGATCGCGCTCCAGGAGGTGAGTTGCGTGAAGCAGCCGCGGGCGTCCGAACCAGCGCGGTTCGGCACCCGAGAACGCCTGCCAGTCTCCGTCCTCATCACGGTGCATACGCATGACTGGCTGCCCGCGGAACACGCGCTTGGACACGAACACGTGATCATCAGGGGAGAGGCCCCGCACTGGGCCACAGCCTTCGTGCACACTGCTGTCCATGTTCCCTCCCTGGCCGAAGGCCCCCATCTCAACACACCCCTTGAGCGCAGGTGCATCGAGGCAGCTCAAGAGACGGCTCCACTAGATCCGCTGGACACGGACTAGGCCTGGCGGTCCTGTGATCAGCGCATGGTTCGTGCAAGCTCCTTGTACCTCTCGTCGCTGCCGCCGACGCAGAGAGTGGCCCGGTTGCCGCATAGCGGTTGAAGGCGACCTTGCCGACGGGCTCCTGGCTGCACCCGGCCAAAGGTAGCGTGACCGCTCACGCCCTGGGCATGGGACCAAACGCGCTGCTCCAGCGGCTAGGAGGGCTGGGGCCGCCATGTCGAGGGCGACGGCCCGACCAGCTGCTTCCGCTACCTCCCCACGATGCAGCGGCCCCGACAACAAGCGGATCTTCATCGACAGGATCCCCGATGACTACGACGGAGCCTGGTCCGGTAGGAGACCCGGCGGCCCGGCCGAGACACTGCTGGACTGGCTGAGCCTGTCCGCGACCCGCACGGGGCCGCGGTCGTGGGATGGAGAGTTGAGGAAGCCAGACGGCACCGTCGGTCTATCCGTGCCGCCACCCGACGCCGCCGTGCTCGGCCGGGATCAGGACCCGGAGGACGGACGGCGGGGCGAGGGGATTGCGCCCAGGAGTTCCCACAGAGGAGTGGCGCCGGCGGCCCACTGGGCGAGCAGGTGTCGGTCGACCAGGTGGAGTCGCTGGGAGCGGGCGAAGGCGACGGCTTTGTCCGTGAAGCGGCCGTTGGTGACCAGCACGACGACGTCGCCGTTGTGGACGGGGCGACCGGTGCCGTTGAGGACGTGCAGGTCCGGGGTTCCGACCGCAGAGCCGGCCAGTCCGGCCCGCCGATGCTTACACTGGATCACCCACAGGCGGCCGAAGGGGTCGGTGGCCTTCACATCGGCGCCGTTGTCTCCGGCACCACCGACCCGGATCGCCTCGGGGCAGCCGTCGCGGCGCATCAGATCCCGTACGGCTTCCTCGAACTGCCGGTGGTGCAGGGCGTCGATCTGCGGCATCGCGTAGCGCAGTCCCCGCTCGCGGACCTGGTTCCAGCGGGCGGTTTCCCGGCGCCGGTGCACCCACACCCCGACGGCTACCGCCGCGATCGACAGCAGTACGACCGGCACCCAAGGGTGCGCGGCCAGCCACCGCAGCGCACCGATGACCAGGCTCCACACCACGGCGAGCGTCAGGAGCAGCAGACCGGCCTGCTCCCAGCCGGAGGCCCGCCGTCGGCGGTGAGGAGCCGGGCGACGCCTGGGCGCGGCTCGGCGTCGAGAGGAGGGAGACGTACGGCGCTGGCGTGGGGCGGGGGAGCGGCGAGTGCCCGGCCGGGAACGGGGGCTCATGTGCCGGCCTGCGAGACGCCGGTCACCAGCTGCTTGATCACGTTGAAGATGCCCTGACCCAGCGGGGTCGGCGCGATCACGATGCCCAGGGCCAGGACGAAGAAGGCGGTGTTGCGTTCCTCGACGCGGCTTCTGGCCTGAGTCCTGCGGCGTAACCGCATCACCACGATGACCGCGAGCAGCACCCCCACGTTGATCGTCATCATGCGAAATCCGCTCCCGCCCCGCCCTCGTCTCCTGCATTGTTCCTGGCCGGCCTGAAGGGGCCGGGGAACAGTGCAGCCGATCAGGCGCCCGGACCGCAGTGGGTCGGCGAACGTTGGCGAGAACCGCGCCGGACGCTGTCCGGTTACCGTCCGGACATCCGTTCTGACAGGTGAACGAGGTAGAGGACCCAGCTGAGCCGACCGGCCGTTCCGGCCTGGCGACCCCACTCGCCCAGGAAGAACCGGCCTCCAAGAGCACCGGCCGCCCGCAGGCGAATCTGGCAGTAGGGCGGTCTCAGAACGCTGTGCGTGCGTTGCTGCGGGGGTCACCCACGGGGTCCGCTCGTCGTAGAGTCCGGCTCGGGCAGAGCGCCGCCACGGGTAGGCGTAGCCAATGGCCACGTTGATGTCTCGTCCTGCGGGGGACTACAGGAAAAGACTCCAGGACTGAGCAGAGCGGGCGCCGTGGCCGGGTAGGTCCACGGCAGCCAGTGCGAACTCCTTTCGAAGTGCCGCGAATTGAGGGCGCCACTACCCCGCGCTGAACCGCGTCCGTGCACGAAGACGATGGGCGGTGCGTCCGCTGCCGTCATGAGTCCCCCAGTTCACGCTCTTCTCGGCCCGACTCTACCGGCGGGACCACCCCTCACTCCGGGACGCCGGAGTTGACGGTGGCTCCGGTCACCATGCGTCGATGACCGGCGCGTCGGGTTCGTGCTGCTGCCAGGCCTCGTTGAGACGCGCGAGCCGGTCCGCGGCGGCGATGCCGCGCAGGGACGCGATCTTGCCGTCGCCGACTTCGAACGCCACGGCGCCCACGACCCGGTCGTCGACCACGGCGAGGACGGCCGGGGAGCCGTTGACCAGCGCGATATGGATGGCGGGCGAGCCGCCGGCCAGCCGCCGCTTCGCCGGCGTGGGCGTGAAGCCGGCCCGCACGTAGGACGCGACCCGCTCGCGCGTCTTGTACCGCAAAAGCCGCCTCGCCAGTCCGGCACCGTCCGAGACCGCCGTCACGTCGTCGGTGAGCAGCGCGACCAGTCGTTCGGTGCGCCCCGACGTGGCGGCGGCGAGGAACTCCTCGACGACCCGGCGCGCGGACGCGGGGTCCACCTCGCCGCCGCGGCGGCGCTCGGCGGCGACCCGGACCCGGGCCCGGTGGACGTGCTGCTGGCTCGCGGACTCGGTGATGTCGAGGATCCCGGCGATCTCGGCGTGGCTGTACGAGAAGGCCTCACGCAGGATGTAGACGGCCCGCTCGACCGGCGAGAGGCGCTCCAGGAGGGTCAGTACGGCCAAGGACACCGATTCGCGCTGCTCGAAGGTGTCGGCCGGGCCGAGCATGGGGTCGCCCTCCAGCAGCGGCTCGGGCAGCCAGGCACCGGCAGCTCGCTCATGGCGCGCCTGAGCCGAGCGGAGCCGGTCGAGGCAGAGGTTGGTGACGACCTTGGTCAGCCATGCTTCCGGTACCTCGACCCGTTCGCGGTCTGCGGCCTGCCAGCGCAGGAACGTGTCCTGCACGGCGTCCTCGGCGTCGGCGGCCGAGCCGAGCAGACGGTACGCGAGGGAGGCCAGCCGGCCCCGGCTGGCCTCGAACCGATCGATGGCCGCGCTCTCCATACCGAACAACCTATGCGGCGACCCTCACATCGGCCTGGTCGGGCGCGGTGGTCAGGCGGCGCTTGCGCTTCGGCATGCCGAAGGTCGGGTGGTCGATGCCCCACCCGGCCCCCTTGAGCACGCCCGACTTGAGCAGCGCGGCGGTCCGGCCGCCCAGGTACCAGGACGTCGACCGGGCGTCCCTGTCCACCATCTGGAAGATCGCGTCCCTCCGCCCGAGGCTGATGTGGTTGCCGTGGTACTTCAGTGCGGTGGTCGGGACCTCGCCGCCGGTCAGGCGCGCGACGATCGCGGCGGTCGCCCGCATGTTGGTGAAACCGGCCGAGGCGCAGGACATCGGCAGCGGCAGGCCGTTTTCGCCGATCGCGTAGGCGCAGTCACCGGCGGCGTAGACGTCCGGGTGGGAGACCGAGCGCATGGTGCGGTCGACGACGATCTGGCCGGTCTCGGCGACCTCCAGGCCACTGGCGGCCGCGAGGGGGTGCACGGCGAACCCGGCCGACCACACGGTCACATCGGCCGGGAGGGACGTACCGTCGGCAGTGATCGCCCGGGCCGGCTCGACGGCTTCGACGGCGGTGTGCTCGTGGACGGTGATACCGAGCCGGTCGAAGGCCCGGCGCAGGTGACGGCGGGCCCTTGGGGAGAGCAGGGCGCCCAGCTCGCCCCGGGCGGCGAGCGCGACCGAGAGGTCGGGCCGGGACTCGGCGAACTCGGTGGCGGTCTCGATACCGGTCAGCCCCTCACCGACGACCAGAACGGTGCCGCCCGCGCCCAGGCCGGCCAGGCGCTCGCGCAGACGCAGCGCCGAGGAGCGGCCGGTCACATCGAAGGCGTACTCGGCCACGCCGGGGACGCCGTGGTGGGCCACGGAGCTGCCGAGCGCGTACAGGAGCGTGTCGTACGCGAGTTCGCCGTCCTCGCCGTCCTCGCCGTCCTCGCCGGTCACCGCGACGGTCCCGCGCTCGGGGTCGACTCCGGTGACGCGCGCCAGGCGCAGCCGCACCCCTGTGCCCGCGAAAACGTCGGTGAGCTTGCGGAAAGCGAGGTCCTGACCGCTCGCGAGCTGGTGGAGCCGCATCCGCTCGACGAAGTCTGGCGCGGCGTTGACGACGGTGATCTCGGTGTCGGCGGGGGAGAGCCGGCGGGCCAGGTTTCCGGCGGCGAAGGCCCCGGCGTATCCGGCACCGAGTACGACGATGCGGTGCTCCATGGCGTTGCTCCTGTCTCGTTCGCGTGCGCTTTGAACGGGACAGCGCCCTCGTTGCTGACAGGAACCTGGTGTGACGTGGGTCACCAATGGGCCTTCGCTGCCCGCCGACGCGTTCGCAGGCGCTCTCTGAGCGCGACCGCGCCTCCGAGGAAGGGGACAGCCCCACAAGTCCAACCACGTCGACGACCGGTGACCCGGTGGTCTCACCGCTGGTGATGGGGGCGTTGAGCCGTAGGACCGGACTGGGCGAGCGGCAGCACCGACCGCGGGCGCCGTCGGCGTCCGGCCAGGGGCGGGGTGGGCGGGGCTGCCCCTCCGCGTCACGGATTGCCTCGGCGCCTTTTCCGCATGATGATCGCGGCAGCCACGCCGCCGGCCAGGAGGAGTCCCCCGGCCGCCGCCGCGGTACCAGGCAGCCACGGACGAGCCTCGGCGGCCACTGTCGCATTCGTTGTCGGGGGCGTCGTCGTGCTCGTGGGCCGGTGGGAGGCCGAGACAGACGGGGCGGGTGGGACGGGTGGGGTCTGCGTCCGTTCCTCGGCCACGGTGATCTCTTCCTCGTCGCTACCGAGGGCGGGCTGGCCGACCGCGACCGAGACCTTCCAGCGGCCGGGAGGGAGCGCCTCCGCGGTGGTGAAGCGCTTCTTGTCGGAGGGGTCGCGCACCAGGATCCACGGCCCGGCTGTGCGCCTGCCGTCCACGCTCACGGCGTTGACGGTGGCGGCGACCCGTTCGTCGACGGAGTCCTCGTCGTTCTCCCAGGTGACCCGGGCCGTCACACGGCCGTGGTCATGTCCGGCGATGTCGACCGCCAGGGTGCCGCCGTGGGCTCTGGCGGTGCCGGAGGCGGTCACGAGGACCGTCAGGACGGCCGCTGCCGAGGTGGCGGCCGCGGTCGCTGAACGTATGGAGTGCACGGGGTCCTCCCCAAAGGACGGTTCGGTGTCAGGAGCCGAAGGGCGGAAAGGCCGAGGGGCCGGAAGGGGTGGGCGGCCGACGGGCGGTCAGGCGCCGTCCGTCGGCCGTCATTCGGGTAGGCGTTCCGGCCGGAGCCGGTCAGGAGGTCAGGCCGACTTCTGCAACGTCCAGATCTGCGCCGGCGCCCCGGCCGCGTGCTGGAGCTCGATCAGCCAGGATCCGTAGTACGGCCGGTTGCTGACGCCGAGCGCGAAGCGGCTCGCACCGGCGGTGATCATCATGCCGTTGCCGGTGGGAGTGAGCTTCCACAGTTGCGCGGCGGCGTTGCCGCAGGGCTGCTGGGACACCCACATGCCGGGGCCGGCCGTACCGCCTGTCTGGAGGCACTTGCCCGAGGCGGCAGAGCGGATACGGCTGTGACCGTTGCCCGCGTCGTCGACGTACCACTGCTGATGGGCGTAGCCGTTGCGTGGAGACCCGACCAGGACGGTTCCGTCCGCGGTCCTGCCGCCCCACACTTCCGCGGCCGTGCCGGTGGCACCGTTCGTGAGAACGTAGCGCGTGTTCGGCGTCGTGCCGCCGCCGACGCCGGCCGTGCGGAAGGACGTGGCTTTGCCCGGACCGCTGTCCTTCCCGGACAGGTCCCGCACGGAGACGGCAAGCGTGTGGTCGCTGCCGGGCTTCAGGTTGTAGACGCGGGCGCTGTTCCCCTTCACCCATCCGATGGCCTGGCCGTCGAGGATGAGCTGGTACCAGTCGGCGTTGCGGACGGCCGGCCAGGTGGCCACGACGGAGTCCGGCGCGATCTGTCCGACGGTGACGGAGGGCGCCGTGGACGGCCCGCCCGTCGGCCCGCCCGTCGGAGTCGGTGTCGGTGTCGGTGTCGGTGTGGGTGTCGGATCGGGCTGGGTGGTTCCCCTGGTACGCATGAGGAACTGGTTGTCGGCGATGTTCCAGTGCGTGGCCAGATAGCTGCCGGGCCGGGGGTTGGTGTGGAAGTAGTCGTCGTGGTTGCAGTCCAGCCGGTTCTCGTAGGCGCCGTTCTGACAGATCGAGCGCATCCGCGGGTAGTACGGGCTGTCCGAGTAGCACATCACGTCCCACTCGTCGGTGCAGTGGGCGCCGCGACTGGTGTTGGGCGCGCTGTTGTTCACCGCGCCGAGATTGTGGCCCAGTTCGTGGGCGGCGGTGTGGCCGCCCCAGCAGCCTGTGTCCGTACGGCCGTAGGAGGGGCCGAAGTTGCTGAGGTTGTTCTGGGCGGGTCGCTCGTCACCGGCGAAGGTGCCTATGCCGCAGTACACCCGGGCGTCGGCGAAGATCATGTACTTGCGGTCACGGCGGTCCAGACCTCGGGCGGCGAGCGCCCGGTTCATGGCGCTGAACTCGGCCAGAGCGGAGGCGGGGAGCTCGATGTTGAGCACCGTCGGCACGCAGCCGGAGCCGGTGACGTAGCGGATGTGCCGTATGCCGCCGGTGTCCTGGGCGCTCACGGAGAAGATCAGGTCGGCGTCCGCCGCCCACTTGCGGAAGGACGCCAGGTACGTGGCGTACCGGTCCGTTCCCGGGGCGTGGACGTAGACCACCTGGACGCGGTTGCCGGTCGTGCCGTCACCGTCGCACTGCACGGTCTGCCCGGAGGGGGCGGTCGCCGGCGCCTTGCGGGTGCCGGAGGCCGCCCCCGTAGGCGGGTCGCCCTGCTTCGGTGCGGCGGCGTCGAGCGCGGGAGTGGAGGTCCGGGGCAGTTCGGCTGACCCCTTGTCGTCGGACCGGTCGGGCGCCTGCCTGGCCGGGTCCTCGGCGGGGACGACCGCCTTGACGGCCGGAGGCGTGTCCTTCTTGATGTCGACGCCCTTCGGAGGGGCGTCCGGGCCGTGCGTGCAGTGGCCTGCCGTCGTGCGGTAGACGCCGGCGCAGCGATCCCCCTGGGGTGCGGGCGTCAAACCCTCGTAGACGAGTCCGCGTTCCGGCTCGCTCTTCGGCTTCTTGACCAGGGGTTCCGGCTTCTCGTCCCGCGCGGGGCCGGCGGCCGGCACGGGCGCCGTGGCCGGTGTACCGGCCGGCTGGGCGAGCGGCAGGGGGCGGTCGGTCGTCCCGGCCGCCGGCCCGGTGGCCTCGTATGTCACGCCCGCGACGACCGCGATGGCGGCGACGGCCGTGGCGAGTATGAGACCGGGGGTCCTACGGCGACGCGGCTTCAGTCTTCGACGTCCGGACAAGTGGCACCTCTTCCTTGATCGGGGAACGGTGCGCGGAAGCCTGCCAGAACGTCGGGACAGAAAATTCAGACAAAGAGGGGCCGAACGAATAAGTGCGTTCCGTTACCTGGTGGTCCAAAATGACGATCCGTCAAATCCGTTACTGAGTAAGTCGGTTGGGGTCTAAGGGTGGGAATGGTTTAGCTCTTGACGACCCTCTCGTTATCCAATCGAGATATGGGAAGTAGTTATTGGACTCGCAGTCAACGGAATTCATCACTCCAAAGAATTTTTGCCGTCACGCATGGTGGGAATCCGAAACGACCGCCTGGAGAATCCATGAGACGCCCCGATGTCGGCGGTGTGGCGCAGCTCACATACTGAGCAGTTGGTAATGCCTCTCGCCTGATGGGAACGTGAAGACGGCGGGCTCCGGCGGAGGGCTCCGAGGACATGGCAGGGGTGAGGAGCGACTGTGCGTGCGATACACGTCACCGAATTCGGCGGGCCCGAGGTGCTGCGGCTGGTGGAGGTACCCGATCCCCGGCCCGAGCCCGGCCGTCTGCTGATCGACGTCTCGGCAGCCGGCGTCAACTACGCCGACACGCACGCGGTCGAGGACTCGTACCTGTCCCGTTCCGCCCTGCCGATGATCCCGGGCGGTGAGGTGGTCGGCCGCACGGAGGACGGGCGCAGGGTCGTCGCCCTCGCGGACAACTACGGCGGCTATGCCGAAAAGGCCTCCGTACGGGAGGACTTGGCAATCGACGTCCCCGACTCGGTGAGCGACGGTGAGGCTCTGGCCCTGATCGTCCAGGGCCTCACCGCCTGGCACCTGCTGCGCACCGTGGGACGGGTGGCTCCGGGCGAGTCGCTCGTGGTGCACGCCGCCGCGGGCGGCACCGGCTCCCTCGCCGTGCAGCTCGCCAAGTTGTTCGGGGCCGGACGGGTCATCGCCACCGCCTCCACCCCGCAGAAGCGCGATCTCGCCCTCTCCCTCGGCGCGGACGTCGCCGTCGACGCCGACGCGGAAGGCCTCAAGGACCGGCTGACAGAGGCCAACGAGGGCAGGAAGGTCGACGTCGTCCTCGAGATGACCGGAGGGCCGGTCTTCGACGAGTCCCTCGCCGCCCTCGCGCCCTTCGGCCGACTGGTCACGTACGGCATGGCGAGCCGGCAGGCCCCGCGTCCGGTCCATGCGGCGCAATTGATGGGCCGCTCCCGGGCGGTCGTCGGCTTCTGGCTGATGCACGCGGTCGGGCGCCCGGGCATGTACCGCGAGCCGATGTCCGAGCTGCTCGAGATGGTCGGTGACGGACGCCTGAAGCCGCAGGTCGGCTGCGTCTACCCCCTGACCGAAGCGGCACGCGCGCACGAGGACCTCCGCGCCCGCCGAACCGTCGGCAAGCTGGTACTCGACACGTCCCGCTGATCCCGGGCTGCGCGGCCCCGTACGTCACCTGCGTCACCTACGAAGTCCGTACGGGGGGCCACCGCTGAAGTCCCGCCTCACAAAGGCAGCGGGCCTCTTCTCCAGGCGGAGCCCCAGTTGCTCCGGCGTGCGACTCAGTGAGCGCGAAAACGGTGGGGGCAGCCTCCGGTCAGGCGCTGACGGCCGCGCGCCGGACGGCGTCGAGCGTGCGCCTCACATCGTCCTCGGTGGTCGACCAGTTGCTCACCGAGATGCGCATGACGCGTCGGCCGCGCCAGGTGGAGCCGCTGATCCACGCCGTGCCGTCTTCGAGCAGCCGGGCGAGTACACGGTCCGTGCGTTCGTCGCCGCCGAACTCGGCGCAGACCTGTGTGAACACGACGTCGTTGAGCACGGTCGCGCCGTCCATCTCCGCGATCCCGGTCGCGAACGCACGGGCGTGCCCGCACAGCCGCTCGACGAGGTCGGCCACACCGGAGCGGCCCAGGGACCTGAGGGCGGCCCATGCGGTGAAGGCCCTGCCGCGCCGGGAGAGTTCGGGCACCTTGTCGATGGGGTCACCGTGTTCGTGCTGGATGAGGTAGTCGCCGCGCTCGCCCATCGCCGCCCGGACCGCGGAGGGATCACGCACGATAGCGAGTCCGCAGTCGTAGGGGACGTTCAGGGTCTTGTGGGCGTCCGTCGCCCAGGAGTCAGCGTCCGCGCAACCCGCCGTCAGGTGGGCGTACCGCGGTGAGGCAGCCGCCCACAGTCCGAAGGCGCCGTCGATGTGAACCCACGCGTCCGCGTCGCGCGCGGCCCGCATGCTCTCGACGAAGGGGTCGAAGGCGCCGGAGTGGACGTCGCCGGCCTGGAGGATCACGATCGTGGGCCGCTGTCCTCCGGCCGCCAGCGCGTGCCGCAGGGCGTCTGGCTCGATGCTTCCTTGATCGTCCGCCTTCACCAGGTCGGGCCTGCCGAGCCCGAGGTAGCGCAGCGCCATGTCGATGGCCATGTGCCGGGACTCTCCGGCGACGACGTGTACGGCGGGCCCCCCGGTGAGGCCGTCGCGGTCGACGCTCCAGCCGGTGCGCCGCAGCACCGTGTCGCGGCCTGCGGCGAGGCACGTGAAGTTCGCCATCGTCGCACCTGTGGTGAAGCCGACGGAGGCGGCGCTCGGCAGGCCGAGCAGGTCGAGCAGCCACGCTCCGGCGACGTCCTCCGCCGCCGAGTACGCGGGCGAGACGGCGCGCATCACGCAGTTCTGGTCCCAGGCGCTGACCAGCCAGTCAGCGGCCAGCGCGGCAGGTTCTGTGCCGCCGACCACGAACCCGTAGAAGCGGCCGCTGGGGAATGCCGTGAGCCCCGGCTCGCAGGCCGTGGCCAGCAGGTCGACGACGTCGGCGGGGGTGCTGGGGCCGTCGGGCAGTTCGGCACCGAGCGCGCGCACGATCTCGTCGACAGAGGCGCGGGCGGGAACCCGGCGGTCGGACAGACTCGCCAGCCACCGGACGGCATGGTCATGCGCCCGTCGGAGCGCCGCCTCGCGCGCGTCCATACTTCGGACTATGCGACCGTCGCACACGCCGCGCAAGCCGTGGCCTGCCCGCTTGTCCACACCCCCCGGGGGCACCATCGCCCCGCGACGACGCAGGGGGCCGGCCGGGTGCGGTTGGTGCTGCCGGTAAGGGGCAGCGGCTCGGATGGACGGGGTGGCCCCGAGGCCACGCCCTCCGAAGGGCGGCCCGCTGCTCAAGCGCGCCGCCCGACGCAGCTTCGACGACGCCGCCGAGGCATACACCCGCCCCGACCGCCCCCACCGCGCCCACCGCGCCGGCCGAGAGCTCCGCCACCTTCGCCGGCCCGGCCCCCGATCTCCAGTACACCCGCGGCCGGCGAGAGCGGGCCGCAAGGCCACCCGGGCCCGTCGTGGACGGCGCCCGGGACTGGAAGCAGCTCCCTAGTGACGCCGGACGGGGCCGGACGCGACCCTGATCCGCTCCTCGTGACGCGCAGGTGGAGGGTGGCCAGGTCGAGGAGGGACGTCGCCACCGACAGGGCGTGGGCACGGTTCACCAGGTCTCCGAAGAGGTGCTCGGCCTCGGTGGGCCGCCCGCCACCGGTCGCGGTAGAGGGAGGGGGCCATCGAGGAGCCGGCCGCGGTCACGACGCCGAGCGTCGCGGCCCGTTCGGACTCGGGAACAGGGCGGCCCGCCGCGGCCGCGACCTCCGCCGCATCGGCCAGGACCGACGGGCCCAACTCCGTACCGCCCGGAACGGCCTCGACCTCGCCGACCGTTCCGCGCATCAGGCTCGTCACCGCGCCGAAGGTCGTGATGAAGACCCACTTGTGCCATATCGCGGTGATCACGTCGGAGGGAACCAGGACGTCGATCCCCGCCCCCCGGCCAGTACGGCCCGCACCTTCCCACGCGGGGGAGGGGGGCCGTCCTGTTCGCCGACGGTGAGCTGGGCGAGCGGCGCGAGGCGGGCGATGTCGCCCTCGTCGCGAGGGTGGTGACCACCCTCGCGACTCCGCCGAGACCCGTGCGGCGCCGAAGCGGGCGTTGAGGGCGTCCATGTGGGCGAGACCGTCGAGGAGCGGAGCGATCGCCGTGTCGGGGCCGATCGCCAGGGCGATGTCCTCGATCGCCTGCTCTCAGAAGGCGGGACCTCAAGAAGGCGGGACCTTCAGCGACGACGGTTCGAAGGTGAGCGTCGGGACGCTGTGCGGCCCGCACCGGGGCCGCAGCGTCGACGGCGCGATGACCTCCTGCAAAGCCATCTCCTGGATGAACTGGACCTCCGCCCACAGCAGATGGGACACGCTGCCGGATGCCTCGAGGTCCTTGCGTCCGACCGCGACGTGAAGGTGAGGGGCCAGGAGTCGGCATCCGGGCTTCAGGCGAGGGTCCCGGCACCCACGGCCTCCACCGTCTCCAGGACGGCCCCGTCCCACACGGGGGCTTCCGGGTCCTGCAGCGGACCGGCCGCCCCCACCAGGCCCACCCGCCGGAAGCCGCCGAGGAACATCGGGATGATCGCCTGCCGGATCCCGTGCGCCGCGCAGAAGCCGGTGAGCTCCTTGACGAAGTCGTCGCCGTCGTCGAAGGACAGCGCGAAGGAGCGCCCCAGGGGCAGCTCGGTGGCTCGCATCAACCTCGCCCCTCCGCTGTCGTTCCGGCGGGAGCGAACGTCGCGTGGATCGTGTCGTTCTCGGCGCCGCTGCGTAGCAGCACCGTCAGGAGGTGGCGGGATTCGTACGGGTCGAGCTGTCCGGCGCCGATGGGACCGCGGGAGAGCAGGTCCTTCTCCGATCCGTCGAACCCGTACGCGTGCGTCAGGCTGGTGCCGGCTCCGGTGCGGGAGGCGAGGACGACAGGGATCCGCTGGGCCGCCTTCGCGAGGACGGGAACCAGGTGTCGGGGACGTGGCCGACTCCGAAACCGGCGACGACCATGCCGTCGACCTGGTTCAGCAATGGAGGTCAGGTCCGTTCGATACCTGCCCGGCGAAGACCGGGCAGATGCACGAGGAGGAGCGTGAAGGCGGCCAATGCGACGTTGCGGGCCGCGGCGTCCAGACCGTTCCAGTCGGACGACTGCCACATGGCGAACCACTCGCCGCCGATCGCGAGGAAACCCATCCCGAAGAGCAGCAGCATCATCACCAGGCCCACGGTGCTCGCCGCGCGGGCGCGGTCGTACGTGTCGCGGCGCAGCCCCGTGATCCAGAACCAGGTGGCGGTGAGGAGGACCGACGCGGTCAGTGTCTCCCAGGCGATGATGGCGACGTAGGCGGCGTTCTGGAGGGCGGGGGATTCGACCGCCCGCCACATCAGGTCAGGGTCCTTGAACGTGGTGTCCATGCTCAGGACATGCTGGACGAACTGCTGATTGGTCCCGAAGTCCGTGATGTTCCCGAAGGCGACCAGGGCCATGTAGAGCGCGACGGTCGCCGTCAGCGCGGTCGCCGCGACGGGCGGCGCGCCCAGCCGGAGGAGCCAGTTCCGCGGAGTGGCCGGGGTCGTTTCCGAGGAACTGGCGCCGGAGTCGGTGCCGGTCGGTCGGTAGGCCTGTGCCATGGATGTGTCCTCCCTCGTTGTTCCGCGGGCGTTTTGGACCGCGGGTCGTACGGTCACTTCCCCACTTGCGTGGCGTTCCAGCCGTCCTGCCGGGCGCCGGTCCCTCCGCGTGTCAGGCAGGCGCCTGCACGCCGATCGAGGAGCATTCCAGCTCGCACCATTGGCGCTGATTCGCATGGAACAACCCAAGGGATTCCGATCATCTCTAGGAAGCGACGCGCGGAGCGCTGCTCTCGTGACCGCGAGGCGTCACAGCCCTGCGCGTGCCTGGTGAGTCAGGCGCCGACTTGGTGAGTATCTGGCCAAGGAGGCGGCGTACTCGTGGCCGTGTCGGCACCCCGCGCGCTGTGCCCGCCCGTAGGCGTCGGTGAGCTTCTCTGCCACCGTGAGGTTCTGGCCGTGGTCCTGGGCGGCCGGCACGAGGACGAACCACACGTAGTCGCCGACGCCGGTTCCCTGGGGACGCTGGTGCATGAAGATCTGCAGGGGCGGTGTCAGGGCGGGCAGAGTGTGGTTCGTCAGGAAGACGGCAGCGAGGCCGATGAGGGCGAAGCGAATTGCAGGGCATTCGGCCGACCGGCGGTCAGCAGGTCTGGAGTGCGGGCCCGGACCACGCTGCGGTCCCGGGCCTCGATGTCGGGACCGGCGTGTTGCGGGGTGGCCGGCCATGTCTCGGCGAGGTGGCGCTCGGCGACAGGAAGCACGCCGTTCCCGGCCGGGCGGCCGGGAGGCGGTGGGTCTCTGTCGGGGGAGGGAACGTGCACTCATCGACGGGATGCCGTGGCCGAGTCGGCGCAAGGGATGGTACTTGAGTGAGTGTCAGGTCCATCATGCCTGTTCGGAGGCGGTTGCGGTAGGACGCACGGCACGTCCGTTCGACCTTGTGGCAGCAGGTACGGCGCGCCAGACTCGTCGTCATCCACTCTTCGGCCAACTTGTCGGCAACCTTCGTCGGTTGTCGGCGAGTTCGCTGTGCTGTCTCGCCGTGTGGCGTGCACCGGTCGGGGGTGGGGGGACGAAGGGGATCGATGGATCAGGACATGGTTGTGCTGGCGAGGGTCAGGCTGCTCAGTGCCAACCGGCGGGTGGTGCGCGGTGTCGAGGGGTTGTGGATCTACCGCCTTCTGACCCAGGTCGAGCCGGAGGCGTACGGGTCCAAGCTGGTGTACGTCCTGGTGGAGGCGAGCGCGTCGCCCCTGGTGCGGGAGTTGCCTGAGCGACGGTTGGCCCTGTTGGACGAGGCCGTGGAGGTGGCGACGGCCCTCGGTACGTCGAACCCTTACCGGGCAAAGATGCTGGCGAGGGCCCTGGCTGCCAGGCAGCGGGAACGGGAGGACCGCCCGGCGGAGCCGCTCGCGTCCGATGGGCGGGAGCGTCGGGCAGCCCTTCAGGAAGAGCCGCAAGAACACGCATGACCCGGTGGTGTCGGGCGTCGACTCCCTGGACGGTGAAGTAGGGGGCCCAGCCTCGTGTCTGAATGGAGAGGCGCCCGATTCCTCGGATGTACAGGGGCCGTGACGGCACGCCGGACCCTTGGCGCCGGGCCCCGGGCCGATCTGCCCGCGGAATGCGCTGGCGTTCGCCTGCTCGACCTCGAGGAGTGCGCAGCCGTGGTCTCTTCCGCCCTGACCCTGCGTCACCTCTGGGCATTCGCTGAGCCCTCGGCACGCGTTGAGCATCTGGACGCCCTGAGCTGGTCGACCACGACCGCGGCTCGCGGAGCTCTTCGCCGAGCGGCCGTTGGCGCTGCCCACCCGGCTCGGCGAAGCCCCGGGGAACCCCCCCGGGGCTGCCGGACGGTCAGAAGCGGGAGGCTCGTGAGACCTCGCACTTGGTGTACTCGGAGCCGTCACCGGTCCCGGGATACGGGGTGGTCAGCTCGGCCTTGACGGACGCGCCCGCCGCCACCGCGATGGCGGTCTTGAAGGCGGTCGCCGGGACGACACTGCCGCCGGCGGCGCCGGTGAACTTCATGGTGACGTTGTAGTCGTAATCCATCGCGCCGTCGTTCTTGACGGTGACCCGGGCGACGAGATTCTTGGTCGCCGGGTCGTACTTGCACTCGTCGATGGTCACGTCGCGGGCTGCCTTGTCGGCGCTGCTGGAGCCGCCGGGCAGGGAACCGCCGGATGTGCCGCCGGAGGTGCTGTCGTTGTCGCTGCCGTGGTTGCTGCTGCTGGAGCTGCTGCTGTTGTTGTCGCAGCCGCCGCCGCCCGAGCCGCGGGCGCCGGTCAGGGCGACGACAGCGATGCCGAAGACAGCGATCGCGCGGACATGGCGCATCTTCATGTTTCGATCCCCGTTAAAAGTGGTAGAAAAAGTGGCTCCTTGACGAGCGCACGACACCCTAGCAGCGGTCGGAGGGTTGCCGGTTCCAGCGGGCGACCTTCCGTCTGTCCCTTCGGTTAGTCGTAGAGACAGCCTCCGGGATACGACCCGGTCGGCGATGTGCTGCGCGGCACTTCGGGTCTCGAAGAACCCTTGCGATGTCGTTGCCTTGACCAGTGCGCTTCTGGTCCGATGGGGGCCGCGTGGGGTGCTGGAGCGCTGCACCCCGCGAAAGAGTCGGTGGCTGACCGGACTGCACGATCGGTGCAGCCACGCAGCCTCTCGAAGCCCTCGTCCCGCTGTTCGATGTCCGTGGCGACGAGCTTCGCCACCGTCGGCGCCAAGAGGGACAGCGTGCTGACGTAGAAGTTCAGGCACAGCTCCCCTCTCGCGGTATCAGCTCTCCGGCAAGAAACCGACGTGCCATCCCACGCACCGCGCTTCCCGACCTCAACGGCTCCTTGGCGAATGGAACGTAAGCCCACGTTCCTCAAGGCTGCCGACAGGGGGCGGGAAGGTGGTAGCCAGCCTCACCGCGCGTGCGCTCGGCCAAGATGCGCAAGGCAGGCGTGTCGAGTCCTGCAACGACCGCGTCACACGCAGCCACGGGTCAGAAGGCCGAGAGGCGGTGCCTGACGGCGCAGGGCCCGTCAGAACTGCGCGCGCAAGCGTCGACCAGCTTCTTCCGCCTGTCTCTGGTCGAAGCAATTCGAAGCAGGTGCCCGAGCTAGCGTGTGGCGATTCCCCTGGCCGCGAGGATCTCCAGGGCGCCGGGAAGCATGTGCTCCAACTCGCGCTTCCCGGTGAAGAGCTTGAGGGTGGGAAGCAGGTCCAGGTCGTCGAGGCAACGCACGTCGAAGAGGTCGTCCTCGCCGTCCCAGACCGGGGCGCACTCCATGAAGACCTGATGGCCGCCGTCGAAGGTCAGCTCCTCCACGGTGGCAAGCAGCTCCGCTGGTATGTCCAGCTCCTCGAAGTACGTGCGAGCCTCGTCGAGGATGGTGTACTCCAGCTCGTTCTCCTCGACGTAAGCGTCGAGATCCTCGATCCCGCGCTCACGCATGTGCTTTTTCAGGCTGAACACAGGGGTCAGCGTCTCGTCCCAGTACATGAGCTTCTCGATGACGAGGAGCTTGAAGTTGAAGTCACGGAAAACGGTCATGGCGTTTGTATATCAACGGAGACTGACAACCCTGCCGGCCCTCTCGCGTGATGGGAGGCTCCTCGAGCTCATGGCGTTGTAGGTCCGAGCTGCCGACCTGGAACTCGCTGCCCCGGATCGAGCAGTGAGTCGATGGATGGGGGTCATCCCTCTCCGCGCGACAGCGCCCTCATCGTCGGACCTGCCACGGCCAACGCTCCTTCGACCATGCAAAGCCACGACCCCAGAACGGCGTTTCACCCGCCATTGGCTGGATCGACACCGGCGGCGCACAGAACACCGTGTCCGGTAGGGCCCCCGCCCCAACGAATCGCCACAACCCTGCAGCCCCTCACCCCCGCCTCCCCGGACCTTCCAGCACCACCCCAAAGGCCGTTGCGGTGGCTATTGACGGGACCAGGGTGGTGCAGTCGCAGTGGGGCGAGGAACACAGGCAGCCCAGTCCGGAGTCACCACCCTGGGACCAGTCGTTGACTGGCTCATGAGCAAGACCGATCCGCTTGCCCGGCGAGCGGTGCGCCTCGACAGGTGGCGGGCCTGGGGTTGCACTGAGGCAGAACGGCACGGTGTGGCGTCTGCCTCGCCACATACGGAAGCGCTGGGCACCCACCCGACTCCGGTCAGGGTTCCCTGCCCCAGCCCTGACTTGGAGTAGGGGACCCTCCGACCGCGCTCCATATGCCCCGTCCGCTCCCGCTGTCAACGGTCTGAGCGGTGGAACTCCCTTCGAGGGGGCTGATCAACTGCCGTGCTGATGATTCACCGGCCCCGTGGCCGATGCCGTTTGGCCAGAGCGTCGTTAGGGCGGGTGGACCGGCCGACGTGGCCGGCAGCGGTAGATGGGAAGAAGAAGAGTGCGGATGTTCGGTGCGCGGCGTATCGCGGTGGTGGCTTCGATGGTGGGGGTGGTGCTGACGGCGCCCGTGTGTATGGCCGCGGCACACGCCGGGGACAGTGACGCGGGACCGGGCGGCGTGCTGTCCAATTTGTCCGGCAGGAACTCCTCCGGCCATGCCAACCTCTGCGGAACGGGGAAGGTAGCGCTGTTCAAGGACCGCACGTGCATCTCTGAGGACACCGGTGGGAGGAGCGGCGGTGACCAGGCCGGCCCGAGCGGCGGGATTCTGTCCAACCTGGTGTTCGCCCGCAACGCCTCGGGCCACAGCAACAACTGCGGCAACGAGACGGTCTCGGTGATGAGCCGCACCACGTGCGTCACCGTGGACCGATCCAGCCACTGATCTGAACAGGCTGGCACATGCCCACCTACAGGGCCGGTGGGACGTGGCGTCGTCCATCGTCACGGTTCACCGGCCCCTTCCGGGGAGCGATGAGAGAGCAGGCAGTACGGGTGAACACAGCCTCGGCCCAGTTGACTATTGGTGTGGTGGCGCCGCTGACGGGGCGTCTGGCCCCGCTGGGCAAGCCCTTGACGTACGTTCTGAAGGCGCTGGCACCACAGCTGCGGCACCTGCGAAACGGCAGCCGACGTTATGACCTGTCAATCGTCGTGCGCGACAGCCGCTCTGAGCCGGCGGCTGCCCGGCAGGCCGTCCACGACCTGGTCACTGCCGACCAGGCACACATCGTGTTGACCATGGCCGGGACCCAGGTACTACCGGCTGTCGCGGACGCCTGCGAGGAACTGCGCGTCCCGTGCCTGTCGACCACCTTCCCGTGGCAGGCCTATGTCCACTCCCGCGGCGCCACCCCGGGGCACTCCTTCCGGTGGACCTACCACTTCGCCTGGGGCCTGGACGACATCGCCACCGCCTTCGCCCGAATGTGGGAGCAGATCGAGGGGGCCCCCACCGTCGGCTGCCTGTGGAACGACGACCTCCAAGGCAGCCTGCTCCGCCACCAAGAGTACGGGTTCGCCCCGGTGACGTCGGCACGCGGACATGCCCTGGCCGACCTCGGCCCCTACCGCGAACCCGCAAACGACTTCCAGACACAGGTCGCCCGTATGCGGGAACACGACGCCGACATCGTCACCAGCGCCGCCACCGCCGCCGACCTGGCCCTCTTCCACCGCGAGGCCCGCCAGGCCGGGCTACGGCCCCGACTGATCACCTGCTCTCGGTGGCTGACCTACCCCCACACCCACACCACTACCGCCCCGCACATCCACGCCGAACTCGCCGACGCCCGCGTCGCCACCCTCGTCTACTGGAGCCCCAACCATCCCTACCGCTCCAGCCTCGACGGCACCACGTGCGCCGACCTCGCCCACGGCTACCAACGTGACACCGGCGAGACCTGGCTGCAGCCACTCGGCCTGGCCCACGCCCTCGTGGAGACCGCCCACCACGCACTGAGCACTGCCGACGACCCCACCGACCATGCTGCGATCGCCGACGCCCTCGCCGGCACCATCTTGTCCACCATCGCGGGCACCCTCGACTGGAAGCGGGGGCCCACCCCCAACATCGCGCTCCTCCGCCTGGCTGGCGGCCAGTGGCACCCCGGCCCCAAGGGCCCGAGCCTCGCCATCGTCACCAACCACGACGCCCCTGACATTCCCATCACGGGCACACTCCGACCGACCTGACCGGGCGCCGCGCTCTGACCCGGTTGCCGAAGTGCGCGAACACCTGCCCGCCATGGCACCCGGGTCTGGGGTGCCGATCAGAGCGGCAGGGCGCCACCCGACCCCGGCAACCACGGGTCGTCGTCTTGCACGGGGATCCGGCCCATGCCTCACCTGGCGGACAGCGGAACAGACCGGAAAGATCCGCGTGAGGTGGCCGTCGCACATGAGCGGGCGGCATGGTTCCCCTCACGGCGGCCGATCAGATGAGAGTGCTCTCCTCCACATTCTCCATGCGGGCGTAGAGCACGGCTTCGTTGATTTCGAGGCTGTTGATCAGCCGCAGGGCGTCGAGATCGTCGCGCCCAAGGCGTCCCCGGCATCACCACTGGAATCACCAGGCCGTCGCTGTGGCGACAACCCGTCGCCTGCGGGTGGCACCCGGAAGTGGTGCTCGTGCTCTGGGCGTCGATCACACCCGCGGAAGGCTCGCCGTCCCGCCCTTCCTTCTCCCGCAGCAGCTGCCGGAGCAGGCCATTGAGCTGGGCGAACACGCCCTCGTCGGCCCATTTGGCGAAGTAGCCGTAGACCGTGTTCCAGTGCGGGAAGTCGTGCGGAAGGTAGCGCCACTGCACCCCGGTCCGGTCCACATACAAGATCGCGTCCATGATGTCGCGCAGGTCATGCTCGGGCGGCCGGCCGAAGTCCAGCGGCCTGCCGCGGCGCTCGAAACGCCAGGCCGCAAGGACTGGCTCGATCAACTCCCAGCGGGCATCGGACAAGTCACTCGGATACGGACGTCGCTTCGCCATGCTTACGGCGTACCGCTCCACACGGTGGCTTTATCGAGCAGTAGCGACGTCGCTTGTCGATGGGTTTGGGAGGCGCCCTGTTCCACGGATGGGTGATGTCGACGAGTTTGGGAGGCACCGGGGTTCTTGCCAGGGCAGCATCGGGATGCTCCTGGTGAAAGGTGCTGGTCATGCCGCGGATGTCGAAGGTCGAGCTGTACGCGGCGATCCGGCGTGACCACCGTGGCGGCATGTCGATGCGGGAGCTTGAGCGCAAGCACGGCGTGACGTGGCGGACGGTACGGAAGGCGTTGGATTCGTCCTGGCCGGAGCCGCGCAAGAAGCTGCCGCCGCGGGCGACCGGACTGGACCGCTACAAGCCGGTGATCGACGAGATCCTGCGGGCGGACCTGGACGCGCCGCGCAAGCAGCGGCACACGATCACCCGGATCTTCCATCGGCTGGTCGAGGAACACGGCGCCGACGTCTCCTACGGGATGGTCCGCTACTACGTCGCGGCCCGGAAGCCCGAGATCCTGGTCGAGTCGGGCAAGGCCCCTCTGGAGGCGTTCGTCCCCCAGACCCACCAGCCCGGTCACGAGGCGGAGGTCGACTTCGGCGACGTGACGATCCGCCTTGCCGGCGAGCTGGTGACCTGCTACCTGTTCTCCTTCCGCCTGTCGTATTCAGGCAAGGCCGTCCACCGCGTGTTCGCCTCCTGCGGCCAGGAGGCGTTCTTCGAAGGCCACGTCCACGCGCTGCGGACGCTGGGCGGTGTCCCGCGAACCAAGGTCCGCTACGACAACCTCAAGGCCGCCGTCGCCCGCGTGCTCGGGCTGAGCCGGGCGAGGGTGGAAGCTGACCAGTGGATCGCCTTCAAATCGCAGTACGCGATCGAAAGCTTCTACTGCCGCCCCGGCATCGAGGGCGCCCACGAGAAGGGCGGCGTCGAGGGACAGATCGGCTACTTCCGCCGCAACCACTTCGTCCCCGTCCCCGAGGTCTCCTCGCTGGCCGAGCTGAACGAGATGGTCGAGCAGTGGGACCGGCAGGACGACGCCCGCCGAATCGGATCCAGGTCCAGGACCATCGCCGAGGACTTCGCGCTCGAACGACCGCTGCTGATGCCGCTGCCGGAGGAGCCGTTCGAGACCGGGCGGCTGTTCACCCCGCGGGTCGACCGCTACGGTCAGATCCCGGTCCGCACAAACCGCTACTCGGTCCCCATCCGGCTGATCGGCAAGCGGGTGCGGGTCATCCTTCACGCCTCTCACCTGGTGGTTTACGACCAGAACGTGGAAGTCGCCCGGCATGAGCGGCTGATCGCCAAAGGTGCCGTCCGCCTGGAACTGGACCACTACCTGGAAGTCCTGGTCCGCAAACCCGGCGCCTTCCCCGGCTCGACCGCCCTCGAACAGGCCCGATCAGCCGGCAAGTTCACCCCGGTCCACGACGCCTGGTGGACCCAGGCCATGAAGATCCACGGCGAGCGGGACGGCACCCGCGCGCTCATCGAGGTGCTGCTGCTCGGACGCCACATGACGCACGAACATGTCGTCGCCGGACTGGCAGCAGCCCTGCGGGCCGGGGCCATGACCGCGGATGCAGTCGCGCTGGAGGCCCGCAAGGCCGCCCAGGCCGAGACCGAGCCCGCACCGGACCCCCGGACCCTCGGCCAGCCGCCGGCGACGGTGACGTCCCTGCACGAATGGCGGCTCGCGCATCTTCCACCGGACACCAGGCCGCTGCCCTCGGTGTCTCACTACGACCAGTTGCTCCGACGCCGCCGCACCAGCGGCAGCGGCCACCGTGAGGGAGAAGCGCAGTGACCATGCCCCGACAGCGAGGCTTGACCGAGCAGGCCGCCGACGCCGCGATCGACTCCGCCTGCCGCCTGCTGCGGCTGCCGTCGATCCGCAACGAATTCTCCGACATCGCCGACCGGGCATCAAGGACCAGATGACCTACCGCGGCTTCCTCGCCGAACTACTGATGGCCGAGTGCGACGACCGGGCCCGCCGCCGGTCAGAGCGGCGGATCAAGGCAGCCGGCTTCCCACGAGAGAAGTCCCTGCGGTCCTTCGACTTCGACGCCAACCCGAACATTGACCCGGCCACCATCCACACCCTCGCCAGCTGCGAATGGATCAAGAAGAGTCAGCCGCTCTGCCTCATCGGCGACTCCGGCACCGGAAAGTCCCACATGCTCATCGCGCTGGGCACCGAGGCAGCGATGAAGGGCTACCGTGTCCGCTACACGCTCGCGACGAAGCTGGTCAACGAGCTGGTCGAGGCTGCGGACGAGAAGCAGCTGAACAAGACGATCGCCCGCTACGGCCGCGTCGATCTCCTCTGCATCGACGAACTCGGCTACATGGAACTCGACCGCCACGGCGCCGAACTCCTCTTCCAGGTCCTGACCGAACGCGAGGAGAAGAACAGCGTCGCGATCGCCTCCAACGAGTCGTTCGGCGGCTGGACGAAGACCTTCACCGATCCACGGCTCTGCGCGGCCATCGTGGACCGCCTGACCTTCAACGGCATGATCATCGAGACCGGCACCGACTCGTACCGCCTCGCCTCCACACGGGCGCGAGCCGAAGAGCCAGCCAAAGCCGTCTGACGGCTTCCCTGCAACCCGCCACCCTTCATGGGTGGCGGGGCGCCGACCAGCCGGTTCTCACTGGCCGAGGGCGCCGTTCTGCTCCAAGCCGTCCATGAACTGCTCGTGCACCCTCAGCTCACGCCCTCTGCCTGGGCTCGTCAGAACGATGGTCTTCGCCTCCGCGAGCGACGTGGGGCCCGCCCCCAGCAGTTCACGCGTAATCACCACAGCATCAAGTACCTCGACCTGGCGCTCACTCAGCAGCCGCTGCACAGCAGCCATCCCGCGGTCCCCTGCCAACAGTGGCCGGCACTCGTCGACGAGCATTTCAAGGCGGGCCGTTCTCTCCGGGCTCAGCCCTCTGATCGCCATCGCGCTGTTCCTTCCCTCGCGGATCCGAACTCCTCCCCGATCATCCCGGACGCTCGGACATCAGACTGCCTTCATTTCTCGTGAAGATCAGCGAGCCAGCGGATCACCACCTGCCTCCCAGACTGCTCAACAAACGCTGCCGCTTGAAGTGAACGAAGCCAACACGGAGTGCGCCCAGGCGCATAACAGTGACGACGGAAGCACGCAGAAAGGCCGGGCGTCTTGGGATGAGACAGGAACAACTCTCATCCCGCCCCGACCGTCACCCCATCCGACCCACAGGTCACAACCGCACCAACAATCTCCCCGTCACCGCAATCCCACGACCTGAGAATCGGCCGATACGCAGGCAGTTCAGGCGAAAACGACCTCTCAAAGAGCGTTTTGTCCCGCCAGGGGTGCTTCATTGCAGTTCAGGTGGCGGACCGCTTCGGGTCGACTGGGGCATTAGACGTCTTTTGTGGCAGATGAGGCGGATGACGGCCTTCGAGGGTCCGTTTCGGCCCCTTCGCTCCTGTCTGATCCCAACCCGCCCCCGGTCACGCCGGTTTGCGCCCTGTGGCGGGACGACGGCCATCGGTATTACAGAAACATGCCTCGTAAGCAGCGGCCGTACCCGAGTGACCTGTCCGATTCCCGTTGGGAACTGCTGGAACCGACTCTGGCAGCATGGCGGGCCGCAAGAAGAGGGAAGGGCCTGGACATCGGGCGACCGCCCGAGCACGATCTGCACCGGATCATGGACGCCATCCTCTACGTCGACCGAAACGGGATTCCCTGGCGGTATCTACCGCACGACTTCGCCCCATGGCAGACGGTTTACGGCTACTTCGCCGCCTGGCAGAAGGACGAGGTCTTCGACCAGCTCAACGGTCTCCTGCGGCGCCTGGTCCGGGAAGCGGAAGGCCGCGATGCCGAGCCGAGTGCCTGC
>NZ_JBIWIU010000011.1:0-238586 GCF_044764755.1 Streptomyces sp. NPDC093600
TACTGCAGGGGGGACCCTGTGGGAGAGTAGGACGCCGCCGAACAATCATTGTGGGAAAGCCCCGCACCTTATGGTGCGGGGCTTTTCTGCGTTTAGGACACAGACATGAAGTGCAGCCGGTGTGGGCCCCCGATCCTCTCAAGGAGTCCACACCGATCAGCAAATCAAAGACGGCCGGCGGCCTTCAGCGCCAGATACGCGTCCGCCAGCGCCGGCGCGAGGTCGTCCGGGGTCGCGTCGACGACTGTGACGCCGTGGCGCTGGAGCTGCTCCGCCGTGCGGCGACGCTGGGCCTGGGCCTGCGTCGCGGCGGCGGCCTCGTAGACGCCGTCGATCGTGCCTCGGGACGCTGCCATCCGCGCGGTGTGCGGGTCGGCGACAGAGGCCACCAGGACCGTGTGCCGCTGGGTGAGCTGAGGGAGCACGGGGAGGAGACCCTCCTCGATCGGAGCCGCGTCCAGGCTGGTCAGCAGGACGAGGAGAGAGCGGCGGGGGGCCCGGGCCAGTGCCGTGGCGGCGAGGCCGCGCGCATCCGTCTCCACGAGCTCCGGCTCCAACGGCGCCATGGCGTTGACCATCGCCGGCAGCACGTCGCCCGCCGACCGGCCCTGCACCTGAGCGCGCAGGCGGCGGTCGTACGCCAGGAGATCGACGCGGTCTCCGGCACGGGAGGCCAGCGCGGTGAGGAGCAGGGCGGCGTCCATCGCGGCGTCGAGGCGGGGCACGTCGCCGACACGGCCGGCCGAGGTGCGGCCGGTGTCCAGGACGATCAGGATGTGCCGGTCGCGCTCCGGGCGCCAGGTGCGTACCGCGACCGTCGTCTGACGGGCCGTTGCCCGCCAGTCGATGGACCGGGTGTCGTCACCGGGGACGTACTCGCGGAGGCTGTCGAACTCGGTGCCCTCGCCGCGGGTGAGGACGCTCGTGCGGCCGTCGAGTTCACGCAGACGGGCCAGCCGTGAGGGCAGATGCTTCCGGCTGGTGAACGGCGGCAGGACACGGACGGTCCCGGGCACCTGGTGACTGCCCTGCCGGGCGGCCAGCCCGAGGGGCCCGTAGGAGCGGACCGTGACGCGCTCCGCGTGGCGGTCGCCCCGGCGGGTGGGATGCAGAGTCGTGGTGACGCGGCGGCGTTCGCCTGCGGGGACCGTCAGCTTCTTGCGGGACGCGGCCTGCTCGGTGCCCGGAAGCCAGCTGCTGGGCGGCCAGGCGTCACGGAGCTGGGCGCGCAGCCGACGGCGGGAGGGGTTGGAGACGGTGAGCTGAACCTCCACCTCGTCACCCAGTCGAACTGTTGTGTCACCGCTTCGAGTGAATCGCAGCGTTCGCACTGGCGCAGCCATCGCGTAGTCGCACAGAATTGCGAGCGAGAGGGGCGCGTTCACGGCGAGCATCCCCGTCCAGCTCGGGGCGAGGATGCCGACGGGGAGCGATCCCAGGGCGGCGAGCAGTGCGGTGCGTCCGGTGAGGGCCATGGGGCGCCGTTCTCAGCGGGGTACGGGGACGTGGGCGAGGATCGAGTTGATGACGGAGTCGGCGGTGACTCCCTCCATCTCGGCCTCGGGCCGCAGCTGGATGCGGTGACGCAGGGTGGGCAGAGCGAGGGCTTTCACATCGTCCGGGGTGACGTAGTCCCGGCCGGTGAGCCAGGCCCAGGCACGGGCGGTGGAGAGCAGAGCGGTGGCGCCTCGGGGGGAGACACCGAGGGTGAGCGAGGGGGATTCACGCGTGGCACGACAGATATCGACGACATAGCCGGCGATCTCGGGGGAGACCGAGGTCTTGGCGACGGCGGCGCGGGCGGCTTCGAGCTCGGCGGGGCCGGCGACCGGACGGACGCCCGCGGCCCGGAGGTCGCGGGGGTTGAAACCGTCGGCATGCCGGGTCAGGACGCTGATCTCGTCGTCGCGGGAGGGCAGCGGGACCGTCAGCTTGAGCAGGAAGCGGTCGAGCTGGGCCTCGGGGAGGGGGTAGGTGCCCTCGTACTCGACCGGGTTCTGGGTCGCGGCGACCAGGAACGGGTCGGGCAGCGGGCGGGGGGTGCCGTCGACCGTTACCTGACGCTCCTCCATCGCCTCCAGGAGCGAGGACTGGGTCTTCGGGGGCGTGCGGTTGATCTCGTCCGCGAGCAGCAGGTTGGTGAAGACCGGACCCGGCTGGAAGGAGAACTCGGCGGTCCGGGCGTCGTAGACGAGTGAGCCGGTGACGTCGCTCGGCATCAGATCGGGGGTGAACTGTACGCGCTTGGTGTCCAGTTCGAGAGCGGCGGCGAGCGCGCGGACCAGCAGGGTCTTGGCGACGCCGGGGACTCCTTCGAGCAGGACATGGCCCCGGCACAGCAGTGCGACGACCAGTCCGGTGACGGCGGGGTCCTGGCCGACCACGGCCTTCGCGATCTCGGTGCGCAGGGCCTCCAGGGAGGCGCGGGCGCTGTCCGAGTTCGTAGGGGTCTCGGGGGTCGGGGCGCTCATGAAGTGCGTACCTCTCTTTCGAGGGCGTCGAGGTGGTCCGCCAGGCGGATGAGAGCGGCGTCGTCGGCGGGAGCCGGGCCGAAGAGAAGGTCCCTGGGGTCTCGGGCGGTCTCGGGGAGACGGGCGGAGAGCGCGGGGAGCAGGGTCTCGAGGGAGTGGGCGTCCTGTGCGGCGACGCCGAGGAGGGGGGCGATCCGGCCACGGGTCGCGGTGCGCAGGACGGAGGCCGCGCGGTCGCGGGCGTTCGCCTTGCGGTAGAGGCGGGCCCGGCCCTCCGTGGCTTCCGAGGCGCGGATGGCGACCGGAAGGCGTTCGGTCACCAGCGGGCCGAGACGGCGGCCGCGCCAGAGAGCGGCGAGGAGGGCGGCGACGGCGAGTTGGAGCGTGCCCCACAGCCAGCCCGAAGGAACGAGGGCGAGAAAGCCGTCGGCGGCGCTGTCATCGGACGTGCCGTCAGGGTCGCCCTCAGTGGCGGAAGCATCCGTGAGAGAAGGGAGGTACCAGACGAGATGAGGCCGCGAGCCGAGGAGTTGCAGAGCGAGCGAGGCGTTGCCCTGCTGGTCCAGACGGTCGTTGTAGAGGATGTCCGGGGAGCCGAGGAGAACGGTGTCGCCGTCCCTGGGGTTCTCGACGGCCACCAGGGACGGCCGGCCGTCGGCGGGGTAGCAGGTCTCGGCGGCGTCGACTGCGGTGACGTACCGCTCGCCGCCGATGTCGACACTGCCCGCGCGGACGGCGGCCGGGAAGGAACACCGGGGCTCGCGGGCGGCCACCGGGGTGCTGGTGGCGGAGGCGATCCCGGGGGCGAGGGTGCCGATGGAGGCGTCGCCGGCCCCGAGGAGAACGGTGCGGCCGCCCGAGGCGTTCATCGCCGCGTAAAGCGTGGACTGCTGAGGGCCGGTCAGCAGATCCGGAGTGGTGACCAGAACGGTCGTGTTCGCGCCGGCCGCGGCGGTGACCTCGTCGAGAGTCGTGGCGATCTGCAGAGTGACGCCCTGCGCCTTGAGGATCTCGGCGACCGCCCGGCTGCCGTTCGGATCGGCGGAACGCGGATCGAGGTGGCCGTGGTGTTCGGTCGAGCGCATGGTCGCGAGGACGAGGCCGCCGATCAGGATCAGACCCAGGACGAGGAGCACCCCGCGGGCGCGGGTCCAGAGCTGACGGGGAGCCAGCGAGGTCGAGGTGGGGCTGGTGCGCTGCCGGCTCATACGGGCGTCCCCGGGGAAGAGAGGTCGAGCGCGGGCTTCGTCCGCTCCAGGGAGACGTCCAGCTGCTCGACACGGCGGTATGCGACCTCGTCGGCCGTGCGGCCGCCGTATGTGACGTCGTCGAAGGTACGGGCGGCCGAGCGCAGTTCGTCCGCGTGGCCGGGCAGGGAGCGGCCCGCCTCCGCGGCGGCCTCGTCGGCGGTGCGACCGGGGCGCGGGTCGAGCACCGTGCGCTCCTCCAGGGAGCGGACGATGGCTCGCATCCGTTCCTGGACGGCCTGGTTCCAGCGGCCGGCGGAGGCGTGCCGGGCGGCGGTCGCGCGGTGCTCGGCTGCCGTGCGGGGGCCTTCCGCGAACAGGGAGTCACCGGTGGCCGGCGTCCGCTGCGGGGTGCCGAGCCGCCACCACAGGGCGCCGATCACGGCGAGCACGACCAGGACGATCACGAGAAAGCCCAGCAGTCCGCCGGGGGTGGCGGAGGCGGCCGCGTCGAAGACGCCGGCGACCCACTCCCAGAAGCGGTCGAGACCGCGCTGGAGCAGATTGGGGTCGTTCTCGTGGTACATCGGCTTGGACAGCTCGCGTTCCGCCGCCTCGCGGGCGGGGACGCGAGGGATCTCCAGCGGTACGTCGTCGGCGACCGGCGGCCCCGCCGTGATCGTGCCCCCCGTGGCCCTCACGCCGTCAGCTCCCGGAGGACGGGTCGCCCGGCGTGGGGCCGTAGCCGGGCAGGCCGGCGGCGCGGGCGAGTTCGAGGTCCAGCGCCTCGCGGCGGATGCGCTGGTCCACGTAGAGGAGGACGGTCACGCCGGCGGAGATCGGGTAGGTGATCGCGCTGGTGATCACTCCACCGATGCCCATGACGATCAGATAGCCCCACCCGAACTCGGGGGCCGTGTCGGAGACCATGTCGGCCATGCTGGTGCCGTCGGCGAAGAGGGCGAGCGCCGTGAACGGCACCACGATGATCAGCGAGAGGATCAACAGCAGCAGCTGGGTGAGGACCGTGATGCCGAAGATCCGCCACCAGGAGCCCTTGACCAGCTTGGCCGAGCGCTTCATCGACGGGATGACGCCCTGCCGCTCCAGCATCAGCGCGGGAGAGGACAGGCTGAAGCGGACCATCAGCCAGACGGCGACGACGAAACCGGCCAGACCGCCGAGGACGGCCAGGGCGATGCCGGCGTCGTCACCGATCAGGAGGCCGGGCAGCAGGCCGATGGTGATGATGACCGGGCTCATCAGCGCGAGCAGCAGCGTCAGGCCGAGCAGTTGAAGCAGCCGGGGCCGGGCTTCGTGCCAGGCGGCACCGACCGTCACGGGGCGGCCCAGGACCGCGCGGCTGATGACGACGGTGAGGAGCGCGGCGCTGACCAGGGTGGCCATCAGCACGATGAGGATCGACGGGGCGGAGCTGAGCAGGGTCACCCGCATGAACTCGCCCAGTTCGGCCATGGCCTCGGCCGGGGTCGCCTCCGGGTTGAGCTCCGGCGGGGTGGGGACGAGATAACGCTGGACGAGGATGTCGACGACCTGCGAGATCACCGCGACCGTGACCGTGACGGCCAGGACCGTGCGCCAGTATCCGCGCAGGGTCGACACCGCGCCGTCGAGGATCTCGCCCATGCCCAGTGGGCGCAGCGGGATCACACCGGGCTTGGCGGCCGGCGGCTTGCCCCAGTGGCCGGGCTGTGCCGGTCCGCCGCCCCAGCCGGGACCGGCGGGAGGCGTCGGGGCCTGACCGGGCACCGGTGCGGTCGGCGGAGACCACTGCCCCGCGGGCGGCTGCTCCTTGGACCACTGGGGGGCGGAACCGTTCGCGTCGCCGGGCTCGGCGGGCCGGGCGGACCCGGAACCGTCTTGACCGTCGGAGGAAGCAGACCCGGGCGAGGCCCAGCCCGGAGAGTCGTTCACGGTCGTCCACCTCGGGGAATGGTCGCGGGGCCGGCTCGGCGAGCCGGCTCGGTCACAGCGGCCGCCTGCCTGTTCGGGTGGCGGGCCGGGAGCCATCGTGCCACGCGGGGACCGCCTGTGGGCGAGGGCCCGTATCTCCTTCTCACGTCCATCGTGGGAGCCCCGGGGGGCAGACTGGGCGGATGCCTGATCAGTGGGCACAAACCGCAGCGGCGACGGATCCGGGAAGCCCGCCCGTCACTGTCATCGGCGGACCACCCGGCCTCGACGGCGGGGTGATTTTCAGCCGAAAGTCGAGCCTTCGCCGGGCCCGGCGGGTGACCCGGTCCGCTCCATGGGCCATACAGCCCTGCTCGGGGTACGGTTCAGGGCGGCTACGGGGGCTACGGGGGTGACATCCATGTCAGACATCAGCACCCACGGACAGGGGCGGCCGACGGTGGACGATCAGGGACGTCATCGCTGGTCAGTGAGGTATCTCACCAGCCGCCTCGCAACTGATACGGAAATGGGATGATGTCGATATGAAGGGACGCGTTCTTGTCGTCGACGACGACACCGCACTTGCCGAGATGCTCGGGATCGTGCTGCGGGGTGAAGGGTTCGAGCCGTCGTTCGTGGCGGACGGTGACAAGGCGCTTGCCGCGTTCCGTGAGGCCAAGCCGGACCTGGTGCTGCTGGACCTGATGCTGCCCGGCAGGGACGGCATCGAGGTGTGCCGGCTCATCAGGGCCGAGTCCGGTGTACCCATCGTCATGCTGACGGCCAAGAGCGACACCGTCGACGTGGTGGTGGGTCTCGAGTCCGGGGCCGACGACTACATCGTGAAGCCGTTCAAGCCGAAGGAGCTCGTCGCCCGTATCCGGGCGCGGCTGCGGCGGTCCGAGGAGCCCGCGCCGGAGCAGCTCTCCATCGGTGACCTGGTCATCGACGTGGCCGGTCACTCGGTGAAGCGGGACGGGCAGTCCATCGCTCTGACGCCGCTCGAGTTCGACCTGCTCGTCGCGCTGGCCCGCAAGCCGTGGCAGGTCTTCACCCGTGAGGTCCTGCTGGAACAGGTCTGGGGCTACCGGCACGCGGCCGACACCCGGCTGGTGAACGTCCACGTGCAGAGGCTGCGCTCGAAGGTCGAGAAGGACCCCGAGCGCCCGGAGATCGTGGTGACCGTCCGCGGTGTCGGTTACAAGGCGGGGCCGAGCTGACATGAGCGCAGGCAGTACTGCTCCGAAGCCCGGCGAGCCGGGCGTCCGGTCGGGGCGGACTGCCGGACCGGGGCGGGGGGGCTCGCGATTCGGCCGTCTGCTCCAGGGCGGGGCGCCGGGCGGACCGGTGCTCCGGCTCTTCGCGCGCTGGGTGCGGCGCCCGCTGCTGCCCGCCGTACGGCTCTGGCGCCGCAACATCCAGCTGCGCGTGGTCGCGGGCACCCTGCTGATGTCGCTCGGTGTGGTGCTGCTCCTCGGCCTGGTCGTCATCGGCCAGGTCCGTAACGGACTGCTCGACGCCAAGGAGAGGGCCGCGCAGAGCCAGGCGGCGGGAGGGTTCTCCGCTGCCCAGGACAAGGCCGCGACCACGCCGAGCGGTCCGGGCGGCCAGAACGGCGGCCGGGCCGGGGCATCGGTGACCTGGCGCTCCACCCTGGTCGAGCAACTCGCCAGCGGCGGCCAGAGCGCCTACAACGTGGTGGCGCTCTCCCTGGAGCGGCCGGAGGGGACCGCGAGCCGCGGCGCCCGTGCCTCCGGTGAGGTCGACCCCGCCACGAGCATCCCCGGCGACCTGCGGCACTCCGTGTCCCAGGGGACGGGCACCTTCCAGACGTACACCCGGATCCACTACACCAACGGCAAGCCCTCCGAGCCCGGCCTGGTGGTCGGCAAGCGGCTCAATGACGCCGAAGGCACGCAGTACGAGCTGTACTACCTCTTCCCGCTGGCCCAGGAGGAGGACTCCCTCGCCCTGGTCAAGGGCACGCTGGCGACCGCCGGGCTGTTCGTCGTGGTGCTGCTCGGCGCCATCGCCTGGCTGGTGGTGCGCCAGATCGTCACCCCGGTGCGGATGGCGGCCGGCATCGTCGAGCGGCTCTCGGCGGGCCGGCTCCAGGAGCGGATGAAGGTCACCGGCGAGGACGACATCGCCCGCCTCGGTGAAGCCTTCAACAAGATGGCGCAGAACCTCCAGCTCAAGATCCAGCAGTTGGAGGAGCTCTCCCGGATGCAGCGGCGGTTCGTCTCGGACGTCTCGCACGAGCTGCGCACACCGCTCACGACCGTGCGGATGGCGGCCGACGTCATCCACGAGGCGCGCGCCGACTTCGACCCGGTCACCGCACGCTCCGCCGAGCTGCTCGGCGACCAGCTCGACCGCTTCGAGTCGCTGCTCTCCGATCTGCTGGAGATCAGCCGCTTCGACGCGGGTGCGGCGGCGCTGGAGGCCGAGCCGATAGATCTGCGGCAGGTCGTACGGCGGGTGATCGGCGGTGCCGAGCCGCTCGTCGAGCGCAAGGGCGGCCGGATCGTGGTCGTCGGCGACGATCAGCCGGTCGTGGCCGAGGCGGACGCCCGGCGGGTCGAGCGCGTGCTGCGCAACCTGGTCGTCAACGCCGTGGAGCACGGCGAGGGCCGCGACGTGATCGTCAAGCTCGCGTCGGCGGGCGGCGCCGTCGCCATCGCGGTACGGGACTACGGCGTGGGGCTCAAGCCCGGCGAGGCGACCCGGGTCTTCAACCGGTTCTGGCGGGCCGACCCGGCACGCGCGCGTACCACTGGAGGAACGGGCCTGGGCCTGTCCATCGCCGTGGAGGACGCCCGGCTGCACGGCGGCTGGCTGCAGGCGTGGGGCGAGCCGGGCGGCGGCTCGCAGTTCCGGCTGACCCTGCCGCGTACGGCGGACGAGCCGCTGCGCGGTTCTCCGATCCCCCTGGAGCCGGAGGACTCGCGGCGCAACCGCGAACAGGCCGCGGCCGGGCCGGTGCGGGAGAGCGGGTCGCGTCTGACCTCGGTGCCGACACAGCCCGCCGGTCACCATCCGGCCCTGCCCGTACCGCCGCGGATGCCCGCGGTCCCGCGGGCGTCCGCGGACCCGACGGCGCTGCCCGGCAGCGGGGCCCGGGTGGTCCCACGGGCCGCGACCGAGGCCGACAGCGATGAGGCGATGGCGTCGACGAACGCCGAGGGGGAGGACAGGACACGTGGGCGCTGACTCCCGAGGACAGCACCCGGGGCGGGGACGGAAGAACGGCGGGACGCGCGCGTGGCCGGCGGGCCGCCGCCCGGAAACCGCCGCAGCGGCGCCCGGCGAGGGTGCTCCGACCGCCGCACCCGGGCACGTCGCGCGCGGGCGGGCGGTGCGGGCGGGGGCCCTGCTCGCGGGCGCACTGCTGGTGGCCGGGTGCGCGTCGATGCCGGACAGCGGTGACGTACGCCCGGTGAAGGCGTCCAACCCGGGGGACTCGCAGGTGCGGGTGTACGCCGTGCAGCCGCGGGAGAACGCGGATCCGGTCGAGATCGTCGACGGCTTCCTGGAGGCCATGACGAGTGACGACCCCGGCTTCGCCACCGCCCGCACCTATCTGACCGAGCAGGCCGCGCGGGCCTGGAAGCCGGAGCAGCGGATCACCGTGCTCACCACGGCGCCGGACCGCGGCCAGGCGGACCGGCCCACCGACCCGGAAACACCGGGGCGGTCCTACCCCATCGAGGGCCGGCAGATCGCGACCGTCGACGGCCGGCACGCTTATAAGCCGGTCGGTCCCGTCGACTTCCGCGACTCGATCCACGTCGTGCAGCAGCCCACCGCCGACGGCAAGGGTAGCGAGTGGCGCATCGACCGCCTCCCGCCGGGCCTGGTGCTCAGCGAGGCCGACTTCCAGCGCAACTACCGCTCCGTCGACACGTACTACTTCGCCTCCGGTGAGGACTGGCTCGTCGCCGACCCGGTCTACATCCGGCAGCGGCAGGACCCGGCCACCCGGATGGATCCTGTGACGCAGACCGTCAAGGCGCTGCTCTCGGGACCGACGAACTGGCTGGAGCCGGCCGTCGATTCGAGTTTCCCCTCCGGGACGGCGCTGAAGGACGGCATCACAACGCTGTCCACGGACGACCAGTCCACGCTCAAGGTGCCGCTGAACTCCAAGGCCGACCATGTCGGCGGGGCGGTGTGCCGGCGGATGGCGGCGCAGCTGCTGCTCACCCTGGGCGACCTGACCTCCGTACGGGTGGAGCAGGTCGAGCTGCAGCGCGGGTCGGACGGCGGGCGGCTGTGCTCCATGGGCAAGCAGGCGGCGCTGGAGTTCGCGCCGGTACGGGACTCGGGCCGGGCGGAGAACCCGTTCTACGTCGACGAGACCGGCAAGCTGATGGCCGTACCGGTCGGCGACAAGGCCAACGAGGAGCAGGACGGGACGCTCGGCCCGTTCGGCAGGGGGGCGATGCCGCTGCGGTCGGTGGCCGTGGACCGTGACGAGCGCCGGGCGGCCGGCGTGGGCAAGGACGGCCACGAGCTGCGGGTGGCGTCGATCCTCTCCGACCACGAGCTGCGTCCCGCCCTGGTGCGGAGCAACGCCGTCCGGCCCGAGGACCGGCTGTCGGCGCCGAGTTGGGACGGCCGGGGCGACCTGTGGGTGGCGGACCGCGACCCGGTGAGGCCGCGTCTGTGGATGATCCCGGACGGCGAGGGAGAGCCCGTGGAGGTCCGCGCCCCCTGGCTCGCGGACGGCGACCGTCTGGAGTCCCTGCGGGTCTCCGCGGACGGCGTACGGATCGCGCTGCTGCTCAAGGCGGAGGACGGGGGCACCACGCTGAAGATCGGGCGCGTGGAGCGGGACGGCGGCGAAAGCCGGCCGGTCGTCTCGGTCGATGCGCTGCTGCCCGTGGCGCCGCACATGGAGGCGGTCACGGCCGTGTCCTGGGCCGGGCCGAGCCGGCTCGTCGTGGTCGGCAAGGAGGCCGGCGGCGTGCAGCAGGTGCGCTACATCCAGACGGACGGCGCGACCTCCGCCTCGTCGCTGCTGCCCGGCCTCAACGGTGTCACGGCGGTCGCCGCGCCCCACGACGACCGGGCCCCCGTGGTGGCCGACTCAGGAAACGACGGCATCGTGCGGCTCGTGCCGGGTGCGAACTGGCAGCGGTTGGCCGACGTGTCGGGCTCCGCGCCGGTTTATCCGGGGTAGCCGCCCGGACCTCCCGCCCCGCCCGGCGCCCGTTGTCCACAGGGGTGGCCGGGGCGGGCCGCCAGGAGGACAGTGGAGCCATGCGGGGGTGGTGGCGCGAGATCGCCGGGCTGGTGCTGCCGGTCGCCTGCGGAGGCTGCGGCAGGGCCCGCGTCGAACTGTGCCCGCCGTGCCGCGCGGAGCTGACGGGTCCCGGACCGCGCCGGGTCCGGCCCGCTCCCGAGCCGGCGGGGCTGCCGGTCGTCCACGCGGCGGCGCCCTACGCCGATGCCGTACGGTCCGTGCTCCTCGCCCACAAGGAGCGCGGCGCGCTCTTCCTCGCCAGGCCCCTGGGCGATGCGCTGGCCGAGGCCGTGAAGGCCGCTGCCGGGCCCTGGGACGCCGCTGGGGCCGGTCCCCTTCTCCTCGTACCGGTGCCCTCGTCGCGGCGGTCGGTGCGAGCGCGTGGCCACGATCCGACACGGCGGATCGCGCTGGCCGCGGCGGGCAGGCTGCGCCGTTCGGGTCGGGCGGCCCGGGTGATTCCGCTGCTCCGCCAGCGCCGGGAGGTGGCCGACCAGGCGGGCCTGGGCGCCCGGGGCCGACTCGCCAACCTGGCCGGAGCGCTCGAGGTCGTGCCCGGCGGCGCGCGACTGGCTGGGCGGGGCCGTGTGGTGCTGGTGGACGATCTGATGACCACGGGTGCCTCGCTGGCCGAGGCGGCACGGGCACTGCGTGCCGTACACCCGCCGTTCGATCCAGGATTAAGCGACGGCGGGGCGGAAACCCGATTCGTACAGCCGGTGGCGGCGGTCGTCGCTTGTTCTCCCTCATCGTTCGAAATAAACCGGAACTGACGGGGAACTTGCGTCGTTGCAGGTGGTGAGAGGTGGAAACACCCGAACGGAGGTAAGTGGCGGCAGCGGGTGCCGACACCCGTCCGAACGAGCTATGTTCGGTTGTGAGGAATGGCGAATGCCATGCCTCACCGATTGCACGGGTGCGCCTGGAGGACAGGAGTTCAGGGCGAATTAACCTCCGCTTGGTGGGGTGGATACCTTCCCCGCTGGGGAGGAGGAGGTGAAAGTCGCCAAGTCCGAGACTCCGGTGAACACCGGGGTCTGGTGCAAAGGGAGAGGCCCAGCGGCCGAGGTGCCGGTCTGGGCGATCCGGGAACGGAGTTCTGCGTGGACATCGTCGTCAAGGGCCGCAAGACCGAGGTGCCCGAGCGGTTCCGCAAGCACGTGGCCGAGAAGCTGAAGCTGGAGAAGATCCAGAAGCTCGACGGCAAGGTGATCAGCCTCGACGTCGAGGTGTCCAAGGAGCACAACCCGCGGCAGGCCGACCGGTCCGACCGCGTGGAGATCACCCTCCACTCCCGAGGCCCGGTGATCCGGGCGGAAGCGGCAGCAGGCGACCCGTACGCAGCGCTCGACCTCGCCAGCGACAAGCTGGAGGCACGACTGCGCAAGCAGCACGACAAGCGGCACACCCGCCGCGGCAGCGGCAGGATCTCGGCGGCCGAGGTCGCCGACGTGGTGCCGGGTGTCGCACGGCTCAACGGAAGCGGAGAGCCGGCCGGCGAAGAGACCAGCGCGGTGCCCACCAGGATGATGGGCTCGCTGGAAGTGCAGGGCGAAGGCCCGCTGGTGGTACGCGAGAAGACGCACAGGGCCGCACCCATGACCCTCGACCAGGCGCTCTACGAGATGGAGCTGGTCGGGCACGACTTCTATCTGTTCGTCGACTCCGACAACAAGCAGCCGAGCGTCGTCTACCGGCGACACGCGTACGACTACGGCGTCATCCACCTGGAGAGCGACCCGCTCGCCGAGGGCGGCGGCGCCGGTGGTGCCCTCGGCGGCTGACCTCGGCCCCCCGGCGCACCACACATGACCGTTCTGGTGCCCCTGGAGCGCCCTGTGCGCCCCCAGGGGCACCCCCGTGCGACCACGGGATCACCGCGCCGGCGTCGGGGCATGAAATCATGGCGTGCACGCCAACCGGTGCTCGTCGAGCAGCGGTTGGAGGACCGAACACGACTTCAGGCCACGGCCTTCAGGGGGAGGAACGATGGCGGACAGCTTCGGGCCGGTGCACGGCGGGCGGGAGCCCGATCGCGCGGCCACCCCGGAGGCATCGGATCCGGCCAACGGGGGGTCCCGCAAGGAGCCGATCCGGGTCCTGGTGGTGGACGACCACGCACTTTTCCGTCGCGGACTGGAGATCGTCCTCGCCCAGGAGGAGGACATCCAGGTCGTCGGCGAGGCGGGCGACGGGGCCGAGGCCGTCGACAAGGCCGCGGATCTGCTGCCGGACATCGTGCTGATGGATGTGCGCATGCCCAAGCGCGGCGGGATCGAGGCCTGTACCTCCATCAAGGAGGTGGCCCCCAGCGCGAAGATCATCATGCTGACGATCAGCGACGAGGAGGCCGATCTCTACGACGCGATCAAGGCGGGCGCGACCGGATATCTTCTGAAGGAGATCTCCACCGACGAGGTCGCCACCGCGATTCGCGCGGTCGCCGACGGCCAGTCGCAGATCAGCCCCTCGATGGCGTCGAAACTCCTCACCGAGTTCAAGTCGATGATCCAGCGGACGGACGAACGCAGGCTGGTGCCCGCACCCCGGCTCACCGACCGTGAGCTGGAGGTTCTCAAACTCGTGGCGACCGGAATGAACAACCGCGACATCGCCAAGGAATTGTTCATCTCCGAGAACACCGTGAAGAACCACGTCCGCAACATCCTGGAGAAGCTCCAGCTGCACTCCAGGATGGAAGCGGTCGTCTACGCGATGCGGGAGAAGATCCTCGAAATCAGGTGAGGGCGGCGGTGAGCCGCGCGGCGAGCTCCGGGCGGTCGGTCCGCTCGATCCGGACGCTGTCGCAGCCCACCCACTCGGCCGCCTCACGCAGCGCCGTCGCCATCGGCTCGACCGCCTTCGGGGAGTCCAGCGAGACCTGCCTGGCCACCAGCGTCCTGCCCTCGCGCGCCGGGTCGACCCGGCCGAGGAGCCTGCCGCCCGACAGCAGCGGCATCGCGAAATAGCCGTGCACCCGCTTCTGCTTCGGTACGTACGCCTCCAGCCGGTGGGTGAAGCCGAAGATCCGCTCCGTGCGAGCCCGCTCCCAGATCAGCGAGTCGAACGGTGACAGCAGGGTCGTGCGGTGCCGTCCACGTGGTTCGGTGGCCAGGGCGGCCGGATCGGCCCAGGCCGGCTTGGCCCAGCCCGCCACCGTGACCGGTACCAGCCCGGAGGCCTCCACCACGGCGTCGAACGCCTCGCCCTTGATCCGGTGGTAGTCGGCGATGTCCGCGCGCGTGCCCACGCCCAGCGCCTCTCCCGCCTGCCGCACCAGCCGCCGCAGGCACTCGGTGTCGTCCAGGTCGTCATGGAGCAGCGCGTCCGGGATCGCCCGTTCCGCCAGGTCGTAGACCCGCTTCCAGCCGCGTCGCTCGGTGCAGACCACCTCGCCGTACATCAGCGCCCGCTCGACGGCGACCTTCGACTCGGACCAGTCCCACCACTCGCCCTTGTTCTTCGCGCCGCCCAGTTCCGTCGCGGTCTGCGGGCCCTCGGCCCGCAGCTGCTTGATCACCGCGTCGTACGCCCCGTCCGACAGCTCGTGGGACCACTGCGGACGGGTGCGGTAGGCGCGGCGGCGGAAGGCGAAGAGCGGCCACTCCTCGACGGGCAGGATGCAGGCCGCGTGCGACCAGTACTCGAAGGCGTGCGTCTGGGTCCAGTACGCCTCCTCCACCGTCGTACGGCCCACCGCGCCCAGGCGCGCGTACGGGATGAGCTCGTGCGAACGCGCCAGGACCGAGATCGTGTCGAGCTGGACCTGGCCGAGATGGCGCAGCACCCCCCGCACCCCGGCCCGGCGGTCGGGCGCACCCAGGAAACCCTGGGCCCGCAGGGCGATCCGGCGGGCCTGGTCGGCGGAGAGTTCGACAGCGGGCGGCGGCACAGTCGTCATGCTCCGCACCCTAGAGGCAGGCACTGACACCGCGGCCGGCGTCCGCCGCGGGCAGATACGGCAGCGGCCCCGGCAGGCCGAGGTCGGAGGGGAGCAGCGAGGCGATCCAGCAGTCGCGGAGCGTGCCCCGGTGGGTGAGCCCGGCGCGCTCGACACCCTCCATACGGAAACCGCTCCGCTCGGCGACCGTGCGCGAGCCCGTGTTGCCGACCTCCGCCCGCCACACCACCCGGTGGCAGCCGCCCTCGGTGAAGGCCCACCGGGACAGCGCGCCGACCGCTTCCGTCACGTAACCCCGGGCGCGGTGCTCCTTGACGGCCCAGAAACCGACCTCCCGGACGCCCGGACCGCGCTCGTGAAGACCGGCCGCGGCGATCAGCGGCCCGCCGTCCCGGGGCTCGACGGCGAAGGTGTACTCCGCGCCACCGCGCCACCCGTCCGGCACGAGCCGCTCGAGGAAGTACGCGGCGTCCTGGCGGGTGTACGGCGAGGGCACCGTCGTCCAGCGCTGGATGTCGGGGTCCTGGCAGGCGGCGAAGACCGCCTCCACGTCCTCCGGGACGAAGGGGCGCAGTCGCAGCCGCTCGGTGGTCAGCGTGATGGGTTCCATGACGGGATTGTGGTGATGGGGCCGCCGGTGTGCGAACGGTTTTCGGAGCCCGCGGCACCTTCCGAGCGTCTGGTGCGTTGTCTTTCCGGGCGCCGGTGAACCCTCCGGGCACTGCGGGCCTCCCGGGGCGGCGGCGGTCTCGCTTACGATGGCCGTTGCGGTGGGGACCACCTGCCGTGCCCGCGCCCGAGTCATGACAAGACCCAGTGCCAGGCCCGACCGGCAAGGAGACCAGCCTCAGTGTCCGTCTTCAACAAGCTCATGCGTGCAGGCGAAGGCAAGATCCTGCGCAAACTGCACCGCATCGCGGACCAGGTCAACTCCATCGAAGAGGACTTCGTCAACCTCTCCGACGCCGAGTTGCGGGCGCTCACCGAGGAGTACAAGCAGCGGTACGCCGACGGTGAGAGCCTCGACGACCTGCTCCCCGAGGCCTTCGCGACCGTCCGCGAGGCCGCCAAGCGCGTCCTCGGCCAGCGTCACTACGACGTCCAGCTGATGGGCGGCGCCGCCCTGCACCTCGGCTATGTGGCCGAGATGAAGACCGGTGAGGGCAAGACCCTCGTCGGTACGCTCCCGGCGTACCTGAACGCGCTGTCCGGCAAGGGCGTCCACCTGATCACGGTGAACGACTACCTCGCCGAGCGCGACTCCGAGCTCATGGGCCGGGTGCACAAGTTCCTCGGCCTCACCGTCGGCTGCATCCTGGCCAACATGACGCCGGCCCAGCGCCGTGAGCAGTACGCCTGCGACATCACGTACGGCACGAACAACGAGTTCGGCTTCGACTACCTCCGCGACAACATGGCGTGGTCCAAGGACGAGCTCGTCCAGCGCGGCCACAACTTCGCCTGTGTCGACGAGGTCGACTCCATCCTGGTCGACGAGGCCCGTACGCCGCTGATCATCTCCGGCCCGGCCGACCAGGCCACGAAGTGGTACGGCGACTTCGCCAAGCTGGTCACCCGCCTCACCAGGGGTGAGCCCGGCAACCCGCTCAAGGGCATCGAGGAGACCGGCGACTACGAGGTCGACGAGAAGAAGCGCACCGTCGGCATCCACGAGTCCGGTGTCGCCAAGGTCGAGGACTGGCTGGGCATCGACAACCTGTACGAGTCGGTGAACACCCCGCTCGTCGGTTATCTGAACAACGCCATCAAGGCCAAGGAACTGTTCAAGAAGGACAAGGACTACGTCGTCATCGACGGCGAAGTCATGATCGTCGACGAGCACACCGGCCGTATCCTCGCCGGCCGCCGCTACAACGAGGGCATGCACCAGGCGATCGAGGCGAAGGAAGGGGTGGACATCAAGGACGAGAACCAGACCCTCGCCACGATCACCCTGCAGAACTTCTTCCGCCTCTACGACAAGCTCTCCGGCATGACCGGTACGGCCATGACCGAGGCCGCGGAGTTCCACCAGATCTACAAGCTCGGTGTCGTCCCGATCCCGACGAACAGGCCGATGATCCGCAAGGACCAGTCGGACCTGATCTACCGCACCGAGGTCGCGAAGTTCGCCGCCGTCGTCGACGACATCGCGGAGAAGCACGAGAAGGGCCAGCCGATCCTCGTCGGTACGACGTCGGTCGAGAAGTCCGAGTACCTCTCCCAGCAGCTCTCCAAGCGGGGCATCCAGCACGAGGTGCTCAACGCCAAGCAGCACGACCGTGAGGCGACGATCGTCGCCCAGGCCGGCCGCAAGGGAGCCGTCACGGTCGCCACGAACATGGCCGGCCGAGGCACCGACATCAAGCTGGGCGGCAACCCGGACGACCTCGCCGAGGCCGAGCTGCGCCAGGCCGGTCTGGACCCGGTCGAGGACGCCGAGGAGTGGGCCGCGGCCCTCCCCGCCGCCCTGGAGCGCGCCGAGCTCGCCGTGAAGGCGGAGTTCGAGGAGGTCAAGTCGCTCGGCGGCCTGTACGTCCTGGGCACCGAGCGCCACGAGTCCCGCCGGATCGACAACCAGCTGCGCGGCCGTTCCGGCCGTCAGGGTGACCCGGGCGAGTCCCGCTTCTACCTCTCCCTCGGTGACGACCTGATGCGCCTGTTCAAGGCCCAGATGGTCGAGCGGGTCATGGCCATGGCCAATGTGCCCGACGACGTGCCGATCGAGAACAAGATGGTCACGCGCGCGATCGCCTCCGCCCAGTCCCAGGTGGAGACCCAGAACTTCGAGACGCGTAAGAACGTCCTGAAGTACGACGAGGTCCTCAACCGGCAGCGCGAGGTCATCTACGGCGAGCGTCGCCGCGTCCTGGAGGGCGAGGACCTGCACGAGCAGATCCGCCACTTCATGGACGACACGATCGACGACTACATCCGCCAGGAGACGGCCGAGGGCTTCGCGGAGGAGTGGGACCTCGACCGGCTGTGGACCGCGTTCAAGCAGCTCTACCCGATCAAGGTCACCGTCGAGGAGCTGGAGGAGGCGGCCGGCGACCGCGCGGGCATCACCGCCGAGTTCATCGCCGAGTCCGTCAAGGACGATATCCACGAGCAGTACGACGCCCGTGAGAAGTCGCTCGGCTCGGACATCATGCGCGAGCTGGAGCGCCGCGTGGTCCTCTCGGTGCTCGACCGCAAGTGGCGCGAGCACCTCTACGAGATGGACTACCTCCAGGAGGGCATCGGCCTGCGCGCGATGGCGCAGAAGGACCCGCTGGTCGAGTACCAGCGCGAGGGCTTCGACATGTTCACCGCGATGATGGAGGGCATCAAGGAGGAGTCCGTCGGCTATCTGTTCAACCTGGAGGTCCAGGTCGAGCAGCAGGTCGAGGAGGTCCCGGTGCAGGACGCGGCGGCGAAGACCTCGCTGGACAAGAAGGACGCGGTGCCCGCGGGTGCCGGCCGTCCGGAGATCCGGGCCAAGGGGCTCGACGCCCCGCAGCGGCCGGACCGGCTGCACTTCTCCGCGCCGAAGGTGGACGGTGACGGCTCGGTCGTCGAGGGCGACTTCATCGCCGACGGCGCCGTCTCCTCCGGCGACGGGATGACGCGCGCGGAGCGCCGCAAGGCGCAGAAGAGCGGTGGCGGCGGCCGCCGCCGCAAGAAGTAACGGCGGCCGGCGGCACGGGCTGCTGTACGGGAAGGGGTCGGGCACCTGAAGAGGTGGCCGACCCCTTCGTCGTACGCGGGTGGTCACCTGCGGGTCGCCTGGGCGGGCACGCGCGCGTGGAGGCCGTCGAGCTCGACAGCGGCGCAGCGCCAGCGGCCGTCGGCCCCGCGCTCCAGGCGGAACGCCATGGCCCTGACGAGCTCGCCCGTGGCGATCGTCGCGAACGCCTCGACGGCGCCGGAGCGGGGCTGGTGTACGGAGCAGCGCCGCAGTACGGGCCGGGTTCCGTAGGACCGCAGGGGTGTCTCGGGGGCCAGCTGGACGAGCTGTTCGTACGCCTCGCCGACGGTCTGGCCCAGCATCCAGTGGACGGGCCGGTCCCCGCTGAGGACGGCGAGGAGGCGCTCGGCGAAGACGGCGTGCGGCGGGAGGGCGCGGGGTCCGTCCAGGACGCGTGCTGCGGGTCCGGGACTGGCCGTCGGGCGGGGCGCGGGGGCCGTCGGGCGTGCTCCGGGCCGGGGCCCGGCGGAGCCGCGGGGGCCGGTGCCGGCCGGGCCGCGTGGAGCGGAACGGGGGCGGGGGGTGCGCGGGCGGGTGGTCGCGGCGGGGGAGGCCGCGGGGCGGTCCTCGGCCGGGCGGTCGGCGGTGGGCGTGGTCCGCGGTGTGCGGGTCGTCGTGGTGGCGGTGCTGTCCATGGGGTCCCCGTCCCTCGCGCCCGCTGGTCTACCGGGCGGTAACTTCTGTTGGGGATCTTGTACGGGGGTGCTCGGAGCCCACGCAAGCGGCGTCGCGGTCCGGGCGGCCGACCCGGAGGTTCACCTATCAGAGTGAGCCGGAGGGGTTCCGGGCCTGTGGGTGCCGGGTCTGGGCATGCGTTCGGATGACCGGCGAGGGGGCGGCCCGGAAGCCCCGAAGGGGTACTCCGCACGTATCCTGGGGGCGTTTCCGACTACGAAAGCGGCCAGCCATGCGCGTGTACGTCCCCCTGACCCTCCCCGGTCTCGCACAGGCGCACAAGGCGGGCGAGCTGGGCCCGGGCCCGCTGACCGCCTACGCCGTCACCCCCGCGCTGCGCGAGTGGTACGTCTCCGACGACATCGAGGAGCTCGAGTACGCGGCGCTCAGCCGGGCCGCGGCCGCCTCCCTGCGCCTGCTCGCGGGCGACCCGTCGGCCGCCCGGCGGCGCATCGTCGTCGCCGTCGACGTGCCGGACAAGGACGCGGTGGTCGACCCGGACCGGGGCCTGGACGCCAGTTCCCTCGGTGAGGTCCGGATCGCCGGGCCCGTACCGCTCGCCAAGGCGGCGGCGGTGCACGCCGACGCGGACGACGCGGAGGCGGACGTCGCGGCGGCCGCGGCCGCGCTGGGCGCGGCGGACCAGGGCGACGACGACGCCCAGTTCACGGTGGACGGCGCGGAGGACCACGAGCTGCTCTGGTTCGGTGTGCAGGAGATTCCGGGGCTGCTGGGCTGAGGACGGACCGGCGGCGGCCTTTGTCAGAGCCGGCCGGTACCGTCTTGGCATGGGGAAGCAGCACGGGACGAAGCGGCACGGCAAGCATCTGGTCTGGGACTGGAACGGCACCCTGCTCGACGACATCCAGGCCGTCATCGGCGCGACGAACGCGGCCTTCGCCGAGCTCGGCCTTGAGCAGATCACGCTCGCGCGGTACCGGGATCTGTACACGGTGCCGGTGCCGAAGTTCTACGAACGGCTGATGGGGCGGCTGCCCACCGAGGCGGAGTGGGCGCTGATGGACGGCGTCTTCCACAAGCACTACTGGCAGCGCGCCGATGAGTGCGGTCTGACCGCCGGGGCGGCGGAGCTGCTCGCGGCGCGACAGGCGTCCGGGTTCACGCAGTCCCTGCTCTCCCTGGCACCGCACACCCACCTGATACCGCTGGTGCGGCGGCACGGCATCGAGGAGCGGTTCGTCCGTGTGGACGGGCGGGTCGGCGCGTCGACGGAGGGAAAGGCCGCGCACATGGTGCGGCACCTCGCCGAGCTGCCCGGCGTCGACCCCGAGCGGATCGTGGTCATCGGGGACGCGGCGGACGACGCGGTGGCGGCGGCGCATGTGGGGGCGCGGGCGGTGCTGTACACCGGGGGGTCGCACAGCCGCGCCAGCCTGGAGCGGGTGGGCGTGCCGGTGGTGGACACGCTGGCGGACGCGGTCGCGGTGGCGGAGGAGCTGGTCTAGCGACCCTCAGGGCTGCGGGCGGTCGGGCGCGGGCCGCCTCGCCAGGGCCGGTGCGGGCCGCCTCGCCTGCGGCCCGCACCGCGCGTGCTCAGCCTTGAGCCCGCAGGACCTTCAGGAACTCGCGCATCCAGGCCGGGTGGTCCGGCCAGGCGCGCGAGGAGACCAGGGTGCCGTCGACGACCGCCTCCGTGTCCTGGAAGCCGGCGCCCGCCGCCTGCATGTCCAGCTCCAGAGCGGGGTACGCCGTCACCCTGCGGCCCTCCAGGCCGCCGATCGCCGCCGTCAGGAGCGGGCCGTGGCAGATCTGGGCCACCGGCTTGTCCGCGTCGAAGAAGGACTTCAGGATCTTGCGCAGCTCCGGGTCGTTGCGGAGGTACTCCGGCGCCCGGCCGCCCGGGATCACCACCGCCACGTAGTCGCCCGGGTCGACCTCGGAGAAGGCCAGGTCGGCCTGCCAGGTGTAGCCCGGCTTCTCGGTGTACGTGTCGTAGCCGGGCTCGAAGTCGTGCACCACGAAGCGCAGCCGCTTGCGCGCGGGCGCCGCGATGTGGACCTCGTACCCCTCCTCCAGCAGCCGCTGGTAGGGGTACATCACCTCCAGCGACTCCGCCGCGTCTCCGGTCACGATCAAGATCTTCGCCATGACGACTCCCAGATCCAGATGGTCGGTGGTCCCCGCGGTCCACACTCCCCGCACCGCCGTGCCCTGCCAAGAGGACATGTGTCGCTGTCCATAACGTCAAACTTCCACCCCCTCTTTTGTACACATACGGCTCATGACGGGTCGGGGGGAGGGAGCGATAGGCTTTTCCCGTGATCAGCGCGATACGCCGAGGGGGCAGCGAAGCCCCCGGCCTCCGCCCGGTCCGCGACAGCGGCCGGGCCGACAGGGCGTTCGCCGATCGTCTCCGTCCGGGAGTGGCGCGCACATTGGCCGAATACGGCCCGGACATCTCTCATCGCGGCATAACGTCGACATCGACCGGTAGCACCGCGTCGTGGCGTTGTGTCCTTTCTTCCACCGACGTCACGCAATGGCGCGCGACAGGAGCCAGAGGACATGCAGACCAAGCTGGACGAAGCCAAGGCCGAGCTGCTCGAAAGGGCCGCCCGGGTAGCTGAGAACAGCCCGGTCGGGGGGCGACTTCCGACGGGGCCCGAGAGCGGGGAGAGGCCCGACCGGGACACCCTGCTCGACTACCTCCAGCGCTACTACCTGCACACCGCGCCCGAGGACCTCACCGACCGTGACCCGGTGGACGTCTTCGGCGCCGCACTGTCGCACTACCGACTCGCCGAGACCCGCCCCCAGGGCACCGCCAACGTGCGCGTCCACACCCCGACGGTCGAGGAGAACGGCTGGACCTGCAGCCACTCCGTCGTCGAGGTCGTCACCGACGACATGCCGTTCCTCGTGGACTCCGTGACGAACGAGCTCTCCCGCCAGGGCCGCGGCATCCATGTCGTGATCCACCCGCAGGTCCTCGTCCGCCGTGACGTCACGGGCAAGCTCATCGAGGTGCTGGCCGCCGAGAGCGCCGCCCTGAAGGCGGACCTCCCGCACGACGCGCTCGTCGAGTCCTGGATCCATGTCGAGATCGACCGCGAGACCGACCGCGCCGACCTCAAGCAGATCACCGCCGACCTGCTGCGTGTCCTGTCCGACGTCCGCGAGACGGTCGAGGACTGGGAGAAGATGCGCGACGCCGCGCTGCGCCTCGCCGACGGGTTGCCCGGCGAGCCCATGGCGGCCGACCTGCGGCCCACCGAGGTCGAGGAGGCTCGCGAGCTGCTGCGCTGGCTCGCCGCCGACCACTTCACCTTCCTCGGATACCGCGAGTACGAGCTGGTCGACGGTGACGCCCTGAGCGCCGTCCCCGGCACCGGCCTCGGCATCCTGCGCTCCGACCCGCACCACAGCGGCCAGGACGACCAGCACGCCCACCCCGTCTCGCCGTCCTTCAGCCGGCTGCCCGCCGACGCCCGCGCCAAGGCGCGCGAGCACAAGCTGCTGATCATCACCAAGGCCAACAGCCGCTCCACGGTCCACCGCCCGTCGTACCTCGACTACGTCGGCGTCAAGAAGTTCGACGCCGAGGGCAACGTCGTCGGCGAGCGCCGCTTCCTCGGCCTGTTCTCCTCCGCCGCCTACACCGAGTCCGTCCGCCGCGTGCCGGTGGTCAGCCGCAAGGTGCAGGAGGTCCTGGACGGCGCGGGCTTCTCGCCCAACAGCCACGACGGCCGCGACCTGCTCCAGATCATGGAGACGTACCCGCGCGACGAGCTGTTCCAGACCCCGGTCGACCAGCTCCGGTCCATCGTCACCAGCGTCCTGTACCTCCAGGAGCGGCGGCGGCTGCGGCTCTACCTGCGCCAGGACGAGTACGGCCGCTACTACTCCGCCCTCGTCTACCTGCCGCGCGACCGCTACACCACCGGCGTCCGGCTGCGGATCATCGACATCCTCAAGGAGGAGCTCGGCGGCACCAGCGTCGACTTCACCGCCTGGAACACCGAGTCGATCCTCTCCCGGCTGCACTTCGTCGTCCGCGTCAAGCCCGGCACCGAGCTCCCCAAGCTGACCGACGCAGACGCCGACCGCATCGAGGCCCGGCTCGTCGAGGCCGCCCGCTCCTGGGCCGACGGCTTCGGCGAGGCCCTCAACGCCGAGCTCGGCGAGGAGCGCGCCGCCGAACTGCTCCGCCGCTACGCCAACGCCTTCCCCGAGGGCTACAAGGCCGACCACTCGCCGCGCGCCGCCGTCGCCGACCTGGTCCACCTGGAGCAGCTCGACCGCACCGGCGAGGACTTCGCCCTCTCGCTGTACGAGCCGGTCGGCGCCGGCCCGGGCGAGCGCCGCTTCAAGATCTACAAGACCGGTGCGCAGGTCTCCCTCTCCGCCGTCCTGCCGGTGCTCAACCGGCTCGGCGTCGAGGTCGTCGACGAGCGCCCGTACGAGCTGCGCTGCTCCGACCGTACGCACGCGTGGATCTACGACTTCGGTCTGCGGCTCCCCTCGCCGACCGCCAACGGCGGCGACTACCTCGCCGACGACGCCCGCGAGCGGTTCCAGGAGGCCTTCGCCGCCACCTGGACCGGCAAGGCCGAGAACGACGGCTTCAACGCGCTGGTGCTCTCCGCCGGGCTGAACTGGCGGCAGGCGATGGTGCTGCGCGCCTACGCGAAGTACCTGCGCCAGGCCGGTTCGACGTTCAGCCAGGACTACATGGAGGACACCCTCCGGGACAACGTCCACACCACCCGGCTGCTCGTCTCCCTCTTCGAGGCCCGGATGTCGCCGGAGCGTCAGCGCGCCGGGAACGAGCTGATCGACGGGCTCATGGAGGAGCTGGACGGCGCCCTCGACCAGGTCGCCTCCCTCGACGAGGACCGGATCCTCCGCTCCTTCCTCACCGTCATCAAGGCCACCCTGCGGACCAACTTCTTCCAGAAGTCCGAGGACGGCACGCCGCACGCGTACGTGTCGATGAAGTTCGACCCGCAGGCGATCCCCGACCTCCCCGCGCCCCGCCCGGCGTTCGAGATCTGGGTGTACTCGCCGCGCGTCGAGGGTGTGCACCTGCGCTTCGGCAAGGTCGCGCGAGGCGGTCTGCGCTGGTCCGACCGGCGCGAGGACTTCCGTACCGAGATCCTCGGCCTGGTGAAGGCGCAGATGGTGAAGAACACCGTCATCGTGCCCGTCGGCGCCAAGGGCGGCTTCGTCGCCAAGCAGCTCCCGGATCCGTCCGTGGACCGTGACGCCTGGCTGGCCGAGGGCATCGCCTCCTACCGGACGTTCATCTCGGCCCTGCTCGACATCACCGACAACCTCGTCGCCGGCGAGGTCGTGCCCCCGGTCGACGTCGTCCGCCACGACGAGGACGACACCTACCTCGTCGTCGCCGCCGACAAGGGCACCGCCACCTTCTCCGACATCGCCAACGAGGTCGCCGTCGCCTACGGCTTCTGGCTCGGAGACGCGTTCGCCTCGGGCGGCTCGGCCGGCTACGACCACAAGGGCATGGGCATCACCGCCCGCGGCGCCTGGGAGTCCGTCAAGCGGCACTTCCGCGAGCTCGGCCACGACACCCAGACCGAGGACTTCACCGTCGTCGGCGTCGGTGACATGTCCGGTGACGTCTTCGGCAACGGCATGCTGCTGAGCGAGCACATCAGGCTCGTGGCCGCCTTCGACCACCGGCACATCTTCATCGACCCGAACCCGGACGCGGCCGTCTCGTACGCCGAGCGGCGCCGCCTCTTCGAGCTGCCCCGCAGCTCCTGGGCCGACTACAAGGCGGAGCTGCTCTCGGCGGGCGGTGGCATCCACCCCCGTACCGCCAAGTCGATCCCGGTCAACGCGCACATGCGCACGGCCCTCGGCATCGAGTCCGGCATCACCAAGATGACCCCGGCCGAGCTGATGAAGGCGATCCTCCACGCCCCCGTCGACCTGCTGTGGAACGGCGGCATCGGTACGTACGTGAAGTCGTCCGCCGAGTCCCACACGGACGTCGGCGACAAGGCGAACGACGCCATCCGCGTCAACGGCGAGGACCTGCGGGTCAAGGTCGTCGGCGAGGGCGGCAACCTCGGTCTCACCCAGCTCGGCCGGATCGAGTTCGCCCGCAAGGGCGGCCCCGACGGCGAGGGCGGCAAGGTCAACACCGACGCCATCGACAACAGCGCCGGTGTGGACACCTCCGACCACGAGGTCAACATCAAGATCCTGCTCAACGGGCTCGTCACCGAAGGCGACATGACCGTCAAGCAGCGCAACAAGATCCTCGCGGAGATGACCGACGAGGTCGGCGCCCTGGTCCTGCGCAACAACTACGCGCAGAACGTGGCCCTGGCCAACGCGGTCGCCCAGTCGCCGTCCCTGCTCCACGCCCACCAGCGCTTCATGCGCCGGCTGGGCCGCGACGGACACCTCGACCGGTCGCTGGAGTTCCTGCCCAACGACCGGCAGATCCGCGAGCTGCTCAACGCCGGCAAGGGCCTGAGCCAGCCGGAGCTCGCCGTCCTCCTCGCGTACACCAAGATCACGGTGGCCGACGAGCTGATCGGCACCGGGCTGCCGGACGACCCGTACCTGCGGGGGCTGCTCCACGAGTACTTCCCGACGCTGCTGCGCGAGCAGTTCCCCGAGGCGATCGACGCGCACGCGCTGCGCCGGGAGATCATCACCACGGTCCTGGTCAACGACACCGTCAACAGCGGTGGCTCCACCTTCCTGCACCGCCTCCGCGAGGAGACCGGCGCGTCGATCGAGGAGATCGTGCGCGCGCAGACCGCCGCCCGCGCGATCTTCCGGCTCGGCGAGGTCTGGGACGCCGTCGAGGCGCTCGACAACCAGGTGCCGGCCGAGTTCCAGACCCGGATGCGGCTGCACTCCCGCCGACTGGTAGAGCGCGGTACGCGCTGGCTGCTCGGCAACCGGCCGCAGCCGCTCCAGCTCGCGGAGACGATCGACTTCTTCGGCGAGCGCGTCGAGCGGGTCTGGGGCGAGCTGCCCCAGCTGCTGCGCGGCGCGGACCTGGAGTGGTACCAGTCGATCCTGGAGGAGCTGACGGCCGTGGGCGTCCCGGAGGAGCTCGCGCTGCGGGTCGCCGGGTTCTCGTCCGCCTTCCCGACGCTCGACATCGTCGCGATCGCGGATCGTACGGCCAAGGATCCGATGGCGGTCGCCGAGGTCTACTACGACCTGGCCGACCGGCTGCGGATCACCCAGCTCATGGACCGGATCATCGAGCTGCCGCGCGAGGACCGCTGGCAGTCGATGGCCCGCGCCTCCATCCGCGAGGACCTGTTCGCCGCTCACGCCGCTCTGACGGCGGACGTGCTGTCGGCGGGCAACGGCACCTCGACGCCGGAGGAGCGGTTCAAGGCCTGGGAGCAGAAGAACGCGGCGATCCTGGGCCGGGCGCGCACGACGCTGGAGGAGATCCAGAGCTCGGAGACGTTCGACCTCGCCAACCTGTCGGTGGCGATGCGGACGATGCGCCAGCTGCTGCGGACGCACAGCTGAGCGCGCTGACGACTGCTGAGTGAGAGGGCCCCGCCGGACTTCCGGCGGGGCCCTCTCACTCCTCAGGGGGGCGACCTCACTCGTCCGGGGTGGCGACGGACGCGGTCCACAGGCGCCGGGCGGCCAGCAGCGCCGCCGCCAGCAGCAGCGCGTTACGGGCGACCATGACCATCAGCCCCGGCCAGGTGCCGGCCACCACCTCGTCGTAAAGGACCGGGTACGCGAGCGAACTGAGCGCCGCCGCCGGGAGGAGGAGCACCGCCACCGGGCGCATGACGCTCTCCCGGCAGGTGAGGCAGACGGCGACGAGGCCGAGCAGCCAGACCATGTACTGGGGGCTGATCACCCGGCTGGTGACGGTGAAGAGCAGCACGGCCGCCAGCGCCGCGTCCAGCGGCGTGGCCACGGTCCAGGTGCGCGCCCGCAGCCGCCACATCAGCAGCCAGACGAAGGCCAGGACGGTGAGCAGCAGCGCGAGCCACCCCAGGCTGGAGACGTACGGGCCGACGTACTCGAACGCGCCGTAGCGGTACTCCACCGTCCCCGGCCAGACGCCCGTCGCTCTGGCCACCGCGAGGGCGGTGCCGCCGAGCGACTCGATCTGGATGCCCCTGCTGCCCTGCTGGCGCAGGAAGTCGAGGGAGTGGGAGAAGCAGACGGCGAGGGTGGCGAGCAGGGCCGCCGCGGTGACGGCGGCGGACACCCAGGCGTCCCGGGTGGTACGGCCCCGGGGTGTGCCGATCAGGGTCAGGGCCGGCCACACCTTGACCAGCGCGCCGACCGCGGCGAGCGCCCCGCCGAGGAGACGGCCCGCGGTGAGGCGGGACCGCAGGGCGAGGAGGGCGAGGACGGCGAGGGCGGTGGCCTGGACGTCGTACCGGGCGAGGGGGATGTGCAGGAGCAGGGGCAGCCCGCAGACCCAGACCCAGGCGCCGTGCGTGAGGCGGTCGCTGTCGGCGCGGGCGAGGGCGAGGGCCACGGCGGCGTCGGCGAGGAGGGTGAGGGCGACGAAGGCCTGGAAGTACGTGAGCCAGGGCAGCACGCCCGGCGACATGATGACGAGGCCGGCGCCGGGCGGGTACTGCCAGGTGACGTCGCCGACCGGGAAGGTGCCGTGCGCGAACTGCTGGTACCAGTGCTGGTAGAGCACATGGACCTCGCGGCCCACACCGCCGACGCCCAGGCTGTCGCGCAGGAGCAGCAGCAGCATGCCCACACGGGTGACCGTCCAGACACCGGCGAGGGCGAGCTGGGGGCCGCGGCCGAACGCGACGAAGGTGGCCGCCGTGAACGTCTCCGACTCGAAGGGGGAGCCTGTGAGTGCGGGCGGCGCGGGGGCGCACGGGGTCGGCGACGCGGGCCGGCCGTCCGTGCCGGTGCCGGTACCGATGCCGGGGTCGCCCGGGGCGTCAGGATCGCCGTCGGGTGAGGGCTGCGGGGTGCGGTTTCGATGCGTGGTCATCGAAACCGCACTCTATTGCGATTGGGGTGATTTGCCCTATTTATGTCCGCCCGTCCGGGCTACCTCGACGACCTCGCACGGTCGGCGGTGGCGGCGCTCACCGCCTGACCGGCGATGGCGGTACGGGTCTCCACAGGGGTGGGCGCCCCCGTGGAGACCCGTACCGCCCGCGGCTACTTCACCGCGCCCGCCATCACGCCCGAGACGAACTGGCGCTGGAAGGCGAAGAAGACAGCCAGCGGAATCACCATCGAGACGAACGCGCCCGGCGCCAGCACGTCGATGTTGTTGCCGAACTGGCGCACCTGCTGTTGCAGCGCCACCGTGATCGGCGGGGACTCGGAGTCCGCGAAGATCAGCGCGACCAGCATGTCGTTCCACACCCACAGGAACTGGAAGATGCCGAGCGAGGCGATGGCCGGCGCGCCCAGCGGCATCACGACCCGGGTGAAGAGCCGGATCTCGCCCGCCCCGTCCAGCCGGGCCGCTTCCAGCAGCTCCTTCGGGATCTCCGCGAAGAAGTTCCGCAGCAGGAAGATCGCGAAGGGCAGTCCGAACGCGGTGTGGAAGAGCACCACCCCCAGCGTCGTCTCGAAGATCCCGATCGTGCCGAACAGTTTCGACACCGGCACGAGCGCTACCTGCACCGGGACCACGAGAAGGCCGACGACGACCAGGAACCACCAGTCCCGTCCCGGAAAGTCCAGCCACGCGAAGGCGTACCCGGCCAGCGAGCCGATGACGACGACGAGGACGGTCGCCGGGACGGTGATCAGGATGGTGGAGAGCAGCGAGCCGGTGATGGTCTCGTTGGTGAGGAGATTGGCGTAGTTCTCGGTGGTGAGCTGCGCCGGGGCGGTGAAGACCTGCCACCAGCCGCTCTCGCTGATGTCGGAGGGGGAGCGGAGCGACGACAGCAGCAGCCCCACCGTCGGCATCAGCCAGAAGAGCCCGACGAGGACGAGGAAGATCCGCATCGCGCCCCCGCCGGTCCTGGCGGCGATCCGCGCCCCCAGGCCGCCGTCTCGATTCGACGCAGTCACCGGCGGGTCTCCCTTCGCATACGGCGGATGTTGAAGGCCATCACCGGGATCACCAGCAGCAGGAGCAGTACGGCGATGGCGGAGCCGATCCCGAGATCGGCGTCCGTGCCGAAGGACGACCGGTACAGCTGGAGCGCGAGCACGTTCGCGTCGTCCTGCGCCGAGCCCGGCGCGATGATGAACACCAGGTCGAAGACCTTCAGGACGTTGATCATCAGGGTGACGAGGACGACGGCGAGGACGGGCGCGAGCAGGGGGACCGTGATGCGGCGGAACACCTGCCATTCGTTCGCCCCGTCGACGCGCGCCGCTTCGAGGAGCTCGCGCGGCACGCTCGCAAGCCCGGCGGCGATCAGCATCATCGCGAACCCGGCCCACATCCACACGTAACTGCCGATGATGGCGGGGGTGACGAGGGAGGGGCCGAGCCACTCGACGCCGTTGTACTGCTCCCGGAAGTTGCTGGCGGGCAGCCGCAGGACCGATCCGTCGGCGGCGGCCGGGAGGCTGAACGTGCCGTCGGCGGAGGCCGTGGTGCTCGCGACGACCCTGCCGTCCTTCACCGCCTCGATGCGCAGCCCCTTGAGGCCGAGTTCCGTCGGGTCGACGGCGTTCGGCTTCCCGCCCCCGCCCCTGGTGAAGTCCAGCCAGGCCGTGCCGGAGATCCCCTCGGCCGCGGGTGCGGGACCGGCGGTGGGCGCCGGCCGGGCGCCCTGCGGCATCTGCGCCGGCGGGACGCCGATCAGCGGGAGCCGCGCGACCTCGCCCGTACGGACCGGGGCCTCGGTGACGAACCCGCCGTCGCCCGACGCCTTGAGCGGGTGGACCGGGAGCGGGCGCGCCCGGGGGAAGACGGATGCCTCGGCGAAGGTGTCGTGGACGCCGACCCAGACCGCGTTGGCGATCCCGCGGTCCGGATCCTGCTCGTACACCAGCCGGAAGATGATGCCGGCGGCGAGCATCGAGATCGCCATGGGCATGAAGACGATCAGCTTGAACGCCGTCCCCCAGCGCACCCGCTCGGTCAGGACCGCGAAGATCAGTCCGAGCACGGTCGCGACGGCGGGGGCGAGAACCACCCAGACGGCGTTGTTCTTGACGGCCGTGAGGATGGTGTCGTCGGTGAAGAGCTCGATGTAGTTGTCGAGGCCGGCGAAGGAGGCCCCGGACTTGTCGAAGAAGGACCGCTGGACGGAGTACCCGATCGGGTAGACGACGAGCGCACCGAGCAGCAGCAGGGCGGGGAGGAGGAACCCCGCCGCCACTGCCTTACGGGTGCCGGTGACGCTCTTGTGCGGAGTGCGGGGCGTGTCCTGCCCGCCTATACGCGGCACCGATGCCATGACGGCGGCTCAGCTCTTGTACGCCTTGGCCGCATCGGCCTCCAGCCGTGCCTGGATACCGGCGATGTCCTTCGGGTTCTTCAGGAAGTCCTGGAGCGCCTTCCACTCGCCCTTCCCCGGTGTTCCGCCGAACGACTGCGGCATCTGGTCCGACATGTCGAACCGGAAGTCGTCACCGGCGTCGATCAGCGCCTTGGCGATCTCCCGCTGGACGTCGTTCGGGTACGCCGCCAGGTCCAGGTTCTTGTTGGGGGAGAGGAACCCGCCCGCGCCCGCCCAGATCCTCGCCGCGTCCGGGGAGGCGAGGAAGGTCAGCAGCGCCTGGGCGCCCCTGGTGTCCTTCAGCGCCACCGCCGCGTCGCCGGCCGTCACCACCGGGGACTCCGCGCCCACGGCCGGGAACGGGAACACCTTCGCGTCCTTGCCGATCTCGGCGTCGGTCTGCGCGATGTTGATGGCGGCGAAGTCACCCTCGAACACCATCGCGCCCTTGGGCTGGTCACCGCCGGTGAACGTCTGGGTCACCGAGGCGGGGAACTCGGTCTGCAGCGCGCCGTCCGCGCCGCCCGCGATCAGGTTCGGCTTGCCGAACAGCTCGCCGAGCGTGGTCAGGGCCCGGGTGACGGACGGATCCGTCCACTTGATCTTGTGCTGGGCCAGCTGGTCGTACTTCTCCGGCCCCGCCTGGGAGAGGTAGATGTTCTCGAACCAGTCGGTCAGGGTCCAGCCGTCCGCGCCGCCCACCGAGACGGGGGTGACGCCGGAGGCCGAGATGGTCTCGGCGGTCGCGAGGAAGTCCTTCCACGTCTTGGGCTCGGACGCGCCGGCGTTCTCGAAGACGGCGTTGTTGTACCAGATCAGCGACTTGTTGGCGGCCTTGAAGTAGACGCCGTACTGCGTGCCGTCGACCGCGCCGAGGTCCTGCCAGCCCTTCGAGTAGTTCTTGGCGAGCTGGGCCTTGGCCTCCGGCCCGACCGGCTTGATCCACTTCTGGGCGGCGGCCTGGTGGATCGCGCCGACCTGGGGGAGCATCGCCACGTCCGGCGGGGCACCGCCCGCGATCTTCGTACCGAGGAAGTTCACGATCGGGTCCTGGGCGGGCACGAAGGTGACGGTGGCGCCGGTGCGCTTCTCGAACTCCTTCAGGACCTTGGTGAAGTTCTCCTGCTCGGGACCGGTCCACACGGCGGCCACCTGGATCTTCTCGCCCTTCAGGGAGGGGAGGGAGACCGATTCCCCGGCGGTGCTGGTGGGCCCGGCCGGGGGGCCCGGGTCCTTGGCGCCGTCGGAGCCGCAGCCCGCGAGGGTGAGTGCGGTGACCGCGGTGAGGGAGGTGATCGCCGCCGCGGCCCTGCCTGTACGAAGAGTTGTACGCGTTGTACGCATTACTGCCCCGTCTCTCCTGTGCCCGTGCTCGTCCCGTGCTCGTGCCAGTGCGGACAGGTCTACGCCGGGTGATGGGGCCCCGCAATACCGCCTCCCGCGCCGAACGGGGGATCGTGATCGGCTCGTGACGTGGGGTCAGAGCCGATCGGCGGGCGTCAGGGGTGGACGGCGGGGGTGAGGGGAGCCGCCGGGGTGGCGTCGACGGAGCGGGCCGCGCGGTCGAGAGCGCTCGCGAGGAGTGCCAGATCGGTGGGGCCGTTGCCGAGCTCGCGCACGGGTCTGCGGGTGGGCGGATCGCCCATCCGCTCCCACTCCAGCGGAACCACGGTCGGCCGCAGCGTCGCCGTCCGCGGAATGCGTCCGGTCACCCGGCCGGACTGGAACGGCGTCACCCGGCCGTCCGGGTGACCGAGCCGTCCCCGGCCGGGCGCCGGCTCGTCGGGGCCCGGCGCGGCGGGGGGAGCGTCGAGCACGATCCGCAGCCGGGCGCCGTGGGCCAGCTCCGTGTCCGCCGTCCGGTCCGGGCGGGCCGAGGCCGCGATCAGGTGCACCCCGAGGCGGGCACCGCCTCGTGCCACGGCTTCCAGGGCCCGTACGACAGAGCCGGCGGCGGGCCGCCCCGACGCCCCGAGCGCCGGGGCCACGAGCGCGTCGAAGTCGTCCACGAGCACGACGAGCCGGGGCAGCGGGCCGACGTACCCCGCCTCGCCGGAGCCGCCCTCGGCCGGCGCGGCGGAGGCCCGCTCCCAGGCGGCCGCGTCGCCGTACGCCTCGGGCTCCCGGCCGGGGTAGGGGGTGCGGCCGCTGGGGCGGTCGGGGAGGGTGCCGTCCGCGGCGGGGTAGGGGGTTCGGCTGCTGGGGCGGTCGGGGAGGGAGCCGGTGCCGGTCCGCCGGGTGCGTCCGGCGGCGCCGTCGCCGAGAACGGCGTCGGCGCGCCGCGGCAGCCGCCCGCTGGGGCGGTCGGAGAGCTCGGAGTCGCCCGTCCGTGAGGCGCCGCCGCCGGGACGGGCCGCGTGATCGTCCCGCGCCGGGCGGGCGCCCGTGCCGGGGCGGTCACCGGTCCGGCCCTCGTCCGTGCGCAGCGTCCGGCCGCTGGGGTGGTAGGTCAGGTCTTCAGGGCCGATGCGCAGGGTCCGCCCGCTCGGGCGGTCACCGAGGGAGTCGACGGTGTCGTCGGTGGGGCGGTGGGACCGGCCGGTGTCGTCCGTGGGGCGATGGACGCGGCCGGTGTCGTCGGTCGGGCGGTGAGCCCGGGCGGTGTCGTCGGTGGGGCGGGGGACGCGGCCGCTCGGGGGGGCGGTGAGGAAGGCGTCACCGGCGCGGGCGTCGGGGATGCGGGCCGTCGCCCGGGCGGCCGGCGTCACGGTCTCCGCCGGGCTCGGCCCGCGCTGCCCGATCAGACGGTCCTGCGCCGGACGACGGGTGGCCGTGCGGCGGTCGTTGAAGTGACCGTCGCCCAGCAGCTCCGCGCGACGCTTCAGTTCGGCGCCCAGCGCCTGGGCGAACTCGCGCATCCGCACCGGGTCGGAGGCGACCAGGTGCTCCGTGACATGGGGCAGCTCCGTACAGGCCGCCAGGCCCTCGCCCCGCTCGCCGCCCGCGCCGTCCACAAGGAGCAGACCCAGACGGTCGGGCCGCCCCCCGGCCGCGAGGGAGGCGGCGATCGACCGCAGCAGCTCCGTGCGGCCGCTGCCGGCCGGGCCCTCGATCAGCAGATGCGGCCCCTCCTCGGTCAGATCGACCGAGACCGGTCCGCGCGGTCCCGCGCCGAGCACGACCGTCCCGTCCCCGGCCGACGCCCAGCGGGCCAGCAGCGAGGCCGGGGTGGCGCGGGCGAGACCGAGTTCGTCGAGCAGCCGGGCGGACCGGGGCAGAGCCGCCGACGCCGCCCGGCTGCGCGGCGAGGCACCTTCCGTACGCAACGGAGCAAGGGCCCGGCCGAAGCGCTCGGCCCAGGCGACGGAGACCGCGTCCACGACGCCGACCGTGCCGTGGCCCGCGGCCCGGCCGCCTGCCGTACGCAGCAGCCGCAGCGCCGTCGCCACATCGCCGCTCAACAGGGCGACCGCCCCGCATTCGCGGAAGGCGAGGGAGGCCGCGCACGCGCTCTCATAGGTCGCCGACACCGGCGACACCGGGGAGGCGGCCGGGGCCTCGGCGAGACAGATCAGATGGATCCCGGCGGCGGCCCCCGCACCGGCGAGCCGCGCGGTCGTCTCGCGCAGCGCCGCCGAACCGGGGTCCCCGTCCACGATCACCACCGTCGCCGGACCTTCGTGGCGCGCGGCGGCCTCGGCGACGGCCGCGCGGTCGGCGCTCGGCCAGCCGGGCCCGAGCGGCCCGTCGTCGAGCCGTCGGGTCAGCTCGGCCGTACGGGCGTCGGCCTGTTCGCGGTCGTAGGCGAGGAGGAGCCGGCAGTCCTGGCCGTGCGCCGGCCGCAGGTGCGGGAGCCAGCCGAGCCAGGCCCAGGCGCGGCGCCGCTCCTCCAGGGAGCGGTTGCGGTCCGCGCTGATCAGCACGATCTCCAGCTCGGAGGGGGAGTGCAGGGCGGCGAGCTGCGCCACGACGGAGCGGGCGAGCCCGGCGAGCCGCTTCCCGGGCCCGGCCAGGCCGAGCGAGCCGGCCTCGCGCAGCCCGACCGTGACGGGCACCCCGGACAGCTCGGCCCGGTCGGTCGTGCCGAGCCGGACCACCAGTGACTCGGGATGGCCGGGCCCGCGCTCCCAGAGCCGGGGGCCCGGCCCGAGAGCGGTCAGCAGGACGGCGGCCGGATCGGGCCAGGTCTCTGCGGCAGGCGTCGGCCCCGAGGCGGTCCTGTCCGGATGGGACGCGCCGACGGCCCCGGAAGCGGCCCCGGCGTCCGCTGCCGGCAGTTCGCCCTTGCCTCCCGCGAGCCGCCGCGCCCATGCCCCTATCCCGCGCTTGCCACGCCCCTGAGGAGCGGCGGGGGGCTGTCGGCGGGTCCTGCTGTGGCCCTCCCCCTCACCGTGCGGCGCCTCCTCGGCGCGCGCGTGGCCGAGCGGGCCCCCGTGCGTGGCGTCCTCGTCGGGGCGGAAGGGGTCGGGGTGGGGTCCGTGCCCGCCGCGCGCGTGGGTCCGGGCGCCGTCGTTCTCGGGTTCGTACGGGCCGGTGCGATGGGTGTCCGAGCCGCGCGGGCCGTGACCCTGGGCGGTGGAGAGCTGCCCATGCTCCGGGCCGGTGCCGGTGCCGGTGCCGTTCACGGCAACCCCGCCCTGCCCGTACGTGTGGCCGGAGCCGTGCCCGCAGCCGGGGGCCTCGCCCTGCCCGTACGCCGGACCGGTGCAGGCCGCCCGCTCCGCGCCCGAGTCGGAGTCCGCCTCGGCAGCCCCCCGCTCCGGTCCCGCGCCGGAGCCCGCACCCGCCGCCACCCGCAGGTGCCCCTCGCCGTCCGGCGTCGTCGGCAGGGAGTCCGGGTCGACGGGGCCGGGCGTGAGGCGGAGGGCGGATTCGCCGAGGCGCAGGAGGGCGCCCGGGAGCAGGCGGACCGGGCGGGCGCCCACCGGGGTGCCGTCCAGTGTCGTGCCGTTCGTGGAACCGAGGTCCGCGACCGTGACGCGGCCGTCGTCGCCGACCGTCACCGTGCAGTGCACCCGGGAGACGTCCGGGTCGTCGAGCGGGACGTCCGCGTCCAGGGAGCGGCCGATCCTGATCGGGCCGCCGTGCAGCAGATGCACCCCGCCGGCGTCCGGACCCGCGACCACGTGGAGCCGGGCCGCGGCGCCCTCGCCGAGCCGGTCGTCCTCGCCGGGGACCTGGAGCGTGAGCACGGCGCCGTCGACCAGCGGAGGCTCGCCGAGCGCGCAGCGGCGGTTGTCGAGCCGCTCCCGGCCGGCGTAGAGCACGGTCGTGCCCGAGGTGGAACCGTCGGGGCCGGAGACGGCCGCGGCCAGACCGGAGGCCACGGCGGCCAGCGCCGTCCCCGCCGGGGCTGTGACGAGCACGTCGCAGGCGCGCCCAGAGCCGTGGCCGGCGTGCGGCGCGAGGACGGTCAGCCGGATCTGCATCGCCGTCAGCGGTCCCTTCTGCGCGTGTGCCCGGCAGGGGGACCGCCCTGTGTTCTCCCCCACCCCGCACGGACGCGTCGTCCGGTACAGGTCGGCACGGCGCGGGGCTCCCGTCCCCTCGATGCGACGTGCTGTGTGCATCCTCGCACCTGCCACCGACAACCCGCCCGCGGGTCGCCACCAAGTGATCTTGAATGGTCGGCTGTGGACGTAAAAGTGCCTGGTTGGACACGCCTGGCGTCGCTTCCCGCAACCTCCGGTACGACTGACGCGTCTTGTTTTCGGACAAGTCCGGCGCCTTTATCGGCCGTCCGTGATCGTCCGTTGACTCGTTCGGCGGCACTAAAGTGGGTTGGACACCCGGACGGGTCACAACAGATGACAGGGACCCGGGACCCCCCAGGACCACGATCAGCAGGGAGCGCGTGACGTGCGGCCAATCGGCAGCAAGTACCTGCTCGAGGAGCCGCTCGGCCGCGGCGCCACGGGCACCGTCTGGCGAGCCCGCCAGCGGGAGACGGCGGGCGCCGAGGCCGCCGTGCCGGGCCAGCCCGGAGAGACCGTCGCGATCAAGGTCCTCAAGGAGGAGCTGGCCAACGACGCGGACATCGTGATGCGCTTCCTGCGCGAGCGGTCCGTGCTGCTCCGGCTCACCCACCCCAACATCGTGCGCACCCGCGACCTGGTCGTGGAGGGCGACGTCCTCGCCCTGGTCATGGATCTCGTCGAGGGCCCCGACCTGCACCGCTACATCCGCGAGAACGGGCCCCTCACCCCGGTCGCCGCGAGCCTGCTCACCGCGCAGATCGCCGACGCCCTCGCCGCCAGCCACGCCGACGGCGTGGTCCACCGCGACCTCAAGCCCGCCAACGTCCTGCTCGCCGAGCGCGACGGCCAGATGCACCCGATGCTCACCGACTTCGGCATCGCGCGCCTGGCCGACTCCCCGGGCCTGACCCGTACGCACGAATTCGTCGGCACGCCCGCGTACGTCGCACCGGAGTCCGCCGAGGGCCGCCCGCAGACCTCCGCCGTCGACATCTACGGTGCCGGCATCCTGCTGTACGAGCTGGTCACCGGCCGTCCTCCGTTCGCGGGCGGCACGGCCCTTGAGGTCCTGCACCGGCACCTCAGCGAGGACCCCCGCCGCCCCTCGACCGTCCCGGGGCCCCTGTGGACGGTCATAGAGCGCTGCCTCAGCAAGAACCCGGACCAGCGGCCCAGCGCCGAGAACCTGGCCCGTGCGCTGCGTACGGTCGCGGCCGGCATCGGCGTGCACGCCACAGCCGCGCAGATCGAGGCCGCCGAGGGGGTCGGCGCCCTGCTCGCCCCGGACCCGGCGCCCGCGCCCGTCCCGGAGACGCCCGGCGCGGCCGACCCGACCCAGGTGCTGCCCAGCACCGGCGGGGCGCACCGGTACGACCCTGCCGCCGCGACGAGCGTCATGCCGACCAGCGGTCCCGCCGGTGCCGGCGCCGACCCGACCGCTGTCATGCCTCCCGTACCGCCGCAGCCCCCGCAGGGCTCTCCGGGCGACGAGCCGCACCCCTGGCAGAGCCAGTTGCGCGCGGCCCGCGACCGCAACGAGCAGACGCAGGTGCAGTACCTGGACCCCAGCCAGGACCCGCTGCGCCGCCGCCCCCAGCGCCAGCCGCAGCCGTACACGCCCCAGCCGCCCCACCCCCAGCAGCAGCCCCACCCCCAGCAGCAGCCGCCGCGGCCGCCGCAGCGGCAGCAGTACGCGCCGCAGCAACCGCCGCCGCAGCCCCCGCAGCAGCAGTACGCGCCGCCCCAGCAGCAGTACCGGCCCCCGCAGCCGCCGCCGCAGGCGCCGGCTCCGCGCGAGCCGCGCCCGCCGCGGCGCAGCGCGAACCCGATGCGGATCCCGGGCCTCGGCTGCCTCAAGGGCTGTCTGTTCACGGTCGTGCTGTTCGTGATCGCCGGCTGGCTCATCTGGGAGCTGACCCCGCTCCAGGACTGGGTCGCCGAGGGCAAGGGCTACTGGCAGGCGATCGGGGACATGATCTCGTCCGTCTCCACATGGGTCTCCGAGATCGGCAGCACCACGGAGGGTGGTACCACTACCGGCGGTACGGGGCAGTAGTACTGCCGATTTATCGACTTCCGAGGGGTGATTTCCCCTCGGAAGTGACGACCAGCGCCCGTGGACGCGTAACTTTGTCGCGACCGCCAGCCGCTGAGGGAGCAGTCTTGGCACGGAATATCGGCAGCCGCTACACGGCCCACCAGATCCTCGGGCGGGGCAGCGCCGGCACGGTGTGGCTCGGCGAGGGCCCCGAGGGCCCCGTCGCCATCAAGCTGCTGCGCGAGGACCTGGCCTCCGACCAGGAGCTCGTCGGCCGCTTCGTCCAGGAGCGCACGGCCCTGCTCGGTCTCGACCACCCCCGGGTGGTCTCCGTCCGCGACCTCGTCGTCGACGGGAACGACCTCGCCCTCGTGATGGACCTGGTCCGCGGCACCGACCTCCGTACCCGCCTGGACCGGGAGCGGCGGCTCGCCCCCGAGGCGGCCGTCGCGATCGTCGCGGACGTCGCCGACGGACTGGCGGCCGCGCACCGCGCCGGAGTCGTCCACCGGGACGTCAAGCCCGAGAACATCCTCCTCGACATGGAGGGACCGCTCGGCCCCGGCGGCGCCCATCCGGCGCTGCTGACCGACTTCGGCGTCGCCAAACTGATCGACACCCCCGGCCGCACCAAGGCGACCCGCATCATCGGTACGCCGGACTATCTGGCCCCCGAGATCGTCGAGGGCCTGCCACCGCGCGCGGCGGTCGACATCTACGCCCTCGCCACCGTCCTGTACGAGCTCCTCGCCGGGTTCACGCCCTTCGGCGGCGGGCACCCGGGCGCGGTGCTGCGCCGGCACGTCACGGAGACGGTCGTGCCGCTGCCCGGCATCCCCGAGGAGCTGTGGCAGCTGATCGTCCAGTGCCTGGCCAAGGCCCCGGCCTCCCGCCTGCGCGCCTCGGAGCTGGGCGCCCGGCTGCGGGACGTCCTGCCGATGCTCGCCGGCATCCCGCCGCTCGACGTGGACGAGCCGGACGCCGAGCCGGCCCCTGAGCCGCAGCAGGAGGACCCGTACCCGACCGGCGGGCCGGTCGGCGGACCGGCTCCGCGCCGGGCCGCCGTCCCGCTGGTCCCCGGCGCCTCTCCCGACTCCAACCGGGACACCCACACCTCCATGCGGGTGCCCGCCCCCGACGAACTCTCCGGCGGCCCCCTGGGCACGGCACGCGCCCCCCGCCCGGCGGGCGCCCGGCGCCCCGGCTCGGCCCGGCACAAGGCGGAGGCGGTCCGCAAGCGGCGTATCACCCTCTCCCTGGCCGCTGTCGTGCTCGCCGGCGCGCTGGCGGTGGGCGGCTATCTGGCGACCGCCGGCGACACCGACACCCCGCCGCAGGACTCCAAGACGTCCTCGCGGCCCTGAAGCCGGGGCCGGGGACGCGCGGCGAGCCGTTACGCTGGACGCGTGGCAGTCGTCGATGTATCCGAAGAGCTGAAGTCCCTCTCCTCGACCATGGGGTCGATCGAGGCCGTACTGGACCTCGAGAAGTTGAGGGCAGACATCGCCGTGCTCGAAGAGCAGGCCGCGGCCCCGTCCCTCTGGGACGACCCGGAGGCGGCGCAGAAGATCACCAGCAAGCTTTCGCACCTCCAGGCCGAGGTCCGCAAGGCCGAGGCCCTGCGCAGCCGGATCGACGACCTCGCGGTGCTCTTCGAGCTCGCCGAGGAGATGGACGACCCGGACACGCGCACCGAGGCCGAGGCGGAGCTCGTCTCGGTCCGCAAGGCGCTGGACGAGATGGAAGTCCGTACGCTGCTTTCGGGCGAGTACGACGAGCGTGAGGCGCTCGTCAACATCCGGGCCGAGGCCGGCGGCGTCGACGCCGCGGACTTCGCCGAGCAGCTGCAGCGCATGTACCTGCGCTGGGCCGAGCGACACGGCTACGGCACGGAGGTCTACGAAACCTCGTACGCCGAAGAGGCCGGCATCAAGTCGACCACCTTCGTGGTCAAGGCCCCGTACGCCTACGGCACGCTCTCGGTCGAGCAGGGCACGCACCGCCTGGTGCGCATCTCCCCCTTCGACAACCAGGGCCGCCGCCAGACGTCCTTCGCGGGCGTCGAGATCCTGCCGGTCGTGGAGTCCTCCGACCACGTCGAGATCGACGAGTCCGAGCTGCGCGTGGACGTCTACCGCGCTTCGGGCCCGGGTGGCCAGGGCGTCAACACGACCGACTCGGCGGTGCGTATCACGCACCTCCCGACCGGCATCGTGGTCTCCTGCCAGAACGAGCGCTCCCAGATCCAGAACAAGGCGAGCGCGATGAACGTCCTCCAGGCCAAGCTCCTCGAGCGCCAGCGCCAGGAGGAGCGCGCCAAGATGGATGCCCTGAAGGGCGACGGCGGCAGCTCCTGGGGCAACCAGATGCGCTCGTACGTCCTCCACCCGTACCAGATGGTCAAGGACCTCCGGACGGACTTCGAGGTCGGCAACCCGCAGGCGGTCCTGGACGGCGAGATCGACGGCTTCCTCGAGGCGGGCATCCGCTGGCGCAAGCAGCAGGAGAAGTAACCGAGTTCGGCTTCACGGCGCCCGGGCCCCGCACTTCGTGTGTGCGGGGCCCGGGCGCCGTCGTCGTGTCCGACGGGCACACGGTTCGCCTGGTGACGACCGGGCGTTGATTCGCGGGCGCAAGCGGAAACCGGGTCAGGCGGGCGCTTTGTCGACAAGGGAACTGCCGCGAGGGAGGCGGAAGTTCCGCGTTTACGTCACAGTTGCATCCCCGCATGGCGGGCAACTCGTGATCTTTCAGACATCGCACGCGCAACGACCTTGACGCGTTTGCGGAAAGTCGGGAGGGTGGCGCTTGGCATGCGCATATCTGGGGCGTGTGTGAACGGGGGCCGGTCCAGTCATGACGTCGCTCCTGCTGCCCGCGGCCCCGAGCGCTGCTCCATGACGAGATTGAGCTACTGGGGGTAGCAGCCAGATGACGAAGAAGACGCGCGTTCGCCTCGCGCGCATCGCGGCCGGCACGGTGATCGTCGCCGGCGCGTCCCTGACCGCCGCGGGCGCCGCACAGGCGGTCAACGCGGACATCGAGGTCGGTCCGCTGAGCATCCAGGCCCAGCTGGGCGAGGAAGAGGACCCCTGCGCGCCGGGCTCGGTGTGCGAGGACCCCGACCCGGAGAACCCGAACCCGGAGAACCCGAACCCGGAGAACCCGAACCCGGAGAACCCGAACCCGGCGAACCCGAACCCGGCGAACCCGAACCCGGCGAACCCGAACCCGGCCGACCCGAACCCGGAGAACCCGAACCCGGCGAACCCGAACCCGGCGAACCCGAACCCGGCGAACCCGAACCCGGCCGACCCGAACCCGGCCGACCCGAACCCGGCGAACCCGAACCCGGAGAACCCGAACCCGGCGAACCCGAACCCGGCCGACCCGAACCCGGCGAACCCGAACCCGGCCGACCCGAACCCGGCCAACCCGGACCCGACCAAGCCGAACCCGGAGAACCCGAACCCGGCCAACCCGGACCCGACCAAGCCGAACCCGGCCAACCCCGACCCGACGAACCCGGGCGAGGACACCACGGGTGGTAGCGACGGCGGTTCCTCCACCGATGGTGGCGCCGGCACCTGCACCGTCGACCTCGACGGCGCCGAGTGTGTCGACAACAACCCCGACACCAACAACGCCGGCTCGCAGCCCGTCGAGCAGGGCAAGGCCAAGGAGGAGCTGGCCGAGACCGGCGCCGCCGAGACCACGTTCCTGGTCATCGGTGCCGCCACGATGATCGCCGGCGGCATCGGTTTCCGGATGCTTCCGCGCCTCGTCGCCGGTGGCCGTGCCGCCGTCTGAGCGGACCGCTAGAGCATGAGGAAGGGCCGGGGGTCGCCCCCCGGCCCTTTCCCGTGTCCGTCGCCGACCGGCTCGCGTACGTCGTGCTACGCGGTCCGCATCGTGTCTACGCGGCCTGCCTGCATCGCTGACGCGCCTGCGGCGGCCTACGCGGTCTGCAGCGCCGCGAGCAGTGCCACCGCCGCCACCATGGCGATCAGCAGGGTCAGCAGCATCGCCGGTGTCAGCCCGCCCAGCGGGCCCTCATCCTTCAGGCGTTCCCGGTTCGCGCGGCAGATGGCACAGCGGCCCTCCGCGACGGGGGCCGCGCAATTGGCGCACACCAGTCGGTCATAGGTCATGCGCTCTCCTCCTCCCGCACAGGGGTCCACACCGTGGTCAACGTCCGGTGGTACCCGTGCGTTCCCCCTACCACTGTGCCAGCTCGCGAGCGTTTCGGCGCGCCCCGCCGGATCGATCCCCCTCCGCCCGGAAGGACGAAAAGGATAAAGCACACAAGCTCGGACCGCGACTGCGCGGGCCATCCCCGGTCGCGTAAGGTCGCGCTCACCTACTCCCGGCCGACCGTGGTGCATCCGTGATCCGATTCGACAACGTCTCCAAGTCCTATCCGAAGCAGAACCGCCCCGCGCTCCGGGATGTATCCCTGGAGATCGAGAAGGGGGAGTTCGTCTTCCTCGTCGGTTCCTCCGGCTCCGGAAAGTCGACTTTCCTTCGGCTGATCCTTCGCGAGGAGCGCGCCAGCCACGGCCAGGTGCACGTCCTCGGCAAGGATCTGGCCCGGCTCTCCAACTGGAAGGTGCCGCACATGCGCCGCCAGCTGGGGACCGTCTTCCAGGACTTCCGCCTGCTGCCCAACAAGACCGTCGCCGAGAACGTGGCCTTCGCCCAGGAGGTCATCGGCAAGCCGCGCGGCGAGATCCGCAAGGCCGTGCCCCAGGTGCTCGACCTCGTCGGTCTCGGCGGCAAGGAGGACCGCATGCCGGGCGAGCTCTCGGGTGGTGAGCAGCAGCGCGTCGCCATCGCCAGGGCCTTCGTCAACCGCCCGATGCTGCTGATCGCCGACGAGCCCACCGGCAACCTCGACCCGCAGACCTCCGTCGGCATCATGAAGTTGCTCGACCGCATCAACAGGACAGGGACCACCGTCGTCATGGCGACCCACGACCAGAACATCGTCGACCAGATGCGCAAGCGCGTCATCGAGCTCGAAAAGGGCCGTCTCGTCCGCGACCAGGCGCGTGGCGTCTACGGATACCAGCACTGAGCAGGTAGGGGAACAGACACCATGCGCGCTCAGTTCGTGCTCTCCGAGATCGGCGTCGGTCTCCGGCGCAATCTCACCATGACGTTCGCCGTCATCGTCTCCGTGGCCCTCTCGCTCGCCCTGTTCGGCGGCGCGCTGCTCATGCGCGAGCAGGTCAGCACGATGAAGGACTACTGGTACGACAAGGTCAACGTCTCCATCTTCCTCTGCAACAAGAACGACGCGGCCACCTCCCCCAAGTGCGCCAAGGGCGCGGTGACCGCGCAGCAGAAGGAGCAGATCGAGGCCGATCTGAAGAAGATGGACATCGTCGAGAAGGTCATCCACGAGTCGACCGACGAGGCGTACAAGCACTACAAGGAGCAGTACAGCGACACCGCCATCGCGTCCGTCATCACGCCGGACCAGATGCAGGAGTCGTTCCGGGTGAAGCTGCAGGACCCGGAGAAGTACAAGGTGGTCGCCACCGCCTTCGCCGGGCGGGACGGAGTGGAGTCCGTACAGGACCAACGCAACATCCTGCAGAACCTGTTCGACCTGATGAACGGCATGAACGTCGTGGCGATCTACGTGATGGCGCTGATGCTGATCATCGCGCTGATCCTGATCGTCAACACCGTGCGCGTCTCCGCCTTCAGCCGGCGGCGTGAGACCGGCATCATGCGGCTCGTCGGCGCCTCCAGCTTCTACATCCAGATGCCCTTCATCATGGAGGCCGCCTTCGCAGGTCTCCTCGGCGGTGTGGTCGCGAGCGTGATGCTCCTCGCGGGCCGGTACTTCCTGATCGACCACGGCCTGGCGCTCGCCGACAAGATGCAGCTCGTCAACTTCATCGGCTGGGACGCCGTGTTGTCGGTGCTGCCTCTGGTCCTGGTCATCGGGCTGCTCATGCCCGCGCTGGCCGCCTTCATCGCGCTGCGCAAGTACCTCAGGGTGTGAGAAGAGCCGCCTGAGTACTCCGGGCGCCGTGCGGTCAACGACCGTACGGCGCCTTTCGCTTGTCCTAGAGTGGGCGACATGCCGGTCGGCCCCGAGTTCTGTCCGCGGCCCCGCGGAATCGTCCGTGGGGCCGTTCTCGCGTTGGTCTTCGCCGGTGTCCTCGCCGCCGCGGCCGTCACGGACTCGCTGCCGCGGCAGGAGCCGGCGGACACCGAGCCGTCCTCGCGCCGCGCCCTCGTCGACCGCGGCGCCCTCAACCGCGCCGCCGCCGAGGCGATGGCCGACGGCAAGTCGGGCAAGCAGGCCGCCGAGGAGTTCGTCAGCCGCAGCGGTGACCGCTGGGGCGCGGTGTACGGCCCGGCGGAGTACGACGAGTTCGAGCAGGCCCTCGACGGCTCGTACACCGGCGTCGGGCTCTCCGCCCGGAGGGCGGGGGAGGGGCGCGTCGAGATCAGCCGGGTACGGGCCGGCGGTCCGGCCGCCCGGGCCGGGCTGCGGCCCGGCGACCGCCTCGTCACCGTCGACGGCCGTTCCGTCGGCTCGCTCTCCGTCTCGGAGGTCGTCTCCCTGCTGCGCGGTGACGGCGTCCCCGGCTCCACCGTCGTCCTCGGCGTGGAGCGCGGCCGCACCGCATGGACCGCCACCCTGCGCAGGGCCAGGCTCGCCACCGAGGACGTCACCGTGCGGCGCCTGGGCGACGGGACCGTCGTGATCAAGGTGGCCGCCTTCACCAAGGGGACGGGGGAGCGGGTACGCGACGCGGTACGGCGGGCCCGGCCGGGCGCCGGTGTCCTGCTCGACCTGCGCGGCAACGCCGGCGGTCTGGTCGCCGAGGCCGCCGTCGCCGCCTCCGCCTTCCTGGACGGCGGTCTGGTCGCCACGTACGACGTCGACGGGGAGCAGCGCGCGGTGTACGCCGAGCGGGGCGGGGACACCGAGCGGCCCGTGGTGGCGCTGATCGACGGCGGCACGATGAGCGCCGCCGAGCTGCTGACCGGGGCGCTGAAGGACCGGGGCCGGGCGGTCACCGTCGGCTCCCGCACCTTCGGCAAGGGCGCGGTCCAGATGCCGAGCACGCTGCCCGACGGGTCCGTCGCCGAGCTGACCGTCGGCCACTACCGCACTCCGGCCGGGCACGGCGTCGACGGCCGCGGGATCACACCGGACCTGGCCGTCAGCGAACGGGCCGAGGAGCGGGCGAGGACGGTATTGAGTGGCCTCGGAGGGGGGTCGTAGTGCGAAAATGGCCGCACTATGGCAAAGGGACTCGTGAACGTGCAGGGCAAGCCTGCCAAGAAGAAGGACCCTGAGAAGGGCCCCGAGCGCAAGATCATCGCGCAGAACAAGAAGGCGCGGCACGACTACCACATCATCGACACCTACGAGTGCGGTGTCGTGCTCATGGGCACCGAGGTGAAGTCGCTGCGCATGGGACGGGCGTCGCTCGTCGACGGCTTCGTCCAGATCGACGGCCACGAGGCGTGGCTGCACAACATCCACGTGCCCGAGTACATGCAGGGCAGCTGGACCAACCACTCGGCCAAGCGGAAGCGCAAGCTGCTGCTGCACCGCGCCGAGATCGACAAGCTGGAGTCGAAGGCGCAGGAGACGGGTCACACGATCGTGCCCCTCGCGCTGTACTTCCTGAGCGGCCGGGTCAAGGTCGAGATCGCGCTCGCCAAGGGCAAGAAGGAGTACGACAAGCGGCAGACGCTCCGGGAGAAGCAGGACACGCGGGAGACGAACCGCGCGATCGCGGCGGCGAAGCGGCGCCAGCGGGCGGCCCAGTCCGCGTAGGGGCGCCGGGCCGTCCGGGCCGGTGGGAATAGGCTGGCGACGGTCCCCGTTGTTCACGTACGATGGGCCCCGCACCTCACAGCGGGTGCGCGTTTTGAAAAATCAACATGGGGATGATCGGTTTCGACAGCGGATGTCGAAGCAGGGGAAGCGTGTCGAGGAAGCGGCAATGATCTCGTAAACCATATGTCGCAACCAATAATCGCCAACTCCAAGAGCGATAACTCCCGCTTCGCCCTCGCTGCCTAATTTTTAGGTAACGACCAGAAGCCTCTGTGAGGAGCGTCAGCCCGGGGATGGTCCCGACCCGGATCCTGGCGTCATCTAGGGATCTAAACCTCTAGCCCCGGTCACGGGGGCCTGAGGGAAATCAAACAGTGACTGAGCCCGTCGGAGACTTGTCCGCGTGATCTCCGGGGCTGAGAAACTCGTAGCGGACTGCACACGGAGAAGCCCTGTTTCCGCACCGTTGGACGCGGGTTCGATTCCCGCCATCTCCACTCATCCCATGTGGGCAAAGGCCCGGCAGTCGTCACGACGACCGCCGGGCCTTCGTCATACCCCCGCCGACGGCCAGACCCAGAGCGAGGGCAGCCGCCGCCGGTGGGATCAGAAACGCGTGGGCCGTCGCCGGAGCGTGCTCGGCCGTCCAGCCGCCCACCGCCGAGCCGGCCGCGACGCCGCCGAGGAGGGCGGTCACCGCGAGGGTCATGCCCTCGTTCAGCCGGCCGGGTGGGGTCCGGCGCTGCGCCAGCGCCATGCCCGTGACCATCGTCGGGGCCGTCGCCATGCCCGCCACGAGCAGACCGGCCGCCAGGGCCGCCAGCGAACCGGTCGAGGCGCCCAGCAGCGGCAGCGTCATCAGGACGGTCATCGCGGCCAGACAGGTGCCGAGGCCGGCCGAGCGCCGTGTGCGGCCGTAGACCAGGCCCGCCGCGCACGAGCCGGCCGCCTGCAGCGCGAGCACGGGACCGGCGGCCGGGCCGTCCACATGGGCCAGCGCCACCACCTCCATCGCCCCGAAGACCGCGCCCGTCGCCAGGAAGACGCCGAGGAGCCGCGCCATGCCGGGCGCGCGCAGAGGGGAGACGGCGCCCGGACCCGAGACGGCGGCGCGCGGCGCGACCGGGGGTTCCGTGGAGCGCTGGGCCGCGAAGACCAGCACACCGGTGAACAGCAGGACCGCGCCGACCAGCGTGCCCGCCTCGGGGAAGAGCCCCGCGCACAGGAGCGCGGCCAGCACCGGGCCCAGCATGAAGCAGAGTTCGTCGGCGGCCTGCTCGAAGGCGTTCGCGGTGTGCAGGGCGGCCGGGTCCCCCGCGTGGAGATGGGCCCAGCGGGCGCGGGACATGCCTCCCGTGTTCGGTGTGGTGGCGGTCGCCGCGTACGCCACGAAGAGGGTCCAGGCCGGCGCCTCGGCCCGCACGCACAGCAGCAGGGCGAGCGAGCCGAGCGAGGCCAGCGCGGCCGCCGGGACGGCGACCCGAGCCTGCCCGTACCGGTCGACGAGCCGCGCCGTCCAGGGCGCGACCAGGGCCATGGCCGCAAGACCCGTGGCGGTGACGGCGCCGGCGAGCGCGTACGAGCCGTACGACCCGGCGATCATGATCACCGCGCTCACGCTGAACATCCCCATCGGGAGCCGGGCGATCAGATTGCCGGCCGTGAAGGCGCGGGCGCCGGGGGTGGCGAAGAGGCGGAGGTAGGGGTTGGTCCCCGCGGTGGGGCGGCGGGCAGGCCGGTCGCCGTAGCGCGGGGCGAACGCCGGGCCCGCCGGGGTGAGCGTGAGGTCGTGGTGCGGCATGCGAACAGCCTCGGGGTCGGCCGCCTGGGCGGTCCAACACCTGATCCGCGGCCATTCACGCGCTCGCGTTGTGAAACCTGATCCGTGGCCATTCACGCGCGCGCGTTGTTGAATGCGGGGTGGCCCCTTCCCCGTACGCGCACGACATAGAACCGCGGCTCCTGCGCGCCTTCACCGCCGTCGCCGACGAACTGCACTTCACCCGCGCCGCCGCCCGGCTCTTCGTCGCCCAGCAGGCGCTCAGCCGCGACATCCGGCGGCTTGAGCGGGAGTTGGGCGCCGACCTGTTCGTACGGACCACCCGGCAGGTCACGCTCACCGCGGACGGCGCGCGTCTCCTCCCGTACGCGCGCGGGGTGCTGGCGGCCTGCGACGCGCTCAGCGACGCCTTCCGGGCGGAGACCCGGCCGCTGCTCGTCGACCTCAACACCACGGGCCTGGCGAACGGCCGCGTTCTGGAGCGGGCGCGTGAACTCGCCCCCGAGCAGGAGCTGATGGCCCGTTATGAGAGCGGACTGACCGGGGCCGCGGCGCAGATCCTGGCCGGAGGTCTCGACGTGTCCTTCGGCCGGTTCGGCGGGCTCGGCCCCGCCACGCGGGCGGGGCTCGCCTCGCAGTTCGTACGGTACGAGCCGATGGCGGTGCTGCTGCCCGAGGGGCACCCGCTCGCCGGCCTGGCGGCCGTGCCGCTGGCCGCGCTGGCGGGCGAGAGCGTCTACGCGGGCGCGGGCAACGACCGCACGGCGGAGTGGACCGACCTGGCCGCCCGGCTCTTCGCCGGCCGGGGCATCACGGTCGCGCCGCGCGCCCCGATGGCCGTGGGGTTCGAGGAGTTCCGCCGGATCATGGCCAAGCTCGGCACTCCCGCGCTCGTGGTCGTCGACTTTCCGCCGGTGCCGGGGAGCGTGCTGCGGCCCCTGGTCGATCCCGTGCCGCTCTCCCCGGTGAGTCTGGTGTGGCGCAAGGGGCTGAGGCACCCGGGGCTCGACGCGCTGCGCACGGCCGCGGCGGAGATCGGGGCCCGGGAGGGCTGGCTGGAGCGCCCGGCGGACTCCTGGCTGCCGGCGGACGAGGCGGGGGTCCCGGCGGTCTGACCGCACCGGGCGCGTAGGGTCGGGCCGGGCGGCACCGGCCGGGCCGGGTGGCGCGGGCCGGGCCGGGTGGCGCGGGCCGGACGGCGGGGCGTACTCACACCTCCGGCCGGCCCCGGGTGAGAGCAAGGTTCCGTACCCGTCACTTCCCGCCACCGGTCTGAAACGCGGCCCCCCTAGCGTCTGGTCCACGAGGTCCGGAGCTTCTGGGCGCTCGGGACCCGAGACCGTGGAGGTACGTGATGGGCGGCCGGTGGATCGAACGGTGGGAGCCGGAGGACGAGACCTTCTGGCGTGAACAGGGAGAGCGGATCGCCAAGCGCAATCTGCTCTTCTCCGTGCTCTCCGAGCACATCGGCTTCTCCATCTGGAGCCTGTGGTCCGTGATGGTCCTCTTCATGGGGCCGGAGTACGGCATCGACCCGGCCGGGAAGTTCTTCCTCATCGGGACCGCCACCTTCGTCGGGGCGCTCATCCGGGTCCCGTACACCTTCGCCGTCGCCCGGTTCGGCGGGCGGAACTGGACCATCTTCAGCGCGCTGCTGCTCCTGCTGCCGACGGGCTTCGCCTTCGCCGTGATGGAGCCGGGCACCTCGTACCACACCTTCCTCCTGGTCGCCGCGCTCACCGGCGTCGGCGGCGGCAACTTCGCCTCGTCCATGACCAACATCAACGCCTTCTTCCCGCTGCGGAAGAAGGGCTGGGCGCTCGGCCTCAACGCCGGCGGCGGCAACATCGGCGTCCCGGTCGTCCAGCTCGTCGGCCTGCTCGTCATCGGCACGGCGGGCGCCATGCACCCGCGCCTCGTGCTGGGCGTCTACCTCCCGCTGATCCTGGTCGCCGCCGTCTGCGCCGCGCTCTTCATGGACAACCTCGCGCCCGTCAGGAACGACACCGGCGCCGCCAAGGAGGCCGTCAGGGCCGGCCACACCTGGATCATGGCCTTCCTGTACATCGGTACCTTCGGCTCCTTCATCGGGTACAGCTTCGCCTTCGGCCTGGTCCTGCAGACCCAGTTCGGGCGCACCCCGCTGCAGGCCGCCTCGCTCACCTTCATCGGTCCGCTGCTCGGCTCGCTGATCCGGCCCATCGGCGGCTCCCTCGCCGACAAGCACGGCGGGGCCCGCATCACCCTGTGGAACTTCGCCGGGATGGCGGCCGCGACCTCCGTGGTGATCTACGCCTCGGTCGTCGAGTCGCTCGCCGTGTTCCTCGTCGGCTTCATCGGCCTGTTCGTCCTCTCCGGCCTCGGCAACGGCTCCACGTACAAGATGATCCCCGCGATCTTCCTCGCGCAGGGGCACCGCAAGGGGCTGTCGGGCGAGGCGGCCGAGTCGTACGGCCGCAGGCTCTCCGGGGCCTCCATGGGCCTGATCGGCGCGGTCGGCGCGATCGGCGGGCTCGGCATCAACCTCGCCTTCCGGCAGTCCTTCCAGACCGCGGGCACCGGCACCTCGGCCTTCGTCGCCTTCCTGGTCTTCTACGCGGCCTGCATCGTCGTGACCTGGGCGGTATACCTTCGCCGGCCGGCCGTCGTACCGGACACCGCGGAGGCCGCCGAGGAGAAGAAGCCGCAGCTCGGATACGCCGAGGTGTGATCGGAGTGGTCCGTAACGGCCAAGAAATACGGGCGAACCGAGTCTGTCACGGAGGACCGTCAGGCTCGGTCGTCATGTACGAGCAAGAGCAGGGTCCCCTCGCGGGGTTCACCGTAGGAGTCACGGCGGCGCGGCGCGCGGACGAGCTGGGCGCGCTCCTCCGCCGTCGTGGCGCCGCCGTCGTCCACGGTCCCGCACTGCGGATCGTGCCACTCGCCGACGACACCGAACTCCTCGCCGCCACCAAGGAACTCATCGATCACGCCCCCGACGTCGTCGTCGCCACGACGGCGATCGGCTTCCGCGGCTGGGTCGAGGCGGCGGACGGCTGGGGGTACGGAGAAGAGCTCCTCGCCCGCCTGCGGGGCGTCGAGGTCCTGGCCCGCGGCCCCAAGGTCAAGGGCGCGGTACGGGCGGCCGGCCTCACCGAGTCGTGGTCGCCGTCGTCCGAGTCCATGGCCGAGGTCCTCGACCGGCTGCTCGCCGAAGGCGTGTCGGGGCGGCGGATCGCGCTCCAGCTGCACGGTGAGCCGCTGCCGGGGTTCGTCGAGGCGCTGGAGGCGGGCGGCGCGGAGGTCGTCGGCGTCCCCGTCTACCGGTGGATGCCGCCGGAGGACATCGGCCCGCTGGACCGGCTGCTCGACGGCGTGCTCGCTGGGACCCTGGACGCGGTGACCTTCACCAGCGCGCCGGCCGCCGCCTCGCTGCTGACGCGGGCGGAGGACCGGGGGGTGCGGGCGGAGCTGCTGGAGGCGCTGCGGCACGACGTGCTCGCGGTCTGCGTGGGGCCGGTGACGGCCCTGCCGCTGCAGGCCCACGGCATCGACACGCTCCAGCCCGAACGCTTCCGGCTCGGGCCGCTGGTGCAGCTGCTCTGCCGGGAACTGCCCGCCCGGGCCCGTACGCTCCCGGTGGCCGGCCACCTCGTCGAGATCCGTGGCCAGGCGGTCCTGGTCGACGGGGGCCTGCATCCGGTCCCACCGGCCGGGATGGCGCTGCTGAACGCTCTGGCCCGGCGCCCGGGCTGGGTCGTCTCGCGGGCCGACCTGCTGCGCGCGCTGCCCGGCGCGGGCCGCGACGAGCACGCGGTGGAGACGGCGATGGCCCGGCTGCGCGCCGCACTCGGCACGCCCAAGCTGATCCAGACGGTGGTCAAGCGGGGCTACCGGCTGGCCGTGGACCCGGCGGCGGACACGAAGTACGGGGACGGGTAGCGGGCCCCGGCTGCGGTGGGCGCCGGGCGAGCGGCGGAGGCGCGGCCGGGCGTTCCAGCGCATCCTTCACGACAACCCGCCGCCGAGGGACTAGTCGCGCACGACGGCCGGGTGCACTCTGGTCGGGCGCCCGACCGGCTTCCGACCGTGAGGTGGTGACAGGGGCATGACCGTACGGTTCGACTCCGGGCGGATCTGCCTGGACCTGGCCGCCCAGCCGCTCGACCGCACCGAGACGCTCGACCGCTTCCTCCACGCCACCGGACTCGTCCCGGCCGCCACGCCGCTGCGCGCCCTCGACCCGCTCTGGGTCCTCCGCTTCCGCGAACTGCGCGACTGCGTCGCCACGTTGGTCCATGCCCAGCTCGACGGAGGAAGCCCGGCCACCGTCGACGCCGCCCTGGAACGCCTCAACTCCCTCGCCGCCGCCTCCGCGCCGCCCGCACCCCGCGCCGTACGCACCGAAACCGGCCTGCTCGTACGGGCGTTGAGCGACGAGCCCGAGTGCACGGCGCTGCTCGCCGCCATCGCCCGGGACGCCGTCGACCTGCTCACCGACCCGGCCGCCCGCGCCCTGCTGCGCCGGTGCGAGGGCGACAACTGCCGCCGCTGCTACCTCGACACCTCCCGAGGACGCCGCCGCCGCTGGTGCTCCAGCGAACTGTGCGGCAACCGCGAGCGCGTCGCCCGCCACCGCCGCCGGAAGGTCGCCGCGTAACACCCCCGGAAGGCCCGCCCCGCCCGCGCCCGGAAGGTCGCCGCGTAACCCGCCCGGAAAAAAACTTTCCCCGGCGTTGAGTGCGATCCGCCTCCACCCCGTACCCATCGACGACAACAGGGTCTCGACCGGGGAGGTACAGGTGCGCGAGGATGCGGCCGTGGCCGATGACCGTCCGCATCGGGCCCGGCATCGTAGCGAGGTGACCCGCTTCCGACCCGCCGTCCCCGACGAGGAGTTGATGCGCGCCCTCTACCGCGAACACGCCGGGCCCCTGCTCGCCTACGTACTGCGCCTCGTCGCCGGCGACCGCCAGCGCGCCGAGGACGTCGTACAGGAGACGCTCATCCGTGCCTGGAAGAACGCCGGTCAGCTCAATCGGGCGACCGGCTCTGTCCGACCCTGGCTGGTGACGGTCGCCCGGCGCATCGTCATCGACGGCCACCGAAGCCGGCAGGCCCGGCCGCAGGAGGTCGATCCGTCACCGCTCGAGGTCCTGCCCGCGGAGGACGAGATCGACAAAGCGCTGTGGCTGATGACGCTCTCCGACGCACTCGACGATTTGACCCCCGCCCACCGGGAAGTGTTGGTCGAGACCTACTTCAAGGGGCGTACGGTCAACGAGGCGGCCGAGACACTCGGCATACCGGCCGGCACCGTCCGGTCACGCGTGTTCTACGCACTGCGTTCGATGAAGCTCGCGTTGGAGGAGAGGGGGGTAACGGTATGACGTCGCCACACGATGCGGCGGGTGCCTACGTGCTGGGCATCCTCGACGCGGCTGACACCGCCGCGTTCGAAGCACACCTCACGCGCTGCGATGTGTGTGTCGCGCATGTGGAGGAGTTCGCCGGCCTGGAGCCGATGCTCGCCCTCCTGGCCGAGGCACCCCCCGCGCCGCCCGGAACGTCCGCCGCCGGCCCCCACGCCGTCGACCCCTACGCCGACGACGCCTTCGACGCCTTCGCGCCCCGCCCGCCCGCGCCGCCCCCGGCCCGCGACCCGCGTCCGCCGCTCGCGGCCGCCCCGGCCCCCGGACCCGAGGTCCTCGACCGGCTCGTCGACGAGGTGGCCGCCCGGCGGGCCCGTACCCGCCGCCGTACCCGCTTCCTCGTCGCCGCGGCCGCCGTGCTGATCATCGGCGGGCCCGCGGTCGCCGTCGTCGCCACCTCCGGCGGCGAGAAGGACGACCGCGCCGTGGTCGACCCCCACCCGACCAGCCCCGCCGAGGACGCCTTCTTCCACCACATGGAGGAGAAGGTCCAGGCCACCGACCCGACCACCAAGGTCAGCGCCGTCGTCGGCCTGGAGCGCAAGGGCTGGGGCACCCACACCGTCCTGGAGCTCAAGAACGTCAAGGGCCCGCTGAAGTGCCGGCTCGTCGCCGTCTCCACCAGCGGCGAGGAGGAGGTCGTCACCTCCTGGGCCGTGCCGAAGTGGGGATACGGCATCCCGGGCGCCGCCACCGACGCGGCGAAGAACCCGCTCTATGTGCACGGCGGGGCCGCCATGGACCGCGACGACATCGACCGTTTCGAAGTCCGTACGTTCGACGGCGCCCGTCTCGTGGAGGTCGACGCCTGACACAGGGCCCCCGCGTGGCATAAGCTCGACGGCTGCCCCACGGCGGGGGCAGTGCACGTCAGAAGGGGGCCTCGGTGGCCGCGCAGGAAGCCGTCGGTGTGGTCGACACGGTCCGGGACCGCGAGATCGGCGTCGAACAGGAACACTTGGATCAGGTCTACCGCCGCCTCGAGGAGAAGATCCACGAGGCGGAGTTCCTGATGAACGACGCCGCCAAGCGCGGCCAGGTCGGGACGCCCGGCGCACTCGCCGAGCGCGACGCGCAGGTCTTCCGGGCCGGCGTCCACCTCAACCGGCTGAACAACGAGTTCGAGGACTTCCTCTTCGGCCGGATCGACCTGCTGCACGGCAAGGACGGCAAGAAGGGTCCCGACGGCGCCTTCACCTCCGTCGAGCCCGCCGAGGACGCCGTACGGCCCGACAACACGGCCGAGATCGGCGAGACCCTCCACATCGGCCGGATCGGCGTCCTCGACTCCGACTACGCCCCGCTCGTCATCGACTGGCGCGCGCCCGCCGCCGCGCCCTTCTACCGCTCCACCCCGGTCGACCCCGGCCGGGTGGTGCGCCGCCGGGTCATCCGCTCCAAGGGCCGCAAGGTGCTCGGCGTCGAGGACGACCTGATGCGCCCCGAGCTGAAGGCCACCCTCGACGGGCACGAGCTGCCGGTGATCGGCGACGGCGCCCTGATGGCCGCGCTCGGCCAGGCCCGCAGCCACACCATGCGCGACATCGTCGCCAGCATCCAGGCCGAGCAGGACCTGGTCATCCGCGCCCCCGCCGCCTCGGTGACGTACGTCGAGGGCGGCCCGGGCACCGGGAAGACGGCGGTCGCCCTGCACCGGGCGGCCTACCTGCTCTACCAGGACCGGCGCCGGTACGCGGGCGGCATCCTCATCGTCTCCCCGACCCCGCTGCTCGTCTCGTACACCGAAGGCGTACTGCCCTCCCTCGGCGAGGAGGGCCAGGTCGCCATCCGGGCGCTCGGCTCCCTGGTCGACGGCGTGGAGGCCACCGCCTACGACGACCCGGCGGTGGCCCGGGTCAAGGGCTCCTCCCGGATGCTCGCCGTCCTGCGCAAGGCCGCCCGCGGCGCCCTGGAGACCCCGGCGCCCAAGGCCCATGCCCAGGCCCAGCTCGCCCTGGGGGAGGACGAGGACGACGAGGAGAACGCCGCCCCGGCCCCCGCCGCCACGCCCACGCGGCTGCGGGTCGTCGCCTTCGGCCGCCGCCTGGAGCTGGAGTCCGACGAACTCCGCCGCATCCGGCACAACGTGCTGGGCGGCTCGGCACCCGTCAACCTGCTGCGGCCCCGCGCCCGCCGCCTGCTGCTCGACGCGCTGTACGCCAAGTCCGGCGCCGCCGGGCGCCACAGCGACCCCGAACTCGCCGCCGAGCTGCGCTCCTCCTTCGACGAGGACGTCTCCACCGAGGACTCCTTCCTCTCCTTCCTCGACGCCTGGTGGCCCGAGCTCACCCCCCGCCGGGTCCTCGACGCGATGGCCGACGAGAAGCGCCTCGGACGCTGGGCCCGGCGCGTGCTCAACCCGGGCGAGATCCGGCGCGTGGCCCGCTCCCTGCGCCGCGACACCCTCTCCGTGCACGACGTGGCGCTCCTCGACGAGCTGCACACCCTCCTCGGAGCCCCCGCCCGGCCCCGCAAGAAGCGGGAGTACGACCCGCTGGACCAGCTGACGGGGCTGGAGGAGCTGATGCCCGTACGCGAGGAGACACAGCGCGAGCGGGCCGAGCGCCTCGCGGCCGAGCGCACCGAGTACGCGCACGTCATCGTCGACGAGGCGCAGGACCTCACCCCCATGCAGTGGCGGATGGTCGGCCGGCGCGGCCGGCACGCCACCTGGACGGTCGTCGGCGACCCGGCGCAGTCCTCCTGGTCGACGCCGGACGAGGCCGCCGAGGCCCGGGACGAGGCGCTCGGCAGCAGGCCGCGCCGCCGCTTCGAGCTGACCGTGAACTACCGCAACCCCGCCGAGATCGCCGAGCTGGCCGCCAAGGTCCTCGCGCTCGCCATGCCCGGCAAGGAGTCGCCGCGCGCGGTCCGCTCCACGGGCGTGGAGCCGCGCTTCGTGGCGGTGGACTCCGCGGCGAAGTCGGACGATCTGGCCGGAACCGTACGGTCGGAAGCGAGCCGTCTCCTCGACCAGGTGGACGGCACGGTCGGTGTCGTGGTCGCCATGAACCGGCGGGAGCAGGCCGCGCGCTGGCTCTCCGGTCTCGGCGACCGGGTGGTGGCGCTGGGCTCCCTGGAGGCCAAGGGTCTGGAGTACGACGCCACGGTGGTCGTCTCTCCGGCGGAGATCGCGGACGAGTCCCCGGCCGGGCTGCGCGTGCTCTACGTGGCGCTGACCCGGGCGACCCAGCAGCTGACGGTGGTCTCGGGAGCCCGTGACGTCCCCGACGCGCAGGGCGTGCCGGATCTCCTGAGGGACTGAGCCGTCCGCTGAGGGACTGACCGATTTCAGGTCAACCCGCGCGGGGGGAATCACTTACCAGGGTGGTTTGTTAGCCTTGTCGTGGCACCGGCTCGATCCAAGCCCCCGGGCCCAACCTTCGTCCCTTAGAGGGACCACTTGCCGCGAGGCGAGCATGGCGGGTCGGTGCCACTTGTACGTACATACAGAAGAGGTCCGTGATCACCCCCGGGTGATCACGGACCTCTTCTGTTTCTCTGCACTCTCTCGTATGGTGGAAACTACTTTCCGAAAACAAAATGACCGCATTACCTGCTACCGGCAGGTAGGTGCGACCATCGGAGGGCGCCGCCGGGCAACCAGCCGGGGCGGCGTAGCAACGAAGCTCAGGGAAAGCAGAGGAACTCGGCCATGGCAACGGCGCCCAGCGTCTCGTACTCGATGACGGTCCGGCTGGAGGTTCCCGCGAGCGGGACCGCGGTCTCCCAGCTCACCACGGCCGTGGAGTCCCACGGCGGCTCGGTCACCGGCCTCGATGTGACCGCCTCCGGCCACGAGAAGCTCCGGATCGACGTCACCATCGCCGCGACCTCCACCGCGCACGCCGACGAGATCGTCGAGCAGCTGCGCACCATCGAGGGTGTCGTCCTCGGCAAGGTCTCCGACCGTACGTTCCTGATGCACCTCGGCGGCAAGATCGAGATGGCGTCCAAGCACCCCATCCGCAACCGTGACGACCTCTCCATGATCTACACCCCCGGCGTGGCCCGGGTGTGCATGGCGATCGCCGAGAACCCCGAGGACGCCCGCCGCCTCACCATCAAGCGCAACTCCGTCGCAGTCGTGACGGACGGCTCCGCCGTCCTCGGCCTCGGCAACATCGGCCCCAAGGCCGCCCTGCCCGTCATGGAGGGCAAGGCGGCCCTCTTCAAGCGCTTCGCGGGCATCGACGCCTGGCCGATCTGCCTGGACACCCAGGACTCCGACGCCATCGTCGAGATCGTCAAGGCCATCGCCCCGGGCTTCGCCGGCATCAACCTCGAGGACATCTCCGCACCCCGCTGCTTCGAGATCGAGGCCCGGCTCCGCGAGGCCCTCGACATCCCCGTCTTCCACGACGACCAGCACGGCACCGCGATCGTCGTGCTCGCCGCCCTCACCAACGCGCTGCGCGTGGTGGGCAAGGGCATCGGGGACGTACGCGTCGTCATGTCCGGCGCGGGCGCGGCCGGTACGGCCATCCTGAAGCTGCTCATCGCGGCGGGCGTCAAGCACGCCGTCGTCGCCGACATCCACGGTGTCGTCCACGCCGGCCGTCCCGACCTCGTCGACGCCGCCCCCGGCACGCCGCTGCGCTGGATCGCCGACAACACCAACCCCGAGGGCGTCACCGGCACCCTCAAGCAGGCCGTCGCCGGCGCCGACGTCTTCATCGGTGTCTCGGCCCCGAACCTGCTCGGCGCGGAGGACGTGGCCGCCATGGCCGAGGACTCCATCGTGTTCGCGCTCGCGAACCCGGACCCCGAGGTCGACCCCGCGATCGCCCGCCAGACGGCGGCGGTCGTGGCCACCGGGCGCTCGGACTTCCCCAACCAGATCAACAACGTGCTGGTCTTCCCCGGCGTCTTCCGCGGTCTGCTGGACGCGCAGTCCCGCACCGTCAACACGGAGATGATGCTGGCGGCGGCCGCCGCCCTCGCCGACGTCGTCACCGATGACGAGCTGAACGCCAACTACATCATCCCGTCGGTGTTCAACGACAAGGTCGCGGGCGCGGTCGCGGGCGCCGTCCGCAACGCCGCGAAGGCGGCCGGCGCGGGCGCCGACAGCGGCGCCTGAGCCGCGCGGATGGGGGGCCTGGCCAGTCTGCCCGGCGGGCCCCGCCCGGGGCCGTGGCGCGTGCGTGGGCAGCCTCCGCCCGGGGCCGTGGCGCGTGCCTCGCGGTCTTCCCGGACTGTGGCGGTCCCCACGTCCACCCCGGCGACGGCGCGTCGCGAGTCGCGGCGCCGTGAACCCGCCTCTAGGGTGGCGGTTCGGCTCCAAAGAGTTTCGGCGGAGTCGACGGAACGTCACCACGTCAGTGGCCGTGGCGCTTTTCGTGTGACCCCAGGGGGTGCCGGATTGGCGTTCCCGCCGCTGGTGGGGGCAGGATGCCTATTCGGGCGCGAGGGTCTGTCAGCAGACCCGGGTCCGGGGACTGTCCGAGGGCCCTGGCAGCATCGGCTTCGCTGTGCCCAATGTGCGGCCCCGCCGCGTGGCACGCCTCAACAGCAAGAAGAACACGGGAGTAACAACATGAACCGCAGTGAGCTGGTGGCCGCCCTGGCCGACCGCGCCGAGGTGACCCGCAAGGACGCCGACGCCGTGCTGGCCGCTCTCGCCGAGACCGTCGGCGAGGTCGTCGCCAAGGGCGACGAGAAGGTCACCATCCCCGGCTTCCTGACCTTCGAGCGCACCCACCGTGCCGCTCGCACCGCGCGCAACCCGCAGACCGGCGACCCGATCAACATCCCGGCCGGCTACAGCGTGAAGGTCTCCGCGGGCTCCAAGCTCAAGGAAGCCGCCAAGGGCAAGTAAGCCAAGGGCAAGCAGGCCAAGGACAAGTAGGCCAAAGGCTTGTAAGCCGCCTCAGGGCGGCAGAAAGGGCGGTCACCCTGTCAGGGGGTGGCCGCCCTTCCGTTTGCCCGTGTGCGGGCGCTACAGCAAGACGCCGCCTAGACGAGCGCGCTGCCCGGCAGCTCGACCTTGGCGCCGAGCTCCACGAGCTTCTCCATGAAGTTCTCGTAGCCGCGGTTGATCAGGTCGATGCCGTGGACCCGGGAGGTCCCCTGCGCCGCGAGGGCCGCGATCAGGTACGAGAAGCCGCCGCGCAGGTCAGGGATGACGAGATCGGCGCCCTGGAGCTTCGTCGGTCCGGACACGACCGCCGAGTGGAGGAAGTTGCGCTGGCCGAAGCGGCAGTCCGAACCGCCCAGGCACTCGCGGTACAGCTGGATGTGAGCACCCATCTGGTTCAGCGCCGAGGTGAAGCCGAGCCGGGACTCGTACACCGTCTCGTGGACGATGGAGAGACCCGCGGCCTGCGTCAGGGCCACCACCAGCGGCTGCTGCCAGTCGGTCTGGAAACCGGGGTGCACGTCCGTCTCCAGGGCGATGGCGTTGAGCGAGCCGCCCGGGTGCCAGAAGCGGATGCCCTCGTCGTCGATCTCGAAGGCGCCACCCACCTTCCGGTAGGTGTTCAGGAACGTCATCATCGAGCGCTGCTGGGCGCCGCGGACGTAGATGTTGCCCTCGGTCGCCAGCGCCGCCGACGCCCAGGAGGCCGCCTCCAGGCGGTCCGGGAGCGCCCGGTGGGTGTAGCCGTCGAGCTTGTCGACACCGGTGATCCGGATGGTCCGGTCGGTGTCCATGGAGATGATCGCGCCCATTTTCTGCAGGACGCAGATCAGGTCCTCGATCTCCGGCTCCACGGCGGCGTTGGAGAGCTCGGTGACGCCCTCCGCGAGCACGGCCGTGAGCAGCACCTGCTCGGTGGAGCCCACCGAGGGGTACGGGAGCCGGATCTTGGTTCCGCGCAGCCGCTGCGGGGCCTCCAGATACTGGCCGTCCGCCCGCTTCTCGATGGTGGCGCCGAACTGGCGCAGCACGTCGAAGTGGAAGTCGATCGGCCGTCCGCCGATGTCGCAGCCGCCCAGGCCCGGGATGAAGGCGTGGCCGAGGCGGTGCAGCAGCGGACCGCAGAACAGGATCGGGATGCGCGACGAACCGGCGTGGGCGTCGATGTCGGCCACGTTGGCGGATTCGACGTGCGTCGGGTCGAGCACCAGCTCGCCCGGCTCGTCGCCGGGCCGGACCGTCACACCGTGCAACTGGAGCAGCCCGCGGACCACCCGGACGTCACGGATGTCGGGCACGTTGCGCAGCCGGCTCGGCCCGCTGCCGAGAAGGGCGGCGACCATCGCCTTGGGCACGAGGTTCTTCGCGCCGCGGACGCGGATCTCGCCCTCCAGCGGGGTTCCGCCGTGGACAAGCAGTACATCGTCTGTGCCGGTCATGAATCTCGCGTTCCGAGTCGTCGGGCAGGGGGCCAGGGAAAAGGGTAAGGGGGGAGAGCGCCCTTGACCGCAGTCCGAGGGCCCCCGGCAGATGTAATGAATTCGGCACAACACCCTCTGTTCATATGATCTTGCGGAGTGTCACCGTCCGTTTGTGCGCGCGAGTGTCGGGTGCGTCCGCCTGAACTGCGTCGGCGTCCATCCGTCCCTTGTGCCCCCGCGAACGCCGAAGATGCGGGATCATGTGTCGCATGACCGAGGTGTCCTCGCTCACAGGCCGGCTGCTCGTCGCCACCCCCGCGCTCGCGGACCCGAATTTCGACCGCGCGGTGGTGCTCCTCCTCGACCACGACGACGAGGGCTCCCTCGGCGTGGTCCTGAACCGGCCGACCCCCGTGACGGTCGGTGACATCCTCGAAGGCTGGGCCGATCTGGCCGGGGAACCGGGCGTCGTCTTCCAGGGCGGCCCCGTCTCCCTCGACGCGGCGCTCGGCATCGCGGTGATCCCGGGCGACGAGGGCCCGCTCGGCTGGCGCCGGGTGCACGGCGCGATCGGCCTGGTCGATCTGGAGACCCCGCCCGAGCTGCTCGGCCCCGCGCTGGGCTCCCTGCGGATCTTCGCCGGGTACGCCGGCTGGGGGCCGGGCCAGCTGGAGCTGGAGCTCGGCGAGGGCGCCTGGTACGTCGTCGAGTCCGAACCGGGCGACGTCTCCTCCCCGCGCCCCGAGACCCTGTGGCGGGAGGTCCTGCGGCGCCAGCGGGGCGACCTGGCGATGGTGGCGACGTACCCGGACGATCCCTCCCTCAACTGAGCGGTCCGGTTTTCAGTACCCTTGGGCGCATGAGCACTCTCGAGCCCGAGCGCGGGGCAGGTACGGGAACCCTCGTCGAGCCGACGCCGCAGGTGTCCCACGGTGACGGCGACCACGAGCGCTACGCCCATTACGTCCAGAAGGACAAGATCATGGCGAGCGCCCTCGACGGCACTCCCGTGGTGGCACTCTGCGGCAAGGTCTGGGTACCGGGGCGCGACCCCAAGAAGTACCCCGTATGCCCGATGTGCAAGGAGATCTACGAGTCCATGGGCCCCGGCGGGGACAAGGACAAGGGCGGCAACGGCGGCAAGGGCGACAAGTAGCAAGGCTCTCGCCTCTGGGACGGCCCCCGGTACGCGTACTCCGGTACGCGGACCGGGGGCCGTTCTGCGTGGTGGCGCGGGCAGCGGTGATGGCGCCTGCCCTCTCCCGGCGTTGCACAGAGCGCTTCCGCCGGTCACAGAGTGGTTGAGACCACTTGTCCGGGCGTGGGTCCGGCCCTAACCTCTCGCGTGTTGTGCAGCACGAAACGCCCGTTGCGTATGCTGCAACGTTGATTGGTGGGAGCCCCCGAATGAAGCTTTCTGCCCGCATCTCCGCCCCGGTCACCGCCTCGATCGCCGCCCTCGTGCTGGCGGGCCTCACCGCCACCGCCTGCGCCCCGCAGACCTCCGAGGGCAAGGCCGCCACCGACGAGAAGACCGGCACTCTGCGCGTCTGGCTCTTCCAGGAGGTCGACAACGCGCCCAAGAAGCGGGTCGTCGACGCGGCCGTCGCGGCCTTCGAGGAGCGGCACGAGGGCGCGGAGGTGGAGGTCGAGTACATCCCCGTCGACACCCGCGCCCAGCGCGTCAAGGCCGCCTTCAACGACCCGAAGTCCGCCCCCGACCTGATCGAGTACGGCAACACCGACACCGCCGGGTACGTGAAGGACGGCGGACTCGCCGACATCAGCGCCGAGTTCGGCGCCTGGGCCGACGCGAAGGACACCGACCCCACCGCCAAGTCCTCCGTCACGGTGGACGGCAGAATCTACGGCGCGCCGCTCTTCGTCGGCGTCCGCGCGCTGTACTACCGCACCGACGTCTTCCGGGAACTCGGCCTCACCGCCCCCAAGTCCCAGGCGGAGCTGATCTCCACCGCGAAGAAGATCCGCAAGGCCAGGCCGGAGCTGTACGGGATCGCCGTCGGCGGCGCGTACACCTACGGCGCGATGCCCTTCATCTGGGCCCACGGCGGCGAACTCGCCACCGCGAACGGCTCGTCGTACCGGTCGGCCGTCAACAACGAGGCCGCGCGCAAGGGCATCACCGCCTACACCTCGCTCTTCGGCGACGACAACTGCCCGGCCGCCAAGTGCGCCCAGATGGGCGGCAACGCGACCGTCACCGCCTTCGCCTCCGGCAAGGCCGCGATGGCCATCGGCGGCGACTTCAGCCACGCGGCCGTCGAAGCGGGCTCGGTGAAGGGCAGGTACGCGGTCGTCCCGCTGCCGGGCGTCACGGCGGGCTCCATCGCCCCCGCCTTCGCGGGCGGCAACAACCTCGGCGTGATGAAGAGCAGTTCGCACCGCACGCTCGCCGTCGATCTGATGAAGTCCCTCGCCGGCAAGGAGACCCAGGGCAAGCTCTTCGACGCGATGGGTTTTCTGCCGACCTACACCGACGTCCGGTCACGGGCGGCGAAGAAGGAGCCGTTCGTGAAGCCCTTCATCGACACCCTCGCCGCAGGTACCAAGTTCGTCCCCGCCTCGCCGGCCTGGGGGCAGGTCGACGCCTCGCAGGTGCTTCCGACGATGTTCCAGGAGGTCGTGAGCGGCCGCAAGGACGTCGAGACCGCCTCGGACGACGCCGCGAAGAAGATGGACGAGGCCTTCGCGACCGCGGGCCGATGACGATGCGGAACGGTACGAAGGCGGGCGGGGCGGTGCCGGGCGGGACGGAAGCGCCCGGTACCGAGGCGGCCCGGGCTCCCCGCCCGCGGCTGGGCGCGGACCCGCAGCGGACCTCGTCCGGGATCGGCTCCAGGGTCGGGTTCGGCTCCAGGGCCGGCGCCCGGGCCGGGGGCGGGGGCCGAGCCGGATGCGGGTCCGTGCCGGGGGTCCGTAACGGCTCCGGCTGGACCCCTTGGCTCTACCTCCTGCCCGCCCTCGTCGTCATCGGCGGGCTCCTGGTCTACCCCGTCTACCAGCTCGGGCTCATCTCCTTCCTGGAATACACCCAGGCCCAGGTCAGCGGCGGCGAGCCGACCTCTTTCCAGGGCTTCGGCAACTACACCGCCCTTTTCTCCGACCCCCAGTTCTGGCAGGTCCTCCTCGCCACCGTCCTGTTCGCCGCGGCCTGCGTCGTCACCACGCTCGCCGTGGGCTGCGCGCTCGCGGTCCTCCTGACCCGCGTACGGGCCGTCCCCCGGCTCGCCCTGATGCTGGCCGCCCTCGGCGCCTGGGCCACCCCCGCCGTCACCGGCTCCACGGTCTGGGTCTTCCTCTTCGACCCCGACTTCGGACCCGTCAACCGCGTCCTCGGCCTCGGCGACTTCTCCTGGACGTACGGGCGCTACAGCGCCTTCGCCCTGGTCCTCTTCGAGGTCGTCTGGTGCTCGTTCCCGTTCGTGATGGTCACCGTCTACGCGGGCATCAAGGCCATCCCCGGCGAGGTCCTGGAGGCCGCCGCCCTCGACGGCGCCTCCCAGTGGCGGATCTGGCGCTCGGTCACGGCGCCGATGCTCCGCCCCATCCTGGTCGTCGTCACGATCCAGTCGATCATCTGGGACTTCAAGGTCTTCACCCAGATCTACGTCATGACGGGCGGCGGCGGCATCGCCGGCCAGAACCTCGTCCTCAACGTGTACGCGTACCAGAAGGCGTTCGCCTCGTCCCAGTACAGCCTGGGGTCGGCGATCGGCGTCGTCATGCTGCTGATCCTGCTGGCGGTCACCCTGGTCTACCTCCGTCTGCTGCGCCGTCAGGGAGAAGAACTGTGAGCGCATTCCGCATCCGGCGGCCGGGGCGTCTCGCCGCCGAGGCGGCCGCCCTCCTCGTCGCGGCCGTCGTCGCCTTCCCGCTGTACTGGATGGTGCTCTCCGCCTTCAAACCGGCAGGTGAGATCCAGTCGACCGAGGCCCGGCCGTGGACACTGTCCCCGTCTCTGGACTCCTTCCGGCGCGTCTTCGAACAGCAGGAGTTCGGCCGGTACTTCCTCAACTCGCTGACCGTGGCGGTGACGGTGGTCCTCGCCTCCGCGCTGATCGCCTTCCTGGCGGCGACGGCCGTCACCCGGTTCCGCTTCCGGTTCCGGACGACCCTGCTGATCATGTTCCTGGTCGCCCAGATGGTGCCGATCGAGGCGCTGACGATCCCGCTCTTCTTCCTGATGCGGGACTTCGGCCAGCTCAACACGCTGGGCTCGCTGATCCTGCCGCACATCGCCTTCTCACTGCCGTTCGCGATCTGGATGCTGCGCGGCTTCGTCAAGGCGGTACCCGAGGCGCTGGAGGAGCAGGCGCGGATCGACGGCGCGAGCCGGACCCGGTTCCTGTGGCAGATCCTCTTCCCGCTGGTCTTCCCAGGCCTCGTGGCGACGAGCGTCTTCTCGTTCATCTCGACCTGGAACGACTTCCTCTTCGCGAAGTCCTTCCTCATCAGCGACACCTCGCAGTCGACCCTCCCGATGGCCCTGCTGGTCTTCTTCAAGCCGGACGAGAACGACTGGGGGGGAATCATGGCGGGGTCGACCGTCATGACGGTCCCGGTGCTCGTCTTCTTCGTACTCGTACAGCGCCGCCTGGTCTCCGGACTCGGCGGAGCGGTGAAGGACTGACCCGATGTCAGAAATCGAGACCGACGGGGTGGCAGACGCCCCGACCGACCCGACGGCCGAGACGCACCTGATTCCCGCGCCGCTGGTGACGGAGCGCCGCGACGGCGCCCCCGGCCTCCGCACGCTCGACGAGCGGACGACACTCGACGCCGGGCCCGGCACGGAGGGCGCCGCGCGCTGGCTGCGCGCGGTGCTCGGTGCCGCGACCGGCCTGCCGTTCCCGGACGGCGGCCCGGGCCCCGACCCGTACGGCATCACGCTGCGGATCAGCGCCGACGTGGAGCGCGAGCACGGCCCCGAGGGCTACCGGCTCTCCACCGACGGCTCCGTCGCGGACGCCGCCGTCCTCATCGAGGGCGGCGGCCCCGCCGGGGTCTTCTGGGGCGCCCAGACGCTCCGGCAGCTCCTGGGACCCGACGCGTACCGGAAGGCACCTCTCCGGCGCGGCGCCCGGGAGCTCCCCCCGATCACCGTCGAGGACGCGCCCCGCTTCGGGTGGCGCGGGCTCATGCTCGACGTCGCCCGGCACTTCCTGCCCAAGGACGACGTGCTGCGCTACCTCGACCTCCTCGCCGCCCACAAGCTCAACGTCCTCCACCTCCACCTCACCGACGACCAGGGCTGGCGCCTGGAGATCAAACGCCGTCCCAAGCTCACCGAGATCGGCGCCTGGCGGCCCCGGACCAAGTGGGGGCACCGGGCTTCGCCGCTGTGGAACGAGACGCCGCACGGCGGGTTCTACACCCAGGACGACATCCGCGAGATCGTCGCCTACGCCGCCGAACGGCACATCACCGTCGTCCCCGAGATCGACATCCCCGGTCACGCGCAGGCCGCCATCGCCGCCCACCCCGAACTGGGCAACACCGACGTCGTCGACACGGCCGCCCTCACCGTCTGGGACACCTGGGGCGTCAACCCGAACGTGCTCGCTCCCACCGACGACGTCCTGCGGTTCTACGAGGGCGTCTTCGAGGAGGTCCTCGACCTCTTCCCCTCGACGTTCATCCATGTGGGCGGCGACGAGTGCCCCAAGGACCAGTGGAAGCGGTCGGCCACCGCCCAGGCCCGCATGAAGGAACTCGGGCTCGCCGACGAGGACGGCCTGCAGTCCTGGTTCGTCCGCCACTTCGACCGCTGGCTCGCCGACCGGGGCCGGCGCCTGATCGGCTGGGACGAGATCCTGGAGGGCGGAAGCCGAACCGAGGACCGCGAGCCGACGACCCTGGGCCTCGGTCCCGGCGGCGAGACCACGACCCTGGGCCTCGGGCCCGGCGCCGCCGTCTCCTCGTGGCGCGGCTACGCGGGCGGGATCACGGCCGCCGAGGCCGGGCACGACGTCGTCATGTGCCCCGAGCAGCAGGTGTATCTGGACCACCGTCAGGCGCCGGGCGACGACGAGCCGATGCCCATCGGATACGTACGGACCCTGGAGGACGTCTACCGCTTCGAGCCCGTCCCGCCGTCCCTGTCACCCGAAGCGGCCGCGCACGTCATCGGCGCCCAGGCCAACGTCTGGACCGAGGTCATGGAGAACCGGGACCGCGTCGACTACCAGGTCTTCCCCCGCCTCGCCGCCTTCGCCGAGGTCGCCTGGTCCGCCCTCCCCGTACCCGTCGAACGGGACTTCGCGGACTTCGAGCGGCGGATGACCTCGCACTACCGGCGCCTCGACGCCCTCGGCGTCGCCTACCGCCCGCCGACGGGACCGGCGCCCTGGCAGCGCCGTCCCGGGGTGCTCGGCCGACCCATCGAGGGGGCGCCACCGAACGTGTGAGCCACCTCGCTCCCCGACGCCACCCAAGAGCGGCAAATGGGAAGTTACTGTCTCTCGTGGGACGTCCTGGACGGAACCTTCCTTCGTGGACCCTCGCGCCGGACGGCCCGGAAGATGTGCCAGAGTTGCCACGTCCAGGCTGTGAGCACGTACGGTACGGCCACACAGGCGTCACAGCCGCGGACGAGTCGGGGACCGCCGGGGACACCGGGAAGGGGCAGCGGGTTGACCACGCACGCACCACAGACGGCGCAGTCCGTGACGCTGCCCGCCTCGCTCGACGAGGCCGTGGCGGCGCTCACCGCCATGCCGGCCGCCGTGCCCGTCGCGGGCGGCACCGACCTGATGGCCGCCGTCAACAAGGGCCAGCTCCGCCCGGCCGGGCTCGTCGGTCTCGGCCGGATCAACGAGATCCGCGGCTGGCAGTACCAGGACGGTCACGCGCTGCTCGGCGCCGGTCTCACCCACTCCCGCATGGGCCGCCCCGACTTCGCCGCCCTCATCCCCGCCCTCGCCGCGGCCGCGCGGGCCGCGGGGCCGCCCCAGATCCGCAACGCCGGCACGCTGGGCGGCAACGTCGTCACCGCCGCGCCCACCGGCGACTCGCTGCCCGTCCTGGCGGCACTGGAGGCCGACCTCGTCGTCATGGGGCCGCTCGGCACGCGCGAGATCCCCGTCTCCCACCTCCTGGCGGGCCGCGACCTGCTGGCCCCCGGCGAACTGGTCGCCTTCGTCCGCGTGCCCCTGCTGCACGCCCCCCAGGTCTTCGTCAAGGCCACCGGCCGCACCGGCCCGGCCCGCGCCACCGCGTCCGTCGCCGTCGTCCTGGACCCGGCCAGGCGCGGCGTCCGCTGCGCGGTGGGCGCCATCGCGCCGATGCCCCTGCGGCCTCTCGAGGCGGAGCACTGGATCGCCTCGCTGGTGGACTGGGACGGCGAGCGGGGTCTCGCGCCGGAGGCGCTGACGGCGTTCGGCGAGTACGTGGCCGCCGCCTGCATCCCGGACCCCGAGGGCGACGAGCAGCTGCCGCCGGCCGTACTGCACCTGCGGCGCACCGTCGCCGCGCTGGCCCGACGAGCACTGGGGAGGGCGCTGTCGTGAGCAACGAGCACGATGACCGGACGGGTGGCTGGGAGCCGATCCCGCAGAGCGAGGGGTACGACGGCGACGCCACCGCGTTCGTGCAGCTGCCGCCCGAGTTCATGCTGGACGGCGTCCCGCTGGAGGCGCCGGGGCACGGCTACGTCCCGCCGATGATCACGCCCCTGACGCCCTTGACGCCGTCCCCGGGGACCGACCCGGGGGCGACGGGCCAGTGGAGCTTCACGGAGGCGCACGAGGGCCAGGCGGCGTATGAGGTTCCCCAGGTTCCCCAGGTTCCCGAGGCGGACGCGGGGCTGACCGGGCAGTGGACGATTCCGGTCGCACCGGACAGTTCGGATGACTCGGGCGAGTACACGGCCTCGATGCTGACGCAGTACGCGAACAGCGCTCCGGCGACCCTCCCCGGCGGCGCACCGGCTCCGTGGGCGGAGGCCGTGCCCGTGCCCGTACCGGAGCCGGAGCCGGAGCCGGAGGCCGTGCCCGTGCCCGTACCGGAGCCGGAGCCGGAGCCGGAGGCCGTGCCCGTACCGGAGCCGGAGCCGGAGGTCGGACCGGAACCGGAGCCGGAGCCGGAGCTTCAGGCGCAGCCCTTCCCGGACGCCGCACCGGAAGAGGCACAGGCGACCCCCCTCGTCTCCACGGGCAGCAGCGCGGACAGCGACGAGCACCCGCACACCTCGTACGTCCTGCGGGTGAACGGCGCCGACCGCCCCGTCACCGACTCCTGGATCGGCGAGTCCCTGCTCTACGTGCTGCGCGAGCGCCTCGGACTCGCGGGCGCCAAGGACGGCTGCTCGCAGGGCGAGTGCGGTGCCTGCAACGTCCAGGTCGACGGCCGGCTCGTCGCCTCCTGCCTGGTGCCCGCGGCGACGGCCGCCGGCAGCGAGGTGCGGACGGTCGAGGGCCTGGCCTCCGACGGCGAACCGTCCGACGTGCAGCGCGCGCTGGCGAAGTGCGGGGCCGTCCAGTGCGGCTTCTGCGTCCCGGGCATGGCGATGACCGTCCACGACCTCCTGGAGGGCAACCACGCTCCCACGGAGCTGGAGACCCGCCAGGCGCTCTGCGGCAACCTCTGCCGCTGCTCCGGCTACCGCGGCGTCCTCGACGCCGTACGCGAGGTCGTCGCCGAGCGTGAGGCGAGCGCGGCGGCCGAGCACGCCGGTGAAGCGCGTATCCCGCACCAGATCCCCCACCCGCACGACGGAGGCATGGCGTGAGCAGCGACGCGACCACCGCCACCACCACGGGCGCCCCGGGCGCCGCCGCGCTCGACGGCGACCAGCAGGAGCTGCCGCCCCATGGCCTGGGCGCCTCGCTCCCGCCGGCCGACGCGCGGGCGAAGACCGAGGGGACGTTCCCGTACGCCTCCGACCTCTGGGCCGAGGGCCTGCTGTGGGCCGCCCTGCTGCGCTCGCCGCACCCGCACGCCCGGATCGTCTCGATCGACACGACGGCGGCGGCCGAGATGCCCGGCGTACGGGCCGTGGTGACGCACGCCGACGTGCCGGGGGAGGCGACGTACGGCCGTACCGTCGCCGACCGCCCGGTCTTCGCCTCCGAGCTGGTCCGCCACCACGGCGAGGCGATCGCGGCCGTGGCCGCCGACCACCCGGACACGGCCCGGCTCGCGGCGGCGGCGATCGCCGTCGAGTACGAGGTCCTGGAACCGGTCACGGACCCGGAGAAGGCCTTCGCGGCCGAGCCGCTGCACCCGGACGGGAACCTGATCCGCCACATCCCGCTGCGCTTCGGCGAGGCGGAGGCGGCCGGAGAGGTCGTGGTCGAGGGGCTCTACCGCATCGGGCGCCAGGACCCGGCGCCGATCGGCGCCGAGGCGGGACTCGCCGTACCGCGCCCCGACGGCGGCGTCGAGATCTACACCGCGTCCACCGACCCGCACACCGACCGGGACCTGGCCGCGGCCTGCTTCGGACTGACCCCCGACCAGGTGAAGGTCGTCGTCACGGGCGTGCCGGGCGCGACCGGTGACCGTGAGGACCCCGGTTTCCAGATCCCGCTGGGCCTGCTGGCGCTGCGTACCGGCTGCCCGGTCAAACTGACGGCCACCCGCGAGGAGTCCTTCCTCGGCCACGCCCACCGCCACCCGACGCTGCTGCGCTACCGCCACCACGCGGACGCCGAGGGCAGGCTGGTGAAGGTGGAGGCGCAGATCCTGCTCGACGCGGGCGCGTACGCCGACGCCTCCTCCGAGTCGCTGGCCGCCGCGGTCTCCTTCGCCTGCGGCCCGTACGTCGTACCGCACGCCTTCATCGAGGGCTGGGCGGTCCGTACGAACAACCCGCCGTCCGGCCATGTACGGGGCGAGGGCGCGATGCAGGTGTGCGCGGCCTACGAGGCGCAGATGGACAAGCTGGCCGCCAAGCTGGGACTGGACCCGGCCGACCTGCGGCTGCGCAACGTCCTCGCGACCGGCGACATCCTCCCCACCGGCCAGACGGTGACCTGCCCGGCGCCGGTCGCCGAACTCCTCTCCGCGGTACGCGACTTCCCGCTGCCCGCCCTGCCCCTGGACACCCCGGAGGACGACTGGCTGCTGCCGGGCGGCCCGGAGGGCGCGGGTGAACCGGGCGCGGTGCGGCGGGGCGTCGGATACGCCCTGGGCATGGTCCACATGCTCGGCGCGGAGGGCGCGGACGAGGTCTCGACGGCGACGGTGAAGGTCCACGACGGGGTCGCGACGGTGATCTGCTCGGCCGTCGACACCGGTTCAGGCTTCACCACCCTCGCCCGCCAGATCGTCCAGGAGACGCTGGGCATCGACGAGGTCCACGTCGCCGGCGTCGACACGGACCAGCCCCCGGCGGGGCCGGCCACGCACGGCCGGCACACCTGGGTCTCGGGCGGCGCGGTCGAGCGGGCGGCGAAGATGGTCCGCACCCAACTGCTCCAGCCGCTGGCCCACAAGTTCGGCATGTCCACGGAGCTGCTCCAGATCACGGACGGCAAGATCACCTCGTACGACGGTGTTCTGTCGACCACGGTCACCGAGGCGATGGACGGCAAGGAACTCTGGGCGACCGCCCAGTGCCGCCCCCACCCGACCGAGCCCCTGGACGACTCCGGCCAGGGCGACGCCTTCGTCGGCCTGGCCTTCTGCGCGATCCGCGCGGTGGTGGACGTCGACATCGAACTCGGCTCGGTCCGCGTGGTGGAGATGGCCGTGGCCCAGGACGTCGGCCGCGTCCTCAACCCCGCCCAACTGGCCACCCGCATCGAAGCGGGCATCACCCAGGGCGTCGGCGCGGCCCTGACGGAGAACCTCCGCACGGCCCGCGGCCTGGTCCGCCACCCCGACCTGACGGGCTACGCACTCCCGACATCCCTGGACGCCCCGGACATTCGCATCGTGAAACTCGTCGAGGAACGCGACGTCGTGGCCCCCTTCGGCGCGAAGCCGGCGAGCGCGGTCCCGGTGGTCACCGCCCCAGCGGCAGTGGCCTCAGCGGTCCGCGCGGCAACCGGACGCCCCGTCAACCGCCTCCCGATCAGGCCGCAGGCGGCGGTGGCCGTACCCAATTCGTAACCATGTGATTCGCGTTGCTCTTGCAACCGGGAGGTGCGCTGTGTCAGTCCTCCTCGGTACAGTGAACTTCTAGACTTGGCTGGGCTTTTCTTGTCTCGGTCTGTTTCGGTTCACGGGGGAGGGACACACATGCTGGCACCGATGGACGGGGGCGGCGCGTCGGGGGCGCGGAGCGTCGCATACGACTCCGAGTCCATGCTGGAGTTCAAGAAGGGCATCGACGAGCTGATCATCACGCTCACCGAATCCCCGGCGAGCTCGGAGAAGTTGGCCGCGGAGCCGGTCACACGCAACCAGTTCGGCGGCGGCGGGCCGTCCTGGATCGAGGCGTCCGGCATCTTCGATTCGTACAACACCGTGCTCAAGCAGCTGACGACGCTCTCCGGTGTGCTGGGTGACTGCCTGGAGGGCATGGGGCTCGCGGTCGTCATGTCGAAGAACGGCATGGAGAAGACGGACGACGACATCAAGTACCGGATGCTCCAGATCAGTCAGCGGGCTGAGGAAGTGAAGAAGCAGGTCGAGGCGGAGACCGCGAAGAACTCGCCGAACAGCGACGGTCACGCACCCAAGCCTGGACCCACGTTCAGGGGCGATTCGTCCCTCACGGACTGATCGTCCGGCCAGAGGGCGTCACGGTTACGGGGAACACGGGGAAGAGGCGATCATGGAGATCAAGATCGGTGGAGGAGTGGCGGCATGACTGACTTTCAGAGCATGTCCCACCAGAAGATGCTGGAATGGCTGGACGAGGCCAGCAGCTTCTACGTCAGGGAAGCAGCGGACAGGCTGGCCGCAGCCGCCGTGAAGATGGACGAGATTGCCGAGCAGGTGAAGGTTCGCCCCGGCCGGGTGAACTGGCAGGGTGAAGCCGAGAAGGCCTTCATGGAGTGGGCGGCGGGCCTGGCGAGCAGCACGCGCAGCCTCTCCGACTACAGCGAGAACGCGGCGGCGCGAATGCGCGACGTGGCAGTGGCCATCGCCGCTGCGCAGAGTGCCATCCCGCGCTACACCTCGCACGCGGACGCCAAGGAGAACCTGGCAGCGGCACAGAAGTACCGCAACGACCCGGACTCGGCCACGGTGGCACGGAACGCCCGCTCCTCGATGGCGGAGGACGGCGCGGACGCGAAGGCCATCGCGGCGAAGGAGGAGGCCAACCGGCAGGCAGCCGCCCGCGAGATGGAGCGGCTCTCCTCGTCGTACAAGGAGTCGGGCCAGCTGATGGAGCGGTTCCCCGCTCCTACGTTCCCGCCGCCGCCGGGCGACTTCGTACCGGACGATTCGGGTCTTCGTGCCGGTTCGGACCGGATGACACGCTCAACCGGGGATGAGAGCAGCACGGTTGCCGATGCTCGAACCACGACGACGCGTTCCCAGGAGACCCGGTCGACGACAGAGGTTGGAGTCGTTCCTCCGTCTGATGACAAGACCGGTCCGGTCCACGTGGTCCGTCCCGAAGTCCCCGTAGACCTGGGCATCGACAGCGTCGGCACACTGCCCCCGCCGACGACCACGACGCCTCCGGCTACTCCGCCTTCTCTTGGCAGGCCGGACACAGGTCTGACACCTCCGTTGGTTGTCCCTCCCACGATCGGTACGCCACCCGTGAGTGGTGGTCGCGGGGTCGTGCCCCCGACCAGTTCACGTGCTCCGCTGAGCCAGCTCGGCCGGACCGGGCCCGGGCAGATCGGTCCTCTTGGAATGCCTCGCGATGGCATTTCCGGTGGTCGACCGGTTCCCCCTGCCTCGGGACGGTCGGCAACGGGTATTCCACGCAGCCCTGTGATCGGGACCGAACACGGCACGGGTACGGGCCGCACGCCCATGGGCCCCGGCATGGGCGGTGGCCCCATGGGCGGACCGGGCGGCGGGCAGAACGGCATCAGCGGTGGCCGTCGTCTTGCCGTCGAGACAGGTGGCGTCGTCGGCGGTCGGCCGCAGCAGCCTGGTGCGGTGAGTGCCCGCCCGTTCACCCCGGGAGGATCCGGGCTCGTGCGGGGCGGTACGCCCAGTGGCGCCGGTACCGGAACGGGACCGGTCGGACGTGGTGGGGGCGTGGCTGGCGGTGCCCACGGTGTGGGTTCCCGTCGCGAGGACAGCAATGGAGAGCGGCCGGACTATCTCGTCGAGGACGAGGAGACCTGGCAGCAGGGTGGCCGACGAGTCGCGCCGCCTGTTATCGACTGATGAGCCAGAGGAAGTAGATGCTTACCAGCAGTATTCGTTCGGGCCGTGGTCGGGCAGTCGCTTCGGCCGCTCTGGGGATGCTGCTGGTGGGCATCGCATCCGTTCCCGCGCATGCGGAGTCGATCCGCTCCCAGCAATGGCATCTGGACATTCTGGGCGCTGAAAAGATCTGGAAGATCAGCACCGGCAAGGGCGTCACTGTCGCGGTCATCGACAGTGGGGTGGACAAGAAGAACCCCGATCTGTTGGGGCGAGTGCTCGATGGGAAGGATCTCGCGCCTGAAGCGAGGGGCGACGAGCACACCGATTACGCGGGCCATGGGACTGGCATGGCCGGGCTCATTGCCGGCACGGGCCAGAGCGGCGGCGGGGACGGTGCCTTCGGCCTCGCGCCGGGGGTAAAGATCCTTCCCATTCGGCTACCGGATGGAGAAGAGGGAGCCGGAAGCCAGGCAGACGCAGATCGCGAATTCAACAAGATCGCGCCTGGTGCGATCAAGTATGCGGCGGACTCGGGTGCCAAGGTCATCAACATCTCGATGGGCTTCAACTCTGGCTCACAGGAGCTCACTGACGCCGTGAAGCACGCCTTGGACAAGGGCGCCTTGGTGTTTGCGGCGGTGGGCAACAGCGCTGACAAGGGCAACGAAGCCGAGTATCCGGGAGCGACGCCCGGCGTTGTGGGCGTCGGCGCCATTGACAAGAAGCTGACGAAGACGGCGGAGTCCCAGTACGGTCCTCAGGTGGACCTTGTGGCGCCCGGCGACCAGATGGTCCATGCCTGTGGCAACGACACGGGCCTCTGCAAGTCGCACGGCACCAGCACGGCCACCGCCATCGCTTCGGCCGCCGCCGCCCTCATCTGGTCCAAGCACCCCGACTGGACCAACCATCAGGTACTCAAGGTCATGCTCAACACCATCAAGGTTCCCGCGGGCGGCGAGAAGCGCAACGACCACGTCGGTTACGGCGCGATCCGTCCCCTCCGTGCCTTGAAGACCCCGGGCGACCCCGGCCCCGCCGATGTCCGCCCCATCCCCGATCTCGCCCCCGCCGCGAGCGCGTCGCCCTCCACCGCTCCTTCCGAGACCGCCGAACAGCCTGCCGCCCCTGCCCCCGCCCCGGCCCCGGTGGCTCAGGAGAAGGAGAGCAACACCGGCCTCTGGATCGGCCTCGGTATCGGCGCGGCCGTCCTCATCGGCGCCGCAGTGGCCGTCCCGATCGTCCGGTCCCGACGAGGCTGAGCCCGTCCGCGCGGTAGCCCACCGCAGCCGGGAGGGGGGCCGTCGTACGTCGAAGGAAGGGGGAAGGTGCCATGAGAGTGGTTTTGAGGAGGCGCTGGCTACCCGCGTTGTTGTTCGTTCTCGTGTCGGCGACGGCTTGTTCGGTAAAAGTCGACGAAAGCAGGGATCGGCGGCGTCGGAAGTCTGTGGCGGGTTTGCGAAGGGTGGTCCCGAGCTCACGGCGCTCAGGTCGGTCGTTGGTGAGGGCGGCCTCACGGATGAACGTTCCCAGCCGGACGAGACGCTCAAGGTGCTGAAAGAGGCCGACGGCGAGCTCAGCACGCAGGAGCTTGCGAACGGCAGTCCGTTCTGCAGACTCCGGAATGCCGGGGACGGGAGTCGGTCCTCGACATCACCTTCCGCGAGGCCCTGGTAATCCCAGGAAGCCGGGATCGCGCCACCTTCCACTACTTCTCGACCGGTGCTGAAGCGCTCTCGTCGGACCGTTACGTCAAGAATTTGTTCCCATGCCGCATGAAGGAGCCGGCGAAGGACATCATCGTCTCCGCCGAACTGGAAAGGCCCGGCAAGAGCACCGCGAGCAAGGCGGACCTTTCCTCTCTTCAGATCGCGGTCTTCAACGCCGCGGCCCGCCGTGTCTCGGCGGAGCTGGGTTGCGGAGACGTCAAGTTGGCCGGCAAGTTGCCTGCCGAGGAGCGGCCCTGAGCATGCCCTTCACGTCCGGGCGGGACGCCACCGCGGCCCGGGTGGCGGGCAGAACCGCACGCTTCCAGAGGGAGTAGGGACGAAGGGCTCGGCCCCCGGCGAGGGCGGAATCCTCCGTTTCGGACCGGCCTCGCGGGGATCCTCATGAGCGGGCCGATCACGGTTCTCAGGGTTGCCATATGCATCGGAGTGAAGCCGATGTGGGGGCCCGGTGAAGTCGCGTGTCGCGGACTCGACGTTCTGCGTGACAGAGAGGCGGAAGCCCCGCAACACCACTACGATCGTGCCGTCTCCGCGCGTGACACGAGTTGCTGAGGTGAAGCGGAGAAGACCACCGCCACGGGGGGATCATGTCGTTCGATGCGGAGTGGGCGTCCGCCCGCACCCACGCCCATGCCGATGTGAGCATGCGGCTCAACCAGGTGCCGTCCGATCCTGGAGGCGGCAGCGGCAGTGCCGATCTCAGCGTCAACCAGGACAAGCTCGGTGCCATCGGCAGCGCCGCGTACGCGCTGCACGGCCGGCTTCTGAAGGACGGGAACCACGCCCGTACGAGCACCTCGGAGGCGGCGACCGGGATGTCCACGAACGGCTTCCGCACCGGGGCCGCGATGGCGACCGTCGAGGAGACGTGGAGGTCGCAGCTGAGCACCCTGCTGGCCGCCTGCGCCAACATCTCCAATCACCTCGACTACAGCGCCGCCTCGCACGCCAAGGAAGAGGCCGACATCAAGGCGGCCCTCGCCGCATCCAAGATCGACGAGTATCTGAAGTAGGGGCAGGGAGCAGCCGTGCTGACCTATGACAACGTCTATCGGGCGCCTCTCGACAAGATGAAGGCCGCCGCCGACGACTGGTCGGAGATGAAAGGCAAGCTGGACAGGCTCGCTGTGGATGCCCGTACGACCATGGCCACCAAGGCCAAGGACGACTACTGGCGGGGCGTGAACGCCGAAGTCACCAAGCCGTTCGTGGACAAGACGGCGAAGGAGTTCGAGGACGCGGCGAAGGCCGCCGACGGCATCCACAAGATCCTCGAGGACGGCTACAACGCCTTCAAGAAGGCGAAGGACGACCTCAAGAAGATCGCCGACACTGATGCTCCCGCGCAGCACCTGCTCGTGACGTCGGACGGCAAGGTCGAGGCGCGAAACCCGCTGGCGTCGATCAAGGACCCGGCCGCGCGGCACGATCCGGACTACCACGAGCTGGTACGCAAGGAGCGTGCCGCGATCGAGGCGATGCAGCGGCGGATCGACGCGATCCTCGAGACCTGCGACGACGCCGACGTGGCCTGCGCCAACGCCCTGAAGGCCAACATCACCGGCGACAAGCACAACTTCAGCGCTCCCAAGTACGGCAGCCTGGACGCCGAGGAGGCGCAGCGCGCCATCGACCTGGCCAAGAAGGGCCGGGACATCTCCCACGAGGAGCTCGAACGCCTCAACGAGCTGCTCAAGGACAACAGCTCGTCCAAGGACTTCTCCCGCACCTTCTACAACGGGCTCGGGCCCAAGGGGGCGCTGGAGTTCTTCGGACAGCTCTCGACGGATACGTACGAGTACGCAGAGCTCGACGAGCAGCGTCTCAAGGATGTGCAGGCGCTCCAGAAGAACCTTGGCCTCAACCTCGCCACGGCCACCCAGGGCGGCGACAAGTGGACCGAGAACTGGTCCACCGAGATGCGCAAACTCGGCACCGAGCGCATCCCGCTCGCCAAGAACGACTACAACGGTCCGTTCGGCTATCAGCTGCTCGGCGGCATCATGCGGCATGGGAACTACGACCCGAAGTTCCTGGTACCGATCGCCGAGCACGTGTCCCAGCTGCACGCCAAGGACCCGTACATGTTCGCCGACAACAAGACGGTCGGCGGCTGGCAGAAGAACCCGTTCAACCCTTCCGGGGTCAACGGTGCGGGTTACGACCCCATGGTGCCGATGCTGGAGGCGCTCGGGCACAGCCCGGAGGCCGCGAAGCAGTTCTTCTCCGGTGAGCCGACGGCGTACAACAAGGACGGGACCGTCGGCGGGACGGTGGACCTGGACCCGGAGAAGGACGGCAATCAGACCAGCTACCTGGACTTCTTCCAGAACAAGGACTACAGGTCCTTCCCCGATATGGACGGGCACAACCCCGACGACGCGGTGAAGACGAAGGACTACATGCCGGACGCCCTGGGCCACGCCTTGGAGGCAGCGACGACCGGTCACGCCTGGGACGACCCCAGCCCGGTCCTGAAGCGGGATGCCGACTCGGTCGCGATCATGAAGGAAGTGATCAACGACTACGGCTCCGACTCCGAACTGCGGAAGCGGCACGAGGCGATGATGGACAGCCTGGGCAACATGGGCGCTGCCTATATCGACGACCTCAACTACTCGACCTACAACTTCGGCGGCACCGGAGACGAGCTGGGTCGGGACAAACTCTTCCCCGGCAGCAGCGACGGCAGCTCCCGTACGGACTTCGGCCAGGCCGCGAGCCTGAAGTTCATGTCGGCGGTGGCAGCGGACGAGGACGCCTACCGGACCATGTCGGCCGCCCAGCAGGTGTTCGAGGCGAGCGGTCTCAAGGTTCTGGGTGGTGACAAGGACGCCGCCATCGAGTTCGGCCACAACGCGAGCAAGGTTCACGGCATTCTCGACGAGTCACGCACCATTCAGATCGCCCAGGACTTCAAGGACGACGAGGACAAGCGGAACCTGGAGCTGGAGAAGCAGGCCGAGTGGCGTAAGACGGGTGTAAGTTCCGGTGTCGCCGCAGTCGTGGGCGTCGGGTCCGCCGTCGTCCTCGGCCCGGCCGCGGGGCTCGTCGCCGTCACGGTCGTGCCGCTCGTGATGGAGAGCGCGGGCGCGGCGGTCAGCACCAGCTACGCCGCCGACACCCTGGAGTACCTCAAGGACAACGAGTACAACAACGACGACCAGGCCATGGACGCCATTCTCCAGACCCAGATGTCCGGACAGAACAGTGCGATGACCCCCCTGCTCAACTATGCGGAATCCGTGGGCATGTCCCTCGACGAGAAGCGCGAGCTGATCCGGGAGGCCGAGACCTCTTACCGTAACGGCATGGTCGCGGCCGGCGGAGGGATGAAGGTCAAGTGAGCAACACGTTCTTTGCCCGGTGCGCCGGGAGTCTGGCAGTCGCCGCCGTGATCGGGCTGTCGGCATCGGCCTGTTCCGGCGGTGGTTCCGGCGGAGAGGCTGAGGCGGAGACGTCCGCGGCGATGAAGACGTGCCAGGAGCTGTTCGGTGAGGAGAACGTCGACGCGGTCCGGAACGGGCTGGGCGGCGGTGAGCTCCAGGCACAGAGCAAGTCCCTGGACCAGATGAAGAACCTGATGGTCGACAAGGCGCGCGGCTGGAAGGCGGAGGGCGACGACCTGTCGCGCGCCTGGTACGACATGTGTCGGCTGGAGGCCACCGACAAGAACGGGCAGGCCTGGGTGACCGGCCAGGTCAAGTGGTCCGTTCTGGCGATGGACTCCGTGACCACGAAGGATTCGGCACAGGAGTGGCGAAAGGCGTCGGACGACGTCTACGTGCAGTCGCTGAAGCGTACGAGCGGAGTCGCCGCCGTACTGCCGTGCCGGATCGAGGGAGCGGACCCGGCACAGCGCAGTGGGTTGCCGCTGGAGATCTCCGTGCTGGACCAAGGCCTGGGCAGGGACAGGGAAGCGTTGCTCGGCAAGCTGCTTGCCTCCCTGGTGCAGGACGCCCAGAAGCGGCTGGGATGTGTTCAGCCGGTGCCCGTGCCAGCGGACCTCCGCCCCTGAACGTGTTCGGCACAGGCCACGTGACGGCGTCGGCCGTGCGCCGCCTGTGACGTCCGGCTCCCGGTCCGCAAGGGTCGGGGCGGTTCAGGAGCCGACACCGGCAGCGCCATCACCGGGCCCGCACAGGTCATGAAGAGGCGGTTGCCGATCATCTTGTCGTGCACCCGTACGTAGCTGTGGTTGGGGCCGGGAGCCAGACGGTGGAGCCCTCGACTGCGGGCGGCATGGTGGTGCGCCGACCTGTCGAGGATCTCAGGGCGGACGCCGCGACTACGAGTGGGAAGGGTTCAAGCGTTCCGGGCCGGCCCCGGCACGGCTGTCCTGCGTCCTTCATGGTCGTACGACGAAGGGATGAGCCCTCTCCGTCCTGCGACAGGGATCATCCCGGCCTACGCCCCTTACTCTGAAGGGCATGAGTGCCTTGGAACCCCGTGACGCCGACGCCGACGCCGGAGTTGTCGGACCCGCCGATGCCGCGTCCCCGAAGGCCGCGGGCGGGTCCGTGCTCGACCGGGATCACCGGGCGCTCAGTATCGGGGTCGTCTCCGTCGTCCTGCTCATCGCCTTCGAGGCGACGGCCGTCGGCACCGCCATGCCCGTCGCCGCGCGGGAGCTGAACGGCATTCCGCTCTACGCCTTCGCCTTCTCCGCCTACTTCACCACCAGCCTCTTCGCCATGGTCCTGTCCGGGCAGTGGTCCGACCGCGCCGGGCCGCTCGCCCCGCTCACCGTCGGCATCTCCGCCTTCGCCGCCGGGCTGCTGCTCTCCGGCACGGCGGGCACGATGTGGCTGTTCATCCTCGGCCGGGCCGTCCAGGGGCTCGGCGGTGGCATGGTCATCGTCGCGCTGTACGTCGTCGTCAGCCGGGCGTACTCCGAGCAGCTGCGGCCCGCGATCATGGCCGCGTTCGCCGCCAGCTGGGTCATCCCCTCGGTCGTCGGCCCCCTGGCCTCCGGAACCATCACCGAGCACCTCGGATGGCGCTGGGTCTTCGTCGGGATTCCCGTCCTCGTCGTGCTGCCGCTCGCCCTCGCCCTGCCCGCGATCCGCCGCACGGCGTCGGGGCCCGCCGACCCCGCCGCGCCGCTCCCGCCGTACGACCGGCGGCGGATCCGGCTCGCGCTGGGCATCTCGGTCGGCGCCGGGCTGCTGCAGTACGCCGGTCAGGAGCTGCGCTGGCTCTCCCTCCTGCCGGCGGCGGCCGGTGTGGCGCTGCTGGTGCCGGCGGCGGTACGCAAGGGCGGTCTGCTGCCGCCCGGTACGTACCGGGCGGCGCGGGGGCTGCCGTCGGTGGTGCTGCTGCGCGGGATCGCGGCCGGCTCCTTCATCGCGGCCGAGTCCTTCATCCCGCTGATGCTGGTCACCCAGCGGGGCCTCAGCCCGACGCTCGCAGGCCTCTCGCTCGCCGTCGGCGGCGCGACCTGGGCGCTGGGCTCCTTCCTCCAGTCGCGGCCGTGGACGGAGCCGTACCGGGAACGGTTGGTGGTCGTCGGCATGCTGCTCGTCGCGGCGGCGATCGCGGCCGCGCCCAGCGTGCTGATCGCCTCCGTGCCGGTGTGGGTGGTCGCGGTGGCGTGGGGGTTCGGGTGCCTGGGCATGGGCATGGTCATCGCCTCGACGAGCGTGTTGCTCCTGAAACTGTCGGCGCCGGAGGAGGCGGGCACGAACTCGGCGGCGCTGCAGATCTCGGACGGCCTGTCGAACGTCCTGCTCCTCGCGGCGGGCGGCGCGGCCTTCGCCGCGCTGGGCGGCGGCGCGGTCGGCCACGCGGCGCATACCGCGACGGCCACCGCCACGGCCGCGGGCTCGCACCCGGCGGCCTTCGCGGCGGTGTTCCTGCCGATGGCGGGGGTGGCGGCGGTGGGGGCGTGGGTCGCGACGCGGTTGGAACCGACGCCGGGTGACACGGCGGGGGCGGTACGGTCCCGGCCTGGCGGCTCCGCTTCGGCGTGAAGCTCGGCGGCCCCGAGCGATGCCGGCCCGGCGCCTTCCGGCCGGTGCGCTCCGGCCGGAGCTTGGCCTTCCGCCCCGAGCCCGTCCTCTTGCGAGTCAGGCCCTGGCTCGCCTTCGCCTCGCGCCGAGCCCGGCGGCCGAGCCGGGTACGTGCCGAGCCCGGGGCCGGCCGAGCCGGTAGCGTGCGTCCGCTGAGTCCGCCGTTGTGACACTCGCCGCACCCCGCGAGGTCACGGCGTCGTCCGTCCAGTCCCTGGGTGACCGCACCGGTAGGGTGGCCCGGTTGTCATATCTGGACGAGCGTCGAACCGGAGACCGTGACTACCACCGCCACCTCCTCCCATCACCTCTCTCCCGCCTTCCCCGGCCGCGCCCCCTGGGGCACGGCCAACAAGCTGCGTGCCTGGCAGCAGGGAGCCATGGAGAAGTACATCCAGGAACAGCCCCGCGACTTCCTCGCGGTCGCGACTCCCGGCGCCGGAAAGACCACCTTCGCGCTGACCCTCGCGTCCTGGCTGCTGCACCACCATGTCGTCCAGCAGGTGACGGTCGTCGCGCCCACCGAGCACCTGAAGAAGCAGTGGGCAGCCGCCGCCGCGCGCATAGGGATCAAGCTCGACCCGGACTACAGCGCCGGACCGCTCAGCAAGGAGTACCACGGCGTCGCCATCACGTACGCCGGAGTCGGCGTCCGCCCGATGCTCCACCGCAACCGCTGTGAGCAGCGCAAGACCCTCGTCATCCTCGACGAGATCCACCACGCCGGTGACTCCAAGTCCTGGGGCGAGGCCTGCCTCGAAGCCTTCGATCCGGCGACCCGCCGCCTCGCGCTGACCGGCACGCCGTTCCGCTCCGACACCAACCCCATCCCCTTCGTCACGTACGAGGAGGGCAACGACGGGATCCGGCGTTCGTCGGCGGACTATACGTACGGGTACGGGAACGCCCTGGGCGACGGTGTCGTCCGGCCCGTCATCTTCCTCTCCTACAGCGGCAACATGCGCTGGCGCACCAAGGCCGGCGACGAGATCGCCGCCCGCCTCGGCGAGCCCATGACCAAGGACGCCATCTCGCAGGCCTGGCGTACCGCGCTCGACCCGCGCGGCGACTGGATGCCGAACGTGCTGCGCGCCGCCGACCGGCGGCTGACCGAAGTCAGGAAGGGCATCCCCGACGCCGGCGGTCTGGTCATCGCGAGCGACCAGGACTCCGCCCGCGCCTACGCCAAGCTCATCCGCGAGATCACCGGCACCAAGGCCACGGTCGTCCTCTCCGACGACGCCGGCGCCTCGAAGCGGATCGACGAGTTCAGCGAGAGCGACGACCGGTGGATGGTCGCCGTCCGCATGGTGTCCGAGGGCGTCGACGTCCCCCGCCTCGCCGTCGGCGTGTACGCGACGACGATCTCCACCCCGCTCTTCTTCGCGCAGGCCGTCGGACGTTTCGTACGTTCGCGCAGGCGCGGCGAGACCGCCTCCGTGTTCCTTCCCACCATCCCCAACCTCCTCGGCTTCGCCAACGAGATGGAGGTCGAGCGCGACCACGTCCTCGACCGGCCGAAGAAGGACGGCGATGAGGACCCCTACGCCGAGTCCGAGAAGGAGATGGCGGAGGCCGAGAAGCAGCAGGACGAGGACACCGGCGAACAGGACATGCTGCCCTTCGAGGCGCTGGAGTCCGACGCCGTCTTCGACCGCGTGCTCTACGACGGTGCCGAGTTCGGTATGCAGGCCCACCCCGGCAGCGAGGAGGAGCAGGACTACCTCGGCATCCCCGGGCTCCTCGAACCCGACCAGGTGCAGCTCCTCCTCCAGAAGCGGCAGGCCCGGCAGATCGCCCACAGCCGGAAGAAGCCCGACACCGAGGCCGACCTGCTGGAACTCCCGGCGGAGCGGCGCCCCGTCGTCTCGCACAAGGAGCTCCTCGAACTGCGCAAGCAGCTCAACACGATGGTCGGCGCGTACGTCCACCAGAGCGGCAAACCCCACGGGGTCATCCACACCGAGCTGCGGCGCGTGTGCGGCGGGCCGCCGAGCGCCGAGGCGACCGCCGGGCAGATCCGCGAGCGGATCAAGAAGGTGCAGGAGTGGGCCACCCGCATGAGGTGATCCACCGCATGAGGTGATCCACCGCATGAGGTGATCCACCACCGCGATCTGTCGGAAGACACAGCCGAGGGCCCGTACGCGCAGCCGCGTACGGGCCCCGTTCGTACCGTCGCTCGTGCCCCGCCCGTACCGCGCCGACATAGTCGATCTTGTCGGTCAAACGCCTCTGACCGGCCGACTTGCACCCCGAAGCGGGTGTATCGGGTCGCACGCGCCCGGATTCTGGACGAGGTCTTCCGCTGAGCGGAGTGGCTCGCTACTGTCCCCGCAATGCAAACGCCCCGTGGCAGCGCCGCCGCGGAGCGCAGCCGGTGCGCATGGCCTGCCGGCGGCCTCTGACGTGCGTCGCCGACGGGACCGGTGTCGCAGCTCTCGTGAGGACCGCCGTCACTCACTCCGATCACTCCGAAGGAGAGGGCGTCGTGACCGCGGAGACCTCCCAGACGCTCGACCGGGGACTTCGAGTCCTCAAACTGCTCGCCGACACCGACCACGGCCTGACCGTCACCGAGTTGTCCAACAAACTCGGTGTCAACAGGACCGTCGTCTACCGTCTGCTCGCCACACTCGAACAGCACGCGCTCGTACGACGGGACCTGGGCGGCCGAGCCCGGGTCGGCCTGGGCGTGCTCCGGCTGGGCCGCCAGGTCCATCCGCTGGTGCGCGAGGCGGCGCTGCCCGCGCTGCGCTCGCTCGCCGAGGACATAGGCGCGACGGCGCACCTCACCCTGGTCGACGGGGCGGAGGCGCTGGCCGTCGCCGTCGTCGAACCGACCTGGACCGACTACCACGTGGCCTACCGGGCCGGCTTCCGCCACCCGCTGGACCGTGGCGCGGCCGGCCGCGCCATCCTGGCGGCCCGGCAGGGCAGCCTGATCGAGCCCGGATTCACGCTGACGCACGGCGAGCTGGAGGCGGGCGCGAGCGGCGCGGCGGCTCCGCTGATCGGGATCACCGGGATCGAGGGCAGCGTGGGCGTCGTGATGCTCGCGGACGCGGTGCCGGAGCGGGTGGGGCCCCGGGTCGTGGACGCGGCCAGGGAAGTCGCCGACGCGTTGCGCTAAGGCGCGCTGCGGTTACGGGGGTTCACGGCGCCGGTCCGGGGTTCGGGATGACCCGGGGCCGGTCCGGCGTTCGGTCGACCCGGGCGGCCACACGGGGCGACCGCTCCAGGGGCCAGCGCGGCCCTGGCCCAGGGGGCGCCGTCCGACCCGGGCTCGGGCTTCGCGGCGACCCCGGTTTCGCGGTGCCGACTCCAGGCCCCCGAGGGCCCGGCCGCAAACCCGGGCTTCCAGCCCCGCGTGCGCCGTCCCCGTCCGCGCGATCGTTCAGGAGTCGCCCACCAGCAGTGCCCCCAGCGCCGTCCGCCGGTGTTCCACCGACCTTCCCGCTCGCGCCGTCGTGATCAGGCCCGCGCCCCGCAGCGCCGACGCGTGCGCCGACGCCGTCGCGTTGCTGACGCCCAGGCGGCGGGCCAGGGCCGTCGTGGTGTGGGCGTCGGTGAGGGCGCGCAGGAGTGCGAGGCGGGTGCCGCCGAGGACCGTCGCCAGGGATTCCTCCGAGCCGGGCGCCCCGTCCGGTGTGAGCGGCAGACCCGTCCCCGCCGCGTACGTCACGACCACCGGCCGGCCCGGCAGGTCCTGGACGAGCGGGCGGCCGGTCCAGTGGAAGGTCGGCAGCAGGACCAGCCCGCGCCCGGCGAGGTCGATCTCCCGCTCCTCGCCTCTTCCCGCAGCGCGGTTGACCTCCCGCCCCAGCCCGCGCCGCCCGGCATCGCTCTCCCGCCCGCCCCGCGCCCCCCACTCCCAGACGTCGCCCTGCAGCCGGGTGCCCGGGACCAGCGCCGGGAGGGCCGCGCCGATGCCGTGTGCGGCGACGGTCAGGGCGTGCCGGGTGAACTCCGCCCGGTGGAGGTCCTGGACCTGCGGCCACACCGGTGCCACGACCGTGTCGAACGCCGCCCGCTGGGCGCGGCGCAGGACCTCCCGCGCCCCCGTCCCGCCCCCGTGGAGCTCCCGGATCCAGCGAGGGGACGGCCGCCCCGCGTACACCCGCTCCAGCTCCGCGCGCACCAGCTCCGGCGGGGCCGCCGCCACCAGGTCGAAGCTTTCCGCGGGCGTCTCGCCGAGCACGTCGAGGAAGCGCGGGGGATCGCCCGCCGGGACGAGGTCCGCCAGCGGCGCCGCGGCGTCCGGAAGGGACCGCAGCACCCGTCGTCGCCAGCGGCCGAAGAGCAGGTCGTCGCCGCCGAGCAGGGTCATGAACGCCGCGTTCAGCTCCGGCACGGGGGCGGGCCGGGCGGCGAACCGCACCCGGGCGAAGTCCTCCGCCGTGAAACGGATCCGGGTCACCGCACCAGCCTTTCGTCGCAAGCCTTTCGTCCAGAGCCTCAACCCTCGCCGGAGCCCTCGGCCCGGCGGCAGCCTGTCCCGCATGACACCTTCTCCCATGGACCGACGGACCGTCACCAAAGCGGCCGCCGTCGCCGCCGCCCTGGCCCTCTCGCCAGCCCTCACCCCGGCGCCCGCCCGGGCCACCCCCACCCCGCGCGACCTCGTCCTCCGGCTCCCCGCGCCCACCGGCCCGTACAAGATCGGTGCCACCACCCTCCACCTGGTCGACCCCTCTCGCAACGACCCCTGGGAGCCGGCGATCGGGGTACGGGAGGTCATGGTCACCGTCCTCCACCCGGCCCGTACCGTCCGCGGATATCCGCGCGCACCCCAGCTGACCGAGGACGCCGCCGAGCTCTTCACCCTGCTCGCGCCCCGGATCCGCCCGGGCCTGCCCGAGGCCGGGGCCGACTGGACGGCCACCCGTACGCACGCCCACACCGGCGCCCCCGTCCTGCCCGGCCGGTGGCCCGTGCTGCTCTACAGCCCCGGCGGCGGCGACGCCCGCACCATGGGCACCTCGCTCGCCGAGGAGCTGGCGAGCCACGGCTGGGCCGTCGTCACCGTCGACCACCCCGGGGACGCGAGCGAGGTGGACTTCCCCACCGCCCGCCCCGGCCGCGACAAGGTGCGCCCCACCGTCTTCATCCGGCCGCCCGACGCAGAGCAGTTCCGCACCATGATCGACACCCGTCTCGCCGACATCCGGTTCGTCCTCGACCGGCTCGAAGCCCTGGAGGGGCCCCTCGGCCGCGCCCTCGACCTGGGGCGGATCGGGATCTACGGGCACTCGGCCGGCGGCACCGCCGCCGCCCAGACGCTGTACGACGCCCCGCGCGTCGCCGCCGCCGTGAACCTGGAGGGCCACCTGGACCAGGCCGACGGCACGCTGTTCCCGGTGGCCCGGTACGGCGTCGACCGCCCGCTCCTCCTGCTGGGCACCGACGGCTTCCGCAGCGCGCGGCTGGACCGCTCCTGGTCCGCCGCGCTCGCCCATCCCGGCGGCCGCGTCCGCCGGCGGCAGCTCGACGACGCGGACCACTGGGTGTTCACCGACTACGCCTCCCTCGTGCCGGGGCTGCACGCCGCCGGTCTGATGACCACCGCCGACCGGGTCCGGCTCGTCGGCGCGATCGAGCCGAGGACGTCCGTGCCCGCCGTGCGCCGACAGGTCCGCTCGTTCTTCGGCCGACGGCTGCCGGTGAGGCCCGCACAGTAGATTGGGGCCGTGCTCTCCCGTCTCACGCGTCACCGTGCCCTCGCGTTCAGCGCCCTCCCCGTCGCCGCGCTCCTCGCCGTCGTCGGGCTCGCGCCGCTGCCGTACGCCATCGCACAGCCCGGCTCCACGGCCGATGTGCTCGGCAAGTACAAGGGGCGTGAGGTGATCACGATCAGTGGCGCGCCGGTCCGTCCGACGCAGGGCAAGCTGCTGATGACGACCATCGTGGCCACCGGACCCAGCGTCGCCAACGACTTCGGCGACGTCGCCGACGCCTGGTTCCGTACCGACCGGGCCGTGCTGCCGCGCGACGCCGTCTATCCTCCCGGGAAGTCGGACGCCGAGGTCGAGAAGCACAACCTGGCCGAGATGAAGCAGTCCCAGGACGCGGCCGTCGTGGCCGCCCTCAACCACCTGGAGCTGGAGCCCGAGGACGTCGACGTCACCCTCCGCCTCGCCGACGTCGGCGGGCCCAGCGCCGGGTTCCTCTTCTCCCTCGGGATCATCGACAAGCTCGACGGCGACGGTTCCGGCGGCGACCTCACGGCCGGCCGGACCATCGCCGGTACGGGCACGATCAGCGCGGACGGCACGGTGGGGGCGGTCGGCGGAGTCGCGCTGAAGACGCAGGCGGCCGGGCGGGACGGGGCGAGCGTCTTCCTCGTACCGAAGGACGAGTGCTCCCAGGCGCAGTCGGAGCTGCCGAAGGGGATGCGCCTGATCCCGATCTCCACCCTCGGCGACGCGGTGTCGTCCCTCCGGGCCCTGGGTCAGGGTCAGGAGGCGAAGGTCCCGAGCTGCTGACCGGCTCCTTCCGCGGGCACGACCCGGCCTGATCGGCAAGACGCCCCCTAGCCCTCCTTGATGAAGCCCTGCTCGATCAGCCACTCCTTCGCCACCTCGTGCGGGTCCCGCCCCTCCACGTCCACCTTCGCGTTCAGGTCCCGCGCCACCGCCGTCGTCAGCCGCGCGCTCAGCGGGTTCAGAAGGCCGGCGATCGCCGGGTACCTCTCGTACGTCTCGGCGTGCAGCGCGGGCGCCGCGTTGTAGTTGGGGAAGAAGCGCCTGTCGTCCGCCAGGACCGTCAGGTCCATCGCCTTGATCCGGCCGTCCGTCGTGAACACCTCGCCCAGCAGGCAGGAGTCGGACTGCGAGACCTGGGTGTAGATGATCCCGGCGTCCATCTTCCTGATGTTGGCCGCCGGCAGCTTCATCCCGTACTCCTTCTCCATGCCCGGCAGTCCGTCGTCACGCGAGGCGAACTCGTTCTCGACGCACACCGTCACCGCCGAGGGGTCCTTCCGTGCCAGCGCGGCCACGTCCGACAGCGTCTTCAGGCCGTACCTCGCGTTGTTCTTCTTGGAGATCGCCAGCGCGTAGGTGTTGTTGAGCGTCGACTGCGGCAGCCACGTCACCCCGTGCTTCACATCCGCGTCGCGCACCGCCCGCCACTGCGCCTGCGGGTCGGTGATCGGCTCGGCATTGCCGAGGTACGTGATCCAGGCCGTGCCCGTGTACTCGTAGATCGCGTCGGCGTCGCCCCGTACGATCGCCTCGCGGCCGCTGATCGAGCCGGGCAGGTTCGTCCGGTCGAGGACCTCCGCGCCCGCCGCCTTGAAGATCAGGCCGATCATGTGGCCAAGGATGATGTTCTCGCTGAAGTTCTTCGACGTGATGGTGAGCGAGGCGCCCCGCAGCGGCCGGCCCTGGCCCACCGAGCCCGGCACCACGTCGTCCACCATCGGCGAACCGCTCTTCAGGCCGCAGCCGGACAGCCCGGTCAGGGCCGCTCCCAGGACCAGCAGCCCCGCCAGGGCGGTGCGTACCGAACGCGTCACTTCCCCGCCTCCAGCCCGTGCGGCGTCAGGGCCACCTCCGCCAGCGAGGCCAGCCAGTCCACCAGCAGCGCGAGCGCCACCGTCAGGACCGAACCGAGGACGAGGACCGCCATCCGCTGCGTCTGGATCCCGGAGGTGATCAGGTCCCCGAGCCCGCCGCCTCCGCCGAAGGTGGCGAGCGTCGCCGTGCCCACATTGAGCACGAGCGCCGTGCGCACGCCGGCGAGGATCAGGGGTACGGCCAGCGGCAGTTCGACCTTGCCCAGCGTGCCGAGCGCCGACATGCCGATGCCCCGGGAGGCCTCCACCAGCTGGGGGTCGATCGCCCGCAGGCCGGCCACCGTGTTGGAGAGCACCGGCAGCACCGCGTAGATCACCATGCCGATGATCGCGGTCGACGGGCCGATGCCCAGCCAGATGACCAGCAGGGCGAGCAGGCCGATCGCCGGGGTCGCCTGGCCGATGTTGGCGAGCGCGGTGAAGAGCGGCGCGGCCCGGGTCAGCCGCCGGCGGGTCAGCGCGATGCCCAGCGGGATCGCGATGATCAGCACCCAGAAGGTGGAGATCGCCGTCAGTTTCACGTGCTGCCACAGGCGCAGCCGCACATTGCCGTCGTCCAGGGAGTTGCGGGCGATCGAGTCGAGGTCGGTGTTGGCGATCCACAGGAAGGTGGCGAGCAGGACCGCCGCCACGACGACGGGCAGGAACACCAGCTTCTGCCAGGTGATCCGGCGGCGTGGCGCAGGGGGCGGAGGGGGTTCCTCCTCCTCGACCGCGTGACCGTCGTCGCGGAAGGCGTGGCCCCGGAGGTCGTGTTCGCCCGGCGGGCGCCGCTCGGCCGGGATCACGGGCCCCCCTCCGGCTCCCGCTCGATCTGGCCGTGCCGCAGCTCCTCCAGATCGTGCTGCTGCTCGATCGCCGCCAGCCGGTCGGCCTCCAGAAGCTCCTGCACCGAGTTCATCAGCGTCTGCATGTCGACGACCCCGATGAACTCCCCGCGCCGCCCGGTCACCGCCACCCGGCCGCCGGAGTCGATCAGCACCGCCTCCAGGGCGTCGTGCAGGGTCGCGTCCCGCGTCACCGTGTCGTGCACCAGCTGGCCCGCCCGGGCCAGCGAACCCTTGGCCCGCATCAGGTCGCCGCGCCGCAGCCACTTGTACGGACGCCCGCGCCGGTCCAGCATCAGCAGCTCGCTGTGGGTGCTCCGGCGCAGCATGTTGAAGATCGACTGGAGTGGGTCGTCCACCGTCACCGTCGGGAACTCGGCGATCTCCACCTCCCGTACGCGGGTCAGGTTCAGCCTCTTGAGGGCCGCCCCCGCCCCGACGAAACCGGAGACGAAGTCGTCGGTGGGGTTGGTGAGGATCGCCTCGGGGGTGTCGAACTGGGCGATGTGGGAGCGCTCGCGCAGGACGGCGATCCGGTCGCCCAGCTTGATCGCCTCGTCGAAGTCGTGGGTGACGAAGACGATCGTCTTGTGCAGCTCGTGCTGGAGCCGGATCAGTTCGTCCTGGAGGTGGTCGCGGGTGATGGGGTCGACCGCCCCGAACGGTTCGTCCATCAGCAGGACGGGCGGGTCGGCGGCCAGCGCCCGTGCCACGCCGACGCGCTGCTGCTGTCCGCCGGAGAGCTGGCGCGGATAGCGGCCGTGGAACTCGCGCGGGTCGAGACCGACGAGGTCGAGCATCTCCTCGACCCGGTCCTTCACCCGCGCCTTCGACCAACCGACCATCCTCGGTACGAGGGCGATGTTCTCGGCCACCGTCATATGGGGGAACAGCCCGGAGGACTGGATCGCGTACCCGACCTTGCGGCGCAGCTTCACCGGGTCGATGTCGGTGACGTCCTCGTCGTTGATCCGGATCCGGCCGCTCGACGGCTCGATCAGGCGGTTGATCATCTTGAGGGTGGTCGACTTCCCGCACCCGGACGGCCCGACGAAGACCACCGTCTCGCCCGCCTTGATCTCCATGTTCACGCTGTCCACGGCGGGCTGGGGGCTGCCGGGATAGCGCTTGGTAAGGTTCTCCAGCTCGATGGAGGCCCCGGAGGCGACGCCGGAGGTCCCGCCGGGCGTCGTTTCGGGCGCGGTCTCAGACACGGATCCCCCTCGGAATGGTCAGCCGGCCGATCAGTACGTACGCGGCGTCGAAGAGCAGGGCGAGGACGATGATGCCGAGCGTCCCCGCGAGCACCTGGTTGATCGCGTTCGCGCTGCCCAGCGAGGCGATGCCGCGGAAGATCTCGTTGCCGAGGCCGGGGCCCGAGGCGTACGCGGCGATGGCGGCGATGCCCATCAGCATCTGGGTCGACACCCGGATGCCGGTCAGGATCGGCGGCCAGGCCAGCGGCAGCTCGACCCGGAACAGCCGGGCCGTCCGGGACATACCGATGCCCTTGGCCGCGTCCACCAGGTTCGGGTCGACGCCGCGCAGGCCGACGACCGCGTTGCGGACGATGGGCAGCAGCCCGTACAGGGTCAGGGTGATCACGGTCGGCGGGACGCCGAGGCCGACGAGCGGGATGAGCAGACCGATCGCGGCGAGGGAGGGGATGGTGAGGAGCGAGGCGGTGGACAGGATGGCCAGATTGCCCGCCCACGGGCTGCGGTAGGTCAGCAGACCGATGAGGAGCCCGAGCAGGGTGGCGATCACCATGCACTGGAAGACCGCGCTGACGTGCTGGAAGGCGTCCGTGAGCAGTTGCTGATGCCGGTTGGCCAGATAGTCCCAGAAGCTCACACGCCTCCCCCTCCACGGGGCTCGTCCCTCTCGGCCGTCCCTCTCCGGCGCCGTCTCCCTTTCGGCCGTCCCGCTCCTACCGGGGCTCGTCCTTCGCGGCCTGCTCCACCAGCGGGATGATCCGCAGCGGTACGGGGTTCTCCATGACGATCGCCGTGGAGGCCCGGACGATGCCATCAAAGCCGACAACCCGGTCGATCACCCGCTGGAGATCGGCGTTGGAGCGGGCGACGAGCCGGCAGAGCATGTCGCCGTGACCGGTGGTGGTGTGCAGCTCCAGCACCTCGGGGACGGTCGCCAAGTGCCCCCTTACGTCGGCACCTTGACCCTGTTTGATCTCCAGGGTCGCGAACGCCGTCACGGGGTAGCCGAGTGCCGCCGGATCGACCTGCGGGCCGAAACCGCGGATGACTCCGTTCGACTGAAGACGGTCGAGCCGGGCCTGGACCGTGCCGCGCGCGACGCCGAGGCGCCGGGACGCCTCCAGGACCCCGATGCGCGGCTCCCGCGCCAGCAGCACGATCAGACGCCCGTCCAGATGATCGATCGCCACAGCGTCCTCCCAGTGGTCATCATGTACAAGTCGCCCGCCCATACTGGACGGCCGCTGAGCAGATTGCCCACCCCTGAGGCGAACTATTGCGCAGCTTGCCGTTCGGCGGGACTCTGCCCCCATGACTGAGACCATCCAGCACACCCCCTCCACGGCGCGGCAGGCCGACCCCTTCCCCGTGAAGGGAATGGACGCGGTCGTCTTCGCCGTCGGCAACGCCAAGCAGGCCGCGCACTACTACTCCACGGCCTTCGGCATGAAGCTCGTCGCCTACTCCGGACCGGAGAACGGCAGCCGCGAGACCGCCAGTTACGTCCTGACGAACGGCGCCGCCCGCTTCGTGTTCACCTCCGTCATCAAGGCCTCCACCGACTGGGGCCGCTTCCTCGCCGACCACGTCGCCGCACACGGCGACGGCGTCGTCGACCTGGCGATCGAGGTGCCCGACGCGCGCGCCGCGTACGCGTACGCCGTCGAGCACGGCGCCACGGGCATCACCGAGCCGTACGAGCTGAAGGACGAGCACGGCACCGTCGTCCTCGCCGCCATCGCCACCTACGGCAAGACCCGCCACACCCTCGTCGAGCGCTCCGGCTACGACGGCCCCTACCTGCCGGGCTTCGTCTCCGCGAACCCGATCGTCGAGCCGCCGGCCAAGCGCACCTTCCAGGCGATCGACCACTGCGTGGGCAATGTCGAGCTCGGCAGGATGAACGAGTGGGTGGCCTTCTACAACAAGGTCATGGGCTTCACGAACATGAAGGAGTTCGTGGGCGACGACATCGCCACCGAGTACTCGGCGCTGATGTCCAAGGTGGTCGCGGACGGCACCCTGAAGGTGAAGTTCCCGATCAACGAGCCGGCGATCGCGAAGAAGAAGTCGCAGATCGACGAGTACCTGGAGTTCTACGGCGGCGCCGGCGTCCAGCACATCGCCCTCGCCACCAACGACATCGTCGCGACCGTCCGCTCCATGCGGGCCAACGGCGTCCAGTTCCTCGACACCCCGGACTCGTACTACGACACCCTCGGCGAGTGGGCGGGCGAGACCCGGGTGCCGATCGAGACCCTGCGCGAGCTGAAGATCCTCGTCGACCGTGACGAGGACGGCTATCTGCTGCAGATCTTCACCAAGCCGGTCCAGGACCGCCCGACCGTCTTCTTCGAGATGATCGAGCGCCACGGCTCCATGGGCTTCGGCAAGGGCAACTTCAAGGCCCTGTTCGAGGCGATCGAGCGCGAGCAGGAAAAGCGCGGCAACCTCTAGTCCGCGTACGTGTCGGCCCCACGGAACCTGACCCGTGGGGCCGCACCCCTGTCAGGGCTTCGGTGCGGGCGCCTGTGCCCGTGCCTGTTCGGCCTTCCGGTTCTTCTCCGGCTTCTCCGTACGGGAGGGTGCCGAGCGCAGCTCGCTCGGCAGCTCGTCCGGCGGATCGCCCAACGCCCGTACGGCCTCCTCCGCCTTCGGAGCGAGCAGCGGCGAGAACCACGGATTGGTCCGCAGCGCCTCCGCCAGATGGCGACGGGCCGGGCCGTACTCCTCCAGTGCCCGCTCGATCTCCCCCCGGTGGTACGAGTACAGCGCGCTCCGCAGCCCCTCCTCCGTCGCCCGCTTCGCGTACTCCAGCGCCTCCTTCGGCTCCCCGGCCCGGAACAGCGCCCACCCCAGCGCGTCCGCCACCTGCACCGACCGGTGCCCGCGCGCCCACTCCGCCTCCAGCCGCCGCACCGCCGCGTCCGCTTCCCCGTGGTCCGCCTCGAACAGGCCGAGGACCACCTCGGCGTTCGACCGGTTCGCCCACACCCCGCTCGTCAGCCGCTCGTACAGCGCACGCGCGTCCTCCGCCAGGCCCAGCGACTCGTACAGTTCGCCGGCCTCCAGGACGTACTCCGGCAGCGGCGACCGGTCCAGCGCCGCCCGGTAGTCGCGGAGCGCCTCGTCCGTGCGGCCGAGGGCCGCCAGCGCCCGCGCCCGCCCGGCCAGCGCGGGGCCGTGGTCCGGTACGGAACCCAGCGCCGCCCCGTACCGCGCCACCGCCTCCTCCGGCTCACCCCGCTCCCACGCCAGGTCACCGACGCGCGTGAGGGCCGCCGCCTTCTCCGTACCCGTCTCCGCCCGCTCCGCCGCGTCCAGCGCCGCCGCCGCCGCGTCCTCGCGCCAGCCGCGGTTGCGGTACGTCTGCGCCGCCCGTGCGCTGACCTGCGCGCCCGTGTGCAGCTCCGCCAGCCGGTCCATCGCCCCCTGGGCCGACTTGTAGTCCCCGAGACCGTTGTACGCGTCGATCAGCAGCGGGTACGCCGTCCAGCGCTTCGGGTTCGCCTTGCGGACCCGCTCGCCCCACGTCTTCGCCGACTTCCAGTCGCCCCGGGCGTTGGCCAGGGCGGCGAGGCCCAGCTGCGCGTCGAGGTTCCCGCGCTCGGCCGGCACCACCGCGAGCGAGCGCCGCAGGGCCTGCTCGGCCCGCGCGTAGAACGCGGCGTCGCCCAGCCGCCCGCCCCGCTCCGTATAGGCCGCGCCCAGCACGGCCCATGACGCCTCGTCGTCCGGGTGCTTCTTCAGCCACTTCTCCCGGTCACCGATCAGCGCGGTGAGATCCGGCAGCGACGCCTCCGCACCCGCGTTCACCGCGGTCATCGCGCGCGCGGCCGGACCCGGAGCCGGCGGCGGGCCGTCCTCGAACAGCCCGGGTGCGATATCGGGGGCGTACAGCAGCGCCGTCGCGGCGAACACCGCGCCCACCCCGGCCGCGAGGACCGTCCTCGACACGTTCTCCGTCTTCATGGCGCTTACTGTGCGCCTGTACGAAGAGCACACGAAGCGCCCACTCCGGCGGGTTCACACCGATGGCCCCGGCTGCCAGGCTGGACGCATGGACGATCTTCTGACGCGGCTCCACGCCGAGCTGCGGGCCGGGCTCCCGGACGAGGCCCTGATCACCGATCCGGACGTGATGGACGCCTACGCCCGCGACATGGCGAGCTTCTGCGCGGCCGGCGCCCCCGCCGTCGTCGTACTCCCGCGCACCGTCGAACAGGTCCAGCACGTCATGCGGACGGCGACCGCGCTCCGCGTCCCGGTCGTCCCGCAGGGCGCGCGCAGCGGCCTCTCCGGCGCCGCCAACGCCTCCGATGGCTGCATCGTGCTCTCCCTGGTGAGGATGGACCGCATCCTGGAGATCAACCCCGTCGACCGGATCGCCGTGGTCGAACCGGGCGTGATCAACGCCGTGCTGTCCCGGGCCGTCAACGAGCACGGCCTCTATTACCCGCCGGACCCGTCGAGCTGGGAGATGTGCACCATCGGCGGGAACATCGGCACCGCGTCCGGCGGGCTGTGCTGTGTGAAGTACGGAGTGACGGCGGAGTACGTCCTCGGCCTCGACGTCGTTCTCGCGGACGGTCGGCTGCTCAGCACCGGCCGCCGCACCGCCAAGGGCGTCGCCGGATACGACCTGACCAGGCTCTTCGTCGGCTCCGAAGGCAGCCTCGGCATCGTTGTCAAAGCGGTGCTCGCGCTCCGGCCGCAACCCCCGCGGCAGCTCGCGCTCGCCGCCGAGTTCCCCTCCGCGGCCGCCGCCTGCGAGGCGGTCTGCGCGATCATGGAGCGGGGCCACACCCCGTCGCTGCTGGAGCTGATGGACCGCACCACCGTCCACGCGGTCAACCGGCTGGCCAGGATGGGGCTTCCCGACTCGACCGAGGCGCTGCTCCTGTGCGCCTTCGACACCCCGGATCCGGCCGCGGACCTCGCCGCCGTCGGAGAGCTGTGCACGGCGGCCGGGGCCACGCAGGTCGTACCCGCCGAGGACGCCGCCGAGTCCGAACTGCTGCTCCAGGCCCGCAGGCTGTCGCTCACGGCCCTGGAGGCGATCACGTCCGCGACGATGATCGACGACGTGTGCGTACCGAGGACGAAGCTGGCCGCGATGCTCGACGGTACGGCCGCCATCGCCGCGAAGTACGACCTGACCATCGGCGTCTGCGCGCACGCGGGGGACGGCAACACCCACCCCGTCGTCTGCTTCGACCAGGCCGACGAGGACGAGGCGCGGCGGGCGCGGGAGTCCTTCGACGAGATCATGGCGCTCGGCCTGGAACTGGGCGGCACGATCACCGGCGAACACGGCGTCGGTGTACTGAAGAAGGAGTGGCTGGCCCGCGAGCTGGGCCCGGTCGGCCTCGAGCTGCAGCAAGGGATCAAGCGGACCTTCGACCCGCTGGGCCTGCTGAACCCCGGAAAGCTGTTCTGACGTCTGTTCCGACTGATCTGACGTCTGTTCCGACGTCCTCCGTCCGGGCTCACGCGTCACCGTCCTGGGGGTCGTCCGTCGGCCACGGGTCGCGCGGCCACAGGTCGTCGGAGACGGCGGTCGCGGCGAGGAGTCGGGCCAGACCGTCGTCGATCCCCAGCTGCTCGGCCTCGGTGCCCGGCGGCACGGCGCGCAGGGTCCGCTCCAGCCAGGCGGACACCTGCGCGGAAGGCGCTTCGAGCAGCGCGTCCCCGTCGGGGGAGGAGAGGGCCATCAGAACGACGTTGCGGCCGTCGACCTTTGTGGGCCAGATCCGGACGTCCCCGTGCCCGCAGGGCCGGAAGACGCCCTCGACGAGCAGCTCGCGGGCGAAGGTCCAGTCGACCGGGTGGTCCGAGCCGAGGTGGAAGGTGATGTGGACGGCGTAGGGATCACCGGTGCGGTAGGCGAGCCGGGCGGGCACGGGGACGCTGCGCTCGGGGGAGAGCACCAGCTTCAGCTCCAGCTCGCGCTCGACGACGGTGTTCTCGGTGTTCTGCATGGCCTTGCTCCCTCTCGTACGGGGGCCCGGGTGGGCCCGCAGGGGGAGAGAGCGGGGTGGGCGCGAAGTATGACGCGACTTCGGGAAAGTTTTTCGGGGAGTTTCCGGGCGGGCGGGAGGAGGGGCGGTCGGGCCTGGTCGGCGCGCGGCCCGGGTGGCGACGGCGGACCTCCGCGACCGGTGAGCCGACGCGGCGTGCGGGGCATCCGGGCGCACGTACACTCGGCCCATGAACAGCCACGGCTAGGGCCTGTCGTTTGGATCACGCCGGGCTCGCGTGCCCTGGCGCTTCCCGCCGCGCCCGCGCCGCTCCCTCCCGCCGCACCACCTTCCGCGACGGGTCCCACGCCGGCAGCCCGGCCTGATCACCGCGCTCCCGACCGGCCTCTCGCCTCAAGGGCACGCGTCGCCCTTCCCACCCCACCACCGCAGTCCCGACGCTCCGTCGGCGCTGCCGCCAGGCGAGGGCCGCACGCCGGGCCGTAGCCGTCTCCGAAGGGACCACCGTGAAGTTGAGCGGGTTGTTGACCGGCCATGAGCACCACGTCGTCCACGGCGACACCGAATCGACGCGGATCACCGCGGGCACCACCTTCGACGTCGACCGGGTGGTGCCGGGCTCGCTCTTCATCGCCGTACCCGGCCACCGCGGCGGCGGCCCGGCCTCCATCGGCGCGGCGCTCGCGCGCGGGGCGGTGGCGGTACTCGTCGACGCTGCCGGAGCCGCCGCCGCGCCCCCGGGAGGGGAGCTGCTGCCCGCCGTGTGCCTCGTACGGGTGCCCGACACCCGCAAGGCGGCCGCGGTCGTCTCCTCCCGCTACTTCGGCGAGCCGGGCCGGCACATGGACCTGGTGGCCGTCACCGGCACCAACGGGAAGACCTCCATCTCCTACATGGTCGAGTCGCTGCTGAGGATCTCGGAGGGAGCCTCGGTGGGCGTGATCGGTACGGCGGGCAGCCGGATCGGCGACGAGGTGATCCCGATGCCGCCCTCGGTGCTGACCACACCGGAATCGCCCGACCTGCAGTACCTCCTGGGCCGTATGCGGGATCAGGGCACCGGCAGCGTGGTGCTGGAGGCCACCTCGATGGCCCTGCAGACATACCGGATGGACAGAACCTTCGTCGACGTCGGCGTCTTCACCAACCTGACCCAGGACCACCTGGACGATCACGGCACGATGGCCCACTACACGGACGCCAAACTACGGCTGTTCCAGGGGCTGTGCCGGCACGCGGTGGTCAACGTGGACGACGCCGTCGGAGCCGGAATCCGCGTGATGATGCCGGACGAGGTGACCACCTACGGCCTCGACGAGGAGGCGGATTTCCGCGCCACGGACCTGGTCGCGGACGCCTCGGGCACACGGTTCACGCTCAACTACGCCGGCCGGGCGTACCCGGCGTCGATCCCGGTCCCGGGCCGCTTCTCCGTCTCCAACGCCCTGGCCGCCGTCGCGGCCTGCCACGTGCTGGGGCACGACCTGGACGGGCTGGTCGCCGCGCTCGCCGAGATGCCGCCCGTACCGGGCCGGTTCGAGCGCTTCGTGACCCCCGCCGGCGCGTCGGTGATCGTGGACTACGCGCACTCTCCCGACTCCCTCGACAAGGTCCTCACGGCCATCCGGGGCTTCGCCCGGGGCCGGGTCGTCACCGTCTTCGGCTGCGGCGGAGACCGCGACACCACCAAGCGGGCCGAGATGGGCCGCATCGCCGGCACCCATTCCGACCTGTGCGTCCTGACGTCGGACAACCCTCGCACCGAGGACCCCGAGGCGATCCTGGACCAGATCGCCCCCGGCATCGAGGCCACCGGCACGCCGTACCGACGCTCCGCCGACCGCCGCCGGGCCATCGCTCTCGCACTGTCCGCGGCTCGGCCCGAGGACATCGTCCTGATCGCCGGAAAGGGCAGCGAACCGCACCAGATCGTGGGTGAGGAACTGCTCCCCTTCAGCGACATGGCAACCGTCCGCGAGCTGTCCTCCCGCCTGCTCCCCTGAATCCGGAACTCCGGCCCGGGCGGGCAGGGGCCACGGTCACGATCGGTGACAGGAGGCCCGGGAAGCCCCTCTCGACGGACGACCGTCGGCCTGAGCGTGACGGTGAGTGGCGAGATTGTGGGGATGTCGCCCGAAGGCGGGTTTTCTCTCGGCCTCCGTCTTCCCGCGGCCTCGTTCTTCGTTACTGTCCTCCTTGGGCCGAGCGCCCGATGGTCGACGAAGCTTTGTGACGGAACGGAGTCGGGGCAGTGGCTACTCCTCCTGGAGCCGGCGGGGAGGTACCGCAGGCCGGGTACTACCCGGACCCGTCCATTCCCGGGTACATCCGGTACTGGAACGGGGGCGCCTGGGTGCCCGGGACGAGTCGTCCCGCGCCCCAGGAGGGCGAGGCCCTGCCGGCGGCGCCGGTCGCGGTGATGCCCTCGGTGCCCGCGCCGGCTCCGGCTCCGAACCCGGTGTCCGCGCCGGTGCCGGAGCAGGTGCCCGCCGTGGAGGAGACCGGCCCCGTCTTTCTGGACGAGGACCCGGAGATCGACACCCGGCCCGAGCCCGAGCCGGCCTCGGCGTGGCAGGCGGACACCTCCCGGCAGACGGGCTTCGGCGGCGACCGTGACCGGAAGGTCCGCTGGGGCGCGCCAGGTGACCAGGGCCAGGACGAGGGCCAGGACTTGGGCCGGGAGCGGCACCAGGAACCGGAGCCCTCGACCCCGGCCGCCGTCCGGGACCCGCGCATCGCCGCCGCGTCCCCGGCCCGGCTCGGCGGCATGCCCGTCACCCCGGCCACGGCCGCGGACCCGACGGGCGGCGCGTTGCCCGGCGTACGGCAGGCCCCCAAGGCCGACCGGCAGCGTCCGCCCGCCGACGGCACGATGACGATCCGCGCCGTGCCGCCGCAGACGGACAGGGCCGGACGCGGCGGGCAGCCTGCCCAGGGAGAGCGGGCCGGGTCGGGCGCCCGGGCGCCGCAGGGGTCCGACGACCCGCAGGGTCTCCTGAGCCCGCAGGGACCGCAGGGTGCGCGGAGTGTCCAGGCGCCGTACGGCCCGCCCGCCGAACAGGGCCCGCAGGCGGCGCCGCAGGGCGCCCAGGCCTCTCCGGTGAGCCAGAGCCGGCCCGGATCGCCGACCCCGCACGGGGCACAGGCTCCGCAGGGCCCGCAGGCGCCCCATGCGCCCCGTGAGCCCCACGCGCCGCTCCCCAGCCAGGCACAGCCCGCCCCCGCCCCCGTCACCACCGGCCCCGGCGGTGGTGCGCCCTCGTGGGCGCAGCAGGTGCACCAGCTCGCCCAACCGCCCGGCGGCCAGGCCGAGTCCGAGCAGCCCGTGCTGCCCTGGAAGCCACCCGTCGAAGACCCGTTCCTCCAGGCCGCCCGTGCCCAGGCCGCCGCACGGCCCGCCGGGCTCGGCAAGCGTCTCGTCGCCCGGCTCGTCGACACCGTCGTGCTCGGCGCGCTCAGCGGCGCCGTGGCCTTCCCCTTCGTCGTCAAGGCGCTCGACCACATCGACGCCAAGATCGAGGCGGCCAAGCAGTCGGGAGTCACCGTCCAGGTCTGGCTCCTGGACGGCACGACCTCCCTCTACTTCGGGATCGCGCTGGCCGCCCTGCTCGTCCTCGGTCTGCTCTACGAGGCGCTGCCCACCGCCAAGTGGGGGCGGACGCTCGGCAAGAAGCTGTGCGGCCTCCAGGTACGGGACATCGAGGCGCACGAGCCGCCGACCTTCGGCGCGGCCCTGCGCCGCTGGCTCGTCTACAGCGTCCTCGGCCTGCTGGCCGTCGGTGTTCTCAATGTGCTGTGGTGCCTCGTCGACCGCCCCTGGCGGCAGTGCTGGCACGACAAGGCGGCCCGCACCTTCGTCGCCGGCTGACCGCCTGACTGGCTGACAGCTTGACCGCCTGACCGGCGCGGTCCGGGGGCGCCCCATCCGGGGCCCCCACCCGTACACCCCGTACAGCGGTCCCCCGAACGGGCGGCGAATCGTTGCGGGAGCCCGCCGTGCGCGGTGCACTGCCCCCATGAGCAACGACCAGCCGACGCCCGGCCAGCCGCCCGAGGACGATCCGTTCCTCAAGAAGCCGCAGGACCCCACGCCGCCGTCGGCGGGGTCTCCGTACGGCAGTCCGCCGCCGGACGGTCCGCCGCCCGAAGGTCCCCCGCCCGGCGGGTCGGGCCCGACGGGCTCGCCGTACGACAGCGCGCCGCCTCCTCCGCCGTACGGCGGTTACGGGGGCGGCTACGGCGGTACCGATCCGCTCGCCGGGATGCCGCCGCTCGCCGAGTCCGGCCGGCGCATCCTCGCCCGGATCATCGACTGGCTGATCATCGCCGTACCGCTCGCGATCATCGGCATCCCGTTCGACGTCTACCAGCGGGCCACGGACAACGACGCCGACTTCGGTGACACCGTCAACAGCTTCAACGGCGGCAGTCAGCTGATCTTCCAGCTCATCACCATCGTCGCGTACGTCGCCTACGACACCGTGATGACGGCCAGGAACGGCCAGACGCTGGGCAAGAAGTGGATGAAGCTGCGCGTCGCGATGCTCAACGACGGCTCCACGCCGCCGATGAACACCTCGCTGATCCGTGCCGTCGTGCTCTGGCTGCCCGCGCTGATCTGCTGCGCGTGTCTGTGGCCGCTGCTGATCCTGATCCTCATCCTGGTGGACAAGCCCTACAAGCAGGGCCTCCACGACAAGGCGGCCAAGACGGTCGTGGTCTCCGTCCCGCAGTAGCCCCGGCGGACGGGAACTATCCGGTCACGAACGGATCCTGGTGTCGGCCCCCGCCCCCGCGTGGACGGCCGGTACCCGGATCTCTTCGTTCCGGGGGAGTGGTTCCGCCGTCGGGCGGGGCTCGCGCCGCGGCGCCGGCATCGTCACCGTGACGAGCAGTCCGAGGACGAGCCCGGCAGCGCTGATCGCGACGATCCCCAGCGTGTTCGTCGTACGGGACAGCAGCAGCAGGGCGAGGGTGGAGAAGACCACGGTGGCCGAACCGTAGGCGAGCTGTGCGGCGTTCGGACGCGACATGACGGTTACCGTCCCTCGAAGCATCGGCGGGTCGCACTCCCGGGCGACTCTACGTCGGTGCATGCCCGAGCGGAACCAGCGGTAAGCGTGACCTCACCCACGGTGCGGATGCACGGGGGGCGCATGGAGTCATCGTTGCGCCAACCGTCCCGCGGGGTGCGCCGGATGGCCGTCCGGATTCCGGAAAGCCGCTCCTGCATAGTGCAGTTGGTCTGTTCAAGTCAAGGTCTGTCTTTTCGGCCGTAACTCCGGTCGAATGTCGTCACTTGTGACGCGCGACCCCGCCTGCGGACATCTACCCCACCTCCGGTCCGCGGTCGCGGGCGCCGGGGAGGACAACATCAAGTGACCATCAGACGACGGGCGATCAGAGCGTCCGCGGTCGTCGTGGCGCTCGCGGCCACGGCCGCCACCGCTTCGACCTTCACCACCGCCTGGGCCCACGAGCACGGTCCGGCCGCCCCGGCCGGCATCGAGCGCCACGACCCGGCGGGCCACGGCCACGGCCACGACCACGCCGACAAGACCGCGGTCGACCACGACCTCGACGGCCCGTTCAGCAAGCAGCGGCAGCAGCAGCGCGAGGCCGCGCTGGAGCAGGTGCTGAGCGGCGACGCCAAGGTCGAGCGCCGCGGCGGCTCCCAGGTCGTCAAGCTCGACAGCAAGAAGTACGTCGAGCTGGGCCGCGAGAAGACCGACAAGATCTTCACGATCCTCGTCGAGTTCGGCGACAAGGTCGACGACACGACCCTGGTGGACCGCGCCGATGACGACACGGCCGAGCCGAAGCCGAAATACGGCGGAACGCCCGGCCCGCTGCACAACCAGATAGCCGAGCCGGACCGTACGAAGGACAACTCGACGGCCTGGCAGGCGGACTACGACCAGCAACACTTCCAGGACCTGTACTTCGGCACCGGCAAGGACCCGAAGACCGGCCAGCCCAAGCAGTCGCTGAAGACCTACATGGAGAAGACCTCCTCCGGCCGCTACTCGGTCGAGGGCGGCGTCTCCGACTGGGTCAAGGTCGAGTACAACGAGGCCCGTTACGGCTCCAACTACTGCGGCAACAGCAACTGCGCCAACGTGTGGGACGCCGTCCGCGACGGTGTCACCGCGTGGGTCGCCGACCAGAAGGCCAAGGGGCGCACCGACGCTCAGATCAAGGCCGACATGGCGCAGTACGACCAGTGGGACCGCTACGACTTCGACGCCGACGGCAACTTCAACGAGGCCGACGGCTACATCGACCACTTCCAGATCGTCCACGCGGGCGAGGACGAGTCGGCGGGCGGCGGCGCCCAGGGCGGCGACGCCCTGTGGGCCCACCGCTGGTACGCGTACGGCACCAACGCGGGCAAGACCGGCCCGGCGCACAACAAGGCCGGCGGCACCCAGATCGGTGACACCGGCATCTGGGTCGGCGACTACACGATGCAGCCCGAGAACGGCGGCCTCGGCGTCTTCGCCCACGAGTACGGTCACGACCTCGGTCTGCCCGACCTGTACGACACCTCCGGCAAGCCCGGCGCCGAGAACTCGACCGGTTTCTGGTCCCTGATGTCCTCCGGCTCCTGGCTCGGCCGGGGCAAGGAGTCGATCGGCGACCTGCCCGGCGACATGACCGCGTGGGACAAGCTGCAGCTCGGCTGGCTCAACTACACCAAGGTGAGCGACGAGCAGCGCGCCACGAAGTCCACCCACAAGCTGGGCGTGGCCGAGTACAACACCAAGAACCCGCAGGCGCTCGTCGTCGAGCTGCCGAAGAAGCAGGTCACCACCGATGTCGTCGCGCCCGCCGAGGGTGCCACGCAGTGGTGGAGCGACATGGGTGACGACCTCAAGAACACCCTGACCCGCTCCGTCGACCTCACCGGCAAGTCGAAGGCCACCCTGGAGCTCAAGGGCTGGTACGACATCGAGCTGGACTACGACTACCTCTACACCGAGGTGTCGACGGACGGCGGCGCCAACTGGACGGCCCTGGACGGCACCGCCGACGGCAAGCCGCTGCCGCGCGACGCGAGCGGCGCCCCGGCGCTGACCGACGTCTCGGGGACGTACAAGAACCTCGTGTACGGCCTGGACGCCTACGCCGGCAAGAAGTTCGACCTCCGCTTCCGCTACCAGACGGACGGCGGCGCGGGCGGCAAGGGCTTCGCGGCCGACGCCATCACGCTGACCGCCGACGGTGCCACCGTCTTCTCGGACAACGCCGAGAACGGTGACAACGGCTGGACGGCGAAGGGCTTCTCGCGGATCGGCAAGGGCTTCACGAAGGAGTACGAGCAGTACTACCTCGCGGAGAACCGCCAGTACGTCTCGTACGACGCGACGCTCAAGGTCGGCCCGTACAACTTCGGTTTCACGGGTGACAAGGCCAGCTGGGTCGAGCACTACCCGTACCAGAACGGCCTGCTGATCTGGCTGTGGGACACCTCGCAGAAGGACAACAACACGGCCGTCCACCCGGGCCAGGGCCTCATCCTCCCGGTCGACGCGCACCCGACGCCGCTGAAGTGGGCGAACGGGACCCTGATGCGCAACCGCGTCCAGTCCTACGACGCGCCGTTCGGCACCTACCGCACGGACGGCTTCCGGCTGCACAACGCGGACGTCCCGACGTGGATCAAGCCGCAGGCCGGTAACCCGGTCTTCGACGACCGCAAGGGCGTCTACTGGTTCAAGGAGACCGAGCGGGCCGGTGTCAAGGTAACTGACACCAACACCAAGATCGCGGTCGTCAAGGAGCCGAAGAACGGCCAGACGATCACCGTCCAGGTGGGTCCGTCGACGAAGTAGTCGACATCATCGCAGGTCAAAGCATGATCGGCCGTCGCCCTCTAGCGGGCGGCGGCCGATCGTGTTTAGGTGCGTCTGACGGATTCCTTATTGACATCGAACGTACGGGGGAGTGGTTTCGGCATGCCCGGTGGAGGGTTCTGCAAGTTGCCAGGGGGCAGCGTGGTCGTCGCGATCGGGCTGCCGAGCCCTGCGGGCGACGGTGCCACGGTCCGCTTCCTGGTCCACGCCGCGAACCGCGCCCGCGCCCTGACCAGGCTGCGGAACCTCGGTCTGCGGGCGGTCTACCTCCGGGGCAACGCGGAGCCCCCGACACCGGACGAGATCACGGCGGTCCTCCACCACCCGGACGGCCTGCTGTGGAGATCCAACCCGGGCGCGGCCCAGGAGCTCTGGCACCCGGCACGCTCCCTGCCGACCGGCTGAGCGGGGCGGCGAGCGACGGGCCACAGGCCAGGGGCCCCGACCCCGGACTCAGACCACCGGCTTCCCGGTCAGCTGGACCCCGGCCGCCCGCAGCTCCTCCAGCGCCTTGTCCGTCGTCTCCTTCGACACGCCCGCGGTGAGGTCCAGCAGGACATGGACCTTGAACCCCTCCCGCGCCGCGTCCAGCGCCGTGGCCCGCACGCAGTGGTCGGTCGCGATGCCGACCACGTCGACCTCCGCGACCTCCCGCTCCCGCAGCCACTCCGCGAGCGTCCTGCCGTTCTCGTCCCGCCCCTCGAAGCCGCTGTACGCAGCCTCGTACGCGCCCTTGTCGAAGACGGCCTCGATCGCCCCGCTGGCGACGGCGGGCGCGAAGTTCGGGTGGAAGCCGACGCCCTCCGTGCCGGCGACGCAGTGCACCGGCCAGGAGGTGACGTAGTCGGGCTCCTGGCCCTCCGGCGCGAAGTGGTCCCCCGGGTCGACGTGGTGGTCCCGGGTCGCCACCACATGCTGGTACGCGGCGCCCGCCGCCTCCCCGACCAGGTCGGTGACGGCGGCGGCGACGTCCGCCCCTCCCGCCACCGCGAGGCTGCCGCCCTCGCAGAAGTCGTTCTGAACGTCCACGACGATCAATGCGCGGTGCATGGGGGGTGTCCTTAGCGGGTCGGAAGGGGAACGGGCCGGAAGGGGAACGCCTTCGAGCCTAGAGACTTCCCCCTCCCTTCGGGAGGGGGCATTTCAGGGCGTTACGGCTGCGTTCTACACGTACTCCGTCGGCAGTACCGCCTCGCCCCGCGAGAGCTGCATGGCGGACATCGGCAGTCCGGCCCGCGCCGCCATGTGCCGCGCCCTGGCCGCCTGCAGGGGCTCGTGGGCCACCACGTCGCCGCCCTTGACCAGCTCGACGAGGAGCCCGCGGTCGGCCAGCTCCGGCGGGACCGGGCCGGTGCCGACGACCTCCGCCTCGGCCACGCCCTCCGCGTCCACCCGCCGCGCCGCCCACTTGCGGCCGCCGACCGACGCCTTCCCGCCCAGCGACTTCTTCGCCACCGGCGTCAGCGGCGCCTCGGGGTCGGCCGACCGGGCGCGGGCCACCAGCTTGTAGACCATGGAGCAGGTCGGGTGCCCGCTGCCGGTCACCAGCTGGGTCCCGACCCCGTACGCGTCGACCGGGGCCGCCGCCAGGGAGGCGATGGCGTACTCGTCCAGGTCCGAGGTGACCACGATCTTGGTGTCCTTCGCCCCCAGCTCGTCGAGCTGCTGGCGCACCCGGTGGGCGACGAGCAGCAGGTCCCCGGAGTCGATCCGTACGGCTCCGAGGTCCTTTCCGGCCACCTCCACGGCGGTACGGACGGCCTCGGTCACGTCGTAGGTGTCGACGAGCAGGGTCGTACCGCCGCCCAGGGTGTTCACCTGGGCCTGGAACGCGTCCCGCTCGGTGTCGTGGAGGAGGGTGAAGGCGTGGGCGGAGGTGCCGACGGTCGGGATGCCGTAGCGGAAGCCGGCGGCGAGGTCGGAGGTGGAGTCGAAGCCGCCGACGTACGCGGCCCGCGCGGAGGCGACGGCGGCCAGCTCGTGGGTGCGCCGGGCGCCCATCTCGATGAGCCGCCGGCCGCCGGCCGCGGCCGACATCCGGGAGGCGGCCGCCGCGATGGCCGAGTCGTGGTTGAGGATCGAGAGGATCACCGTCTCCAGGAGCACGCACTCGGCGAAGGAGCCCTCGACCCGCAGGATCGGGGAGCCGGGGAAGTACACCTCGCCCTCGGGGTAGCCCCAGATGTCGCCGGAGAAGCGGTAGGCCGCGAGCCACTGGAGGGTCGGCTCGTCGACGATGCCCTGCTCGCGCAGGAAGCCGAGCACGTCCGGGTCGAAGCGGAAGTTCTCGACCGCGTCCAGGACCCGTCCGGTGCCCGCCACCACGCCGTAGCGCCGCCCCTCGGGCAGCCGGCGGGTGAAGACCTCGAAGACGGAGCGCCGGTCGGCGGTGCCGGCCCTGAGGGCCGCCCGCACCATGGTCAGCTCGTACTGGTCGGTGAAGAGCGCGGTCGACGGCACGCCCACCCGTCGCCCGGCAGCACCCTTGTTCGGAAGCGCTTCGCGCGCCCCTTCTTCCTGGAGTCCAAGGTCCGCAGCGTTCATGTCAGCGATGCTACCCCCGAATACTCGTCAGAGTGACGATTTCTACCGCCAGGTGTGCGCCCCGTTTGTGCGACGGGCCACTCGGGGTGGCAGCATGGGGTAAGTGAGCGTCGCGCCTATCGAGATCGAACGTACGGAATCGGCCCGGGAGAACCAGGCGGTCGTCGAACCGGACGTGCCGTGGGTGACCCTCGTGCACAACGACCCGGTCAATCTGATGAGCTATGTGACCTACGTCTTCCAGGCGTACTTCGGTTACTCCAAGGACAAGGCGCACAAGCTGATGCTCGACGTGCACCACAAGGGCCGCGCGGTGGTCTCCAGCGGCACCCGCGAGGAGATGGAGCGGGACGTGCAGGCGATGCACGGTTACGGCCTGTGGGCGACGCTGTCGCAGGACCGCGGCTGATGGCCGGCCGTTTCGAGGCGCTGCCCGGCGGCGGCGCGGCCGTGGCCCTCGACGAGGTCGAGGTCTCCATCCTCCGCTCCCTGGCCGTGCAGCTCATGGAGCTGATCGGGCCGGGCGACGAGCCCGTCGAGGGCGAGGACCCGCTGGCGGCGCTCTTCGCCGAAGGGCCGAGCCAGGCCCCGACCGACCCCGCGCTCAAGCGGCTCTTCCCGGACGCGTACGGCGACGAGGACGAGGAGCTGCGCGCCGCGGCGGCCGACTTCCGCCGCTACACCGAGAACGACCTGCGGGCCCGTAAGCGCGGGGACGCCCTGACGGTCGTCCGCAGCCTCGACGCGCTTGCCTCCTCCGGCGAGGGCGGCGTCGTCCTCAAGCTCACCGCGGACGAGTCCCGGGCGTGGCTCGGCGCGCTCAACGATCTGCGGCTGACCATCGGGACCCGGCTGGAGGTCACCGACGAGGACGAGGGCGGCGAGCTGTACCGGCTGCCGGATTCCGACCCGCGCAAGCCGATGGTGATGGCGTACCTCTGGCTCGGCGCGCTCCAGGAGTCACTCGTCGAGACGCTGATGCCGTAGCTGGTCGGCCGCGGTCGGCGTCTCCGTGGCGTTCGCTCAACGGACACTCAAATCCGGATAACGAATACGTCACCAAAGTGTTCTGCCTTGCCGTCTTGAGTCCTTTCTGTCCCCTTTTCCCTGTGGTGTGGCTCACAGTCGATCCCGTCGATCACTGTCCGACCCGTGATAAATCTTCACGACCACCCGGGGACGCCACCCCTGTGCCCGGGGGCGCTTCGGCCGGCTGACCGCCGGTAGCACTCCATCCACATCCGGGGGGATCAGGACCTGATCCGCGGCCAGACGCAGTCGGCGCGGATCAGCATGGAGAAAGGCGCACCACCATGACCTCAGTGCAGGTCGACAAGCAGCACGACGGCACCGACGGGGCCGTGGGCGGCGGCGAGGGCTACCAGCGTGGCCTCGGCGCCCGGCAGATCCAGATGATCGCGATTGGCGGCGCCATCGGCACCGGCCTCTTCCTCGGCGCCGGCAAGGCCATCGCCAAGGCCGGCCCCAGCCTGATCCTCGCCTACGCCATCGCGGGCCTGGTCATCTTCTTCATCATGCGGGCCCTGGGCGAGCTGCTCATGTACCGCCCGGTGTCGGGCTCCTTCTCGGAGTACGCCCGTGAGTTCGTCGGCCCCTTCTGGGGGTTCGTGACCGGCTGGACGTACTGGCTCTTCTGGGTCGTCACCGGCATCACCGAGGTCACGGCGGCCGCCACCTATATGACGTACTGGTGGGACATCCCGCAGTGGATCTCGGCGCTGGTCTTCACCGTGGTCCTCTTCGGCGCCAACCTGATCTCCGTGAAGCTCTTCGGTGAGCTGGAGTTCTGGTTCTCCATGATCAAGGTCACCGCGATCATCGGCATGATCCTGATCTGCGCCGGCATCCTCACCATCGGCTTCTCCGACGCCGGCGACACCGCCTCCGTGACCCACCTGTGGGACCAGGGCGGCTTCTTCCCCACCGGCATCGGCAACACGCTGATGACCCTGCAGATCGTCATGTTCGCCTTCCTCGCCGTCGAGCTGGTCGGCGTCACCGCCGGCGAGTCCAAGGACCCGGAGACGGTCCTGCCCAAGGCGATCAACACCGTGCCGTGGCGCATCGCCGTCTTCTACGTCGGCGCGCTGATCATGATCCTCTCGGTCGTCCCGTGGACGCACTTCAAGCCGGGGATCTCGCCGTTCGTGGCCGCCTTCGAGCAGATGGGCCTCGGCGTCGGCGCCGCGATCGTCAACTTCGTGGTGCTCACCGCCGCCCTGTCCTCCTGCAACTCGGGCATGTACTCCACCGGCCGCATGCTGCGCGACCTCGCGCTCAACGGCCAGGGCCCGAAGATCTTCACGCGGCTGACCAAGAGCGGCACCCCGCTGCTCGGCCTGACCTTCTCGGCCGCGCTGATGCTGGTCGGCGTCTGGATCAACTACGTCGCCCCCGGCAAGGCCTTCGAGTACGTCGTCTCCTTCGCCACCATCTCCGGCATGTGGGCCTGGATCATGATCCTGGTCTGCCAGATCCGCTACCGCGCCAAGGCGAACCGCGGCGAGCTGCCCGAGTCCACCTTCAAGGCCCCCGGCGCCCCGTACACCAGCTGGTTCGCGCTGCTGTTCATCGGCATGGTCATCGTGATGATGGGCATCGACGAGGGCGCGCGCGTCTCTCTGTACTGCGCGCCGGTCTGGGGCCTGATCCTGGGCGTCTCCTACCTGGTGCTGAAGGCCCGCAACCCGCAGAGCGCGGCCTTCGCCAAGCGCTCCTGACGCATCCGTCCCACCATTCGGGCCGTCCCGTACCACTCCTCGGTACAGGACGGCCCGTCTGTCTATCCTGTCGGACATGCTGACCATCACACGCGCCCTGTACGACCAGATCGTGGAGCACTCCCGCGCGGACCACCCCGACGAGGCCTGCGGCGTGGTCGCGGGTCCGGTCGGCACCGGCCGCCCCGAGCGGTTCATCCCGATGCTGAACGCCGCGCGCTCGCCCACGTTCTACGAGTTCGACTCGGCCGACCTGCTGAAGCTGTACCGCGAGATGGACGACCGGGACGAGGAGCCCGTGATCATCTACCACTCGCACACGGCGACCGAGGCCTACCCGTCCCGTACGGACATCTCGTACGCGAACGAGCCCGCCGCCCACTACGTCCTGGTCTCCACGGCCGACACCGACGGCGCCGGCCCCTTCCAGTTCCGCTCCTTCACCATCGTCGAGGGCGTCGTCACGGAGGAAGAGGTCCAGGTCGTCGAGGCCTACGTGGAGGCCTGAGAAGCCCCGGGGACCAGGGCTCCGGCCCCCGTCCCCGTCGTACGGAAGCGGGCGAGGTACGCCGAAGGCGTCACCCCGAAGTGCCGGGCGAACGCCCTGCGCAGACTCTCGTCACTGCCGAGCCCGCTGCGCGCCGCCGCGCCCGTGACGCTCGCCCCGCCCTCCAGGAGGAGCCGGGCCGCCTCCACCCGTACCCGCTCCACATAGCCCGCCGGAGTGGCGCCGATCTGCTCCCGGAACAGCCGGGTCAGATGCCGTGCGCTGACCCCCGCCCGCCGGGCGAGCGCCGTCGCGCTGTGGTCGGCACCCGGATCGGCGGCGACCGCGTCGAGCAGCGGCCGCACCAGGGGATGGCCCGTCGGGGGAGTGCGCGAGGCGGCCGAGAACTGCGACTGCCCGCCGGGCCGCTGCAGGAACACCACCAGATCCCGCGCCACCGCCCGGGCGGCGGCCGGGCCGAGGTCCCGCTCGACCAGGGCGAGGCAGAGGTCGATCCCGGCGCTCACCCCCGCCGAGGTGAACACCGGTCCGTCCTCGACGAAGATCGCGTCCGCCGTCACCTCCACCCCGGGATGACGGCGGGTCAGCGCCGCCGCGTGCTCCCAGTGGGTCGTCGCCCGCCTGCCGTCGAGGAGCCCGGCGGCCGCGACCGCGAAGGCCCCCGTGCACACGGCCGCGACCCGCCGCGAACGGCCGGCGAGCGCCGCGACGTGCTCCACGACCTCGGGGGCGGTCACACACCGGTCCACGTCCACGGCGCCCGGGACCACGAGCGTGTCCGCCCCCGCGACCTTCTCCGCCGCCAGATCGGCGCCGACGCGGAGCCCGGTGGAGGTCCGTACGTCCCGCCCGCCCGGTGTGCAGACGCGGACGGAGTAGGCGGGCCCGGCCGTACCGAACACCTCCAGAGGGGCGGAGACGTCGAGCAGGCGTACGCCGTCGAAGGCGAGGACGACCACGGTGTGAGTCATGTGTCCGATTCTGTGGGAAGAACGTCCCGAAGGACATGGCGGGGCCGGGGCCGGGGCGAGGATTCTGGAGCCATGGACCTCACCGAGATCGTTCCCGACAGCAAGATCGCCACCGCCGCCACCGAGCTGGTCCGCGACACCACGAGCGAGCTGATCTACCACCACTCCCGCCGCGTGTACCTCTTCGGTGCCCTCCAGGGCCGTGCCCGCGGACTCGCCTTCGACCCCGAACTCCTCTACGTCGGCGCGATGTTCCACGACCTGGGCCTGGGCGAGGCCCACCGGGAAAGCGGCCGCCGCTTCGAGGTCGACGGCGCCGAGGAGGCGGCCGCCTTCCTGCGCTCGTACGGCGTGGGCGAGGACGCCGTACGGCGCGTGTGGACCGCGATCGCCCTGCACACCACCCCCGGCGTCCCGGAGTTCATGGAGCCCGAGGTCGCCCTGGTGACGGCGGGCGTCGAGTACGACGTCCTCGGCATCGGCTACGACGACCCGGCCGTCGTCTCGCCCGAGGACCGGGCCGCGGTCGTCGCCCTCCATCCGCGCCCGGACTTCAAGCGCCGGATCCTGCGCGCGTTCACCGAGGGGATCGCCCCCAAGCCGGAGACGACCTTCGGCAACGTGAAGGCGGACGTGCTGCGCCACTTCGTACCCGGCTTCGTCCCCGGCGACTTCGTGACCACCATCGAGGGCTCCGCCTGGCCCGAGTGACCGACCACGGCGGGGCCCCGGAAGGCGCGTTCGGCCGGGAGTCCAGCAGGCGAGCGGGAACTGTCCGTCATGTGAGATCACATTCCGGAACCCGGACCGGGAATCGATACGATGACCGCATGGTTTCCCACGACGTGAGCGAACAGACGCCGGGCACACCCCTGCTCGTGGCCCGTCTGCACGTCGACCTGTGCCGCCTCGCCAGCGCGATGTGTACGTCCCGCGCTGCGCTCTGAGCACCGATCCACGGCCCGAGCGCACCTCCAGCACCACCCCCTTTCGCGCGGGGGCCCCAGCCGCGCGCCCACCACGTCACTCCCGACAGGAGCCCACGCCATGGCCATCGAGGTCCGCATCCCGACCATCCTCCGCACCTACACCGACGGCGCCAAGGCCGTCGAGGGCAGCGGTGACACCCTCGCCGAGCTCTTCGCCGACCTGGAGTCCCGGCACAACGGGATCGAGGCCCGCATCGTGGACAACGGCACCCTGCGCCGCTTCGTCAACGTCTACCTGAACGACGAGGACGTACGGTTCCTGGACGGCATCGACACCAAGCTCACCGACGGTGACAACGTCACGATCCTGCCGGCCGTCGCCGGCGGCATGGTCTGATCCACATGCGTTACGACTCCCCGCTGGCGGCGGTCGGCAACACGCCGCTCGTCCGCCTGCCCCGGCTCTCACCCTCGGACGACGTCCGCATCTGGGCCAAGCTGGAGGACCGCAACCCCACCGGCTCGGTCAAGGACCGCCCCGCGCTCCACATGATCGAACAGGCCGAGAAGGACGGCCGGCTCACCCCCGGCTGCACCATCCTGGAGCCGACCAGCGGCAACACCGGCATCTCGCTCGCCATGGCGGCGAAGCTCAAGGGCTACCGCATCGTCTGCGTCATGCCGGAGAACACCAGCGAGGAGCGCCGTCAGCTGCTCGCCATGTGGGGCGCCGAGATCATCTCGTCCCCGGCGGCGGGCGGGTCGAACACGGCGGTACGGGTCGCCAAGGAGCTGGCGGAGCAGAACCCCGCGTGGGTGATGCTCTACCAGTACGGCAACGCCGACAACGCCGGCGCGCACTACGCCACCACCGGCCCGGAGATCCTCGCCGACCTGCCCTCGATCACCCACTTCGTGGCGGGCCTCGGCACCACCGGCACCCTCATGGGCGTCGGCCGCTACCTGCGCGAGCACAAGCCGGACGTCAAGATCGTCGCCGCCGAGCCGCGGTACGACGACCTCGTCTACGGCCTGCGCAACCTCGACGAGGGCTTCGTGCCCGAGCTCTACGACGCCTCCGTCCTCACCACCCGCTTCTCGGTCGGCTCGGCCGACGCCGTGACCCGTACCCGCGAACTCCTCCAGCTGGAGGGCATCTTCGCGGGCGTCTCGACGGGCGCGGCGCTGCACGCGGCGATCGGCGTCGGCAACAAGGCGCTGAAGGCGGGCGAGAGCGCGGACATCGCGTTCGTCGTCGCCGACGGCGGCTGGAAGTACCTCTCGACGGGCGTCTACACGGCCGCGACGACGGAGGAAGCGATCGAGACGCTCCAGGGCCAGCTCTGGGCGTAGGTCGCTCCCCGCACCCCGCTCACGCCAGATGGCGGACCTGGTCCCAGACGACCGGGTCCGCCGCTCCCACTCTGCGGCGGAACCCCTCCACCGGGACCTGCCGCAGCTCGTCCGTCTCCAGGAAGCTCGGACGGCCGTGCGCGTCGCCCACCGAGCCCGGCGGCAGCGCGATCACACCCGGCCGGTCGTCGTGGTACCTGCTGGTGATCTTGGCGACCAGCACGCTGTCACCCCGCAGCGCGAGCACCAGGCAGGGCCGGTCCTTGGAGCCCGGACCGTCCTCGTATGGGACATCGGCCCACCAGATCTCACCCGCCCGCGGCAGCTGTCCGGGCCGTCCCCGTGTCTCCGGCCGCGCCTTCGGCCGTGTCTTCGGCCGTCCGTGGGGCGCCTTTCCCGGGGCAGAGGGCCGTCCGGGCGGGCGCGTACGGCCCCCCGGCCGGGAGCCCGAGCGCTTCCAGCCGTCCGTCAGCGCCACGATCAGCGCGATCACCACGACCGCGATCAGCGCCGGCCACCAGGACGTGTCCATACCCCACGACGTTACCGGCGACGGGCCTCCCGCGCTCACGCGCCCCCAGGTCCATCCGAACCGGTGACAGCGCCCGTGAGTTCGCCCACAACGCGCCACTCACGAGGAGCGACGGGCGCTGCCGCGCCTTACGCTCGTCAGATCGCACGACCTCCCCCACAGTGACTGCTCAGCGACTCCCCCAGCGACTGTCCCCGCACCGTCCACGGACGCCCTTCCACGGAGGTTCACGCTCCATGAAGCTCACCGTCGTCGGCTGCTCCGGGTCGTTCCCGTCCGCGGACTCGGCCTGCTCGAGCTACCTCGTAGAGGCCGACGGCTTCCGGCTGCTCCTCGACATGGGCAACGGCGCCCTGGGCGAGCTGCAGCGCCACTGCGGTCTGTACGACCTCGACGCCATCTTCCTCAGCCACCTCCACGCCGACCACTGCATCGACATGTGCGGCTACTTCGTCGCCCGCTACTACCGCCACGAGGGCGGCCGCTGCGACGCCCTGCCCGTCTTCGCCCCGGAGGGCGCCGAGCAGCGCCTGACCACGGCGTACGCGGACACGCCCTCGGACAAGTCGATGAGCGAGGTCTTCGACTTCCGGACGCTGAAGCCGGGCTCCTTCGAGATCGGCCCGTTCTCCGTCCGTACGGAGAAGGTCTGCCATCCGGTGGAGGCGTACGGCATCCGGATCGAGCACGGCGGCCGCTCCCTGACGTACTCCGGTGACACGGGCGTCTGCGACGCGCTGCACGAACTGGCGGCCGGCACCGACCTCTTCCTCTGCGAGGCGTCCTTCACCCACGGCAAGGAGGACATCCCGGCGCTCCACCTCAACGGCCGCGAGGCGGGCGCGGAGGCGGCCCGCTCGGCGGTGGGCCGGCTGGTGCTGACCCACATCCCGCCCTGGACGGACGCGGACCAGAACCTGGCGGACGCGCGCGCGGTGTACGACGGGCCGGCGGAACTGGCGTATCCGGGCGCGGTCTACGAGATCTGACCCGTAGGCCCGTACGCCCGTACGCCCGTACGGTGAAGGCCCCCGGAACCTGACACGGTTCCGGGGGCCTTCGTACGAGGTCGCGCGAGGCTCACGCCTTGGTGAGGTCCTCGATCTCCTCCTCGGGCTCGCGGCCCGGGGTGGGGAGGTCGAACTTGGTGATCGCGAAGCGGAAGACCACGTAGTAGACCGCGGCGAAGGCCAGGCCGATCGGGATGATCATCCAGGGCTTCGTGGCGAGGTTCCAGTTCAGGAAGTAGTCGATCGCGCCGGCCGAGAAGCTGAAACCGTGGTGCACGCCGAGGGCCCAGGTGAGGGCCATCGAGACGGCGGTCAGGACCGCGTGGATCACGTACAGCACCGGGGCGATGAACATGAACGCGAACTCGATCGGCTCGGTGATACCGGTGACGAAGGAGGTCAGCGCGAGGGAGAGCATCATGCCCCCGACGGCCTTGCGGCGCTCGGGGCGGGCGCAGTGCGTGATGGCGAGGGCGGCGGCCGGAAGGGCGAACATCATGATCGGGAAGAAGCCCGACATGAACTGGCCGGCGGTCGGGTCACCGTGGAAGAAGCGCGGCAGGTCGCCGTGCCAGACGGCGCCGGCGGAGTCCTTGAAGGAGCCGATCTCCTGCCAGGCCACGGTGTTCACGAACTGGTGCATGCCGATGGGCAGCAGACCGCGGTTGACGACACCGAAGATGCCGGCGCCGACGGCGCCGAGGCTGGTCATCCACTCGCCGAAGCCGGTGATGACGTTGCCGATCGGCTCCCAGACCAGACCGAAGAGGACACCCATGGCGGTGCCGACGAAGGCCATGATGATCGGGACGAGACGGCGGCCGTTGAAGAAGCCGAGCCAGTCGACGAGCTTGGTCCGGTGGTAGCGCTGCCATATGACGGCGGCCAGCAGACCCATGATGATGCCGCCGAAGACCTTCGGGTCGTTGTAGGTCGCGGCGACGTCGACGCCCTTGTTGGCGGTCGTGTTGACCACGGCCTCCGTCACCGGGAACGCCTTCAGGACGTTCTGGTAGACGAGGAAGCCGACCAGCGCGGCGAGGGCGGTCGAGCCGTCGGCCTTCTTCGCGAAACCGATCGCGATGCCGACGCAGAAGAGCAGCGGCAGGTTGGCGAAGACCGCGTCTCCGGCGGAGGCGAAGACCGTGGCGACCTTGCCCCAGCCGAGGCCGTCCTTGCCGAAGACGTCGTCCTGCCCGAGTCGGAGCAGGATACCCGCGGCCGGCAGTACGGCGATCGGCAGCTGCAGGCTGCGACCGACCTTCTGCAGGCCCTGGAACAGGCCGGATCCGCGCTTCTTCGCGGGAGCGGCGGCCTGGGCGGTGGCCGTACTCATACTTCCTCCAGTAAGGCAAGGCGCCGCCAGAGGTCAGGGGAAAAGGGGGTGACGGCGGCGTCTCGTGGAACGCGGTGGACTGGACCGCGTGGTCTACACCAATGAGTGGTGTAGACCAGTTTTAGCACGTGAGACTTAGATAAGGAACCTGCGAATTCTGTGGGCCGTGCCATAGCCGTCCGGCCGCCGCCCGCGCACGGCGAAAGGCCCCCGGACCGTGCGGTCCGGGGGCCTCTGCCGGGGTCGCCCCGCTAGGGCTTCGTGGTGTCCCGGTCCATCTCCTCCTCGACCTCCTTCGGCTCGCGTCCCGGGGTCGGGACGTCGAACTTCGTGATCACGAAGCGGAAGAGCAGGTAGTAGACGACGGCGAAACCCAGACCGATGGGGATGATCAGCCACGGTTTGGTGCCGAGGTGCCAGTTGACGACGTAGTCGATGAGACCGGCCGAGAAGCTGAAGCCCGCGTGCACTCCCAGCGCCCAGGTGATCGCCATCGACGCGCCGGTCAGCAGCGCGTGCAGGCCGTAGAGGAGCGGCGCCGCGAACATGAAGGAGAACTCCAGCGGCTCCGTCACGCCGGTGACGAACGACGTGAGGGCGACGGAGACCATCAGCCCCGCCACCTCCTTGCGGCGCTCGGGGCGGGCGCAGTGGGTGATGGCGAGCGCGGCGGCCGGAAGGCCGAACATCATGATCGGGAAGAAGCCCGACATGAACTGGCCCGCCGTCGGGTCCTCGGCGAAGAAGCGCGTCAGGTCGCCCTGGACCACGGTGCCGTCCGGCTTCCTGAACTCGCCCGCCTGGAACCAGAAGAAGGTGTTCAGGAACTGGTGCATGCCGATCGGGATGAGCAGCCGGTTGGCGACGCCGAAGATGCCCGCGCCCCACGCCCCGAGGCCGATCAGCTGCTTGCCGAACCAGGTCAGGGCGTCACCGACCGGCTCCCAGAGCAGCCCGAACAGCACGCCGAGCACCACGCAGAGGAACGCCATCATGATCGGCACCAGTCGGCGCCCGTTGAAGAAGCCCAGCCAGTCGACCAGCTTCGTCCGGTGGTAGCGCTGCCAGATCACCGCGGTGAGCAGGCCGATCAGGATGCCGCCGAGCACCCCCGGATTCTGCGGTACGCCCTCCGGGAGGTCCGCCGTCACCGTGCCCTCGCGCGGGAACGCCTTCAGGACGTTGAAGTAGACGAGGAAGCCGACCACCGCCGCGAGCGCCGTGGAGCCGTCCGCCTTCTTGGCGAAGCCGATCGCCACACCGATGCAGAAGAGAAGGGGCAGGCCGAACGAACCGTCCAGGATCGCCGTGCCGCCCTTCAGCAGCACGTCGGACGTCCTGTCCCAGAAGGAGCCGTGGAGGTAGGCGGAGAAGAGGTTGCCGAGGCTGACCAGCAGACCGGCCGCGGGGAGCACCGCGACGGGGAGCTGCAGGCTGCGCCCCACCTTCTGAAGGCCTTGGAAGAGGCCGTTCCGCCAGTTCTTCCTCCTCGGTGCGGCGGCGGCGCTGTCGCTGCTCATCGGCGTCCTCCCTGGTGCCGGAACAAGCGCGCCCCGGCTCACGTTGCACACTGGTGTAGACCAGTTGCGATAGGCTCCCCGAGGCCCGCCGAGGGCAGGGCGCCGGTGATCGTCATCATTCGGCAGAGCCACTGCACCCGCTAGCGAAGTTGGGCCAACCGTGGGTTACCGTGACAAAGCGGACCGTGGGTGCGCCGGGACTTACGTTCTCCGAACGGAACGGACAGGGAGAGACACATGGCCAGCAAGGCTGAGAAGATCGTCGCCGGGCTCGGCGGCATCGACAACATCGAAGAGGTCGAGGGCTGCATCACCCGCCTGCGCACCGAGGTCGTCGACCCCAGCAAGGTGGACGAGGCCGCGCTGAAGGCCGCCGGCGCCCACGGCGTCGTGAAGATGGGCACCGCGATCCAGGTCGTCATCGGCACCGACGCCGACCCGATCGCCGCCGACATCGAAGACATGATGTGAGCCACCCGCTCACCTGAGGGAGGGCCCGTTCCGACAGGGGAACGGGCCCTTCCTCGTCCCGGTCCCGGCCGGTGGAACAGGGACTACGCTCGTCCCATGTCTCGTATCGACGGCCGTACCCCCGAACAGCTCCGCCCCGTCACCATCGAACGCGGTTGGAGCAAGCACGCCGAGGGCTCCGTCCTCATCTCCTTCGGCGACACCAAGGTCTTCTGCACCGCCTCCGTGACCGAAGGCGTCCCGCGCTGGCGCAAGGGCAGCGGAGAGGGCTGGGTCACCGGCGAGTACTCCATGCTTCCCCGCTCCACCAACACCCGCGGCGACCGCGAATCCGTCCGCGGCAAGATCGGCGGCCGCACGCACGAGATCTCCCGCCTCATCGGCCGCTCCCTGCGCGCCGTCATCGACTACAAGGCGCTCGGCGAGAACACCATCGTCCTCGACTGCGACGTCCTCCAGGCCGACGGCGGCACCCGCACCGCCGCCATCACCGGCGCCTACGTCGCGCTCGCCGACGCCGTCGCCTGGGCCCAGGGCAAGAAGCTCGTCAAGGCCGGCCGCAAGCCGCTCACCGGCACCGTCGCCGCCGTCTCAGTCGGCATCGTCGACGGCACCCCCCTCCTCGACCTCTGCTACGAGGAGGACGTGCGCGCCGAGACCGACATGAACGTCGTCTGCACCGGCGACGGCCGCTTCGTCGAGGTCCAGGGCACCGCCGAGGCCGAGCCCTTCGACCGCAAGGAGCTCAACGCCCTCCTCGACCTCGCCTCCGGCGGCTGCGCCGAGCTCGCCGAGATCCAGCGCAAGGCCCTCGAAGGCACGCTGTAACAGTTGTGGCAACCACGGACGCCCGGCCGGGCGTCTTCGTGGACACGGGCGCACGGTACGAACCGCGCGCCCGTTCCGTACACCAGGGGAGGACCTGACGTGAAGCGCCGACTCGCACTCGCCGTCACCACCGCCGCCGCACTCACCGCACTCGTCGGCTGTGGAGCCCTCGACAAGGCGATGGGCTGCGTCGCCACCGCCGAGGCCATCGCCACCAGCGTCGACAAGCTGCAGCAGGCGGCGTCGAACGCGACCAACGACCCGACCCAGCTCAACCAGGCCCTCGACGAGATCTCCACCGAGCTGGGCAAGCTCAAGGACACGACCGACAACGCCGATCTGTCCAAGGCCGTCGACGACCTCGGCAAGGGTGTCGAGACCGTGCGTACCGCTGTCGAGCAGGGCGACGCGACGCCCGACATCAAGCCCGTCACCGACGCGGCCACCGAGATCGGCAAGGTCTGCACCCCGGGATAATCAGCCCATGACCCGTCTGATCCTCGCCACCCGCAACGCCGGAAAGATCACCGAACTCCGCGCGATCCTCGCCGACGCCGGTCTGCCCCACGACCTCGTCGGCGCGGACGCGTACCCGGAGATCCCCGACGTCAAGGAGACCGGCGTCACCTTCGCCGAGAACGCCCTCCTCAAGGCCCACGCCCTGGCGCGGGCCACCGGCCTGCCGGCCGTCGCCGACGACTCCGGCCTCTGCGTCGACGTCCTGAACGGCGCCCCCGGCATCTTCTCGGCCCGCTGGTCCGGCACCCACGGCGACGACCGCGCCAACCTCGAACTCCTCCTCGCCCAGCTCTCCGACATCGACGACCCCCACCGCGGCGCCCACTTCGCCTGCGCGGCCGCCCTCGCCCTGCCCGACGGCACGGAGCGCGTGGTCGAGGGCCGCATGCCCGGCACCCTGCGCCGCGCGCCGGTGGGCACGAACGGCTTCGGCTACGACCCGATCCTCCAGCCGGAGGGGTACGACGTGACGTGCGCGGAGCTGACACCGGAGGAGAAGAACGCGATCAGCCACCGGGGGAAGGCGTTCCGGGCGCTGGTGCCGGTGGTGCGCGAACTGCTGGGCTGAGCAGTCCCGGACGTTCGTCGAGCCGCGTACGCCGAAGGGCCGCACCTGTCCGGTGCGGCCCTTCGGTGTGCGGTGCGGCCGGAGGGACTCGAACCCTCACGGGTGTTACCCCACTGGGACCTAAACCCAGCGTGACTGCCAGTTCCACCACGGCCGCGTGCGCTGCGCGTCCATCGTAGTGGGCGGGACCGACGCGCAGGCCGCAGCGTCAGAACTTCGGCTCGGGCGTCTGCGCGAGCACCAGCTCCGCCGCCTCCTCCTCGGTCTCCACCGACGGAGGCGAACCCTCCAGCGGCTGCCGCGCGGTCTCCTTCATGCAGGCCACCGCGACCACGCCGACGAGCGCCGCGCCCATCGCGTAGTACGCGGGCATCAGACTGTTGCCGGTCATCCCGATCAGCGCGGTGATGACGAGCGGCGTCGTACCGCCGAACAGCGAGGCCGACAGGTTGTAGCCCACCGACAGGGAGCCGTAGCGCACGTTCGTCGGGAAGAGCGCCGGCAGCGCCGCCGACATGGTGCCGAGCATGCAGACCAGCGAGAGACCGAGCATCAGCATGCCCGCCGTGATCGCCGGGACACCGCCCATGCCGATCAGCAGGAACGCCGGGAGCGAGAGGAAGAGGAAGCCCAGCATGCCCGCCATCAGGACCGGCTTGCGCCCGAAACGGTCGTTGAGGCGCCCCACCTGAGTGATGATCAGCATCAGGAAGACCATCACCAGCAGCAGGATCAGCAGGCCGTGCGTCTCGCTGTAGCCGAGTTCGTCCGAGAGGTACGTCGGCATGTACGACAGCAGCATGTAGTCGGTGATGTTGTACGCGCCGACCAGGGCGATGCACAGGATCAGCGTCGGCCACTGCTGCCGGAAGATCTTCGCCAGGTCGCCCTTGGTCGAGGTCTCCACGGTGTCCGCGGCCTCCGAGGCGTGTGCCGACTCGTGCTCCAGCTTCCGGAACGCGGGCGTCTCGTCGAGCCGCATCCGCAGATAGAGGCCCACCAGGCCGAGCGGTCCGGCCACCAGGAACGGCACGCGCCAGCCCCAGGACTCCATCGTGTCGGGACCGAGCCAGGCGGTGAGCGCCGTGACCAGCCCGGCCGCGGCGACATAGCCCGCCAGGGTGCCGAACTCCAGGAAGCTGCCGAAGAAGCCCCGGCGGCGGTCGGGGGCGTACTCCGCGATGAACGTCGACGCGCCGCCGTACTCCCCGCCGGTGGAGAAGCCCTGGAGCATCCGGAAGAGGACCAGCAGGACCGGCGCCCAGAACCCGATCGAGGCGTACGACGGGATGAGGCCGATCGCGAAGGTGCCGACCGCCATGAGGATCATGGTCAGCGCCAGGACCTTCTTACGGCCGATCCGGTCACCCATCGGGCCGAAGACCATCCCGCCGAGCGGGCGGACCAGGAAGGCGACCGCGAAGGTCGCGAACGAGGACAGCAGCTGCGCCGTCTCGTTCCCGGCCGGGAAGAAGACATGACCGAGGGTGACGGCGAGGTAGGCGTAGATGCCGAAGTCGAACCACTCCATGGCATTGCCCAGCGAGGCCGCCTTCACGGCCCGCTTGACGGCGGCCTCGTCCGTCACCGTGATGTCCGTACGGCGCAGCCGGGGCCGCTGCCGCCGCGTGACGGCCCGGAACAGCCGGGGATGGCGTCTGCGGGCATCGGGGTCGGCCGCGGTGTCGGGGGCGGTGGCCGGCATGACCGTACGTCCTTTCTCGGTGCGTGGAACTCCAAGAGGGACATCTGCACGGTCACGCCGATCACAAACGGAAGTCCCCGGGTAATGGGACGTCCGTCACGTCGGGCGAGGCCTCAGCCGGTGATCTGCAGGTCCTTGATGATCTTCGCGACGTGGCCGGTCGCCTTCACGTTGTACAGCGCGCGCTCGACCGTGCCCTCCTCGTCGACGACGATCGTCGAGCGGATGACGCCCGTCACGGTCTTGCCGTACAGCTTCTTCTCACCGAAGGCGCCGTACGCCGCGAGGACCTCCTTCGACGGGTCGCCGACCAGCGTGACCTTCAGGGACTCCTGCTCGCGGAACTTCGCCAGCTTCTCCGGCTTGTCCGGCGACACGCCGATGACGTCGTAGCCGGCGCCGGCCAGCAGCTCCAGGTTGTCCGTGAAGTCGCACGCCTGCTTGGTGCAGCCGGGGGTCAGGGCCGCGGGGTAGAAGTAGACGATCACCTTGCGGCCCTTGTGGTCCGCGAGCGAGACCTCGTTGCCGTCCGCGTCGGGCAGGGTGAAGGCGGGGGCGGTGTCGCCGGGCTGAAGTCGCTCGCTCATGGCTCTCCTCGGAGGATGTACGCGTATGCCGCTAGAGCCTAATGGGGGTCGGGGACGACTCGGCGGCGTCAAAGCTGACAGACTGTCCATCAACGAACCGATGACGACAACGGAGGCAGCGCGGTGTCGGACGCCAGGACCCCTGTGCAGATCGAGGCGGACATCGTCCGCCGGCGCGACCAGCTCGCCGAGACCCTGGACGAGATCGGCATTCGGATGCACCCGAAGACGATCATCGGCGACGCGAAGGCGAAGGTCGCCTCCACGGTCGACCACACCGCCGGGCGCGCGTTCGTCGCCGTCAACCGGACCGTGTCCGACGTGAAGGCCCGCTTCACCGACGAGGACGGCGCGCCGCGCCTCGAACGGGTCGTCCCGGTGGCCCTGGTCGCCGTGGCCCTCGTCGGGCTGCTCGCGATGTCCGCCCGCAAGCGCAAGGGATGACCCCTCCCGAGGTAGGGCCGACACGCCCGGACAGGTAGGTTCGAGGCGTGAGCGAGAACACCCACGACAAGCTGCCCATCAGGATGCTGCACGACCGCGTCCTGGTCCGGACCGACTCCCCCGAGGGTGAGCGGCGCTCCGGCGGCGGCATCCTGATTCCGGCCACCGCGGCCGTCGGCCGCCGGCTGGCCTGGGCCGAGGTGGTCGCCGTCGGCCAGAACGTCCGCACGGTCGAGACCGGCGACCGGGTCCTGTACGACCCCGAGGACCGGGCCGAGGTCGAGGTCCGGGGCGTGGCGTACGTACTGATGCGGGAGCGCGACCTGCACGCGGTGGCCGCGGACCGGTTCGAGGGAACCACGGACTCCACGGGTCTGTACCTGTAGCCGCCCCCCGGGCCCCGCACGGCGCAACGAGACCTGGTGACCGTCGTCACCAGGTCTTTTGTCTGCCTTTTGCTAGGCTGGGCCTACCCGACGAGACGCGCCGTACCGGGCCTCCTCCCGCAGGAAACGCAAAGACGACGCACCCCTGTTGATCCGTCTCGCGGAGGTGTTCGCCGTCATGGCCTGGGTTCTTCTCATCGTCGCCGGTCTGCTGGAAGTCGGCTGGTCGATCGGTATGAAATACACCGACGGCTTCACCCGCCTCTGGCCCAGCGTCTTCACGGCCGCCGGGATCGTCGCCTCCATGCTGCTGCTCTCGCAGGCCGCCAAGACGCTGCCGATCGGCACGGCGTACGGCGTCTGGGTCGGCATCGGCGCGGCCGGCGCCGCGGTGCTCGGCATGCTGGTCCTCGGCGAACCGGCGACCGCGGCGCGCATCTTCTTCGTCTGCCTGCTGCTGGTCGCCGTGGTGGGCCTGAAGGCGACGTCGGGGCATTAGGGCCTCTCGTCCGGGCCGTCCTGTCGATCCCGCCCGGGGCCGTGCCCCGGGCGGGGCGCCTCCGGTGGCTCCGGGTGCTCGTCCGTGGCCTCTTCGAGCTCCTCCGCGCCCTCCCCGAGCTGCAGCTCGAACTCCCGCGGCTCCATGCCCGACAGCGCCTCCCGGGTGAACTGGCCCCAGATCTCCGCCGGCGGCCCGCCCCCGTTGATCCGGGGCTCCCCGAGCGCTCCGTACAGCGGCTTCTGCTCGCCGGTCCCCGGGTCTTGGCCCATCATCGTGACCACCGTCGCCAGATCGGGCGTGTACCCCGCGAACCAGGCGGCCCGGTCGTCCTCCGCCGTGCCCGTCTTGCCGGCCGCCGGACGGCCGGCCGACTGCGCCGCCGTACCCGTACCGGTCTCCACCACGCCGCGCAGAACCGCCGTCGTCGTGTCGGCCGCCTCCCGGGAGACGGCCTGCCGGCTCTCCGGGACCGGAAGCTCCAGCTCCTGGCCGTTCCTCGTGACCTTGTCGACCAGCGTGTACGCGCTGTGCCTGCCGTGGTTGGCGAGGGTCGCGTACGCCTCCGCCATGTCGAGGGCGCTCGCGGTCGCGGCGCCGAGGGCGATGGAGGGGGAGGCGTTGAGGTCGGGGGTGTCCGGGGGCAGGCCGAGGGCGATCGCGGTCTCCTTCACCTCGGCCGGGCCGACGTCGACCGCCATCTGGGCATACACCGCGTTGACCGAGCTGTCGGTGGCGGAGCGGACGGTGATCTCGCCGTACGACACGTCGTCCTCGTTGGCCGGGTCGTACACGCCCCCGTCCCAGCCTTCCACCGGGCGCTTGTTGGTGCCGTCGTAGTACGTGTTGGGAGTGATCGGGCGGCCGTCCTGCGTCTGGGCGGCGTTCTCGAGGGCCGCGGTGAGGACGAAGGGCTTGAAGGCGGAGCCGACCTGGTAGTCGCGGCGGGTGGCGTTGTTGACGAACTGCCGGGTGTAGTCGACGCCGCCGTACAGGGCGACCACCCGGCCGGTCGCCGGGTCGATCGCCGCGCCACCCACGCGCACGAAGCGGTCGGCCGGGTTCCGTGCCGGGTCGAGCCGGGACATCACCTGCTCGTCGACGGCGGCGACGAAGGCGTCCTGCTTGCTCCTCTCCAGGGTGGTGGTGATGCGGTGGCCGCCGCGGGCCAGGGTCTTCGCGTCGATGACGCCGCTGCTCGTCAGATGGTCCTCGACGGCCTTGACGATGTAGCCGCGCTGGCCGGAGAGCCCGGTCGCGGGGCGGGCGGTCCGCGGTGCGGGGAAGGCGGTGGCGGACCGGGCGGCGGGCGTGAGCCACCGCTCCTTGACCATGCCGTCCAGGACGTACCTCCACCGGGCGAGCGCCTTGGGCCTGTTCTGCGGGTGGGTGGCCACGTCGTAGGCGGTGGGCGCCTTCAGCAGCGAGGCGAGATAGGCGCCCTGGGCGGTGTCGAGGTCCTCGGCGTCCTTGTCGTAGTAGGCGCGGGCGGCGGCCTGGATGCCGTAGGCGCTGCGGCCGAAGTAGCTGGTGTTCAGATAGCCCTCGAAGATCTCGTTCTTGCTCTTCTCGCGGTGGAGCTTGATGGCGATGAAGAACTCCTTCACCTTGCGGGTGACGGTCTGCTCCTGGCCCAGGTAGTAGTTCTTGACGTACTGCTGGGTGATGGTGGAGCCGGACTGCCGGCCCTTGCCGGTGAGGGTGTTCCAGGCGCCGCGGACCATCGCCTTGGGGTCGACGGCCGGCTGGGAGTAGAAGTCCCGGTCCTCGGCCGCGAGTACGGCGTGCCGGACGGCTCGCGGGACGCGTGCGAGGCGGACGTTCTCGCGGTCGACCTCGCCGTCCCGGGCGATCTGGGTGCCGTCCGCGTAGAGGTAGACGTTGGACTGGGCGGTGGCGGCGGCGTTCGCGGTCGGGATGTCCACGAGCAGGTACCCGGTGATGAACCCGCCGGTCAGCAGCACAGCGGCGAGCAGCAGGGTGCCGAACAGCATCCGCAGGAGGCGCCGGGGGCGGCTCTTCCTGACCTTGGGGGGCCGGACGGGGACGGTGGGGTCCCTGGGCGGCCAGCCGGGCTGCGGGGGCTGATCGACGCTCATGTGTGCGCTCCCGTACCGAATGAAGGGGACATGGCCACCCCATACTGCACTCATTCAGACAAAAGCCAGGAATACGACTCGAAAACGGCTCGCGGGGAGGTGATCACCCCGCTAAGGTCGTGCGCTTCGGTGTCGCCGACGGGGCGTCAGGAGGGAGCGTGTGTGGTGCGGCTGTACGCGACGGTCGCCGCGGGCGGGTTCCGGCGCCATGCCACCTACCGCATGGCCACGGCGGCCGGGGTCTTCACCAACACCGTCTTCGGCTTCATCCTGTCGTACACCTATATCGCCCTGTGGGACGAACGGCCCCGGCTCGGCGGGTACGAGATGGCCGACGCGCTCGCCTATGTGTGGATCGGACAGGCGCTGATCGCCGTCTGCGGGCTGATGGGCGGCGGGTTCCAGGAAGAGCTGATGGAGCGGATCCGGACGGGTGACATCGCCGTCGACCTCTACCGGCCCGCCGATCTGCAGGCGTGGTGGTTCGCCTCCAACGCGGGCCGGGGCGCCTACCAGTTGCTCGGGCGCGGCGTCGTCCCGATGGCGGTCGGCGCGCTCGCCTTCGACTTCACGCTGCCGTCCCGGCCGCTGACCTGGGTGGCCTTCCTCGTCGCGGTGGCACTGGGCTCGATCGTCAGTTTCGCGATCTGGTACCTCGTCGCGATGAGCGCGTTCTGGCTGCTCGACGGGCAGGGCGTGGCGCAGGTGGCCTGGCTGGGCGGACTGTTCTTCTCCGGGATGCTGCTGCCGCTGAACGTCTTTCCCGGCTGGCTCGGCGAGGTGGCGCGGACGCTGCCCTGGGCGTCGATGCTCCAGGTCCCGGCGGACGTCTATCTGGAGCGGTACGAGGGCTGGGGGCTGCTCCGCGCGTACGGCTTCCAGGGCGGCTGGGCGGTGGCGCTGCTCGCGGCGGGGCGGGTGGCGCAGTGGGCGGCGACGCGGAAGGTGGTGGTGCAGGGTGGCTGAGCTCTCCGCGCGCGGAGGCGCGCAGGCGGCCCGGACGGCGCGTACGTACGGGACGGGGGTGGCCGAGGCCTGGCGTACGTACCGGATGGTGGCCGCGATGTGGATCAGGTCGACCATGACCTACCGCGCCTCCTTCGCGCTGACCGTCTTCTCCAGCTTCACCGTCACCTTCTTCGACTTCGTGGTCATCCTGCTGATGTTCGGTCAGGTGCGCGGCCTCGGCGGCTTCACGTTCGGCGAGGTCGCCTTCCTGTACGGGATGACCGGCACCTCCTTCGGCATCGCCGACCTGACGATGGGCTCGCTCCAGCGGATGGGCAGGCGGGTCCGCGACGGCTCGCTCGACACCTTCCTGATGCGCCCGGCGCCGGTGATCGCCCAGGTGGCGGCCGACCAGTTCGCGCTGCGCCGGATCGGCCGGGTGGCGCAGGGGCTCCTGGTGCTGGTGTGGGGGCTGCTGATCCTCGACGTGGAGTGGACGGCGGTGAAGGCGCTGCTGCTGCCGGTGACGATCGTCTGCGGTGCGCTGATCTTCTCGGCGCTGATGGTCATGGGCGCCTCCACGACGTTCTGGGCCCAGGACGTCGCCGAGGTCACCAACGCCTTCACGTACGGCGGCAACACACTGCTGCAGTATCCGCCGTCGATCTTCGCGCAGGACCTGGTGCGGGGGGTGGTCTACGTCGTCCCGCTGGCGTTCGTGAACTGGCTCCCGGCGCTGTACATCCTCGGACGCGAGGCGCCGGCCGGGGTGCCGGGCTGGGCGGCGTTCCTGTCGCCGCCGGTCGCGGCGGTGTGCTGCGGGCTCGCCGGGCTGGCGTGGCGGGCCGGACTCCGTTCGTACCGATCGACAGGGAGCTGAACATCAACAGGGAGCTGAACGTGTCCTCCACCGACTCCATGGACTTCATCGAGCTGGAGAACGTCGAGAAGGTCTTCTCGGTGCGCCGGAAAGTGGGTCTCCTCCGCCGCGAGAAGCGGGAGGTCCGAGCGGTCGACGGAATCAGCTTCGGCGTGGCGCGCGGCGAGATGGTCGGCTACATCGGCCCGAACGGCGCGGGCAAGTCGACGACGATCAAGATGCTCACCGGCATCCTGACTCCGAGCGGCGGCCGGCTGCGGGTCGCCGGCATCGACCCGGCACGGGAGCGGACGCGGCTCGCGCAGCGCATCGGGGTGGTGTTCGGCCAGCGCACGACGCTCTGGTGGGACCTGCCGCTGAAGGACTCGTACCGTCTGACGCACCGGATGTACCGGATCCCGGACGACCGCTTCGCCGCCAACCTCGCCCGGTGCGTGGAGCTCCTGGAGCTGGGGGACCTCCTGGACGTCCCGGTGCGCCAGCTCTCCCTCGGCCAGCGGATGCGCGGGGACATCGCGGCGGCACTGCTGCACGACCCGGAGGTGCTCTACCTCGACGAGCCGACGATCGGGCTCGACGTGGTGTCGAAGACACGCGTACGGGAGTTCCTGCGCGAGCTCAACGCCTCGCGCGGCACGACGGTGCTGCTCACCACCCACGACCTGACCGACATCGAGCAGCTCTGCAAGCGGGTGATGGTGATCGACCACGGGCGGCTGATGTACGACGGGGACCTGGCGGGGCTGCACGCGGTGGGGGAGAGCGAGCGGCTGCTCGTGGTGGACCTGGAACGGGAGCTGCCGCCGATCGACGTGGCGGGGGCGCGTTTCGTACGGTCGGAGGGGCCGCGGCAGGTGCTCGCCTTCCCGTCCTCCGCCTCGGCGGCACCGATCGTGGCGGCGGTGGCGGGGGCGTATCCGCTGGTCGACCTGTCGGTGCGGGAGCCGGACATCGAGGCCGTGATCGCGAAGATGTACGGGGAGGGGGAACTCGGCGTGCGTGCGGGGAGTCCCTGAGAGAGGGAGGTGCAGGTGAAGAGCGACACAGGGCCTGAGGCACGGCCTGAGGCAGGGCCTGAGGGCGCCGGAGGCGGGGCGACCGCTCGGCCACCGCTGGGCGCGCCACCGCCGGCGGCGCCACCGCTGGGGGCGTTCGCGTACACGGCGGCGGACGCGGAGAGAAGCCGCGCCGTCCGCCGCATGAAGCGGATCGCGACGGGGCTGCTGCTCGTCGTCGCCGTGATCTACGCCCTGGCCACCTGGGCGGAGAGCGCGGGCCTCGGCGCCTGGGCCGCCTATGTGGCCGCCGCGGCGGAGGCGGGCATGGTGGGCGCGCTGGCGGACTGGTTCGCGGTGACGGCCCTCTTCCGGCGGCCGATGGGGCTGCCGATCCCGCACACGGCCATCATCCCGACCAAGAAGGACCAGCTGGGCGTCACGCTGGGCTCCTTCGTCGGCGAGAACTTCCTGTCGGCCGAAGTGGTACGGGGACGGCTGCACGCGCTGGGCATCGCCGGCCGCCTCGGCGGCTGGCTCGCCGACCCCGCGCACGCCGACCGGGTCACGAGAGAGCTCTCCACGGCGCTCCGGGGAGCGCTGACCGTCCTGCGGGACTCGGACGTCCAGGCGGTGGTGGGCGAGGCGATCACCCGGCGGGCGGAGGCGGCGGAGATCGCGCCGGGCATCGGCAAGACCCTGGAGAGGATCGTCTCCGACGGCGCGCACCACCGGGCGGTGGATCTCGTCTGCGCCCGGGCGCACGACTGGCTGGTCTACCACGCGGACTCGGTGATGGACGCGGTCCAGGGCGGCGCGCCCGGCTGGACGCCCCGGTTCGTGGACCGTCGCGTGGGCGAGCGGGTCTACAAGGAACTGCTCCGCTTCGTCACGGAGATGCGCGACATGCCGGCCCACCCGGCGCGGGGCGCGATCGACCGCTTCCTGACGGACTTCGCCGCCGACCTCCAGGCGGACACGGACACGCGTACGCGGGTGGAGCGCCTGAAGTCGGAGCTGCTGGCCCGGCCGGAGATCCAGGACATCATCGCCTCGGCCTGGGCCTCGGTCCGCGGTCTGATCATCGCGGCGGCGGAGGACGACCAGAGCCAACTCCGCCTGCGCGCCCGGGCGTCCCTGATCTCCCTGGGCGGCCGCCTGGTGACGGACGGGCGCCTGCAGTCGAAGGTCGAGGGCTGGGTGGAGGACGCGGCCGGGTATGTGGTCACGACCTACCGCACGGAGATCACCTCCCTGATCACGGACACGATCGCCAGCTGGGACGCGGACCAGACCTCGAAGAAGATCGAGGCGAACATCGGCCGCGACCTTCAGTTCATCCGCATCAACGGCACGGTGGTGGGCGCGTTGGCGGGGCTGCTGATCTACACGGTGAGCCACGCGGTGGGGGGGTGAGGGGGCTTCCGGGGGCGGCCGGCCCCCGGGCTGGGGGCCGACCGCCGGCGGTGCGCTGGGCCGGTGAGTTCCGGCTCACCGGCCCGGCGACTTGGGGAGGTGCTGTGGAATACGTACGGGGTGGGGGTCGCGTTCAGCCCAGCCGCATGTCGGTGCCGTGCTGCGCGAAGAACCCCAGACTCGGATCGTCCGGAGTACCGACGAGCAGGGCGCGGTCGAGCAGGATGTTGTTGTGCTCGCAGCTCGTCTCCGGCAGCATCGCACAGGCATGACAAGCCGCCAGGTTCGTGCCCCCGGGACCGGAGGACCCCGCCTCGACGCACAGAGGGTCGGCGGAGCACCACGTGGCGCGCCGCAGCGCCGAGCCGAGCGCCTCGGCAAGGCGGTCGGGCTCCCCCTGGGCCACCACGCCGCCGAGACTTCCGGCGGAGTCGCTGGTCGCCGTGTAGACGAGGAAGCCCGCCATGCCGGGCTCCGCGTACAGGCGCTCGCGCAGTGCGGCCGCAGGGTAGCCGGCGTTCAGGCTCCACTCGTTGATCAACACATGAGCCAGCGTGTGCAGAAGCACCATTCGGGGCGTGGCCGGCGAGGAAGGCACCTCCGCGGGGTCTTTTGCCCGTTCCCTCAACACGCGGTCGTGGTTGGCGCGCACGAGCTCCACACGGGCGGCCACCGCGACCGACCGGGCCCAGTCGTCCAGCCGGTGCTTGTCGAGGCGTACGAAGACTCCCTCCCCGTGGACCTCCATCGCCGGGAGCCAGTCGGTCGGCGTCAGGGACAGGGCGGCCTCATGACCCTCGGAACTCGTCTCGAGGTCCGCGATGCGCGTGAACGCCTTGAGCGCCCGTACCTCGCGCAGACGCTTGACCAGCATCGGCCTTTCGACGCCGTACGGGGCGAGGACCGAGGGGTCCGAGACGGGTGGTTCACAGACGAACTGTTCCTCGCGCCCCTTGTCCCGCAGGGCGTTGCCGGAGCAGAGCCGCTCGTACTCCTGCCGGCGCAGCGCCTGGTAGCGGCTCACCGCCCCGGCGTCCGGCTCGCCCTCCTGGGCAGGGTCCGCCTCCCGCTCGGCCGCCAGCAGATCCATGACCGCGTCGACAGAGAGAGAGCTGTCGCCCCGGAACGCTCCCTTGAGATAGATCTCGATCTCCATGCGTGACGAATAGCCACGCAGGTTCTCCCAGTGCTCCGCGAGCCTGTCGGCGAGACCGTCGCTCCACGGCGGGATGGACAGGGCGGACTTCAGCACCGGCTGCCACACCGCCGACGAACCGCGTTGGAGCGTACGGGGCGTCTGCGTGCAGAACTCGGCGGGGGCGTCCTTGAGCCAGGGGCGCCTGCCCTCGCAGCGGACCCCGAGGTCGGTCAGGGCGGAGCGGCGGAAGGCGCCTTCCATGGAGACCTCCGGCGCCCCGCACGTGCAGGAGATGAGGATGGAGCGCAGGGAGGCGCTCCGCCCGGAGAACCGCATGCTCATCTGTCCGGCGCAGCGCCCCGTCACGCCTTCTTCGCGGTTCTTGCGGTGCAGCCACTTCCAGTAGGGGAAGTCGTCGAGGTGCCCGTCCTCGCACGCCACCACGAATCGGGACGGCACGAGGGGCTCGTCGCCGCAGTCCGTGCAGACGTTCTTGCCCGGCGGAGGGTTGAAACCGCGAACGTGCTGCAGCGACCGGCAACTGGGACACGAGTGCCACAGCGGGAATCGGCGGACTCGCACGCCGTCCTTGCTCGTGTCCTCAGAGGCCGGGGGCAGGCGGAATCGGCTCACACCCAGGGCGCGGGCGAGACGGTGTTCGTGGATGATCGGCGCTTCTTCGAGGGGCCAGCTGCGGTAGGCGTCGTCGATGCCGGCGACGACGAACGACTCGTTGTCGATGGCGATCAGCGACCCGACGCCGTACGTGGTGATCATCTGGGAGCGGCGGACCGATCCGCGACGAGGCAGGGCCAGACGGGGCGCGGCCCCGTCGCCGTCGGCGCGACGGCGGCGACGCTCGCGGGGTGGGTTCATCGGGAAGCCTCCAGGAAGAGAGCGGACTCGGCGTCGACGTCGCGCAGGCTCCACAAGGTGGACCAGGCGTCATTGCCCTCGGACTCGTCGTCGTACGGCTTGAGCAGGGCGGGGGTGGGCTTGCCGCGGACGGGCTCGTACAGCAGACCGCCGTGCCCGTCCGCCATCTCCCTCCACCAATCGACGAATTCGTCGAAGGCGTCGGAGGTGTCCGCCAGCTCTTCGCCGGCGACCTTGGAGACGCGTTCCAGCAGTCGCGGCTTGATCTCCCGGTGCAGGCGGTGCACGTACGTGTCGATGCGGCCGGCGTCTTCGTTCTCCCGGGCCTCGGGGATGAGGATGCGTGCCATGGCCACGATCACGGCGTGCAGACCGCGGTCACGCGATCGGGCGGAGAACGGCGTCACGGACGTCGACTCCACCTCGCGGTACAGCGCGGAGTGGAAGTGCAGGAAGTTCTCGTAGTGCGAACGGTCCCGGGGGCGAGTCGAGTTGAGCATCACGGCGACCAGGCCGGGGTGGGCACGGCCCACGCGGCTGGTGGCCTGGATGTACTCGGCCGTGGTCTGGGGCTGCCCCATCACCGCCATCAGACCGAGGCGGTCGATGTCGACGCCTACCGCGATCATGTTGGTGGCCAGGAGGACGTCCCGAACGTCGCGATCCGGGTAGCGCTTCTCGATCTCCTTGAGCCGGGCGGGGATCAGGCTCGCGTCGACCCGACTGGTCAGCTCCGAGTAGTGGCTGGAGGAGCGCACGTCGGTGCCGTCCCGCTCGGCGAGCAGCCGCAGGTAGTCCTCGACGTCGTCGTGCACCTGGAGTTCGGCGGCCGACAGCAGGCGAAGGCTGTTGAAGTAGCCGACCAACGTCCAGTACGCGTCGCGCACCTCGTCGCTCGTCTCCGCGCACATGGCCTGGTGCAGCAGGGCCGCGTACGTCCGGATGAGCAGCGTCGACTGGCTCGTGCCGGGGGCGAGCAGACCGACGTACCGGCGGCTGGCCTTGATCTTGCGGTCGGTCTCCACGGCGAACCAGGAGTCTCGTGCGTCCAGGCCGGCGGGAGGGAACTGGCGTACATCGCGGTCGAAGAGATTCCTGCCCTGGTCGGCCGCGCGTCGGATGGTCGCCGTGGAGGCGATCACCTTCGGCCGGTCGGCGAGGACATCGACGGCCGTCTCGTACAGGCCGGTGAGCGTGCCCAAGGGGCCTGAGATCAGGTGGAGTTCGTCCTGGACGATCAGCTCCGGGGGTGGTGTGGCATCGCCGGGACGGTCCCGGTTGAACAGTGCGGCCGTCTGCTTGCGCCACGGCATGGAGGCGAACTTGTCGACCGTGGCGATGACGAGTGTCGGGCGGACCTTGTAGACGGTCTGGTCCACCAGATGCACGGGGAGCCCTGAGGTGAAGTCGCAGTCGCGGCCGGGACAGCGCACGTCCATGCGGACGTCGTCCTCGTCGACCGAGTAGTTGTGGGCGTCGAGAGCCGTACCGCACCACGGGCAGGCGTGGAGCTGCACTGGGTTCTCCGTCTGGAGGGTCTGCCCTCCGCGCAGCTTGACCAGCTTCTCACCGGCCGTCTTCAGGTCGTTCGGTGTGGCCGACTTGCCGACCCACATACCGATCGAGATGCCCTCGTGGCCCAGACGGTCGGGGTCGGCCCGGCGCATCGCCTCCATCGCGCAGATGAGAATCGTGGCCCGCTCGAACTGCTGGAGCGTGAGGAGGCGCAAGGTGTACCGCATGAGCACGGTGACCCCACCCGCGTCGGCCCCGCGGCGAAGCCGACGCAGGAACGTGGTGAAAGCGATCAGGCCCAGATAGGCCTCGGTCTTCCCACCGCCGGTTGGGAACCACAGAAGGTCCGAGATCTTGCGGTCGGGGTGGTTCGGGTCCGTGATGCCGCGCAGGCACTGGAGCATGAACGCGATCTGGAACGGCCGCCAGCGCTGGGCCGAGAGATCGGGCGCACCTTTTCGGCCGCCCTTCACCCAGGTGCTCCGAGCGCGCTGCTCGGCCATGGCTCGATTGGCCAGCCGGAACGCCTCCATGACGTCCGGCTCGTCCGCCAGGAGTCCGATGCCCTCACGTATCCGCCCGAGGACCTCCCGGCAGGCGTCGAGCTGCTTGTGCGCGGCTTCCTCGTAGGGGGTTCCGGTCAGAGAGGCGGCCTCCGAGGCTTTGGCCTCGATCCACTGCTCGTAGCCGCCGGCCAGCCCGTCCAGCGCGGCGAAGAGCTGGGCGTCGGGGCGCTCGGCGAGGTCGAGCATCCCGAGCGCCGAGCTGCCGAGCGCCCTGTCGATCTCCGGGTTGGAGTCCGTGAGCAGCACCTCGTGCGTGGGCAGGAACTCGGAGCGGACCTCGCTGATCGCCGCACGCTCTATATCGGTCAGGCCCACCGCCGGCGGTGTCCACTCCCAGTGGGCGGAGCAGCCGTGACCCACCGCGAAGGTGGGGGCGTGGCGGTACAACAAGCGGCTGGTGGCCAGTTCCTCATCGACGGCGGACAGCGCGGCGGGACGTTCGACGAAGGCGGAGGCACCGTTGACCGCCCGAACGCGGAGGCCGGGTTGGAACAACGCGAGCGCGTCCTGCAGCTCCCGCTCGCCCACGACCTGCGCGTTGATCAGGGTGACCGTGACGGTGACCGTGCCGTCCGACAGGCCGGCCCGTCGGACGAGGACGTGCAGCCTCACGTCGCCGTCGGGGAGCAGGTCCACTTCGAGTACGCCGGGTCGCGTGACGTCGACCGGGGTGTCGGGGAGCTCGAGCTCGCGGCGTCGCCAGTGCTCGCGCTGCCCTGCCGTGGTCCTGGCCTCGGCCCGCCGGGCGGACACCGGCCGGCCCTCGGCGTCCACGGGGTCGTAGACGGCGGCTCGCGCGGAGACCACGATCTCGGGGCAGACCTCGGGCGCCACGGCGAAGGTGAGCCCCATGGTCGACGGCCGGCGGTCACCCGAGACCGGCGGCTCGCCGGATCCGCCGGTCTCCTCGGGGTTCTCGTGGCTGAGTAGCGGGGCCACGTCCAATCCCTCCTCCGCGGCGGCATCCTCCTCCTGCCGCCGCCGGGCCTCGCGGTCGGCGGCTCGCGGGAGCAGCACGCCGATGGGATACCGGGTGATCGGGGCGTCCTGTGTGAGGACCTCCACCGGGTCGTCCCCGGTGTCGACATCCGGTCCGAGGAGTTCGCGGCGCAGCCGAGCCACCAGTTCCTCCCGGACCCGGTAGTGCTCGGCGTGCGGGCTGGTCCCGTGCGTCATCCCTGTTCCTCCCCGGCGCGTTCGCCGCGTCGATATCTTCCGATTCCGGTGACCCGAGGGGCGATCCACACCCCGCTGCCGCCGAGCCCCGCGTTCGCCCCGGCCGCCGTGCTGCCCGCGACCGTCTCCAGGGTGTCCACCCGCAGGCCGAAGACCTCCCTGGGCCAGGTGATGTTCCACGAGCGCGAGACCGTCTCCACGGCGCACAGGTCGCGACGGAACCGCTCGGAGGCCTCGCCGATGACGCGGTCGCCGTGGAACAGGTCGTAGGGCGGACTCTGGTCCGGTCCCGCCGGGACCGGATGACGCATCCGGAACACCACCGGGTCGCCGGGGCGGACGTGCCGCAACAGATAGGTCTGCGTCTCGAGGGCGGACGCGTCCGCGCCGAGGGAGCCGGGAGGCTCCTCGCGGTGGACGTCTCCCGGCACGACCTGAATGCCGTGGCGCGCGTACTTCTTCCAGCCGCCCCGGTACCAGCGCCCGGTGGGACGGTGCCGGCGGATGGCGGAGACGTCCGGGCCCGCCACGTGGTACAGGTCCTCACGGGCGCGTGTCATGGCGACGTAGAGCGCCCGTGCCTCGCCCGGAACGTCGAGATCGTCGTGCGCCTTGCGCAGCTCGGCTATCGAGGGGGGCGACAGCAGCAGCACTCTGTCGTACTCCAGCCCCTTGGCACGGTGAACCGTCGAGACGGTCAACCTGGCCGACTCCGGGTCCGCCAGCTCGTCGGGGAATCGACCCTCCGCCACCAGCCGCCGTACGGCCGCGACGTCGACGAGGCCCCGGCCGGTACGCCGGGTCGCGGCGCGCAGCGACCGCCAACATCGCTGTGCCTCCACCCCGGGAGGCAGCGGAATGTCGGCGAGAAGCTCCATGAGGCGAGATTCGGCGAGCGTCAGCGACTCCGAACGACGCAGCAGTTCGGCGACCCAGTACGGCACCGGCCGGTCCTGCAGAGGACGCTTCAGCGCGTGCTCCACCCCCTGCTCGTGCAGGGTCTCGGAGACGGCGAGCGCCTGACGGTTGTCGCGGGTCAGGATCGCGCAGGTGTCCGGGAAGGTCCTCAACGTACTCAGCGCGTACTCGCCGGTCAGATCACCGAGGCTCGGCAGTCCGAGAAGCCTGTCACGCAGGTCGGCATGGAGTTCGGCGGCCGCGAACTCCTGACCGTCCCGAGAGGCGGCCACGTTCTGCAGACGGGGGCCGACCGGGAGTGCGGTCCGGGCCTCGTCGCTCCGTGCCCGGAAGTTCTCGGTCAGACCGAGCTCGACGAGGTCGTCGTAGGACGTCCGCAGCCAGGTGAAGAACCGGTCCGATTCACCCGCCCGCTCGGCCGGGTCCTCGATCTGGAAGCCGTAGATGCCTTGTGCCGAGTCACCGACCACGGTGAAGCCGCAGGAGCGCTGGAAGCGGTCGAGCAGGGTCTCCACCAGGTCGCGGCGGTCACCCACCAGGTCCTGCGCCTCGTCGATCACCACGTGCGAGGGAGGTCCCGGCTCACCGGCCTCGACGGCGCCCTTCTCGATCGCGTTCGTGGCCGCCCGGATGCGCTCGTCGTAGCCGCAGCCCGTCCACTCCTCGTCGGGGTACGCGCCGATGAGCAACTGGTACGCCCAGGAGTCGAACGTCTGGACCCGCACCCGGCGGGCGCGGTCGCCGTGCCGGGCGATCCGGTCCCGCAGCTCGCGGACGGCGGCACGGGAGAAGCTCAGGACGAGTATCTCGCCGGCCTCCAGCGCCTCCTCCGGATCCTCGTGCCCGACCAGGGCGTCGAGACGCCGTACGACCGTGTGTGTCTTGCCGGAGCCGGCCGCCGCGGTGACCAGGAGGCGGGTGTCCCAGGGAAGATCGACGACGGCCCGCTGCTCGTCGGTGAGCGGAGGACTGTCGTCGTACGGGTCGGTCACTTGCTGCTCCACAGATGCTCGAACTGGGTGAAGGCCAGGGCTGTGTCGAAGTTCTCGATGTTGTCGCGGACGTTGAGGATCAGACAGGTCTCCTTGCCACCGTTGAGGGGGCCGCGCAGGCCGCGCCCGATCATCTGCTGGTACACGTTGGGGCTGTACACCGGGCGGGCGACGACGACGGCTCTGGTAGCCGGGGCGTCGAAGCCCTGAGTGAGAACGCCGTAGTTGGTGAGCACTCGGGTGCGGCACGCCCGGAAGTCGTCGATACGTCGGCGACGGTCGCTGGGCGAGGTGGTGGAGTCGACGGCGGAGGCGGTGATGTTCAGGTCGCGGAGCTTCGCCGCCAGGTACTTGGCGTGGTCGACGGAGGTCGCGAACACCAGCACCGGCCAGTCCTCCGGCATGTCCGAGATCTCCGCCAGGATCCGCGCGTTGCGGTCGTGGTCGTCGGCCAGCCGCTGCTCGGCCGCCCTGGACAGGATGCTCAGCTGCTCGGCACGCTGCTTCTCCTCACGGGTCAGAGTGATCGTGCCGCCCTGCAGAAGGCGGTGCTCGACCTGCGCCAACATTCCGAGTCGCTGCAGCTCGGCATAGGCGTCGCCGTCCGGGAAGACGCCTTCGTCCAGACGCCGACCGCCGAAGCGGTTGATCAGGCGTCGCGTCTCGTCCTGGTTCGTGTTGCGGAACGGGGTGGCGGTCAGCCCCAGGAGGTGGCGGTCGGTGCGGGAGGCCGTCAGTCCCAGGTGACCCAGAATGTCGGTGTAGCGGGGCGTGATGGCGGTGTGTGCCTCGTCGACGATGACGAGGACGGCGTCCCGCAGCCACGTGTAGGCATCGGAGCCGAGACAGTTCGGCTGCTGGAGCTTGGCGTCCGTGGCCACGACCAGCTGCGGGCGATCGGCGACCGGGCCCGCCTCGTTCGTCGACCACAACCTGTTGATGGCGAGTGGTGTCTCGGCGCCGACCTTCTCCCAGACGAACTTCCAACTCTGCACGGCCTGCTCGCACAGCTCCTCGGTCTGGGCGATCCACAGGATCGGTCCGTCGAGCCGACCCACCTGCTTCACCCACCGGATCACCGCCTCGGCCGTGACGCGCGTCTTGCCGGCGCCGGTCGGCAGGGACAGCATCCCCCTCTGCGGGACGATCCGGTCGAGCATGGTGAAGACGTTGGCCGCCAACCGCTCCTGGTAGTCGTGCAGGCGGGGGAAGTGCCGCGGCCCGTCCACGTCGATCCTCGGGTCCAAGGACGGCGCCCGGAAGCCGGCGAACGCGTCCGGGAAGCGGAGGTCCGTCACGAACGCCACCGCGCTGGAGGCGCCCGTGAAGGCGGACGGGGCATGGCTCGGATACAGGTTCTGCAAATCGCGGGCGTGGACTTGGAGGACACTGTCCCCGTGCGCGTTGAACGCCATCTGCGCGATGCGGTAGCCGGCGGGCTCGGAGCCGCCATGCTCCGCCCGCTCTCCCTCCATCAGACCGGCCGGCAGACGATCGCGCAGGGTCTCGGCACCCAGTAGCAGAAGAAGCTTGGCGACCACGTCGTCGGCCTCCCGCACCGCCCTGAGAGCGTTCTTGACCTTCTGGTCCTGCTCCTGCCTCTCCTGAGCCTCCAGTACCTGCCGGCAACCGGACTCACCCATGCGCCAGTGGAGTTCACGGTCGACGGCCATCAATGCGCCGAGCGCGTCGGTCTGCTCGAGCACGAGGACCACCGACCCTTGCAGGCTGCTGTCCAACGCCTTGGGGTCCATGCCGTTGGGGGTGCGCGTCACCTCCTCGATGACCTTGCACCGCTGAAGGGTGTACTGGTCCACCTGCGAGCCACGCATCTGCCGGAGCGTGGGGTACGCCTCCTTGAGCGGGACCGGTTCCCCGGCGGCTTCGTACCGGGTCTCGCGGCTGATCACGTCGGCGTACGGCAGCATCCCCCACTGCTTGACCAGCAACGCGGCGTCATCGGCCGACGCGGTCAGCAGCGCGGGCAGCCGCTCGGCGCGGAGAGCTCGGTACTCCTCCTGCGACGAGGCCACGGCGATCTCGCCGTCGGGCCGCGCTCCCCAGTCGTCACCGATTCGACACCTGGTGAGCGTGTCCTCGGGGAAGGACACCTCCAGGCGCGTCAGCAGCACGTACGTGTTGCCGACGAAGACATCGTCCTCGCTGTCCTGGAGCTTCTGCTGCAGTTGCTTCCAGAAGGAGTCGGGCACGTCCTCGACGCTGGCGTGGAGACGGAGCTTGCGGGACTTCTCGGCGCTGATCCGTGCCACCGGAAGCACGTCGCTGTACGCGGAGAGCTGCGGGCCGACCGCTTCGGCGACGCGGCGCAGACCCTGCGAGGTCGCGACGCGGCCGTGCTGTCTGAGCATCCAGCGCAGGGGTGAGGCCACAGCCCGCCTGGTGCCGACCTGCGCTCCGACCTGCAGGGTCCAGTTGTCGACCAGAGCTTCCTCGGGCAGCAGCTGCAGGAAGTCGGCGCGGGCCTGGTCCGAGAGCACGGGCAGCAGGTGCAACGGTCCGCCGACCGCGGCTCCCTCCAGTCTGATCTTGGTGAGCGTGGGGCGGGATGCCTGGTCGGGCAGGGTGGCGCAGTACTGCTTGTGCACGACTTCCCGGTACTGCTCGAACCACGGCTCCCCCTCGGGGCGGTGGCCTCCCGTGGGCCTGTCGCGCAGTCCGACCTCACGGAAGAAGGCCATGTCGTCGGAGTGGAACCGGCTGTCGACGGCGACGGTGGGGTCCGACTCCGGCGTCACGACCGGACCGGGCAACAGACAGTTCCGCATCGGTCGGAAGCGCCCGTCCGAGGTGCGCACGTGCAGCGTCGACGACGGGTCGGCCACTCGCCGGACCACCTCGTGCGACAGATGAGCGCTCCCGGCCTGGTGGAACAGCTCCCAGAAACGGGTCCAGTCCTGTGGGCCGTACGAGCTGAACCCCTGCTCAAGGACGCTGACGAAGCGGCCTCGGACGTCGGCCTCGCGGATGCCCAGTGCGGTGAGAGCGCCGGCGAGCGACGGGTCGCCCGACAGGGCACTGTCGATGTAGACGAGGGACTCACGCAGCCCGTCCTGGTCGGTGCGGCGGAACACCTTGCCGACGACGGGGGGCACCATGCCGTGTTCCTCGGTGAGGACGATCCGTGCGGCACGTGCCTCGTCCGCGTACGGCGAGGACGACTGGACCATGTCGGCGACGATGCGGACGGCGGTGGCGGACGCCGTGGCCGTGCCGTCGGAGACGAGAGCTTCCAGCCACTCGCTCACCGTGGCGCGTTCACGCTTGGCGGCCTTGAGGATGTGCTCCACCTTGCCGGAGCGGAGGTCGTTGGCCTCCGCGGACGGGTGCAGCCAGTTCGTGGGCCGGCCGGGGTGGGAGTTCCACAGGGTCAGCCAGCGGACGAGCGCTTTGTTGTCCTTGCCGAGCGAGGGGTGGATGTTCAGGTCGCGCGGAACCCGCAGCCGGCCGTCCTGGTCCGGCAGCGAGGGGCGATGTGCGGTCGCCTCCCAGATGCGCTCGGTGAGGTGGCGGTCGGCCCAACTGACCGTCTCCGACTCACGTGCGCGTCCAGGAAGTAGGGGAAGGTACGCGGCCGGATCCTCGGCCGGAGCCAGGTCGGGCAGCGACTCGACCACTAGTTGGGCGGCGACCCGGATCATCTCCTGGTTGAACGGGGAGGAGTCCAGCAGATTCTGCCGGTCCTCGTTGGTCTTCCAGGCACCGTTGAGGATCCCGCTCAGCGTCATCTCGTACTTGGTCGGGAAGAACGACCAGAACCTGCCCCGTCCCTTGGGCGCGGACAGAAGGCCGGAGGCGTCCTTCTCGTACTCGCGAACGGCCCACGAGATGTCGAGGGCGACACGGTCGTGCAGCTCGCCGGCGTCGGTACGGGCCGCGACGGTCGGCTCGTGGGTGAGGGCGAACACCCGCCAGCGAGCGTCCGAAGGATGCCGGCCCGGACGCTCCTCGTGAATGATGTGCAGCTCCCGGTCGCGTGCGACCGTGAGGGTGCGCCGTACGACGGGGCGAGGGCGACGGTCCTCCAGGATCACCTTGCCGACGTGCGGCGAGAAGAGCTGGAACCCGACGGGGAACTCCTCCCTGCCGCCCGTCGTCGGTCCCCCGTGCATGTCCTGTCCGAGCCGCTCGGCGGCACCGTCGAGCAAGGGGAGACGCACCACGGTGGTCGCCCAGCTCAGCAGTTCGTCCAGGACGGGATCGGCGGCCCGCTCGGCCGCCTCGTTCAGGGGACGGGCCATGCGCAGCACCGGCGCCTCGAACTCCTCGCCGAGGCGTGCCGTGACGCCGGGAACGGCACGGATCTGCGCGTGGGCCCACTCACGGTCGAAGCCGAAGGAACCGTCACGGCTGAAGAACTGCGGGGTGTCGGTCACCACGAGCACGGACTTCACGCCCACCCCGAAACGCCCGATCTGGCCACCGCGCTTGCGTGACGTGCTCATCCGGAGAATCGTCTCCGCCCCTTCCGGAGTGACCGGAGTTCCCTCGTTCGCGCAGTAGAGATGGGTGTCGGTGAGAACGACGTGGACCGAACCGCCGGGCTCGGCGGCGATTTCGTCTGCGGCATTCTGTACGAGTTCGAAGAGCTGTCGGTCACCGTATCCCCCCTGGGTGATCCGCCTTTCCCCGTTGGCGTGTTCCGGAATGAGGCCGGGATCGACGGCGTACGTCTTGAGTACGCGGGAGGACTGCTCGATCACTGTCTCGACAACGGGGGTCAGCTGGGGAGACACGGGACTCCGATCGTGGAGCGACGGCCTGTTGGGCGGAGGGACGGGGGTCGTACCGGCGGGTGTTTCGGGCCGACGTGGCGTCGAGCCAACTCTCTTGTCACATACGGATGATGGCAGGGACGCGACGGTGTCGTGGGCGGTTCCGGTGATGCGGGTGGAATTCGCTTCGAACGCAACGGAGACCTTTTCTGCGGCAAGGCATAAGCTTTCCGGAGCAACGAGTCGGCGAAATCACGTCGGAATGGGCTGGGTGGCCGAATCGAACGTACGGAACTGGCTCGTGCGTCGTTGGGTGTCATGCCGCCGGAAAGGCGATGAGGGGAAAGCGGCATACGTCAACCGGGGCATCGGAGAAATGTTTCTCCCGAGGCGGGTGGGGCCGCTGAAAGGACCGTACTCCTCCGCGTCGGGGACCTGCAAGGGGCTTCGGTCAGCTGCTTCGCGACCGAGGAAAACGATCAAAGGGGAGGAACCCGGGTGAATGGCGTACCCGAGAGAAGGCTCGGTCGTCCCCGTCGTGTCAAAGCTCGTTTGACAAGGAGCGCACTGTCAAAGAGGTGGGTAGGGTGAGGTGTTGAACCAGGCACGTGGCGCAGTATCCGAGAGCAGGTGGTCGTGGAAGCAGGCGAGGACTTCGGTCCCTGGTTGGCGCGGCAGTTGAAGCTCGCCGACATGACGCAGACCGAGCTGGCCCAGGTCGTGGAGGTGACGCGCGCGGCCGTCTCGGCGTGGATCACCGGCAGGGCGACCCCACGGCCCGAGACCATCGAACGCGTCGCTCGGGCGCTCAACACCGACCTGGCCACGGTGCACACCCGTACCACCGACACCCAGGCCGGCCTTCCCGTCGGGTGGTACCACCGTCCCGGACACGCCGACGGCGGCCGCGAGTTGGGCAATGCCGCCGCGTTCGCCTTCGATGCCGACCTGTCCGTGCTCGCCCGCGAGACCTGCCAGAACAGCCTCGACGAGCGGCTCAAGACCAACGGCCGACCGGTGCGCGTGCGTTACACCCTGCACGAACTGACCGGCGAGGCGCTCGCCAGGTTTCGCGAGGCCCTCCAGTGGGACGACCTCTTCCCGCACTACGAAGCGGCAGCCGCGCAGGAGCAGAAGGTCGGGCGAGTCATCGATGCCGGGCTGCGCGACATGTACGAGCGCGACCGTCTCGTGCTGTTGCGGGTGGACGACTACAACGCGGCGGGCCTGACGGGCGACGACTATGAGGACGGCCGCTTCGCCGCGGTCGTCCGTCGTCAGCTCGACAGCCACAAGTCCGGGAGCTCCGCAGGTGGTTCCTACGGACTGGGCAAGGCCACCCTGTGGGCGACCAGTCGACTCGGCCTGGTGTTGATGAACTCCACACTGTCCGAACCGCACGAGGGTCGGACCGAGCGTCGGGTGATCGGCCGACTCGACCTGCCATGGCGTCAAGTGCGGGGCGAGCCGTGGGCCGGGCCGGCGTGGCTGGGTCGTCCCGACCCGGACTCTCCCGGAGCACGGGTGGCGCGCTCCTGGTGGGCGGACGAAGAGACCGTCGAATCCCTCCACCTGACGCGTGAGAGCGGAGAACCGGGGACATCGTTCCTGATCGTGGGTGCCCACGACGTGGCCAGCCTCGCCGACGACTCCGCCGCACCCGACGGTGACGAGGGCGAGGACGACGACAGCATCCAGCGTATGCACCGCAGGCTCGTGCGAGCGCTGGGCAAGAATTTCTGGGCCGCGATGACGGGCGGTGGTGATCGACTGCCGCTCCTGGACGCCTCGGTGCGCACCCTGCGCAACGGTGAGGTGCTCATCGCGGAACAGCGGGTGGACCCCATGGTCGCCCAGCCTTCCCGTACACGCGCCCTGAAAGCGTTCCTCGACGGCACGACCGTGGAGCAGCTCACCGAGTCCGGGCAGGTCGCCGCGACCACCGTGCCCCTGAACCTGCCTGGCAAGGGAGGGGCGCGCACCTCGCTCGGGGAACACCGCGCCGTGCTCCTCGTGACGGACGCGGAGGACGCGGACGGCAAGACGAATCGCGTCGCGGCGATGCGCGGCAACCGTATGACGGTTCGCGACACAGCGGTTCCCGGGCTGCCGCTGTCCGTCAACCCCTTCCAAGCCGTCCTTCTGACCGGCGAGGCCGCAGGCCCCCAGGCCCCGTTCGCCGCCGAAGCGGAGGAGTTCCTGCGCGCCGCCGAACCCCCGGAGCACAACAAGTGGGGGCAGACCGAAGAGCTGACGCTCACCTACTCGCCCTCGGCGTACCGGCGGATCAACTCCCTCACCCGGGAGACCAACGCGGCGATCAAGGTTCTGGTGGCTAGGCCCAAGAAGGCGGCGAAGGCCGGGGGAGGGCGTCTGGCCCCGCAGCTGACCGTCGGCACGGGAACGAAGAAGCGTCGGCCGACGGCGGCGACTCTTCCGGTCCTCGAAGAACTGGACGCTCAGGTGCTCGACGATGGGGCGTGGCAGGTGATCGGTGAGATCAGAATTCCCGCCGGCGGCCACGGGTGGCGGCTCATCCCGGTCGCGAAGTTCGACGTGCGGTCGGGCCCTCGCCCGACCGTCGCATGGGCCGAGATCACAGGAGTGGACAACTGTCAAGTGGTGGACGGGACTCTGCGGTTCTCCGACGGTGCCCGTTCGGCGACCTTCCGCGGCGTCACCGACCCCACGACCCACGCCGTCAGAACGAGTCTGAGCGGTCTCGTCGTCGAACTGCGCACCGGTGAGGGGGAGTCGCTGTGAAGGTGTTCCCGTACCCCCGCCTGCGTGGCACGGTTTCCCTCCGCGTGGACGCGGCCAGGGTCAAGGCGCCCCAGCAACCTCGTGAACAGCTCGACTCCCGGGCGCGTTCCGTGGTCGAGCGAGTGGTCGCGCTCGGTCTCGCGGAGACGGAGGATTGGGAGACAGCCACCCTGACCGTGTCGGCGACGATTCCCGCGAAGGCCACCGAGCCGGGCGGCCCATGGTCCGAGGTCGCGGTGGTAGCGGTCCTGACCGACAGAGCCACCAACACCCGCGTCACGTCGAAGCTCGTTCCGGATGCGGAAAGCGGCCGTGAATGGCGCGGCGAACTGCCGGTGGTACGCGCTGATCTCTGTGATCGAGCCGCACTGACCGTCCAGGTGGTCGCAACTGTGGACGGCGTGCCGGGCCGCATCATCGCGGAGGCGGCCGACGACTGGATCGTGGACGTGAAGAGCGCAGTCCCGACTCGGGAGCAGAGCTTCGACATCAAGGAGGTCGGGTTCGCCAGGGGGCCGAGCTGGTTGCGGAACTTCGCCGACGCCCCGTGGATCGTCAACGCGTCGGGCAAGCTGCCGACCGTGCACATCAACACCGACTTCGACGGTATGACGGACGTTCTCGGTGCCGAGGGCCGCGGTCCTGAGGGCCTGGTCAACCAGTTGCTGGTGTCCCAGATGGCGGCGGACGTGTGGATCGCTGTGTTCCACTCGGCCATCGGCGACCTGGAGATCGAGGACGACGGCACTCCACTGTTCCCCCACGGCTGGCAGGGGGAGGTGCTCAGGGAGATGCTCCCCGACGTCGTGCCCGACCGGACACTCGAGGACGCGTTGCGCGAGGTGCACCGCCGGCGCGTGGGCGCGACGGGGTGGACGGACCTGCAGCCGCGTATCCAGTATGCGGCGATGCGCAGGGCCGATGTGCCTCGGGCGCTCTCGGAGACGGTACGCGGCCTGGACAAGCTCAAGCGTGAGGACGAGGCATGACGGAGCGCCCTGACCACCTGCCCGATTATCTGGCTCGGCTCGCAGACGAGAACGCGGCGCGGTTCATCTCGGACGGATTGCTGTCCGGGAAGGACAACGTTCCGTCGATCGCCCTCAACCAGGCTGCCGAACCCATGCCGGAGAGCCCTCGATGGCGGCTGCGCGCGATTCGGGACCTGATCGATGACGCGATGTACATCTACCGGGAGGAAAGGCCGACACAGGCGGACGCCTGGCTCGCACCGCGTCTGCACGCGATCCTTCGTCTGACACGGGCGGAGGCAGCGGACTCCGCACTGTGGAACCACTTGGCGCTGGGCGTCGCGCCCGACTTCGTCGTGTGGCGGCATCTTTCCGAATCGAAGAAGACCGTCAACGCCCGGTACTTCAAAGGCCCATATCACAAGCAGGCCTTCGCGCGGCTCTGGTGGTCGGCCGAACTATTCCGTGACGGGGCCGACTACGAGCCGGTCGTCACCGCCTGTGGCAACCAGGACATGCTGAACACGCTGCTCAGGATGGCTGTGATCAACCACCGGCCGACGGCGCAGGCGTGTGTCAGGCTGTTGAAGCGGGGCGTCGTGCGGACGGGCCGTGATGCGAACGCCCTGGGGAAGGCCGTCAACACGTCCGCCGCGACCCTGATGTACGACGTCACCGCGCCCGATGTGGAGCGGGACGCGGGAGCGGTGCGCAGATGGATCGACGAGGGGGAAGAGGGGGTCTCCGTCCATCACCGTCCTCTTCCCTCCGGCCCGCCCGAGGAGTGCGCCCCGCGGGAGTCCGTCGAGCGCCTGACCGACTATTTCGCGGAGCTGTTCGCGGACGCGCCCGTTCGAGGGAAGGAGGAGAGCGAGGCGATCGCGGAGGAGGACTGAGTCTCCGGTCAGTCCCGGCCGCTCTCCCTGTGCGGGGGGCGCCAGGCCCTGAGCGCCGCGATGGCACGCTCCTTTTGACCGTCGTCCAGCTTCATGGCCGTGCACAGGACGTGTACGGCCAGAAGTGGCGGGATCGCGTTGCCGATCTGCTGCGCGACATCGGCGCCCTGCCAGGGATAGCCGGCCGGGAAGGTCTGCAGGAGGCCGGCCTCGCGCACCGTGAAGCGTTCCTGCTCCGGTCCGAGTTCGGGCTCGCCCTCGTCGTCGTAGCCCTTGAGGTCGAACAGCCGGTTGCGGCGGACCTTGCCGGTGACGGTGGCCGCCGGCATGTCGGAGGTGCGGAGCCCTCGCTTCTTTGGGTTCCCCCCCGACCCGTAGTTGGAGCGGACGACGAAGTCGGTGGATCGTGAGTCCGCGAGTGCTTCACGCATCGAGACCCACGGTCGCACGCTGTCGGAGGTGGGGGCCGGAAGGTCCAGCGGCAGCAGGTTCTGCTGAAGGTCCTTCGCCGGCGCTGTGCCCTCGTATACGGCGGAGCACCGCTCCGCTCCCTTGCGGTAGCGCTGATGCGTCACGGGCGGGAAGTCGACCCCCTGGCCGCGGCTTCCCCGGTGACGTGCGATCAGCACCGCCCGGCGACGGGTCTGCGGAACGCCGTACTCCTCGGTGTGCAGGATCTTGCAATCGGCGTCGTAACCCAGCTCGCGAAGAATGTCGCGGTACTTCTCCCAGACGCGCAGGACAGTGGGCACCTGCTCCAGCACCACCACCTCGTAGGGCTCGGACTTGAGCTTCTTCTCGACGATCCACCTGAGGGGCTGCAGTACGAGACCGGTGCGCTCATCGGTCCACGCCAGGACGCGGGCCCGCTCTTCGACCCTCTTCCAGGCCTTCTCCAGGGCCCCGACGGTCTCACTCTTCCCGACTTCCTCAGCGAGGTTCATCACCTCTTCGAGGGCCTTGTGCCCCTCTCGATTGCCGGCCACCGAGTAGGTCTGGCAGGGGGGGCCACCCGTGAGGACACGGGCCGACTTCACCTCGGGGTCGAGTGGATCGACCTTCGCGACGTCACCGACCTCCGTGGTGCGCAGGCCTGCGGCCTTTCGTGTCGCGCGGGTCGATTCCTCCCACTCCACGCCGATCGTGGGCACATCGAGCGCCTCGGCTGCGATGTCCAGACCGCCAGGCCCCGCGAAGAGATCGACGATAACCGGTGGTTTGTCCGGATTTGCTTCCGAGTGAGGTGCCGAGGTCATGATGTGGAAGTGTAGCTAGCGGCGGGATGTGCCCATGACGCTTCGGGGCGGCCCAGAATCACCGGCGCCATGCGTTCGAGTCGACGAACGTCGTCAGGAGCGGAGTGCCTGGGCGACGGCCCGACCGAGGGCCTCGCCCACCGGCGGTGGGGAGGCGTGGCCGACCTGCCGGTATCGGGCCGTCTTCTTGCCGCTGATCTCCCACTCCTCGGGAAAGCCCTGCAGGAGGGCTGCCTGGTGCACGGTGAGCCGCACCATCCCCTCCTTGCCGAGCTCCGGTGCCCACACGAAGTCGTCCCCGGGGATCTGGTCACCCAAGGAGTGGGCGTTCACCCCCATCGTCTCCCACTTCCGCTTGGACCCGGCCGGACCGAGGTCCGCTCCGCCCCGGTTCTTCGAGCCGCCGACCAGCGTCGGAGCCACGGCGGTCGCCTGAGCGGCCCAACGGTCGGCGTCCTTCCAGCCGCGTGACCGCATGGAGGGCGCGAGCACCTGACCGACGGAGACATGGTCCGTCACCGTGGGGGTCGGCAACCGGAACGACGGGAACCACCGTTTCTTGATCGCCACCAGAACCCCCTGCTTGCGATCCTGTGGCACCCCGAAGTCGGCCGCGTTGAGGACGAACCAGCTGAATGCGTAACCGAGGTGCTCCAGTTCCGCGCGGGCGAAGTCGCGGAAGTCGCGGAACCTGTCCGCATGGGCCAGCGTCGGTACGTTCTCGATGATCAGCGCCCGCGGCCTCACCGCATGGGCAAGATAGACGGCTGCTCTCAGCAGCTCTTCCTCCTCGCCCGACTCGGCCCGAGCGGCGGTGGCACTGGACTTGACCCGCGGCAGCCCGGCGGACAGTACGTCGACGTCGTAGATCTCCGGGTGTTCGCTCGGATCGAGGTCGAGGAGGTCCGCCTGGAGCACGCTCCACTTCGGTCGGTTGTTTCGCAGGGTCCGACAGGCGTCCGTGTCCTCGTCGAGCAGCAAGGTGGGCTCGAAGCCGGCCCGTTCCAGTCCCAGGGCGAGCCCGCCCGCGCCCGCGCACACGTCGAAGAACGTCAACCCGCTCATGACCGATTCCCCCCTCTTCCCACGGTTCTCCGCCGCTCCACCACCGCGGCGATACGCAGAGCCACATCCGCGGGCGCCTCATGCTCCCAGAAGCGGAGCACTTCCCATCCCGCCGCTGTGAGGTGCTCCGTCGTCTCCGTGTCGCGAGCGATGTTGCGGTCCAACTTCTGTCGCCACCACTCGGCGTTCGACTTCGGCTGCGTGGCGTGTTCGGGGCAGCCGTGCCAGAAGCAGCCGTCGATCAGGACGGCCACCTTGACCGAGGTGAAAGCCACGTCGATCCGGCGCCGTGCGAGGCCGGGCACCGGGTACTCCACGCGGTAACGCAGCCCCGCCGCGTGCAGCAGGCGGCGGACCGCCAGCTCGGCGGCCGTGTCCTTGCTGGCCTGCCTGCTCATGCGCGCCGAGACGGCGGGCGACAGGGGCTTCATCGCACTCAAGGCGGCTTTGCCTCACGATCGTGGCTCGGGCCGTTGCGCTACGGCCGCGGCATCAATTCCATCACGTGGCGAACCCGACCGGACCAGATCCTCGGCTCGGGCCGGTCAGTCGTCCTCGCCGCCGTGGCACTCCCCGTACGTCCTCCCCGAGCCGCACCAGCACGCCGCGCCCCGGGTCGGGGGCCACGGGGTCGCGCGGCCGCGGGCGGCCAAGGTGGTGGCGTACTGGGGGAGGAGGTCCGCGTTCGCGGGGGAGGAGGCTTCGGAGGCGGCGAAGGCTTCGTAGGAGGGGACCGTCGCCGGGACGATGCCGAGGTTCGGGGTGCCCGCCTGGGCGAGTTCGCGGAGGGAGGCTTCGATGTCCGTGAGGTGGGCCCGGTAGGTGGGGTACTCGGATTCGAGCTCCGGGTAGGCCGCCAGGAGCTCGTCCAGTTCCGCCTCCGGCCAGTGGAGGACCGCCACCGGGAAGGGGCGGGAGAGGGCCGTGCGGTAGGTGCCCAGCTCGCTGCGGAGGCGGGCGATCTCCGCCTGGAGCTCGGCCGGGTCCGACGAGCCGAGGGACCACAGGCGCTTCGGGTCGTGGAGTTCGTCCAGCGGGACGTCCGCCGTGTGGACGGCGTCCGCCAGCATGTCCCGGTCGTCATGCGGGAGCGCCAGCATCCTGCGGACCCGGTGCCGGGACTTCAGGAGGGACTGGGTGGCGTGCGGGAGCTCCTGGTAGTCCCGCGTGGAGCCCAGCAGGAGCGTCGCCGCCTCCGTGAAGACCGCCTCCGACTCCTCCAGCTCGTCATGCGCCTCCAGCGTCGCCGCCACGATCTCCCACGGCCCCGCCTCCTCCGGCGCTGACGTGCGCACGCCCTCGATGATCGCGCGTGCCTCCGCCTCGTGGCCGTACTCCCACAGGTTCGCCGCCTTCAGCGCCCGGATCAGATGCGGATCCGCGGGCTCCGACGTCAGCAGCGTGTCGTACAGACGCGTCGCCCGCTCGCGCTCGCCCGCCAGTTCCAGGTGGGCCGCCGCTTGGAGCAGCAGGGGTTCCTGGTCCTCCGGGTACCGCTCGGCGGTGCGCAGCAGGCGCTCGGCTTCAGTGGTGTGATCGGCAGGCGTGTCTGGGCGCATGAGGAATACCGTACTGCTGTACCCCCCTGGAGAGTTGGCGCGGCAGCGCCTATCGTGCCCGCGTGCGGGACAGGGTGGGTGCCAGGGTGCCGGTGGTCGTCCAGACGCGCCGGGTGCGCGGCGCGCCCGCCCGCGTGCTGTGGGTGTGTGCCGAGACCGTCGTCACCTGCGGTGTCGTCATTCTCCTTTTCGTCGTCCACCAGCTCTGGTGGACCAACCAGCAGGCCCGCGCCGCCGCCACGGAACAGGTCCGGGTCCTGGAGCGGGAGTGGGAGGGATCACCCGAACCCAGCCAGGAGCCTGCGCCGGAACCCGAACCACAGCCGGAGCCCGAGCCCCGGCCTGGTTCCGAGCCGACCGTGAGCGCGCCGGCCTCGGTCGAGGCGGCCTCGGTCGAGCCGGGCGTCCAGGCCGGGCCGCGGGCCCCGACCGCCTCCTCCGCCTACGCCGTCCTCCGCATCCCCCGCATCGGCCTCACCGCCCCCGTCGCCCGCGGCATCGGCAAGAGGTCCGTCCTCGACAAGGGGTACGTCGGGCACTACCCCCGTACCGCCGCGCCCGGCCGGCCCGGGAACTTCGCCCTCGCCGGGCATCGCAACACCCACGGCGAGCCGTTCCGGTACGTGAACCGGCTCCGCGCCGGCGACGAGATCACGGTACGGACGAGGGACCGGGAGTACCTCTACCGCGTCGACCAGGTGCTGGCCCAGACCTCCCCCCGGGACACCGGCGTCATCGCGCCCGTGCCCCGCTCGCTGGTCAAGCCCTCCTACGGCTACTCCTCGCCCGGCTCCTACCTCACCCTGACCACATGCACCCCCGAGTTCAGTTCCGCCTACCGGCTCATCGTGTGGGCGAAGCTGGTCTCCACCTCCCGTAGGTGACCGGGGAACCGACCAGCCGCTCACCCCCCGGAGCTACCGGGGAGTAAGGGTCCAGGTTGTGAACGGGGTATTGCAGAGCGGTCGGATCTCTTGGAGGATCGGCCAATCCTCCGATGGCCGCACTCCATCGGCCGGGGCTCACCAGGGCCCGCCCCGGGCCCACCTCGACCACAGGGAGAAGACCATGAAGCTGCTGCGTGTCGGGCCGGCGGGCGCCGAGCGTCCCGCCCTGCTGGACCAGGACGGAACGCTGCGCGACCTGTCCGCCCTGGTCGACGACATCGACGGGGGACTGCTCGCCGACGCGTCCGCGCTCGACCGGATCCGGGCCGCCGCCGGCGCCGGGGTGCTGCCCGTGCTCGACGCGACCGGGCTGCGGATCGGCCCGCCGGTCGGCCGGATCGGCAAGGTCGTGTGCATCGGGCTGAACTACCACGGTCACGCCGCCGAGACCGGAGCCGCCACCCCCGCCGAGCCGGTCGTCTTCCTCAAAGCCGCCGACACGGTCGTGGGCCCCGACGACACCGTGCTCGTACCCCGGGGCAGCGTGAAGACGGACTGGGAGGTCGAGCTCGCCATCGTCATCGGCCGCACCGCCCGCTATCTGGAGACCGACGAGCAGGCGCTGGCGCACGTCGCCGGCTACGCGGTCGCCCACGACGTCTCTGAGCGCGAGTTCCAGATCGAGCGCGGCGGCACCTGGGACAAGGGCAAGAACTGCGAGACCTTCAACCCGCTCGGCCCCTGGCTGGTCACCGCCGACGAAGTGCCCGACCCGCAGGCGCTCGGGCTGAAACTCTGGGTCAACGGCGAGCTGAAGCAGGACGGCAACACGTCCGACCAGATCTTCCCGGTCGCCGAGGTCGTCCGCTACGTCAGCCGCTTCATGACTCTGTACCCGGGCGACGTCATCAACACCGGTACGCCGGCGGGCGTGGCGATGGGACAGCCGGAGCCGAAGCCGTATCTGCGGGCCGGTGACGTGGTGGAGCTGGAGATCGACGGCCTCGGCCGCCAGCGTCAGGAACTGAAGGACGCGTAACCCCCTCAAGGGTTCCAGGGGCCCGGCCTCAAGGGCGGGCGGCGGCGTCCTGCGTGGCCTTCAGGCGCTCCAGGGCCCGGACCACCAGGGCGTGGTCCTCGGCCTGGGGCAGTCCCGACACGGTGACCGAGCCGATCACCCCCGCCCCCTCGACCGCGACCGGGAACGAACCGCCGTGGGCGGCGTACCGGTCGGGGTCCAGGCGGGAGGACTGCTCGAACGTCGTCCCCTTGGCGCGGAAGCGGGCGCCGACGAGGAACGAACTCTCGCCGTACCGCTCCACGACCCGCCGCTTGCGGTCGATCCAGGCGTCGTTGTCCGCGCTCGACCCCGGCAGCGCGCAGTGGAAGAGCTGCTGCGCGCCGCGCCGGATGTCGATGGCCACCGGCGCGCGGCGCGCGCGGGCCAGTTCGACGAGGAGCGTGCCGAGCGCCCAGGCGTCGTCGTACGTGAAGTGGGGGAGGACCAGGCGGGCTTCCTGCGCCTCGATCTCGGCGATCTCGGGGACCTCGGTGAGCTCGGTCATCGCGGCGGTTTCGGTGGTCTCGGTGACCCTGGTGGGCTCGTTCACGCGCCCGCCTCCCCGAGCTCCACCGTGACGCCCTCGCGGGCGGACCGCTTCGCCGCCTCCAGTACGTCGAGGGCGGCCGCGGCCTCGTGGGCGGTGACCGGGTTCTCGCCGGCACCGCGCAGGGCCGCGGCGACGGCCGCGTAGTACGCCGGGTAGTCGCCCGGCAGGGTCTCGACCGGCGTGCCGCCCCCGGTCAGCGGGGACTCCCCGGCGCCGAGCGTGCCCCACATCGACTCCGGCTCCACGCCCCAGGGCGTACCGGGCGCCGGCCGCAGCCCCTCGCGGAGCGCGGCCTCCTGCGGGTCGAGCCCGTACTTCACGTAGCCGGCCGACGAACCAAGGACGCGGAAGCGGGGGCCGAGCTGGGCGGTGGTGGCGCTGACGTACAGATGCGACCGGACGCCGTTGGCGTGCGTGATCGCGAGGAAGGTGTCGTCGTCGGCCTCGGCGCCGGGGCGGCGGACGTCCGACTCGGCGTACACGCGGACGGCCGGGCCGAAGAGGACAAGCGCCTGGTCGACGACGTGGCTGCCGAGGTCGTAGAGGAGGCCGCCGATCTCTTCCGGGGCGCCGGACTCGCGCCAGCCGCCCTTGAGTTGCGGGCGCCAGCGCTCGAAACGGGACTCGAAGCGCTGCACCTCACCGAGGGCGCCGTCCGCGACGAGCTTGCGGAGGGTGCGGAAGTCGTTGTCCCAACGGCGGTTCTGGAAGACGGAGAGGAGCAGGCCCCGCTCGTCGGCGAGGGCGGCGAGTCCCCGCGCCTCGGCGGCCGTCCCGGCGACCGGCTTGTCCACGACGACGGGGAGGCCCGCCTTCAGGGCGGCGGTGGCGACGGGGACGTGCGTCTTGTTGGGGGAGGCGATGACGACGAGATCGAGCTCGTCCGCCCGCGCCCACAGTTCCTCGGGGGAGCCGGCGACCCGCACGCCGGGGTGCGCGGCGCGGGCCTGCTCCTGGCGCTCGGGGTTCCCCGTCGTGACCGTGTCGAGGACGAGGCCCTCGGTGGCGGCGATCAGCGGGGCGTGGAAGACGGAGCCCGCGAGGCCGTAGCCGACGAGTCCGACGCGGAGGGGGGTGCGAGGGGCGGTGCCAGTGCCGGTGCCAGTCATGCCCTCCACTTAAGCAACGCTGTTGCCAAAGGGCAAGCGGGGAGGACAATGGGCGGGTGAAGAGCGAGAACGGGCGGGTGAAGAGCGAGAGCGGGCCGGGCGGGCAGGACGGGCGGGGTGGACGGCGCGGGCAGGGCGGGGGGCGGGCGGCGGCGACGGCCGGGGTGAACCTGTCGGCGCTGCGCAGCCACAACGCCGCGCTGGTGCTCGATCTGCTGCGCGGGGCGGGAGGAGACGGCATCAGCCGCCTCGAACTGGCCGAGCGGACCGGCCTCACCCCGCAGGCGGTCAGCAAGATCACGGCCCGGCTGCGGGCGGAGGGACTGGCGCGCGAGGCCGGCCACCGCGCGTCGACCGGTGGAAAGCCTCGTACGGTGCTGTGCCTGGTCCCTTCGGCGGCGTACGCGATCGGCGTCCACCTCGACCGCGACGAGGTCACGACGGTCCTCCTCGACCTCGCGGGCACCCGCGTCGCCACCCGCCGCGTCCCGCTGGACCTGGGTGCGGGCGCGGAGGCGGTCCTCGACGCGGTCGAACGCGAGGTCTCGGCCCTGCGCGCACCCGCTGCGGCGGTGGTGAAGGCGGGGGCGGAGGTGGGGGCCGCGGGAGCGGCCGGAGCGGCGACGGAGGCTGGTGCGACGGCTCAGGACGGAGCTCCCGGCGTTCGGGCCGCACGTGACCGGTCCGCCGTCCCGGGCGCGTACGACGACCCCGCCGTCCCGGGCGCGTACGACGACCCCGCCGTCCCGGGCGCGTACGACGACCCCGCCGTCCCGGGCGCGTACGACGACCCCGCCGTCCCGAGCGTGTCCAACCGCCCCGCCGTCGAGCCCGTGGCGCTTGCCGTCCCCGCCGTCATCGGCGTCGGCGTCGCCATGCCCGGGCCGCTCGATCATCCGGCCGGGGAGCCAGGGCGGGTCACAGGGTTTCCGGAGTGGGACGGGTACCCCCTACGGGACGAGCTCGCGCGGCGGCTCCGGCTGCCCGTCGAACTCGACAAGGACACCAACGCCGCCGCCCTCGGGCTCGCCCTCCGCTCGCCCGCAGCCGACTCGTTCGCGTACGTCCACCTCGGTACGGGAGTGGGCGCCGGCCTCGTACTCGACGGGAGGCTGCTTCGCGGGGCCAGGACCGGGGCCGGGGAGTTCGGGCACCAGACCGTGCAGCTTGACGGACCACCGTGCGACTGCGGCGGGCGCGGCTGCCTGGAGGTCCTCTGTCTGGCGGCCGTCGCCCGGGGCGACCTCGCGGAGGCCGCGCGGATCCTCGGCACCGGCGCGGCGAACCTCGTACGACTGCTCGACATCGACCGCGTCCTCCTCGGCGGCCGGACCGTGCTCGCGGCGCCCGGGGTGTTCGCCGACGGCGCGCACGAGGTGCTCGCCGGCCTCGGGCTCCCCGTACCGGTCGCCGTCGCGGGCACCCCGCACACCGTCGCGGAGGGTGCCGCCCAGCTCATCCTCTCCGCACTCTTCGGAAAATAGGCTGATCGGGCGGATTGTGCGGGCTGTCCGGGGCCAACCGCCGCGTCGCTCCCGGGCGCCGGCCCGCGCGCATGGCAGCGTCGCGGCCGTCCCGTACGCCCGCGAGCAGGAAAGGCACGTGTCCCATGCGACTGCGCAACGCCCTCGCCCTCGGTGTGACCGCGGCGACGACCGGAACCGCCGTGCTCGCCCTCACCACCGGCCCCGCCTCAGCGGCCTCCGCCCCGGCCACGGTCTCCGCCGAGCCCGGCCCGGCGCCGGGCCCCGCCGCCAGCCCCGGCCCCGGCTCAGGTCTCGGCGCCAGCCCCGGCCTCGGCCCCCGCTCCAGCCCCGGCGCCGGTCCAGGAGCCGAGCGCCGCGACACGCCTCCCAGCTGCGGCAAGGAGTCGGACCCCGACTTCCCCATCGACACCCGCGTCCAGGGCGGCCCCGCCGACTACGTCCCCGGCGGTGATTTCCGTACCTGGAACGTCGAGCTCACCAACACCACCACCGAGCCCTGCCACAGCATCCACCCGGTCCTGGTCCTCGCCGACCGCGACCGGGTCCTCGAACCCGCCCAGATCAAGTTCGACTTCTACGACTCCGAGGCGCGCCGCTGGCGACCTGTCCGGTTCGAGGGGACCGAGGAGGACGAGTGCGTCGGCGTCTTCTCCGACTTCCCGGGCCTCGCCGTCCCGGCGGGGCGCAAGGTCACCGTGCCCGTCCGGCTGGCCTTCCGCGCCGACACCGCGCCCAACGAGGTCGTCGCCAACGCGGCGATCGTCCAGCGCAAGGGAGACGACGGCGACTGGGTCGGGGAGTCGGCCGACTACCGCCTCACCATCACGGCCGAAGGCGAGGCCGAGGACGTACGGGAATCCTCGCCGCCGCTGGAAGCGAGTCCCCCTCCCAAGGGGGACACCGGCCTGCCGCCGACCCGCCCGTTGCCCGAACTCGCCCAGACGGGAGACGAGTCGGCCGCCACCGTCGCCCTCACCTCCGCCGCCGGCGGGCTGCTCCTCACCGGCACCGCCCTGACCGCCGCCGGGGCCCGCCGCCGACGCGACGGGAACGCACCGCCCGCGCCGGGCCGGCAGCCGAGCGCCTGACCGCCACCGGAGGCTGCGGGGGCCCGCCGCCCCCCTTCCTCCGCCGCCAAACCCCCCGCCCCGCCGGTCACGCCCATCTGCGACCATCGGCCGGTGAACTACCCGGACGACCAGGCACCCGGCTCCCCCGTCCGATCCGGCATTCCGGGAGCACGGGCGCATCCCCAAGTACTACGCCGTCAAGGCGAAAGTCGCCGCACTGCCGGACGAGTTGGGGGGAGGGGGCTCGCTGCCCACCGAGCGGGAGCTCGCCCTGCGCTACGAGGTCTCCCGCGAGACCGTCCGGCAGGCCCTGCGGGAGCTGCTGCTCGAAGGGCGGCTCCGGCGGCAGGGCCGGGGGACCGTCGTCGCCGGGCGCAAGCGGGAGCAGCCGCTGTCGCTCGCCAGCTACACCGAGCGCGTGCGCCGGCAGGGCCGTCGCCCGGGCCGTACGCTCGTCTCCCTCGACCGGTTTCCCTGCCCCGACACGCTCGCCGGCGGCCGAACGCGGCGAACCCGTCTGGCACATGGAGCGGGTGCTCCTCGCCGACGACGAACGGGTCGGCCTGGAGAGCACGTACGTCTCCGAGGCCCGCGCGCCCCGCCTCGACACCGACTTCGACCCCGACTCCTCCTTCTACGCCTACCTCCGCGAGCGGCTCGGCGCTTCAACGGCGGAACACCGACCCTCGTCAAGAGCTACACCTCCGACGTGATCTCCCAGCCCCAGTCGCTGAGCGTGAGCGTCCCCGCCGGGGCATCCAGCGTGAGCTTCCGCTTCCGCTACACGGGGTCCAACGACTGGTACTGGGTGATCGACGGGGTGAGGATCCAGGCTTCCTGATTAGGGTGGGGGGCGTCGCCACAGCGCTGTCGCGGCGCCACCCAGCACACCGCACGATTTCTGTACGGCAGGAGCCCCCGCACATGGCAGAGCGCAAGCCGATCGAATCCTGGCTCACCGACATGGACGGCGTCCTCATCCACGAGGGCGTCCCGATCCCCGGCGCCGACGCCTTCATCAAGAAGCTGCGGGAGACCGGGAAGCCCTTCCTGGTCCTCACCAACAACTCGATCTACACCGCCCGCGACCTGCACGCCCGGCTGGCCCGCATGGGCCTGGACGTGCCCGTGGAGAACATCTGGACCTCGGCGCTCGCCACCGCCCGGTTCCTCGACGACCAGCGCCCGGGCGGCACCGCCTACGTCATCGGCGAGGCCGGGCTGACCACCGCGCTGCACGACATCGGCTACGTCCTGACCGACCACGACCCGGACTACGTCGTCCTCGGCGAGACCCGGACGTACTCCTTCGAGGCCATGACCAAGGCCGTCCGTCTGATCAACGCCGGTGCCCGGTTCATCTGCACCAACCCCGACGAGACCGGCCCCTCCCTCGAAGGCCCCCTTCCGGCCACCGGCTCGGTCGCCGCCCTCATCACCAAGGCCACCGGCAAGGACCCGTACTTCGCGGGCAAGCCGAACCCGCTGATGATGCGCACCGGGCTCAACGCCATCGGCGCCCACTCCGAGTCCAGCGCCATGATCGGCGACCGGATGGACACCGACATCCTGGCCGGCCTGGAGGCGGGGATGCAGACGTTCCTGGTGCTCACCGGATTGACGACCCAGGCGGAGGTGGACCGCTACCCCTTCCGCCCGTCCAAGATCGTGAAGTCGATCGCCGACATCGTGGACCGCGTGTAGAGGTCCCCTGGCCGCCCCCCTGCGGATGCGAGACGGACGGAATCGGGTGACCCTGGCCAGTACCAGGAGGTCACGATGCGTTCAGGTCCCATTGCTCTCCGTGCCGCAGGGGCGGCCGCCGCGCTCGTACTGGCACCCACGACCGGTACCGCGCACGCCCACGACGGAGTGAAGGTCACCGTCATCCCGTCCACCGTCCGGCCGGGCACCGATGTCGACATCCGGGTCCAGGGGTGCAGGAGCACGACCGGGGCCGCGACGTCGAAGGCCTTCGTCGCGGACGCCGAGCTGACGGGCCGCGGCGGTGATGATTCCCGCCTGGTCGGCGACACGACCGTGAAGTCGAAGCTCGGCGACGGTACGTACAAGGTGGCCGTGACCTGTGACGGACACGAGCACCGGGATGTCGGGACGATCCGTGTCCAGCGCCACGAGCCCACGCATCGGCCGACGCACAAGCCGACGGACAAGCCGACGCACAAGCCGACCCATCAGCCCACGCACCGCCCGACGCACGCGGAGCCCACGCACAAGCCGACGCACAAGCCCACGCGTCACGCCAGCCCCGTCGCCCCGGTCCGCGCGGGCGGCGGCGGTGCCGCGGTCTTCGCCGCCCCGGTGGCGCCGGGTGTCGCGCAGACCGTCACCGACGACGGCCTCGGCACCCCGTACACCCTGGTCGGCCTCGGTCTGGCCGCGGCCGCCGCGGTGGCCGTCGCCTTCCGCAGCGCTCGCCGTCACCGCACCGGCCCGGCTCCGGACGCGGACTGAGGTGCCGACCCCATGTCCTCCGGACCGGGAGGCCGCGCGGCGGGCAATGGACGGCCCGGCAGTGGACGGCCCGGCAACGGGCGGGCGCTGACCGGCGTCGCCTGGGCGCTGCTGCTCCTGGGCCTCTGGCTCTGGGGCCGCGAGATCACCGACGGACCGGGAAGCAGCTCCGCGCCGACGCACGGTGACATCGCCGCCGTCGGGCGCCCGCTCGGCGTCCCCCTGCCGCCGGCGCACACCCCGCTGAGCTCGGCCGAGCCGCGCCGGGTGGAGATCCCTTCGCTGGGCATCGTGGCACCGGTCGTGCCCCGGGGCCTGGACCGTACGGGGGCGGTGGACGCGCCGCCCTACGAGATGGCGCGGTCCGTCGGCTGGTACGAGCGCGGCGCCCGGCCGGGCGGGGAGGGTGCGGCCCTCATCGTCGGCCACGTCGACACGGAGACGAGGCCGGCCGTCTTCTACGGGCTGAGCGCGGCCCGCCCGGGGGCCGAGGTCCACGTAACCCGTTCGGACGGCTCGGTCGCCGAGTTCACCATCGACGACGTCCAGGTCGTCCCTCGTGACCGCTTCGACCCCCACGAGGTCTACGGGCAGCGCCAAGCCGGCCGGGCCGAGCTCCGGCTGATCACGTGCGGCGGCACCTTCGACCGCGGGACCGGCACCTACACGGCGAACGTGGTCGTCTCCGCGTACCTCACCGGCGTGGCGAAGCCCTGAAACCCAGGGCAACGACACCGGACAGACGACGAGGCCCCCTCACCATCGGTGAGGGGGCCTCGACTGTGCGTGCGCCGCCAGGGACTCGAACCCCGGACCCGCTGATTAAGAGTCAGCTGCTCTAACCAACTGAGCTAGCGGCGCCTGCTGACCCGCATAACTTTACCCGATGGCCAGGAGTGCTCCTGACCATTCCTCGCCGTTCCCGGCCTGTCGGATGGTCCTTTTTTATCTTCGATCCGTCAAAATGCGATATGTCCAGACAGTTGAGACACTGACGCCCGTGCAACAGCGCCAAAAGATCTTGACGAGTGTGGAGGGGAATCGCATGAGCGTGCCGGTATTCGAGGAGTACGAGCCCGCGGCCGACTGCGGCTGCGCGGGCTGCGCCCAGCAGCGGCGCGATCTTGCCCTTGGCCTGCCCGTTCGGGCGGGCGGTCACCCGGCGGCGCATGGAGCGCGCCGCGCACTGGTCCTGGTGACGGCGGCGGGTGTGGTCATGGGGGGCGGGGGAGCGAGCGCGCTGGCCCGACCACCCGAGCCGGCGGACCTCACGACGGGAGCGGCCGGGACAAGCGCGGCGAAGGCGAAGGCCTCGAGGACCGCGGCCACGCCCGATCCGGCGGCGGACACTCCGCAGGGCGGCGCCGGTCCGCTGCACGGAGCCCCCGGTCCCGGCTCCCAGCCGTCCCCCGTCTCCACTCCGACGGGCAGTCACATCTCCACCGCCTCCCTGCGGAAGACCACCCGTTCCGAGATCATCAACCGCGCCAAGCGGTGGGTGAACGTCCAGGTCCCGTACTCCATGGAGCGGTACTGGTCGGACGGCTACCGCCAGGACTGCTCCGGTTACATCTCGATGGCGTGGAGCCTGCGCGCCAACGAGTGGACCGGCAGCCTCGACCGCTTCGGCGAGCGGATCGACCGCACCGAGCTCCAGCCGGGCGACATCCTGCTCTTCCACAACCCGGCCAATCCGACCAAGGGCTCGCACGTCACGATCTTCGGCGGCTGGACGGACTACACGCACTCGTCCTACGTCGCGTACGAGCAGACCAAGCCGCGCACCCGCAAGCAGGCCACGCCCATGGCGTACTGGAACAACTCCGACCGCTATGTGGCCTACCGCTACAGAGGAGTGGTCAGCGGCGGAGGCGGCACCGGCGGCGGGTCGGGAGCGGTGGCGACGCCGTACCCGGGGGCGGCGAAGTTCGGGCCGGGCGCCAACAACGCGTACGTCACCCAGCTCGGGCGGCTGCTCGTGGACCGGGGCGGCAAGCGGTACTACAGCAAGGGGCCCGGGCCGCGTTGGAGCGACGCGGACCTCCGGGCGACCCAGGCGTTCCAGCGGGCGCAGGGCTGGAAGGGCAAGGAGGCCGACGGGCTGCCCGGCCCGCACACCTGGCGGCTGCTGGTGTCCGGTCAGGGCAAGGACATCGGCGGTTCGAGTGGTTCGGGCGGTTCGAGCGCGCATGCTCCGGCGTTTCCCGGGCGTGGCTACTTCCGTCCGGGCCAGTCCAACGCATATGTGGAGAAGCTGGGCAAGCAGCTGGTGAAGCGGGGCTACGGCAAGCACTACCTGTCGGGTCCCGGTCCGCGCTGGTCGGAGGCGGACCGTCGCAATGTCGAGGCGTTCCAGCGGGCACAGGGATGGCGCGGCGGCGCGGCCGACGGCTTCCCGGGCCCGGAGACCTGGCGGCGCCTGTTCCGATGACCCCGAGAGCATGAGGTGGACCGAATGACCCCATCGACCCCGAATCCGCTGGGCCCGCCGCCCGGGGACACCGGCGCGGCGGCCTCCCGCGACGCGGCCCGTACGGCGAGACGCCTGACGGACGAACTCCGCGCCTCAAGGCCGAAGCCCCGCCCGGAACACGGTCCTCCCGTCGGCCAGGAACCGGCCGCCGAGGCGGGTGGCGCGGCGCCGTTCGCCTCGCGGGAGGTCGGTGGCGCTGCGCCGTCTGCCTCGGGGGAGGCCCCGGGCGCGGCTGCGCCCACCTCTGGCGAGGTGCCTGGCGCGGTCCCGTGCGCCTCGGGAGAGGCCCTTGACGCGGTCCCGTCCGCCTGTGGGGAGACCCCTGGCGCGGCGCCATCCGCCTGTGGGGAGGCCCGTGGTGCGGTCCTGTCCGCCTCTGGGCAGGCTCCGCCCACGGTTCCGTCCGCCTTTGGCCAGGTCCCGGGCACGGCTCCGTCTGCCTCGGGCGAGGTGCCTACATCGGCACCGTCTGCCTCGGGGGAGGCCCCCGGCGCGGCTCTGTCCCCCTCTGGCCAGGCTCTCGCCACGGCTTCGCCCACCTCTGGTCAGGCCCCCTCCGCGGTCCCGTCCGCCTCTGGCCAGGCCCCGGGCGCGGCCTCGCACGCCCGTGCCACGGCCTCGTCCGCTCCCGGCCAGGTCCCCGACGCCGTCCGCCCGCCCGCCGCCGACGCCGCGAGCGCCGAAGTGAGCCCCGGCCTGCCTGGCCCGGCGGGCCTGGCTGGCCCCACTGGCACAGGCCGCCCGACTGCCCCGTCGGGCACGGTCGGCTCGACTGCCCCGACCGCAACGGTCGGCCCGGCTTCGCCGGTCGCCCGGGCTGGCCAGGCCTGTCCCACTGGCACGGTCAGCCCCGCTGTGCCGACTGCGTCGACCGGCCACACTGCCCCGGGCGGCGCGGCCGCCACGGCCAGCCCGGCGACCCCGACCCACGCGACTGCCCCGACCGGCCCAGGCGCTGGGGCGGCGTCCGCGTCGGGCCCGGCTGCCGGCCCGGAGGGCCGGCAGGAGACCATCCCGGCTGGTTCACCGGCCCGGGCGTCGGCCGGTTCGGGTCCCATGGCGGGACCACGGGTCGGTCCTGAGGGGGCGGCGTCCGCACCGGCGTCGGCTTCGGCGGGCCCGGCTGTCGGCCCGCAAGGGCCGGTGTCCCCACCGGCCGCGGCACCGGGGCCGGAGGCCCGGGCGGTCGTGCCCCCGGCCGGCCCGTCCGGATCGGCTCCCGCCGGTTCGGCGGGTGTCGGCGGGAAAGTCCTGGTCGGAGCCACCACCGTGACGGACTCGAACCGGTCCGGTCCCGACGCGGGGACCACAGCGCCTCCGAAGCCCGCAAGGCCCACCGCGCCGGCCGGCGCGGACGATGTGCGGCGGATCGCCGGAGCGGAGGTCGGTGTGATCGCCGTGCCCGTGGCCGCCGAAGCGGACCCGGCGCGGACGGCGCACGTCCCGCCCCGCGTCGGGGCGCGCCGCAAGACGGTCATCGGGAACGAGACGACCGGGTCGATCCCCGTCCACCTCCTCTTCCGCGACGAGCCCGAACCCTCCGCGCTCAACGTGCTCCGCGTCGACGACGACGGCGGCCCCGCCACCGTCGCCATGATGCGCCCCCTAGCCGACAAGGCTTCCACGCCCTCCTCTCCCAAGGCGATCATTCCCAGCCCCGCCCGGTTCGAGCCCTCCCGCCCCGCGCCCACCGCCGACCCCAAGCTCGTCGAGCGCCCCGGCCCCGTCCTGCCCGGCTGGATCGGGGTCGTCGGCGGGCTCCTGGCGCTCGCCGGCTGCGCGGCCGTCCTGTGGTGGACCGGGGCCGTGCCCGATGAGGTCGCCCGGATGCTCCGGCTGCCCACGCGGCCGTACTACGGCATCCACCTCGGCCAGTGGGCCCTTCTCGCCCTCGGCGTCCTGGCCGTTCTGTTCTCCCTCGGCGGTCTCGGCCGCGGCCGCGTCGGCTACGCCTGGGTCCTGACCCTCTTCGGCGACTACCGCGGCACCGTCCGCCGTACCGGTCTCGTCTGGACCAGCCCGCTCCTGCTGCGCCGCCGGGTCGACGTCCGCCTCCGCCACTGGCGCAGCGAGCCGCTCTCCGCGGTCGACGCCAAGGGGACCGCCCTGAACGTCGTCGTCCTCGTCGTCTGGCGCATCCGGGACACCGTCCGTGCCGCGCTCGGCGTCGAGGGCCACGAGGAGTACCTGCGCGAGCAGGTCGAGGCGGCGATGGCCCGCGTCCTGTCCCAGCTGCCGGCCGACGCCTTCCACGAGGACGCCCCGACCCTGCGCGACGCGGAGGCGGTCGGCGAGGCCCTGACCCGGATGCTCTCCGCGGAGTGCGCGCCGGTGGGGATCGACGTGTTCTCGGCGCAGCCGACCCGGATCGAGTACGCCCCCGAGATCGCCGCCGCGATGCAGCGCCGCCGGGTCGCCGCGCTCGATGCCGCACACCGGGACAGTGTCCTGACGGCCGTCGTGGACGCGGTGGACGACGTGGTCCACCGGCTGACCACGCGTGGTCTCGTCGAGCTGGACGACTACGAACGCAAGTCGCTGGTCAAGGACCTGACGGTGGCGTTCTACACCGGTCGCTCCCACGCCGGAGAAGGAGCGTGACTGGTATGGACATGTTCAACTTCCGTCCATACCTTGGTACTTGGTCTAGACCGGAATAGGCACCACCGCGGAACGACGGTACGTATCGCACGACCGCACCGCCGCACCACCGTCGCCCGCGTGCAGCACGGCTCATCGAACTCCCCCACGTTCACCAGGAGCGACAGCATGCGCAAAAAGATAGGCGTGGCGGCGGTGGCGCTCGGCGTCGCCGGCGCCTCCCTCTTCGCCACCGGCAGCGCCGGCAGCCACGGCTACACCGACTCCCCGATCAGCAGGCAGAAGCTCTGCGCCAACGGCACGGTCACCAACTGCGGCTCCATCCAATGGGAGCCGCAGTCCGTCGAGGGGCCCAAGGGCTTCCCGTCCGGGGGACCCGCCGACGGAAAGCTCTGCTCCGCCGGACTCTCGCACTTCGCCCAGCTCGACGACCCGCGCGGCGGCAACTGGCCCGCCACCCGGGTCACCGCGGGCCAGAGCTACAGCTTCCGCTGGCAGTTCACCGCCCGGCACCGCACCACCGACTTCCGGTACTACATCACCAAGAACGGTTGGGACCGGACCAAGCCCCTCACCCGGGCCGCGCTCGACTCACAGCCCTTCCTGACGGTCCCGTACAACAGTCAGCAGCCGCCGGCCACGCTCTCGCACTCCGGGACCATCCCGGCCGGCAAGACCGGCAAGCACCTGATCCTGGCGGTCTGGACGATCGCGGACACCGCGAACGCCTTCTACGCCTGCTCCGACGTCCAGTTCTGAGTCAGCGTCAGTCGACTGAGCGCGGCGGCCCTCACGGGGGCCGCCCGCTCCCCGGGGTAGTCCCAGCCCCACCTCCGTACACCCCCCACCACCATGGCCCCGCCCCACCGCCGCCCCCTACCGTGTGGCGCATGGAGCCACGAAACCCCTGGCAGGCCCTCACCCGGAGCGGGTATCCCCGTGGCAGCTGGCCCTGGCGGTCCGCCGGATATCTGGTCTCCGGGGTCGTCACCGGGCTGCCCGCGCTCCTCGTGCTCCTCCTGCTCGTCGTCTTCTCCACCGTCCTCGTCGGGCTGCCCCTGCTCCTCCTGGCGGGCGTCGCCCTCGGGGGCGTCGAGCGGCGACGGCTCCGGATCGTCGACCGCGACCCCGCCGCCGACCCGCACCGCGTCCCCGACGCCCCCGGCCTGGCGGCGTGGCTCCGGCTGCGGGTCCGGGAGCAGGCCACCTGGCGGGAGCTGGCGTACGCGGTCCTGCACGCCACCGTCCTGTGGCCGCTCGACCTGATCGTGTCGGCGGTGGCCCTCGGGCTCCCCGCCACCCTGATCGGCACGCCCCTCCTGCTCGCCCTCGACGGTGAGGAGACCAAGGTCGTCAAGACGTTCCTGGTCACCTCCCAGCCGCAGGCCTTCGCCGCCGCCCTCGTCGGCGCGGTGCTCCTGGTCGCCCTCCTCTATCCCCTCGCCGCGCTCGCGGGCGCCCGCGCCGCTCTCACCCGGGCCCTGCTCGCGCCCCGGGAGACCGAGCTGCGGGACCGTATCGGCGAGGTCACCGCCTCCCGGGCACGCCTCGTCGACGCCTTCGAGGCCGAGCGGCGCCGGATCGAGCGGGATCTCCACGACGGCGCCCAGCAACGCCTCGTCGCCCTCACCATGACCCTGGGGCTCGCCCGCCTGGACGCCCCGCCCGGACCGCTCGCCGACCAGCTCGGCAAGGCGCACTCCGAGGCCGGCAAGGTCCTCACCGAGCTGCGCGAGCTGATTCACGGCATCCATCCCCAGGTACTCGCCGACTACGGTCTCGCCGCCGCCCTCGCCGACGCGGCCGACCGCTCCGCCGTCCCCGTCGAGGTCGACAGCGGCACCGCGCTGCCCCGGCTGCCCGCGGCGGTCGAGTCCGCCGGGTACTTCGTCGTCCGCGAGGCCCTCGCCAACATCGGCAAGCACAGCGGCGCGGCCAAGGGCCGGATCACCGCCCGGTACGAGGACGGGACCCTCCGCGTCGACATCCACGACGACGGGCGCGGCGGCGCCGACCCGGCCCGCGGCACCGGTCTCACCGGACTCGCGGACCGGATCGCGGTCCTCGATGGCACACTGACGATCATCAGCCCCCCGGGCGGTCCGACCGTCCTACGAGTGGAGATCCCGTGTCCGCCTCGCTCCGCGTCGTCCTCGCCGAGGACAGCGTCCTCCTCCGCGAAGGGCTGATCGGGCTCCTCGCCCGCTTCGGCCACGAGGTCGTGGCCGCCGTCGGTGACGCCGACGCCCTGGGACCGGCCGTCGCCGCGCACGACCCGGACATCGTCGTCACCGACGTCCGTATGCCGCCCGGTTTTCAGGACGAGGGGCTGCGCGCCGCCGTCGCCCTGCGCGCCGAGCGCCCCGCGCTGCCCGTCCTGGTCCTGAGCCAGTACGTGCAGCGCACCTACGCCGCCGATCTGCTGGACGCGGGCGACGGCACCGGCGTCGGCTATCTCCTCAAGGACCGGGTCGGCCAGGTCGAGGAGTTCCTGGACGCCCTCACCCGCGTCGCGGCCGGCGGTACGGTCGTCGACCCCGAGGTCGTACGGCAGCTGCTGCGCCGTCACCGCGACCCGCTGGAGGCGCTGACCCCGCGCGAACGCGAGGTGCTCGGTCTCGTCGCCGAGGGGCACTCGAACGGGGAGATCGCCCGCCGGCTCGTCGTGACCGAGGCGGCCGTGGGCAAGCACATCGGCAACATCCTGGGGAAGCTGAACCTGCCGCCCGCCGAGGACACCCACCGCCGGGTCCTGGCCGTCCTGACCTATCTGAGGGCGTGAGAACGGGAGCACGAAGAAGCCCCTCGCTCGCGCGAGGGGCTTCTTCCGTCTGTGCGCCGCCAGGGACTCGAACCCCGGACCCGCTGATTAAGAGTCAGCTGCTCTAACCAACTGAGCTAGCGGCGCCTGCTGACAGAGAAAATACTACCTGGTCCCGCGGGGTGCTCCTGACCGGCCCCAGGACCAGCCGACGGCCGGCCCCAGGACCAGCTCAGGACCAGTCCCCGCCGACGGCTCAGATGGCCAGTGACAGCACCACGGGCGCGGCTCTGCGATTCAGCGTGTCCGCCGCCGAGCGGAGCCGGTGCGCGTGCTCGATCGGCAGGGACAGCGCCAGGCAGCCCACGGCCGCGCCCGCCGTCAGCGGGACCGCCGCGCAGACCGTGCCCACGGCGTACTCCTGCAGGTCGAGCACCGGGACGGTCGGCGGCTGGCTGTCCAGCTTGGAGAAGAGCACCTTCTCGTTGGTGATCGTCCGGGAGGTGAGCCGGGCGATCTTGTGGCGCGAGAGGTGGTCCCGGCGGCCGTTCTGGTCGAGCTGGGTGAGCAGGCACTTGCCGACGGCGCTCGCGTGCGCGGCGGAGCGGAAGTCCACCCACTCGTTGACCTTGGGCGTGCGCGGGCCGTCGGCGAACTGGGTGATCTTCACCTCGCCGTCGATGTACCGGCTGATGTAGACGGCCGCGCCGACGGAGTCGCGCAGCTCGGTCAGCGTCTCCTGGAGCTTGCCCTCCAGGGCCTCGCGACGGGTCATGCCGGAGCCCAGGAGGACCAGGGAGTCCCCGACGACATAGGCGCCGTCGGCGACCTGCTCGACGTACCCCTCGCGGCGGAGCATCAGCAGCAGGGACGACAGGTGGGCGACGGGCAGACCGGTCTCCCGAGCGATCTGGACGTCCGTCACCCCGCCACCGTGCCGTGAGACCGTCTCAAGGACGCGCAGGGCGTATTGCACCGAATGGAACGGCGCGGTGGGCTCGGGCTTCAGCGCCACGGTTTCCCCCTACCAGGTTGTGACCGCAAGCTTCTGTACCACGATAGCCGTCAAGGGCCGTTTGGGGGGCGGCTGTTGGCGAGAATCATGCGGCGCGCCAGCGCCGTACGCTGGGGCGCACCACTCTGGCATATGCCATAGGCACACTTGCCCCACAGATCCTCAGGTCAGAGCACCGCGCCGAGGAACTCACGGGTGCGTCCGCGCTTCGGAGCCGAGAAGATTTTTTCCGGAGAACCGGCCTCGATCACCTGTCCTTCATCGAACATCAGCACGCACGGATCAACGTGAACAGCAGACCTTCGGAATAAGCGGAGACAGCCTCCTGTTCTCTTCCGTCGTACCTATGTCTTTTGCGCGCGGAAGGGTCGTCAACGGTGAGCGACACGATTCGGGGCACGGCACACGGGGATTCGCCCGTACCGCTGTCCGTACTGGACCTGGTGACCGTCGGCAGCGGACGGACCGCGACGCAGGCGCTGGCCACGAGTGTCGAGATCACCAGGCTCGCCGAGCGGCGCGGCTACCACCGCCACTGGGTGGCCGAACACCACTCCATGCCCGGCGTCGCCTCCTCCTCGCCGGCCGTCATCCTGGCCCATCTCGCCGCCCACACCCGCCGCATCCGGCTCGGCTCGGGCGGTGTCATGCTGCCCAACCACGCCCCGCTGGTGATCGCCGAGCAGTTCGGGACCCTGGAGGCGTTCGCTCCGGGCCGGATCGATCTCGGGCTCGGGCGCGCGCCCGGTACGGACGGCGCCACGGCCGCCGCCCTGCGCCGCACCCAGGACCCGGGCGAGGGCGCCGACGACTTCCCGCGGCAGCTGACCGAGCTGACCCGGTTCCTGGACGACGACTTTCCCGACGGGCACCCGTACGCGCGGATCCACGCGGTGCCCGGGCCCGTGCAGGGCCCCAAGGGGCGCCCGCCGGTCTGGCTGCTCGGCTCCTCCGGCTTCAGCGCCCGCCTGGCCGGCACGCTCGGTCTGCCCTTCGCGTTCGCCCACCACTTCTCCGCGCGGAACACGATTCCGGCGCTCGACCTCTACCGGGACTCCTTCCGGCCCTCGGAGGTCCTCGACGCGCCGTACGCGCTCATCGGCGTCTCCGCGCTCGCCGCTGACGATCCCCGCGAGGCCCGGCGCCAGGTCCTCACGGGCGCGCTGTCCATGCTGCGGCTGCGCACCGGCCGGCCGGGGCTCATCCCGACACCGGCGGAGGCGGAGGCGTACACCTTCAGCCCGGCGGAGCGGGACTTCGTGAGCGGCTGGCTGGCGAACGTCGTCCACGGGACGCCGGAAGAGGTCCGCAAGGGCCTCGACGAGCTGCGTGAGCGGACCGGCGCCGACGAGCTGATGATCACCGCCAACGCGCACGGCGGGGAAGCCCGGCTGCGCAGTTACGAGTTGATCGCGGACGCGTACGGGCTGCCGGACGGAGTCGTTCCGGAGCAGTGAGAAGCTGAGTTTTTCCGCGAGGTTGGTTCAGTCTCGAACGACCTGGCCGCGGATCCCTAAGTGAACCTTAAACCGCTCGTCACCTGTGGTGGCGGGCGGTTTCGCGCTGTGCCGCGCGCCGCTGACAAGGGCTTTCTTCGACAAATTGGTCTAGTCCTCAATCTGGTTCAGACCATTGACGCGCTGTTCACCCGGGGGCTATCACTTCCTCAACTCCTGTACGGCATACCCCCCAGCACTCCCCGGAGGCCGCACGTGCACCCCCGTAAGCCAGTGATCGCCGCGCTGCTCAGCACGGCCCTCGCCGCCGGCGCGCTCGCCGCGACCGTCGGGCTCGGCTCCGCCCAGGCGGCCGACACCGCCGCCCCCTCCACCGGGGGTGTGAAGATCGCGTACTACGACCAGTGGAGCGTGTACGGGAACGCCTTCTATCCCAAGCACCTCGACACCCGGGGCATCGCGGGCAAACTCGACATCATCAACTACTCGTTCGGCAACATCCACCCGACCGAGCTCACCTGCTTCGAGGCCAACAAGGCGGCCGGTGACGACGCCAACCCCAACGCCGGTGACGGCGCGGGCGACTCGTACGCCGACTACCAGCGCTCCTTCTCGGCCGCGGACAGCGTCGACGGTGTGGCCGACAAGTGGGACCAGCCGATCGTGGGCGTCTTCAACCAGTTCAAGGAGCTGAAGGCGAAGCACCCCCATCTGAAGATCAACATCTCGCTCGGCGGCTGGACCTACTCCAAGTACTTCCACGACGCGGCGAAGACGGACGCGAGCCGCAAGAAGTTCGTGGCCTCCTGCGTCAAGCAGTACATCCAGGGCGACCTGCCGGTCGAGGGCGGCTACGGCGGTCCGGGCACCGCCGCCGGCATCTTCGACGGCATCGACATCGACTGGGAGTACCCCGGCTCGCCCGACGGCCACCTCGGCAACCACTACGGCCCCGAGGACAAGGCCAACTTCACCCTGCTGCTCGCCGAGTTCCGCAAGCAGCTCGACGCGTACGGAGCGGCGAACGGCGGCAAGAAGTACCTGCTGACCGCGGCCCTCCCCGCCGGCCAGGACAAGATCAGGCACATCGAGACGGACAAGATCGGCGCGTACCTCGACTACGCGAACATCATGACGTACGACATGCACGGCGCCTGGGACGGCGACGGGCCGACGTACCACCAGTCGCCGCTGTACTCCGGCGCGAACGACCCGACCGACCCCATCGCGCCGGGCACGGAGAAGTACTCGATCGACAACGCCATCGACGCCTGGATCGACGGCAAGCCGGCCTACGGCATCGCGGGCGGCTTCCCGGCGAACAAGCTGACGCTCGGCTACGAGTTCTACTACCGCGGCTGGAAGGGCGTCCCGGCCGGTTCGGCCAACGGCCTCGCCCAGCCGGCCACCGGCGCCTCGGCGGCCCGCCCGGTCAGCCAGCAGGCGGGCATCGCGCACTACAAGGAGCTCGGCGGCATCGTCGACAACGCGGCGACGACCTTCTGGGACGACCAGGCCAAGTCGGCCTACTTCTACAAGGACGGCGAGTTCTTCACCGGCCTCGACAAGCGGACCATCCAGGCCCGCGCCGACTACGGCCACCAGCGGGGCCTGGCGGGCGCGATGATGTACTCGCTCCTCGGCCTCGACGCGAACGCGACGCTCTTCAACGACATCGTCGCCGCGGTCGGTTCCTCCCCGACCTCCCCGACGCCGACGCCGACGCCGACCACCCCGCCCACCACGGGACCGACGCCCACCCCGACCCCCACCACGCCCACGGGCTGCTCCGCCCCGGCGTACGCGGCCGGCACCGTCTACAACGGCGGCGCGCTCGTCTCCCACAAGGGCCGCACGTGGAAGGCCCAGTGGTGGACCCAGAACGAGGAGCCGGGCACGACCGGCGAGTGGGGCGTCTGGAGGGACCAGGGCGCCTGCTGACGAGAGGCCCTGCTGACGAGAGCCGCCTCGTTCCTCGCTGACATGACCACTGCCCCCGCCCGGTTGTCCCACCGGCCGGGGGCAGTCCAGCGTTTCCCGCGGTTTCCCGGGGTTTCCTGCGGTCTCCCGGGGCTTCCCGCACGTCACACCCGCAGCGGCGCGACCCCGATGAGTTCCGCGATCCGGTCCGGGGCCACCGCCCGGGAGTAGAGCCAGCCCTGTCCCGTGTCACAGCCGATCCGGCGCAGCCGCGTCGCCTGGCCCGAGGTCTCCACACACTCGGCCGTGACGGTCAGGCCCAGTCGGTGCGCCAGCTGGACCAGCGCCTCTACGATCAGCTCGTCCGCAGGGTTGGCGTGCGCCTCGTCCTGGAAGCCGCGGACGAACGAACCGTCCAGCTTCAGGACCGAGACCGGAAGCCGGCTCAGATACGCCAGGTTCGAATAGCCCGTACCGAAGTCGTCGATGGCGATCCGCACACCCATGTCGCTCAGGGCTTGGAGCGCCTGGAGGGGGCGGCCCGCCGAGCCCATCACCGCCGACTCGGTCAGCTCCAGCTGCAGCAGATGCGGCGCGAGGCCCGTCTCCGCCAGGATCCCGGCCACATCCGCCACCAGGTCCGAGTCCCACACCTGCCGTACGGCCACGTTGACGCTCACGAACAGCGGACGCTCGCGCGGATGGTCCTTCTGCCACTGCCGGGCCTGGGTGCACGCCGTCCGCAGCACCCAGCGTCCCAGCTCGACGATCGAACCGTCCTCCTCGGCGATCCCGATGAACCGATTCGGCGCGAGCGAGCCGAACTGCGGGTGGTTCCAGCGCACCAGCGCCTCCACCCCGCGCACCACGCCGTCGGCCATCCCCACCAGAGGCTGGTACTCCAGCGCGAACTCGCCGCGCTCCACCGCCGGGCGCAGGGTCGAGGAGAGCGCCTGCCGGGTCATCCGGTGCGCGTTGCGCTCGGGGTCGAAGAGCGTCCAGCGGGCCTTGCCGTCCGCCTTCGCCCAGTACAGCGTCGTGTCGGCGGCCTGCATCAGCCCCGTCGCGGTCGTTCCGCGGGCGCCCCGCTCCACCACACCGATCGAGGCGGATACGGAGAGCCGCTGCCCGGCCAGGTCGAAGGGCTGCTGAAGCGCGCACAGGACGGACTGCGCCAGGTCCGCGACCTGTTCCGTCCCGGTCGAGTCCTCGACCAGGATGGCGAACTCGTCACCGCCGAGCCGCGCGACCAGATGTCCGCCGCTCCTGGTGTACCCGTCGCTGTCCGCGCACTCCGTCAGACGGGCGGCGACGGCGGCGAGCAGCCGGTCCCCGACACGGTGGCCCAGGGTGTCGTTGACCGCCTTGAAGCCGTCGAGATCGAGGTAGCAGAGACCGATCCGCCCTGTTCCGCCATGCCCGTACGACTCGTACGACGATCTGATCTCCGGGCCCTCGTCCTCCTGCGCGGCGGCCTCCAGGGCGGCCGAGAGGCGCTCGAAGAACAGAGTGCGGTTGGGCAGCCGGGTCACCGGATCGTGCATCTGGAGGTGGCGCAGCCGCGCCTGCAGCTCGCGCCGGTCGCTGATGTCCGCGATCGAGAGCAGGACGCGGCGGCTGTCGGGGACGGGGGAGACGGTGATCTCGGCCCACAGGGAACGCCCGTCGGGGTGCTTGAGCCGGCGGGTGCAGCGGAAGCGGGAGCGGCGGCCCCGCAGCACCTCGCGGTACGCGTGCCAGGTGCGCCCGTCGGAGGCCAGGTCGACGAGATCGGCGGCGGCCTGCTCGCGCAGCGAGCCGGCGTCGGTGCCGAAGAGCGCGCCGAGCGCGTCGTTGGCGGTGACGACGACGCCGTCCTGGTCGACGACGGCCATGGCGAGCTGGGCGGCGCGGAAGGCGGCGCGGTAGTCGCGGAGCTCGGCGGCGGTCCGGGGGTGGGACCCCGCGCGCGGGGTCCCACCGGCCCGGGGCGCCGTACCCGTCGTCCGGGGAGCCGCGCCCGTACGGTCGTCCGTGCCCGCCCGGGGAGCCGCCCCTGTCCTGGAGGCGCCCGTCCGGGGAGTCGCGCCCGCCCGGGAGGCGGTGCCCGTGCCCTTGGGGGAGCCCGCGCCCGCCCGCCGGCCGCCCTCGGCCATGGGGTCGGGGTGACGCTCCGTGATCGGAGGCGTGGGCTCCCGTGCGGGCGAGAGCTGGGTGTGCACCGGTCGTTCGGGGGTTCCGCTCACCGCTCGCTCCCCTAGCGCAGTTGGGCCGTACAGATGTGGTCGGGATGGGTCGGCCAAGGCAAAGTGTGCCGATCATAGAGGCTGTCCGGGGGACCGATCCAGCTCCAGGGCGGTCGTCCCGCCCCTCGGGAGGGGCGAAGTCGCGCTTCGTTGACCCCTGCCCGATCGTTTCTGCGCGGGTCTGACGCGGGGCGTCGACGACGTGACCGAATGTGACTTTCCGTGAGCCTTGTAGGGGCGTGTCGCGTCGACCCGGCGGTGCCCCCTCACTCGACTGGGGCAGCGGAATAGTGCGAAATGCCGCAAATCATCACAAGGTGGGTGAGGTGTCCCGCATTCCGTAGCCGGAGGTCCATGTGAGGGGTCAGCAGACACCCGAGGGAGTGGAGCGACCGTCGCTGCGTGCCTCGGCGGCGGCCTTCACCTCTCTCGTGGCGCTCGCCGCGACCGGCCTGGTGGCGGGCCCCGCCGTGGGCGCCCCCTCCGCGGGGCCGTGCGCCCTGCCCCGTACCGCGGCCCACCACTCCCTGGGCCTGGACACCTGGAACGGCTCCTACCCCAAGCCCACCCGCACCCTCGACGCGGTCATGATCTTCCTGTCCTTCCCGGACTCCACCCCGCTGACCGGCACCGACGCACTGGTCGCGGACTACTTCCCGGGCACCACCGACTTCTTCCGGCGCGCCTCGTACGGCCGGTTCACGCTGCGCGCGCACCCGCAGCGCGAGTGGATCGCCATGCCGCGGGCCTCCACCGCCTACGAGATACAGCGTGACTGGGACACGGGCCGGCGGACGCAGTATCTGCGCGACGCGATCGCGGCGGCGAACGGGAAGGTCGACTTCTCGCGGTACGACATCGTCTATCTCGTCGCGGACCCCGACGCGCCGGGAGTGGACTCCGACGCCACGAAGGTCGTCAACCTCGACCGTCCGCTGACCGTCGACGGTACGGACATCAAGCGGGTCGTCACGGTCTTCGAGCGGCATCCGCCGGACCGCAACGTGCTGGCCCACGAGACCGGGCACGTCTTCGACCTGCCCGACCTCTACCACCGGCCGACGGACGGCAAGGGCGACTGGGACACCCATGTGGGGGACTGGGATGTCATGGGCAGCCAGTTCGGCCTCGCGCCGGACCTCTTCGGCTGGCACAAGTGGAAGCTGGGCTGGCTGGAGCGGCGCCAGGTGGCCTGCGTCCAGGGGCCGGGCTCCCGGCTGCTCAGCCTGGAGCCGCTGGCGGCCGCGCCGGTGGCGGGCGGCACGCTCGGCACCCGGCTCGCGGTCGTACGGACGGGCCCCGGCTCCGCCCTGGCGATCGAGGCCCGCGCGGCGACCGGCAACGACGAGGACACCTGTACGGAGGGTGTGCTGATCTACCGCGTGCGGAACGAGGCCGCGTCCGGGAACGGGCCGATCGAGGTCATGGACACCCACCCGCGGACCGAGGCGTGCTGGGACCGCTCGGTGTACCCGCCACTGGCGGACGCGCCGCTGGCGGTGGGGGAGACGTTCACGGTGCCGGAGGACGGGACGCGGGTGGAGGTGGCGGACCGGACCCGGGCGGGGGTGTGGACGGTGAAGGTGACGGTGGAGGAGAGCCGCACCTGAGGCGCGGGGCCCTGGCCGCTCGGCGTCGTCACGCGGCCCCGGTGCGCGTGCGGGCGCCGGCACTTGGTCCCCGGCGCACGAAAAAGCCCCTCGCTCTCGCGAGGGGCTTTTCCCGTCTGTGCGCCGCCAGGGACTCGAACCCCGGACCCGCTGATTAAGAGTCAGCTGCTCTAACCAACTGAGCTAGCGGCGCCTGCTGACGTCGTAGACCTTAGCACCCTGATCGGCGGGAGGAAAAATCGATATCCGCACGTCGGCGGCGGAGGCGGCGCGGACCGCCCGGACGCAGGCCCACAGCATGACCTCGGGTCCCGGGAGCCATGGGTGGCGGGTGTCGGGGGCGACGACCCAGCGGGGGCCGCCGGGCTGGAGCGGGGTGAGCGGGGGGATGGTCACGGCGTCGCCGGTGCCGTGGCAGAGCGGCCGGGGCACGGCGTCGTCCCACTCCTCCCAGTCGAGCAGGGCCGGTAACCGCTGGGCGGTCCCCGGGGCGGCGAAGAGCAGCATCCGGCCGCGGTGGAGGGCGACGGGGCCGGTGCCGGGGCCTTCCGCCCAGAGCCGGTCGAGCATCCGGCGCCCGAAGATCGTGTCCACGTTCACGACGTCGAAGACGGTCCCGCAGGACAGGACTGCCGGGGCGGTGGGCCTGGCCTCCCAGAGCGCGAGCGTGGAGCGCGGGTAGGAGGCGGCGGAGGCGAGCCAGCCGGCTCCGTCGGGCGTGACGTGGGCGGTGTGGTGCCGCCCCTCGTCCTGCTCGCGGAGGAACCGGAAGATGTCGGACCGGTCGGTCGGGGAGTCGTCTCGCAGCCATGCGCTCATGGAGCCAGGTCTACCGTCAGTGACCGTGACGTTTCCCAGAGTTGCCGGAAACCCGGACAGGGAGGGGAGCGGAGGAGTATCTTTCGCCCCGGCATATGCCCCCGGGTGGTGGCGGTGGCGCGTCCGCGAGGCATGCCGGGGCCGGGAGGGCCGCCGAAGAATCCGGCTCAGCCCTCCGGCGCGTGGTCGCCCTGGCGGATCAGATCCCGGCCGAACTCGATCATCTTGCGGGCGTAGTCCTCGGTCCACTCCGCCCGCTCGGCGACGTCCGCCGGCGTCAGCCGGTCGAACCGCCGCGGGTCCGTCAGCTGGGCCGCCGCGATCGCCTGGAACTCGATCGCCCGGTCCGTCGCCGCTCGGAAGGCGAGCGTCAGCTCGGTCGCCCGGCTCAGCAGCTCGCGCGGGTCGTCCATCGACTCCAGGTCGAAGAAGTGCTCGGGGTCGGCGGTCGCCTCGGCAGGCTCGAAGATCAGCGGTGCGGGCCGGAGCCGCCGCTGCCCGTTCCGCTCCGCGGATTCCGCCATCGTCCTTCTCCTCCTCGCACACACACGGCCCGGACACCCGGGCCGTCACCTTCCATTGTCCCGCCTCGCGCAAGAGGGCGGGAGGCCGCCGACCGGGCGGTCAGGGGCTCCACGTGACGCGGTGTTCCGAGAGGTGGGAGAGGACCGCGTGGTTCGCCTCCCAGCCGTCGGGGAACTTCACCGTCACCCCCAGCTGGACCGGCTCCGTCGACGGGTGTTCGTCGAGGAGGTCCGCGACGCCCGCGCGGCAGACCACGACGCAGGCGTGGCGGTGGCGGGAGGCCAGGACGCACAGGCGGCCCGTCTCCAGATGGAAGGCCGTGGCGTCCGGGCGGCCCGACAGGGGGTGGAGAACCACCGTCACGTCGTACTCCCGGCCCTGGAGGCGGTTCGCGGTGTCCACGGTCACGCCCACGACACCCAGCTCCGCCAGCGCCGCCCGGACCGCCGCCGCCTGGTCGCGGTGTGCCGTGCCGACCGCGATCCGGTCGGCGGTCAGCGGCACCGGGTCGGGGCCCCGCTCCGAGACGGCGGCGCCGCCCCGGTCCAGAAGCCGGCGCACCACCAGCGCCACCGCCCGTACCGCCTCCGGGTCCGTGCGCGGGGTGTGCCGGGCCGGCAGTTCGAGCAGCCCCCACCCCGACGCGGCCGCCTCGTCCAGGACCCGGTCCGGGCCCGAGCCGTCCGAGGCCACCCCGAACGTCAACCGCCGCTCCCCGTGGTCCGTACCGCTGCGGAACCGCGTGTACGGATAGAACGCGTCGGACACCAGCGGCGCCGCCGACGCCGGAAGCCGCCACGACACCGGCAGCCGGTGCTGCGGCAGCTCCGGATTGTGCGCCAGGAGCGTGGAGACCGCGCTGGCCGAGGGGTCGTACGAAAGCCCCGCCCACTGCTCCGCGCCGACCACCGAGAAGGGATCCAACTGCCCCGGGTCGCCGACGAACAGCGCCCGCTCGAAGAGCCCCGCCACCGCGAGCAGCGCGTCCGAACGCATCTGGTACGCCTCGTCCACGATCGCGTGCGCCCACGGCTCGACGTTCTTCACATGCGCCCACTTCGCGGCCGTCGAGATGACCACGTCCAGACCGGCCAGGTCGCCCGCCTTCGACGACTTGCGTACGTTCTCCAGATCGTCCAGCGCCTTGTCGTAGGGGTCGCTGTCGTTGGAGTGCAGCCGGCCCACCGGAAGATCCGGCTGCTTCTCCGCGAGCCGCAGCACCAGATCGTCCACCTGTGCGTTCGTCTGCGCGACGACCATCAACGGCCGCCCGGCCGCGGCCAGTTCCAGCGCGGCGCGCACGACGAGCGTCGACTTGCCCGCGCCGGGCGGGGAGTCCACGACGACACCGCGGGCGCTGCCGTGCAGGGTGTCGGCCAGGATGCCGTCCGTCGCCCGGGCGGCCTCGGCGGAAGGATCGAAGGTCACAGCACGTCCTCCACGGTCACAGCACGTCCTCGGTCACAGCACGTCCTCCACGGTCACGGCGTCGGGCAGTTCGGCGGCGTCGGAGCGCGGCGGCCCGCCGTGCGTCCAGGGCGTCTCCTCCGGGTCCGGCAGCTTCGCGCCCACCCGCTGGTCGTGCTCGAACAGCGTCCAGGCGATCCGCTCGCCCTTCTCCGGAACCGACCCCTCCGCCGGCTCCTTGGACCGCCCCATCCGGTCGGTGACCCGCAGCACCAGCGAGCCGTCCTCCTCGTACCGTACGAACTCGGCCGTCTGCGGCTTGCCCTCCAACGAGCGGTACACCTTCATCCGCTCCCCGAGATGCGGCCGGTCGTCCGTACGGACCGTCAGCAGCGGGCGCGGCGAAGGGCGCTTCGACTCCGACCAGGCCATCGTCACCTCCACCACCTCGGCGACGAACGCCTCGCCCGCGAGCCGCCGCCCGGCCAGCACCAGGGGATCGTCGAGGGCCTCCTGCGCCTCCAGCTGACCCTGCGCGGACTCGCGCGCCGCCAGCTTCTGGGCCGCCGTCACCGCGTCGTCCCGGCGCGGCTGCGGCGGTTCGCCGGCCACGACCCGGTCGCGATGCCCGGTGAAGGACCAGCGGTCGCGCGTCCAGCGGTCCGCCACCCGCGCCCCCCGCGGCAGCTCCCGCAACAGATCGAGCGACCGCCACACCGCCTCCCAGGTCGGCTTCAGCTGCGAGACGATCAGCCGGCGGATCTCCCGCTCCGCACGGTGCAGTTCACCGAGCCGCTCGTCGGCGCTCTCCCCGTCCTCGGCCGACGCCAGCGCCTGCCGGGCCCGGTCGAAGCGCTCGATCGCCGGCGCGAGCAGCCGGTTGTCGAAGGCCGGGTCCGTCGCCGGGCCGGCCGGCGGGCAGAGCAACTGCCCGTCGCCGTCCCGGGCCAGCTCGGCACGGAGCGCCGCCTCGGCCCCCGACTCACCCTCCGGCGGATCGATCCAGGCCAGCAGCGCCCCCAGGTGCTGGTCCTCCAGGGAGGACTGGCCCGTCGCCCAGTGCCGGTTCAGCAGATCCGTCGCCGACAGCAGCAGCGAGGAGCCCGGCACACGGGCCCGCTCCCCGAAGTGCGTCAGCCAGCGGCCGAGGAGCGGCACCCGCGGCGGCGCCGGGAAGGGCGTCTCCGGATCCTGCTCGGCCGTCCGCCGGAACCGCATCGACCGCCCGAGCAGCCGTACGTACTCGATGCCCGCCCGGCTCGGCACGATCAGCTGCGGCGCGTCCGCGCACAGCTCGACCTCGACCTTCACCTTCTTACCGGTCTCCGGGTCCGTCTCGTTCCGCTCCGCCGCCTCGACCACGCCGGTGAACGAGTCGATGTACGGCAGGACCTCCCCGGCCAGGTCGGCGAGGAACGCGAACCGCAGATCCCGGTCGCGCGGCTGCGCCACCACGAGCAGACGCGGCTCGTCGCGGTCGGTGCCGACCAGGGCCCCGAGCGGGGCGCCCGCCTCGCCCGCCGTGGTCAGCGGCACGAGGACGAGGGGCCGGTCCGACAGATGCCGGTGCCGGACGGTGGCCAGCGGCTGGGCCCGCCCCGACTCGACGGCCTCCAGACGGGCGAGGGTGGAGATCAGCGACATGCGGGGACCTCTCCGGTGGCGCGCGGGTGCGTAGTCAGCAGGGGCATTCGACGGCCTCCCTCGGAACCCGGGCGGGGGCGCACGCCAGCGCCTCCGCACGGAGCGCCGCCGCCCGGCGGACCGCCTCCACGGTCGGATCGTCCGGGTCGCCCGCCTCGCCCCGGGCCGCCGCCAGGACCTCCCCGATCGTGGTCAACCCGCCCAGCTCACCGCGTACCGACCGGCCGAGCGCCTCCACCGCGCCCGCGAGCCGCGCCTGCTCACGGCAGTGGAAGGCCAGCTCGCAGGCGGACAGACACTCCGGCGCGTACGCGTGCGGCACCGCCTCCACTGCCTGCGCCAGCTGCTCCGCCGAGCACCCCTCCACATCGAAGGTGACACCCTCCGGCAGGGCGTCCGCGATCTCCTCCACCCGGGTCAGCCGGGCCAGCTGACGGCGGGTCACCGACAGCTGCTTGCGCACGTCCACCACCGAGGCGGTCGGCAGATTGGAGAAGTCCTTCGGGCAGACCAGCAGCACCGAGTGCGCCACCGCCGCGCCCCGCGTCAGCGCCGCCACCCGCTCCAGGGCCAGGACGTACACCGCCGCCTGCCGGGCGGCCGCGCCGACCTTCGATGCGTCCGCCGAACCGTCGATCATCGGGAAGGACTTGATCTCCACGACCGTCCACCGCCCGTCGGGGTGGACCACGACCGCGTCCGGTTCCAGATAGGCCGGGGAGCCCGCCACCTCCAGGGCCAGCATCGGATGGTCGAGCAGCGCCCACCCGCCGGCCCCGGTCGCCTCGCGCAGCGCGAGCGCCGTGCGGGCCGCCCGCCCCTCGGGCCCGGCCGCCGCCAGATCCGGCACCCGCACCGTCCCCGGCTCGTCGATCCCGAGCAGCCGCAGCAGCTCACGGCCGCCGTCCGCCTTGACCTTCGCCTCGAAGGCGTTGCCCCGCATGAACGCGAACTGCGACTGACCGAACGCCGCGGGAGCACCGAGCTTGGATGCCAGCGCGCCCTTGTCGACCCCGGCGCCGTCGAGCAGCGCGCGCCGCCGGCAGCCGGGGTTGGCGGCCAGCGCCGCCAGCGCCCGCGCATCCAGCGGATGCGGCACGGCGGCCGGTCCGCGCAGCTCGGCGAGCCTCTCCCACGCTCTCGGCTTCGCCGGAGCGGGGGAGGCCCCATGCCGGAGTGTCGTCTGCGGAGGCCGAGGGGCTCCGCTGCCCAGGGATTCGCTCACCCGCGGAAGTCTCGCATCCGCCACTGACACATGGGTCCGACCGGGGGGAGTGACTCGGTCCGCCCGGGGAGGGAGGACCCAGCCGCGGGCGCCACGCCCCCGCCCCGACCCGGGTGAAGCACCCCGTCCGCCCGCGACGAAGGACCCGTCCACCCGGGAACGCAGGACCCGGTCCGACCGAGGACGAAGACCCGGTTCGCCCGGGTTGGAGCACCCCGTCCGCGAGCCGCCCGCAGGCGCTTGGAACTGCGGGTCCGAGCCGCCCGCGGGCGCCGGGAGCTGCCGGTCCGAGCCGCCCGCGGGCGCCGGAACCGCAGGCCCGAGCCGCCTCGCGGGCGCCTGAAACCGCGGACCCGAGCCGCGTCGCAGCCGTTCGCGACCGTCTCCTGGCGCGGTCGCCGCAGGCGAGCGCAACGCCCGGGCGTTGCTCCGCGTTCACGTGGGCGATGATGGGGGAGCACCCGCTTGTGAACCCGGAGTACCCCAGGGAGAGCCTTCATGGCACCGCGCATCCTGCTCGCCCGGCACGGCCAGACCGAATGGTCGCTGCTCGGACGCCACACCGGCAGGACGGACATCCCCCTGCTCGACGAGGGCCGGCGCGGCGCGAAGCTGCTCGGTGAACGGCTGCACAGGGCGCCGTGGAGCGGCCTGCCGGAGCTGGAGATACGTACCAGCCCGCTGGCACGCGCGCGTGAGACCTGCGACATCGCCGGCTTCGGCGAGCGTGCGCGGGAGTGGGACGCGCTGATGGAGTGGGACTACGGCGCGTACGAGGGCCTCACCCCGGCCCAGATCCAGGAACTCGCCCCGGGCTGGCTGCTGTGGCGCGACGGCGTCCCCGAGGGGGAGACCCGCGAACAGGTCTCCGCCCGCGCCGACGAGGTCGTGGAGTGGGCGCGGTCGGCGGACCGGGACGTGCTCGTCTTCGCGCACGGCCACATCCTGCGGACGATCGGTGCCCGCTGGCTGGGCGAGGACATCTCCTTCGGCTCCCGCATCCGTCTCGACCCGACCAGTCTGTCGGTCCTGGGCTGGGCCTACGGCGCGCCCGCGGTGGAGCGCTGGAACGACACGGGCCACCTGGAATAGGGCCTGCGTCCGGCCGGAGGCCGGGAGGGAGCCGGCCGGAGTCAGGAGGTCGTCGCCAGGACCCGCTGCGTCGCCGCCAGCATGCGGCGGATACGGGACGACTGGACCTCGCCCAGCGCGTCCACCACGCGCTTCGCCTCCTCCGCCGCCTCCTCCCGGCGGCCCGCGTGCGCGAGGTCGCTCGCCAACTGGGCGCGGTAGAGGGCGAGGTTGCGGGCGAAGTGGGGGTTCTGCAGGACCGTCGCGCGGTGGGCGTGGCGGGCCGCGCGGGCCCACTCGCCCAGCGCCGACCAGCACTGGGCCTCCAGCGCCTCCAGCTCCGGCTCCCCGAAGAACGACATCCACTCCGGGTCGCTGTCCACAGGGCCCCGGGCGAAGAGGCCGTGCGCGCGGCCGAGGGCCTGTTCACAGGCGGCCCGGTCACCGAGCCCCGCCCACGCTCCCGCCTCGCGCAGGGTGAGCAGCGAGAGCAGCCGGGCCGAGTTGAGCGGCTGCGCCGCACGCAGCCCGGCCTGGGCCGCCCGGACCGCCTCCCGGTACCGCCCCGCGTCCCTGGCCAGGAACGACGTGTTGCAGAACGCGTGTGCCTCCAGGGCCGGATCACCGGCCACGCGCGCGGTGGCGAGGGCCTCGGCGTAGTGGGAGCGGGCGTCGTCCAGGCGGCCCGAGTCGTGGGCCAGCCAGCCGACGGAGATGGCCAGTTCGCCGGCGCCCGCGTGCAGCCGGTCCTCGGTGGAACGGCGGGTCGCCGTGCCCGCGTCGAGCAGGGCGTACGCCGCCCGCAGCGGCTGGGCGGCCGCCTTGTAGAGCCCCTCGGCGCCGTGCCGGTCGTCGAGCAGCCGGATCCGCCGGACGGCTTCCTCGACAGCCCTCACCTCTGTCTCGCCGATCCTGTGGGTTGCGCGGGGGGCGGGGATCGCGGCGGCCGTGCCGCCCAGCCCCAGCGAGGCGGCCGCCACGGTGGCGGTGCCGCTCGTCATGAATGCGCGACGCAGCACGTCGCTCTCCTCATCGTTCCGGGTCGTGATGGCGGGTACGAGCGGTGCTCCGGCCGCGACGGCGGACCGTCGTCGGCCGCGTACCGTCTCCCGCGCCGAGAAGCCCAGGTCCGCCAGGCCCAGACCGGGGAACATGTGCAGGAACACCCGCTCGTACGCGTAGTTGGGGCAGCGGATCTCGCCCGCCTCCACGCGTCCGATGTAGCGGGCGTCGCACGCGACCTGCTCGCCGATCTCCCGCGCGGCCCGGCGGACGGCGGCGGCGAACTCCGCCGGTGACTGCTGCCCCCGGAGCCTGCGGAAGGCGAGATTGGGAACTGCCCGTGACATCGCCATGGCCGAGCCCTCTCCTGGTGCTGCCGGTGTTCCGGCGGGGCAAGAACGTACCTGCTGTGACGGGGCGCACACGCGGAGTTTGGCTACAAATCGGATATCTCGCTCGCGATCTGCCATGAACTGCCATCCTTTGCGGCGGCGTGCCGCCGTAGCCGTTGACGCGCACGGGCGTTGAACCATGCGGAGAGACGGAACGTGTCTTCTCAGGAGCGAGGAGGGGTCCCCATGATGGAGATCGGATCGCGGTCGACCGAGCGGCACGCACCCACCCCGGAAGCCGGCACCCCGCACGGCGAGGCCTGCGACCTGGTGACCGTGCCCGTCCGGCAGGGGCTCGAGGCCGTCGACATCCTGCGCCGGGGCGGCGCCCCTGCGGTCGGCCCGGTGGTGCACGACGGGGCCTGCCACACCCTCGGTTTCCTGGTCCCGCCCGGCACGGCCGAAGGCTGGGACATGCCGGGCAGCGCCTGTACGCAGACCTCAGGCCGCGGTTTTCGCATCGCCGAGCTGCCGGAGCTCCCCGAGCCGGCCGCCGGCGGCGCCCCCCGCCCCGCGGGCTGGCTGCTGCCTCCAGGCGACGCGGGCGAGGTCACGGACCCGGCGGTGCTCCGCGAGGCCCTGGGCCAGGCGGCCCGCCTGATCGAGGCGGCCGACGGCTGCCGCTGAGGACGGCCGGGCGAATCGCGCCCGACGCTCCCACGCCACGCGCCACGCGCTCCCGCCACCCGCGCCACGCGCTTCCGCCCCCCCCCCGGGCCCCTCGCCCTCACCCCCACGCCCCCCGGGCCCCTCGCCCCCGCCGCACCTCCCCCGAGCAACCGTTCCTCGCCAGTGCCGATAATGGGGGGTGTGGCCAGGAACAAGCAGCGAGGACGGGTGGCGGGCGCCGTCGCCGTCGTCGAGACCGTCGACGGCGGGCTCGCCGAACTCATACCCGACCGGGAGCGGCCGCGCGGCTGGACGCTGCTGATCGACGGCGCACCGCAGTCGCACGTCGATCTCGACGACCCGGCCCATCTCTCCTTCGAGTACCAGCGGCGCCTCGGCCACATCGCCGACCTCGCCGCCCCGCCCAACCGGCCCGTCCAGGCCGTGCACCTCGGCGGGGGAGCCTTCACCCTCGCCCGCTACATCGCCGCCACCCGGCCCCGGTCCACCCAGCAGATCGTCGAGCTCGACGGCCCACTGGTCCAGCTGGTCCGCCGCGAACTCCCCCTCGACGCGGCCGCCCGCATCCGGGTCCGCTCCACCGACGCCCGCGCCGGGCTCTCCAAGGTGCAGGACGGATGGGCCGACCTGATCATCGCGGACGTGTTCAGCGGCGCCCGCACCCCCGCGCATCTGACCAGTACGGAGTTCCTCGCCGAGGTCCGCCGGGTCCTGAAGCCCGGCGGTTTCTACGCAGCCAACCTCGCCGACGGGCCGCCGCTCACCCACCTGCGCGGCCAGATCGCGACCGCCGCCACCGTCTTCCCCGAGCTGGCGCTGACCGCCGACCCGACCGTGCTGCGCGGCCGCCGCTTCGGCAACGCCGTGCTGCTCGCCTCCGACCGCGAGCTTCCGGTGGCCGAGCTGACCCGGCGCGTGGCGACCGACCCGCACCCCGGGCGGGTCGAACACGGCAGGGCGCTCGCCGACTTCACCGGCGGCGCGTCCCCGGTCACCGACGCCAGCGCCAGGCCCTCCCCCGTACCGCCGCCGTCCGCGTTCCGCTAAGGCCTCTCGACCCCTACCGGTCCTCGATCTCCACCCGTGGCGCCGTGTCGTGCCAGACGCAGAAGACCGACAGCTCGCGGCCGTCCCTGGTGAACGTGACCCGGATCCAGGTCGGCTGCTTCCAGACCTGCATCTGCCAGCCCGACGCGGGGGTCGCCGAGACCAGCTCGGCAGAGGCCGGGCCGAGGTCGAAGACGACCCGGCCGCCGTCCACGGCGTAGCTCTTCACGCTGCCGCCGTCCGGGCTCCGCTCCGGGCCGGGCCTCGACGCGGCCGGCTCGCGCGACGGTGTCGGGGCCGGGGCCTTCGTGGGCCTGTCGGTCGTGCGCGGCTCGGTGCTCGGGGAGGCCGGGGGCGTGGTGGGGCGAGGGGTGGAGGAGGCGAGCGGGTCACCCGCCCCGGCGGGTGGTGTTCCCGTGCTGCCGGCCGGGATGGGCAGGGCGCGCGGCGGATCGTAGGCCGTGCCGGCCAGTACCGAGTGCACGCCCCACCACGAGAGCGTGACCGCCGCGCCCGTGGCGAGCGACCACGCCAGGGCGTGAACAAGTCCTCTACGCATCCGGGCCATACTGCACCACCGTGCGCACCGGTCCACCGGAGGGTGGAGCCTCCCGGCCGTTCCCCCGTATGGCGTACGGTGCGGGCCATGGCAAGTGTGCTCGTGGTCGAGGACGACCAGTTCGTGCGCTCCGCCCTCATCCGGCATCTGACTGCGCTGCCTGCGGAATCCCACACCGTACGGAGCGTCGGCACGGCCCTGGAGGCGCTGCGCGAGGTCGCCCATTTCCGGTTCGACGTGGTCGTCCTGGATCTCGGTCTGCCCGATCTCGACGGGGCCGAGGCGCTGAAGATGCTGCGCGGGATCACCGACGTACCGGTGATCATCGCGACGGCGCGGGACGACGAGACGGAGATCGTCCGGCTCCTCAACGACGGCGCGGACGACTACCTCACCAAGCCCTTCTCGGTGGAGCACCTCTCCGCGCGGATGGCCGCCGTGCTGCGCCGGTCGCGGGCCGCCGGGGAGGCGCCGCCGTCTCGGGTGCTCCGGGTGGGCGGTCTCTCGGTCGACCCGCTGCGACGCCAGGCGGAGCTCGACGGGGCCACGCTCGACCTGACGAGGCGGGAGTTCGATCTGCTGGCCTTCCTCGCCGGCCGGCCGGGGGTCGTCGTGCCCCGCAAGGAGCTGCTGGCCGAGGTGTGGCAGCAGTCCTACGGGGACGACCAGACCATCGACGTACATTTGTCATGGCTGAGGCGGAAGTTGGGCGAGACGGCCGCCCGCCCCCGCTATCTGCACACACTGCGCGGAGTGGGCGTGAAGCTGGAGCCGCCCCGGGAGACCCGGCCGTGAGATGGGCGCTCGTCAAAGTGGCGCTTGCCGTCACCGCCATGGTCGTCGTCGCCTTCGCCGTACCGCTCGGGCTCGTCGTCAGGGAGATGGCCAGCGACCGCGCCTTCTCCAACGCCGAGCGGCGCGCCGCCGGTCTCGCTCCGGTCCTGGCGATCACCACCGACCGCGAGGAGCTGGACCGGGCCGTCGCCACCACCGAGGACGGGGCCGCCGGGCGGATGGCCGTCCATGTCCCGGCCGCCGACGAGCCGGGCGGCAAGGCCCTGGAGATCGGGACGCGCCGGGCGAGCGAGGAGGACCTGCGGACCACGCGGAAGCTCGGGCGGGCCACCATCGCCGAGGTCCCGGGCGGCTCGGCGCTGCTCCAGCCCACCGCCCTGAGCTCGGGACAGGTGGCCATCGTCGAACTCTTCGTGCCCGAGGGCGAGGTGTCGAACGGCGTAGCCACCGCCTGGCTGGTCCTGGCCGGGGTCGGTGTCGCGCTGATGGTCGGCTCGGTCGCCGTCGCCGACCGGCTCGGCGTACGGATGGTCCGGCCCGCCCAGCGGCTCGCCGGCGCCGCCCACGACCTGGGCGAGGGGAAGCTCGGCGCCCGCGTCCCCGAGGAGGGGCCGCCGGAGCTCAAGTCGGCCGCGATCGCCTTCAACTCCATGGCCGACCAGGTCGTGCAGCTGCTCGCCAACGAGCGTGAGCTCGCCGCCGACCTCTCCCACCGGCTGCGCACCCCGCTGACCGTGCTCCGGCTCAACGCGGCCTCCCTCGGCTCCGGTCCGGCCGCCGAGCAGACCAGGGCCGCCGTCGAGCAGCTGGAGCGCGAGGTCGACACGATCATCCGTACGGCGAGGGACGCCAAGCCGCAGACGCGGGCGGCCGGGCCCGGCGCCGGGTGCGACGCCTCCGAAGTCGTACGGGAACGGATGGAGTTCTGGTCCGCGCTCGCCGAGGACGAGGACCGCAAGGTACGGGTGGCGGGCGTCGAACGGCCGGTGCGCATCCCGGTCGCCCGGCCCGAACTCGTCGCCGCCCTGGACGCGTTGCTCGGCAACGTCTTCCGCCACACCCCCGAGGGCACCGCCTTCTCCGTGGACGTCCACAACGGCGACGACGCCGTCATCGTCCTGGTCTCCGACGCCGGGCCCGGCATCGCCGACCCGGCGGCCGCCCTGGCCCGGGGCAACAGCGGCCACCGTGACGGTTCCACCGGCCTCGGTCTGGACATCGTGCGCCGGATGGCCGAGTCCACGGGTGGTGACGTCCGCATCGGCCACTCCGTCCTCGGGGGCACCGAGGTCCGCGTCTGGATCGGGCTCGACGGCAGGCGCTCGGGCGGTACGGGAGGCCGGCGCGGACAGCGGGAGGGCCGCCGCAGACGGGGCGGGCCGGGCCTCCGCAGGGCCTCGGACGGCTGAACCTTTCGCCCTCCCGATGGCTCCCTTAAGCGGAGCCTAAGAATCCTGAACCCTGCACTCCCCGTACGCATTTGTCCGTTTCCCCCTCGCTAGCGTGCTGCCGCACCCACCCCCCACCCCCGGCACAGAGGCAGGCACGCGATGGGCACCAGTTCGCACCGGCGCACGGCGAGCGGCAGGACCAAGGCCGTCGGCGCGGTCGTCGCGGCGGCGGTGATCGGCGGCGCGGTCCTCGCGTTCACCGGCACCGCCCAGGCGGCGGCCGTCGGCGCCGCCTACACCAGGACCAGCTCCTGGACCGGCGGTTACACCGGCCAGTACGTCATCACCAACGAGACCTCCACGGCGCAGTCGGACTGGACGCTGGAGTTCGACCTGCCCGCCGGGACGACCGTCGGCTCCCTCTGGAACGGCGAGCACACGGTCTCCGGCCGTCACGTCACCGTGACGCCCGCGAGCTGGAACAAGCGGCTGGCCCCCGGCCAGTCCGTCACCGTCGGCTTCGTGACCTCGGCCGCCGGCGAGGCCGGCGACCCCGCCGACTGCCTGATCAACAAGGCCGCCTGCTCGGTCGGCGGCGCCACCCCGACCCCGAGCGGCCGCCCGACCGGGCAGCCCACGGCCACCGCCGCACCGACGTCCTCCGCGACCCCCACCGCGTCGGCCACGCCGAGCCGGCCGGCCACCCCGACGGCTTCCCCGAAACCCACCGCGACCGCCACCGGCTCACCCGCCACCGCCGCGAAGTACGCGCCGTACGTCGACACCTCCCTCCATCCTGCGTACGACCTGCTCGCCACCGCCGCCGCGACGGGTGTGAAGGAGTTCAACCTCGCCTTCATCACCTCCGGCGGCGCCTGCGCCCCGCTGTGGGGCGGGATCACCGGCCTCGCCGACGACAAGGTCGCGGCCCAGATCGGCGCCCTGCGGGCCAAGGGCGGTGACGTCCGGGTCTCCTTCGGCGGCGCCGCGGGCCGTGAGCTCGCCCTCAACTGTGCGACCGCCGCCGATCTCGCCGCCGCCTACGGCAAGGTCGTCGACCAGTACAAGCTGACCAAGGTGGACTTCGACATCGAGGGCGCGGCTTTGCCGGACACCGCCGCCAACACCCGCCGCTCCCAGGCCATCGCCCGGCTCCAGAAGTCCCACCCCGGCCTGAACGTCTCCTTCACCCTGCCCGTCATGCCCGAGGGCCTGACCCAGCCGGGCGTCGACCTGCTCGCCGACGCGCGCCGGAACGGTGTCCGGGTCGACGCCGTCAACATCATGGCGATGGACTACGGACCCGCCTACAGCGGCGACATGGGCCAGTACGCGATCCAGGCCGCGACCGCCACCCAGGCCCAGATCAAGAGCGTCCTCGGCCTCTCCGACGCGGCCTCCTGGAAGACCGTCGCCGTCACCCCGATGATCGGCGTCAACGACGTCACGACCGAGATCTTCAGGGTCGACGACGCCACCCAGCTGGTCGACTTCGCGAAGTCCAAGGGCATCGGCTGGCTGTCGATGTGGTCCTCGACCCGCGACAAGCAGTGCGCGGCCGGCGCCGTGAACCACGCCGACGCCACCTGCTCCTCGATCCTCCAGCAGCCACTGGCCTTCACCAGGGCCTTCTCCGCCTACAACTGACCGCCGACCAGGACCACCACACCCCCCCCACACCGCGCGCCCCGGCCGGATCCACCCCACCACCGGCCGGGGCGCGCACCTCATGACGCTCCCCTCAGCCCGCCTCCACCTCGGTCAGGAACTCGCCGATCAGCTTTCCCCACACGGCCGGGTTCTCGGCGAACGGCGCGTGTCCCGTAGCCAGTTCGGACAGGCGGGCGCCCGGAATACCGTCGGCGACCGCCCGGTGCAGGGCGGGTGCGACGAGCCGGTCCTCGGTCGTCGAGATGACCAGGGTGGGCACGGCCACCCGCGCCAGGTCGTCCCGGACGTCCGCCCGGGCCACGAGGTCCGCGTGCTCGGGCGTCCCCGCCGGGATCGACTCGCCCGTCAGCCGGACGACACCCTCCACGACCTCCGGTGTCATCGGATCGAGCATGGCGGGGCTGAACACCATGGGTACGAGGAGCCGGGCCACCAGCTCGTGCCGGCCGCTGTCGGCGAGGTCCCGCCAGAGCAGGGACGCCTGCCGCAGCGCGTGGTCGGCGTAGGCGAAGGGCGCGGTCAGGACGAGGGCGGTCACCCGGTCCGGGTGCCGGGCCGCCGCCCGTATCGCGATCGTCGTCCCCAGGGAGTAGCCGCAGACGGCGAACCGCTCGACGCCCGCCGCGTCGGCGGCGGCCACCAGGCCGTCGGCGAGCGCGTCCAGCTCCAGCGGAGCCGTGGCGCGCGGCGCGGCGCCCGTCCCGGGCAGGTCGAACCCGACGACCCGGCGGCCGTCCGCGGCCAGCACCTTCCGGATCGGGCCGTAGTTGGACTCGATGCCCCCGCCGGAGCCATGGGCCAGCAGCAGCGCGCGGCCGGCCGCGTCCGCCGTCCCGGCAGCCGTCACGGATGTCGTCCTGGACGTGGTCATGGAGATCCCCCGCATCTGTGGCACGCATCTGTAGTAAGCGCTACGAAAATATGGCGCCAGCATGTCACAACGCCGCACTGGGGCGCCGCCTGACGGACCATCGTCCCGCTTCGGCGTGTGGACGCCCGACGAGCTGCGCGGGATCATGACCGACCACATCGCCGCCGTGGTCGGCCGGTACAAGGGCCGGATCGACCACTGGGACGTCGTCAACGAGCCCCTGGCCGACGACGGAACCCTGCGGCCCTCGATGTGGGCCACCGCGCTGGGCGAGTCGTACATCGCCGACGCCTTCCGCGCGGCGCGGGCCGCCGACCCGGCGGCGAAGCTGTACCTCAACGACTACTCCACCGAGGCGGTCGGCCCCAAGAGCGACGGCATGTACGCCCTGGTCGCGCGGCTCCTCGCGCAGGGCGTACCGGTCGACGGCGTGGGATTCCAGGCCCACCTGGTCCTGGGGCAGGTCCCCGCCGACCTGGAGGCCAACCTCAAGCGCTTCGCCGACCTCGGCGTGGACGTGGCCGTCACCGAGCTGGACATCCGCATGCGGCTGCCGGCCACGGAGGCGAAACTGGCCCAGCAGAAGACCGACTACGCCGCCGTCATCCGCGCCTGCCTCGCCGTCAAGCGCTGCACGGGCGTCACGGTCTGGGGCTTCACCGACTCCGACTCGTGGATCCCCGACTTCTTCCCCGGCGAGGGCGCGGCCACCCCGTACGACGAGGACCTCGCCCCGAAGCCCGCGTACCACGGCATCGCCGAGGCGCTGGCCCCGGTCACGGACCCCCCGCCGGCGAAGGCCACGTGCGCCGTGACGTACACCGTGAAGCGCACCTGGAACACCGGCTTCACCGCCCAGATCACCATCCGCAACACCGGCACGACGGCGCTCGCCGGATGGCGGGCCGAGTGGGCCTACGCGCCTGAGCAGCGGGTCACCAAGGCCTGGAACGCCACCGTGACCCAGACGGCGGCCCGGGTCACGGCGACGAACCTTTCCTTCAACGCCTCGGTGCCGCCGGGCGGTTCGGTCAGCTTCGGACTCCACGGCGCCTGGTCGGGGACGAATCCGCCCCCGACCGATCTCTCCTGTACTACGGGGTCGTGATCAGCGGACGCGGGGCGGTCCGCATAGCGGCGCCCAGGTGGAAGCTCGGGTGCGGGGGCTGGTTGTAGGCGGTGTTCTGCCAGGCAAGACCCGTGCGGTACATCGTGTCGTGCAGCAGGGTCGTGATCCTCGTACCGGTCTGGTGCGGGGTGGAGTAGATCCGCAGCGCGCGGTTGTCCGCCGTGCGCCACACGACCTCCTCGCGCCAGTCGCCGAGGATGTCACCGGAGAGCGCCGGAGTCGCCTTCGTACCGTTGTTGGAGGCGACCGAGGCGCCGGTGAGCAGCCGGGTCTCGCCCCCCGTGCCGTACTTGTCGATCCGGGTGCCGTCGAGCAGCTCGCGGGTGGTGTCGCCGTCCCACCAGTTCAGGAAGTTCGCCGAGGAGGGCTCGCGCCCCTTGGCCGCCCCGGCCTCGTCCCGTATCGAGGTGTCGGCCGAGGACCACATCTCGGCGCCGGCGTTCCCCGCCCAGATGTCGCCCGCGAGCCCGCGCCCGTTGTCGCAGCAGGCCGCGAGCTGCCAGCGGATCGCGCCGTTCGCCGGGTTGATGTAGAGCTCGGAGGGCTGGGAGGACGACTCCGACACCTTGAAGTACTCCAGGCCCGGGGTCGACGGGTCGAGGTCGCCGAGGTGCTGGGCGTCACCGTGGCCCTTCCTGGTGGTCCACAGGCCGTTGCCGTTGTCGTCCACGGCCATCGACCCGTAGACGATCTCGTCCTTGCCGTCGCCGTCCACGTCACCGACGGACAGACTGTGCGAGCCCTGCCCGTCGAAGCCCTTGCCGGCGTTGGTGGAGCTCGACGAGTCGAAGGTCCAGCGGCGGGTGAACTGGCCGCCGCGCCAGTCCCAGGCCGCGATCACGGACCGGGTGTAGTAGCCGCGCGCCATGATGAGCGAGGGCCGGGCGCCGTCCAGGTACGCGGTTCCGGCGAGGAACCGGTCGGCCCGGTTGCCGTAGTTGTCGCCCCAGGAGGAGACGGTGCCGCGTGCGGGGACGTAGCCGGTGGTGCCCAGCGCGGCGCCGGTGAGGCCGTCGAACATGGTCAGGTACTCGGGCCCGGCCAGCACGAACCCGCTGCTGTTGCGGTGGTCGGCGGACGGGCTGCCGATCACCGTCCCGCGCCCGTCGACGGTTCCGTCGGCGGTCTTCATGGCGACCTCGGCGCGGCCGTCGCCGTCGTAGTCGTACGCCTGGAACTGGGTGTAGTGCGCGCCGGAGCGGATGTTGCGGCCGAGGTCGATGCGCCACAGCCGGGTGCCGTCGAGCCGGATGCCGTCGACGATCGTGTTGCCGGTGTAGCCGGAGTGCGAGTTGTCCTTGGCGTTGGTCGGCTGCCATTTGAGTACGAAGTCCAGGGAGCCGTTCCCGTCGAGGTCGGCGACGGACGCGTCGTTGGCCTCGTAGGTGTACGCCACCCCGTCGGGCGTGGTGCCGCCGGCCGGGGGAGTGAGGAGCACGTCCTTGTAGCCGGTGCGGAACTGGACGGCGTGGACGGAGTCGCCCTGTTCCACGCCGCCGACGACGGCGCGGACGGTGTAGTCGGCGTGGCTGGGCGCGCCGGCGTGGAAGTAGTTGGTGGAGGCGGTGATCGGGGTGGCGTTGACCTTCGTACCGGCCCGGTAGACGTTGAAGGCGACGGTGTCCGGGTCGGTGCCCAGCCAGCGCCAGCTCACGAGGTTCCCGGTGCCGGTGTGGACGCTGACCACACCCCGGTCGAGCCGTTCCGCCTGCCGCGCGGTGGGGGCGGCCGCCGCCCCGGGACTGCCGACGGCGAGCCCGGCGGCGGCGAGGACCCCGGCCATGAGCAGGGCCGGAAGGCCGCGGCGACGCGAGGGGCGGGGTGGTTGCGGGTGCTGCACGAGTCCTCCTGCGGGGGGAAGAGAGCCGTTGCGTATCCCACAGTCGCCGCCGCGCCGGGATCGGTTGCCCGGAGAAACGCTCAAGGCCCCGGTTCCGAAGAACCGGGGCCTTGAGCCATCAGGGTGAGTAACGGGACTCGAACCCGCGACATCCTGGACCACAACCAGGTGCTCTACCAGCTGAGCTATACCCACCACGACCGGCGGTTTTCCCGAAGGTTTCCCCGACCGGCCGAGAAGAAGTCTACAGGGTCCCGGCGGGTGCTCGCGCCCGCATTAGGTCGGGCGCGAGCGCGGGCTCATTCGGCGGGCAGGACGTGGCGTGCGGCGATCTGCTTCGCGGTGTCGGAGTCCGGGCCGGGCTGCGGGACGAAGATCGCCTCGCGGTAGTAGCGCAGCTCGGCGATGGATTCGCGGATGTCGGCGAGCGCACGGTGGTTGCCGCTCTTCTCCGGACTGTTGAAGTAAGCCCTCGGGTACCAGCGGCGGGCCAGTTCCTTGATCGAGGACACATCGACGATCCGGTAGTGGAGGTGGCTCTCCAGAGCGGGCATGTCCCGGGCGAGGAAGCCGCGGTCGGTGGAGACCGAGTTCCCGCACAGCGGCGCCTTGAGGGGCTCCTTGACGTGCTCGCGTACGTAGGCCAGGACCTGGGCCTCGGCGTCGGCGAGGGTCGTGCCGCCGGGCAGGGCGTCGAGGAGGCCGGAGGCCGTGTGCATCCGGCGCACGATCTCCGGCATGGTCTCCAGCGCCGCGTCCGGCGGGCGGATCACGATGTCCACCCCTTCGCCGAGCACGTTCAGTTCCGAGTCGGTGACCAGCGCGGCCACCTCGATGAGTGCGTCGTCCGTCAGCGAGAGCCCGGTCATCTCGCAGTCGATCCACACCATGCGATCGTTCATGCGTCCTACCTTATGGGGTCGGTCGGTGATCGGACCCGGCTCGTGGCTCCCGGCGCCTGTCCGGCGGATCGGGGCCGACAGGCCGACGGGCGCCCAGGAGGGTGTCCCCGGGCGCCCGCCGTCTTGCGGTGCGCGGCTTGTGGCGCGCGGTCTAGTGAGCGCTCCGCTGGCCCGGCAGGGCCGGGCGGCCGGCCGCGTACACGTCGGACTGCGGCTTGCCGTGCTCCATCGGGGCCCCCGGGCGCCGGACCGCGGGGGAGACCTGCGGGGGCACGACCGGGTCCATGACCGCCGTGGCCGTCTCGCTCTGCGGGCGACGGGCCCGGTAGGCGGCGCGGTAGGCGGCGGGCGAGGAGCCGAGCTGGCGCCGGAAGTGGCCGCGCAGCGCCACCGGGGAGCGGAAGCCGCAGCGGCCCGCCACCTCGTCTACGGAGTAGTCGGAGGTCTCGAGGAGCCGCTGAGCCTGCAGCACCCGCTGCGTGATCAGCCACTGCAGCGGCGCGGAGCCCGTCAACGAGCGGAACCGGCGGTCGAACGTCCGCCGCGACATATAGGCGCGCGCGGCGAGCGTCTCCACGTCGAACTGCTCGTGAAGGTGCTCCAGCGCCCAGGCCACGACCTCCGCGAGGGGGTCGGAGCCGATCTCCTCGGGTAAAGACCTGTCGAGATAGCGCTCCTGACCGCCGCTGCGCCGCGGCGGGACGACCAGCCGGCGCGCCAGGGCGCCCGCGGCCTCCGCGCCGTGGTCGGTCCGCACGATGTGCAGACAGAGATCGATTCCGGCCGCTGTTCCGGCGGAGGTGAGGACGTCGCCGTCGTCGACGAAGAGCTCCCGCGGGTCCACATGGACCGAGGGGTAGCGCTTGGCGAGCGTCGGCGCGTACATCCAGTGCGTGGTCGCGGGCCGGCCGTCCAGGAGGCCGGCGGCGGCCAGGACGAACGCCCCGGTGCACAGTCCGACGATCCTGGCGCCTTCCTCGTGCGCCCGGCGCAGCGCTTCGAGCGCCTCCGGCGGCGGCGGCGAGGTGATCGACCGCCAGGCCGGTACGACGACGGTGCCGGCCCGGCTGATCGCGTCCAGGCCGTACGGCGCGGTGAGTTCGAGCCCCCCGGTGGTCCGCAGCGGGCCGTCCTCGCCGGCGCACACGAGCAGCCGGTAGCGGGGCACCCCGGCGTCCTGCCGGTCGATTCCGAACACGGAGAGCGGGATGGAGCTCTCGAAGATGGGGCCGCCGCTGAACAGCAGCACCGCGACGACTTCGCGACGGCGGCGCCCGGAAAGTTTCCGGGCGGCCTCCGGTGCGGCGGAGTCCTGGCTCATGACGCTAAGCCCCCCTCGGTGTTCGCGTCTCCCTGGTCCTGTCGCTCCTGCACGTTTCCCCTCGGTTTTGCACGAGACCCCAGTCTTCGATACCCATGATCGAATCTACTGCGTTCCGTGGCGCCGGCGTGACAAGTTCTCGATCCGGCACATTGTCGACAAGGCAACTTGGCGCGAAGCATTCGATCACGAAGCGTTCCACTCACGGCCCGCGCAGGGAAGTGCGCGTTCGGTGCATGGCCCGTCCCCGTAGGGTGCGCGGGCCCGCCGCGGGGCTTTCTCGCCTGGTGGCAACGGGGTTGGGGAGCGGTTCCGTCAAGGACTCGCCGACCTGTGGAAGTTGGCTGAAAACATACGGGTGTAGGTGTACGAACCTGTCAGCTCTACGGGGGGTTCGTCAGGTCGGGGCGGAGCGTGCCGGGCCGGGGTGGCGCGCGCGGTGGCGCGAGCGGTCGTCCGACCGGCCCGCGTCGGCCCGGGTCAGCCCTGACGGTGCCGCCGGCCGCCCGGTGGGCGCATGGCGTGGCGCCCGGTGGCCTCGGCCCGCAGCCCGCGCTCGGAGCGGCGCAGCAGCACCCGGCAGGCCGCCGTCACCGCGAGGAGTCCCAGCGCCGCGCCCGCGGCCCCGGCCAGCGAGGTGCCGTAGACGACGAGGACGACCGGGACGAGCACACAGCAGAAGACCGCCCAGCGGACGACGTCGCCCGCCGTGTCCCCCGCCACCCCCGCGGAGCCGCTCGCTCTTCCCGCGGGCTCCGTCGTCGCTCCCGCCGCCGACGCCGGTCGGCCCGGTGCGCGGCGACGGCCGCGCGGTGGAGCGGGGACGGGGGGCTGGGCGGCGGTGGCTGCCGTTGGTGCGGGCACGGGCGGTCTCCCTGCGACGGTGGCTGGACCAGTGGCAACGAGGAGCGGAACGTTCCGGTCACTGCCGGAGGCGTCCGTTCGGCCCCCGTACGGACACCTGTAGGACACAACCGGCATTGCCATAACGGGACGGGCTCGTGCATGCTCCCTGGGGCGCCGTGCGACCACCGCGCGCAGCACGGCCGGCTCTGGGCACGGGAGGAGTGTCGCCGTACCCTTGGGGGTATGGGGTTGGGAAGATGATTCCCGGACACAGCTCCGCCGCCAACCGTTGTTCCGTTCCCTTCCCAGAAGGATCTTCTTCGCCGAGACACCGATGGCCGGTCACGAATTCTCCGAACCCGCGGACCGCAAGCGCGTCGCCGATTCCACGGTGGACCCCTTGGCGGCGGAACAACCACGTCACTCCTGCGATCCCGCTTTCCGGCACGGAGTGGTCGTCGGTTTCGACGGCTCGACCTCCAGCGAGCGAGCCCTCGCGTACGCCATCGGCATGGCCCGCCGCTCCGGCTCCGGCCTGATCATCGTGCATGTCGCCAACCGGCTGCCCACCACGGTCTGGGCGGGGTGCGAGCCCCCGGTCTTCGTCGACGTACCGGACCACCGCACCGAGGTCCTCGGTCTGGAGCTCGCCTGCGCCGACTATCTCGCCGAGGTCCCCTGGATCCTCGTCGAGCGCGGCGGCGACATCTGTCATGAACTGGAGGAGGTCGGCCGGGAGTACTCGGCCGACGCGATCGTGGTCGGCTCCACGCACGGCATCGTCGGCCGGATCTTCGGCTCCGTGGCCGGACGGCTCGCGCGCCGCGCCCAGCGGCCCGTCGTCGTGATCCCGTAGTCATCCCGTAGCACGCCTCCCTCGCCACCCTCCTCAACTCCCTTGACTCGGCCATAAATTCGGCCATCCTCAGGTGAATTGTGCGCTTGTGAAGGGTAGATAAGGGTCACCGGAACAAAGCGGCCCAAGCAGCACAACTGCCCGTCTGAAGGGAGCCCGCCGTGGACAACGACGTCGCCGCGGGAAACACCACCTCCATGCTCGGCCAACTCGCACTCGGACTCACTCTGCTGGCCTTCGGGCTCGGCGGCACCGGTGTGATCGACAACGTCGCGGCGTCCGACGCCGCAGCCCTCGCCACCTGGGTCGGCGGGGTCGCGCTCTTCCTCGCCGGTCTGCTCGCCCTGCACGCGGGCAACGGCGGGACCGGCACCGCCCACGCGGCGCTCGGCGCCTTCTGGTTCACCTGGGGGACCGGGGCCGGCGGCGCGTCGGCCGAGGCGTCGGGGCTCTTCCTGCTGCTGTGGGCGATGCTGGCGCTCACGCTGACGATGGCGGCCAAGGGCAGCGGTCTGTTCGGGCAGGGCGTGTACGGGCTGTTGTTCGTGGCGCTGCTGCTGGACGGCATAGGCGCCCTCGCGGGCAACGGCGGCCTCGCCAAGGCGGGCGGCTGGATCGCCGCGGTCGCGGGCCTCGCGGCCTGGTACGGCGCGACGGCGGCGGTGGCCCACTGGCCGATGTCGCTCGGCCGCATGTCGAGGAAGAACGCGACGGCCACGACCTGACGCGGGGCGAGTGAGCCGAAGGGCGCGCCGGGGGAACAGGGCCGAGCACGCGCAGCCCCCGAGGAACGAGGGGCCGAGCACGCGCGGCCCTGGGAGTCCGGCACACAGCGCCCGGAGGTGAACCGAGCCCCCAGAAAAGACGAAGCGGTCCCTGCGTGCAGGGACCGCTTCGTGGTGTCCGGTCGAGCGTCCGGGGACAGGCCGGACTCACCGCTCGACCGTGGTCGAGTCTCCGGGGGACAGGCCCGGAGGGCTACTCGACCGTGACGGACTTGGCCAGGTTGCGCGGCTTGTCGATGTCGCGGCCCATGGCGAGCGCCGTGTGGTAGGCGAGGAGCTGGAGCGGGATGCCCATCAGGATCGGGTCGAGCTCGTCCTCGTTCTTCGGCACGACGATGGTGTGGTCGGCCTTCTCCTGCGGCTGGTGTGCGACGGCGAGAATGCGGCCGCTGCGCGCCTTGATCTCCTCAAGCGCGGCGCGGTTCTTCTCCAGCAGGTCGTCGTCGGGGACGATGGCGACCGTCGGCAGCGCCGGCTCGATCAGCGCGAGCGGGCCGTGCTTCAGCTCGGAGGCCGGGTACGCCTCGGCGTGGATGTACGAGATCTCCTTGAGCTTCAGGGACGCTTCCAGGGCCACCGGGTAACCCCGCACGCGGCCGATGAACATCATCGACTGGGCGCCCGCGTACTGAGCGGCGAGCTCCTTGATCTCGTCCTCGGACTTCAGGATCTCGCTGATCTGCTCGGGCAGCTTGCGCAGGCCCTCGATGATCCGCTTGCCGTCGGTCACCGAGAGGTCCCGGATGCGGCCCAGGTGCAGGGCGAGCAGGGCGAAGGCGACGACGGTGTTGGTGAAGCACTTGGTGGAGACGACGCAGACCTCGGGGCCGGCGTGGACGTACACGCCGCCGTCGGCCTCGCGGGCGATCGCCGAGCCGACGACGTTGACGACGCCGAGGACGCGCGCGCCCTTGCGCTTCAGCTCCTGGACGGCGGCGAGCACGTCGTACGTCTCACCGGACTGGGAGACGGCGATGTAGAGGGTGTCGGGGTCCACGACCGGGTTGCGGTAGCGGAACTCCGAGGCCGGCTCGGCGTCGGCCGGGATGCGGGCCATGGACTCGATCAGGCCCGCGCCGATGAGGCCGGCGTGGTACGAGGTGCCGCAGCCGAGGATCTTGATCCGGCGGATGGTGCGGGCCTCGCGGGCGTCGAGGTTGAGGCCGCCGAGGTGGACGGTGGAGAAGCGGTCGTCGATCCGGCCGCGCAGCACGCGGTCGACCGCGTCGGGCTGCTCGGAGATCTCCTTGTGCATGTACGTGTCGTGGCCGCCCATGTCGTAGGAGGCGGCCTCCCACTCCACGGTCTCCGGGGTGGCGGTGGTCGACGCGCCCGAGGTGGTGTACGTACGGAAGTCGTCGGCCTTGAGGGTGGCCATCTCGCCGTCGTCGAGGGTGACGACCTGGCGGGTGTGGGCGATCAGCGCGGCGACGTCGGAGGCGACGAACATCTCCTTCTCGCCGATGCCGAGGACGACCGGGGAGCCGTTGCGGGCCACCACGATGCGGTCGTTGAAGTCGGCGTGCATGACGGCGATGCCGTACGTGCCGTCGATCACCTTGAGCGCCTCGCGGACCTTCTCCTCCAGGGTGGTGGCCTGGGAGCGGGCGATCAGGTGGGTGATGACCTCGGTGTCGGTCTCGGAGGCGAAGACGACGCCGTCGGCCTCCAGCTTGGCGCGCAGTTCCGAGGCGTTGTCGACGATGCCGTTGTGGACGACGGCGACCTTGTTCTCGGGGTCGAGGTGCGGGTGCGAGTTGATGTCGCTGGGGGCGCCGTGGGTGGCCCAGCGGGTGTGGGCGATGCCGGTGGTGCCGGTGAAGCGCTTGGGGACGCGGGCTTCCAGGTCGCGGACCCGGCCCTTGGCCTTGACCATCTTCAGGCCGCCGGCCTTCGGGCTGGTGATGACGATGCCCGCGGAGTCGTACCCCCGGTACTCCAGCCGCTGGAGTCCTTCGAGCAGCAGCGGGGCGACGTCACGCTTTCCGATGTAACCGACAATTCCGCACATAAAGGTTTAACCCCTCCAAGTCAGTGGGTGTGCTCGGCACTCAGCCGCGGACGACGCTCAGCCGTAGACGATGCGGCGCAGCTGCCGGAGCGAGAGCTCTGGTGGCGCCACCGCGCGGTGCGGCAGTTCGGCCGCGATGCGTTCGAAGATCTCCGCGTTCACGGCTCCACGGGACTGCAGTTCCCGGTGGCGCCGACGGACGAAGTCCTCGGTCGACTCGTCGAAGTACGCCAGCACATCGAGGACCACGCGGGCCGCCTCACCGCGCTGGAGCGCGGTGCTGCGCACCAGATGGTCGATGAGGTCGTCGTGTGACGGGCGGCGTTCGAGCACCCGTGAATACTGAGGGGTACCGGTGGTTCTTTGCAAGAATCCTGCCCGCTATCGGGCAGGGGTCCTCATGGTCGACGCTTTTGCCCCCCGAAATTGGTCTACACCTTGACCGGTGTAGGGGCTCACGGTACGGATGGTGACCGAACGGATACGCATCCCACAGTCGCGAAGCCCGTCGAAAGGGACCATGCCTGTGAAACAGTGCAGAACGTTCCCCCGTGTGCTCGGTGCCGTGCTCCTGGTCGCCGCGGCCGGTATCTCCTCCGTCGGAGCCACCGCACCCGCCGCCGCCCCGGCCCCCGCAGCCGCCCCCCGCCCGCTCGGCCAGATCGTCCCCGCCCCCGCCTCCGTGGCGCCGCGCGGTGCCCCGTACGCCATCACCGCCGCCACCCGCATCCGGGTCGACGAGGACTCCCGCGAGTCCCGTGCCATCGGCGACTACCTCGCCGGCGTCCTTCGCCCCTCCACCGGCCACCCGCTGCCCGTCGTCGACGAGGACAAGGGGCGCGGCGGCATCCTGCTGCGTCTGTCGCCCCGCGACCGGGCCCTCGGTGAGGAGGGGTACCGGCTGACGTCCGGCCCGGGAGGCATCACCCTCACCGCCCAGCGGCCCGCCGGACTCTTCCGCGGCGTCCAGACCCTGCGCCAGCAGCTGCCCGCCGCCGTCGAGGCGGACACGGTGCGGCCGGGACCCTGGACGGTGGCGGGCGGCACCATCACCGACACCCCCCGCTTCGCCTACCGGGGCGCGATGCTCGACGTCTCCCGGCACTTCTTCACCGTCGACGAGGTCAAGCGCTATATCGACCAGCTCGCCCTCTACAAGATCAACAAGCTGCATCTGCACCTCTCCGACGACCAGGGCTGGCGCATCGCCATCGACTCCTGGCCCCGGCTCGCCACCTACGGCGGCTCCACCGAGGTCGGCGGCGGCCCCGGCGGCCACTACACCAAGGACGACTACAAGGAGATCGTCCGCTACGCCGCCTCCCGCTACCAGGAGGTCGTCCCCGAGATCGACATGCCGGGACACACCAACGCGGCCCTCGCCTCGTACGCCGAGCTGAACTGCGACGGCGTCGCGCCGCCGCTCTACACCGGCACCGCCGTCGGCTTCAGCTCGCTGTGCGTGCCGAAGCCGGTCACGTACGACTTCGTGGACGACGTGATCCGCGAACTGGCCGCGCTGACCCCCGGGAAGTACCTCCACATCGGCGGCGACGAGGCGCACTCCACCACCCACGAGGACTACGTCGCCTTCATGGACCGGGTGCAGCCGGTCGTGGCGAAGTACGGCAAGACCGTCATCGGCTGGCACCAGCTGACCGGGGCCCGGCCGGCCGAGGGCGCGCTCGCCCAGTACTGGGGCCTCGACCGCTCGTCGGGGGCCGAGAAGGAGCAGGTCGCGGCGGCCGCGCGGGCCGGGACCAAGGTGATCCTCTCGCCCGCCGACCGGGCCTATCTCGACATGAAGTACACCAAGGACACCAAACTCGGCCTCTCCTGGGCCGGCTACGTCGAGGTCCAGCGGTCCTACGACTGGAACCCGGCCACCCTCCTGCCCGGCCTGCCCGAGTCGGGCATCGCGGGCGTCGAGGCGCCGCTGTGGACGGAGACGGTCTCCGAGAGCGCCCACATCGACCACATGGCGTTCCCGCGCCTGCCGGGCATCGCCGAACTGGGCTGGTCGCCTGCGGCCTCCCACGACTGGGCGGCGTACCGGGAGCGGCTGGCGCAGCAGGGGCCGAGGTTCGAGGCGCTCGGCATCGGCTTCTACCGCTCGCCGCAGGTTCCGTGGCGGTAGGCGGTAGGGGGTAGCCGGAGATCAGCCGGGTGGCGCGCTCTGCGTGCGCGGCCGGGCGGCGGCCCCGAGACTGACGGCATGTCCGTGCCGCAAGGGGAGCCGTCCCGGCCGTCACCCGAGCCCGCGCAGTCGCCCGAGCCACACCCGGCGCCACCGCCCGAACCCGCGCCACCACCCGCGTCCCCGGCGTCGGCGCCACCGCCGCCGACGGGGACGTTCTTCGACAAGGCGGCGTACGTGGTGGCGCCGGGCACCGCCGCCATCGGGCTGCTGTACTACTTCGGCAGCGTGTACACCGACGCCTATTACGCCGGCTTCGGCGTCCCCTCCGCCGACCTGCAGCTCTCCGTCCAGGCCTACCTGGCCAAGAGCCCGGACGCGGTCTTCGGCCCGGTGTGGTTCCTGCTGGTCTGCGGACTGTCCGTGCTGCTGGTGCTCGGCCGGATCGGCCATGTCCTGGCCCGCCCAGGGAAGGAGCGCCGGCGCCGCACGGTGAGCCGGTGGCTCCTCGCCGTCGGCATCCTCATGGTGCTGCTGGGATTTCCGCTCTTCTTCGGAGGGCTTCCCGTCCCTCTCCCCGCGAGCTGGTGGGTGACCCCGATCGTCCCGTCGCTCGTGGCGGCGCTGGGCGCCACCCTGGCGTTCTTCTCCGTGCAGCAGCGTCTTCAGCGGAGCGCGGACGACCCGGCCGGGGGCGACGGAACCGCCGACCGGATGTGGTCCGCGGGTGGCGCCCTGCTGATCGGGCTGCTGGCCCTGAGCCTGTTCTTCGGCACGACCCGGTACGTGGCGATGCAGGGGCAGACCCATGCCTGGGACGAGATCCAAGGGGGGTACCAGGAGAGCCTGCCGGTGGTGGTCTATTCGCGTATCCCGATCGTCCACAACGCGAAGGCCATCGCATACCGGGACATGGGTACCGGCAAGGGCCCGTACCAGCACCGGTACGTCGGATTCCACCTGCTCGTGAAGTCGCCGTCCCGCTTCTATCTGGTCTCCTACGCCTCACGGAACAGGGACTATCTGACGGTCGTGCTGCCCGACGACGACACCGTGCGCGTGGAGCTGACCTCGCCCGCCGCTACGGGATGATGTCGCCCTCGGTCCCGGGGTCCGTCGGCGGGGTGTCGGTCGGCGGGATATAGGTCGGATCGGTGGTCGGATCGGTGGTGGGATCGGTCGTCGTCGGCGTCGGGGTGTCGGTCGTCGGTGACACGGTTTCCGTGGGGCCGTTCTCGACCGCCTCCCCCGAGTAGGGCACGGTCATCGCTTCGCCCTCTCCGGTCGGGATGGTCACCACTCCGGAGTAGGACCCCGCCACGAACGACGTGTGACCGATGGTCATCTCACACGCCTGCCCAGCGGGCAGCGGATCGGGGCAGTTGCCGCGCCCCGCCAGCGTCTGCCCCTGGCCGGGGTCGTCGGGCTGCGGCTGCGGATCCTTCAGGGGGACGGCCTTGTCGGTATCGTTCACGACCCTCATCTTCCCGCCCACCCGCTGGTTCACCTTGGCCGTCGGCACGCGGACCGGGGCCGCCTGGCCGCCTCCGCCCTTCCCCGGGAAGATGGTCCCCAGGGTCTCGCCCTGTCCCGTCTCCGTCGGAGAGGCCGCGGTCTCCGTTCCGTCCCCCTGCTCCGTGCCGCCGCCGCCTCCGCCCCCGCAGGCGGCCGCCCCGGCGAGGGCCACGGTCACCGCCGTTCCGACGAGGACACGGGTGATTCGAGGCATCACGGCGTCAGCACCTCCGCTACCGGCCGGCGGGTCCGGCCCGGGGCCAACCTGGCACAACTACCGGACGTAGTGGACGCGATTGACTCGGTGACACAGCGTGATCGCCTGAATGGAGGGGGGACGTACGGCGAGGGCCCGGGCGGAGGACCGTAAACTCCGCCCGGGCCCTCGCCGGCCTCAGTGGGCGAACCGCGCGATCGGGTTCACCAGGTCGCCGACGAGCTGGAGCGCCGCCGACGGGTCCGCCAGGTCCACCATCTGCTTGTTGTTGCGCAACTGGAGCCGGTTGAGCGCCGACAGCGCGAACGTCTCCGCGAACATGTCGTACTGCGCGAACTTGTCCGCGAGCTCCGGCTTCGACTCCTGGTAGCCGCGCACGCACTCCGCGACCGTCCGCCAGAACGCGTCCTCGTCGAGCACGCCCTCCGCCGCCAGCGTCGCCCCGAGGAAGCGGAAGAAGCAGTCGAAGACATCCGTGAAGATCGACAGCAGCTTCATGTCCTCCGGGACCTCGGCCCGGATCCGCTCCACGGCGGGCGGCAGGACCGCGTCCGGGTCCATGACGCAGATCTCCTCGGCGATGTCCTTGAACACCGCCCGGACGACCGCGCCCCGCTCGTCGAGAACGAGGATCACGTTCTCGCCGTGCGGCATGTACACCAGGTCGTAGGCGTAGAAGCAGTGCAGCAGCGGCAGCAGGTACGCGTTCAGATAGCCGCGCAGCCACTCCGTCGGGGCCAGGCCCGAGTCCTTGATCAGCGCGCCCGCGAACGAGGCGCCGTCGTGGTCGACATGGAGCAGCGAGGCCATGGTGGCGAGCCGCTCGCCGGGCGCCAGGGACGGCACCGGCGACTCGCGCCAGAGCGCGGCGAGCATCTTGCGGTAGGGCGAGTAGCGGTCGGTGGCGGCCTCGTACTCCAGGTGCCGGTAGCCGATCGCGGCCCGCTCCCGGATGATCGAGAACCGGGCGGCCTTCAGCACCGGGTCGGACTCGATGAGACCGTGCAGCCAGTCGTTGATCGCCGGGGTGGCCTCCATGTACGCCGCCGAGAGCCCGCGCATGAAGCCCATGTTGATGACGGACAGCGCCGTCTTCACATAGTGCTTGGCCGGGTCGGAGGTGTTGAAGAAGGTACGGATCGACTGCTGCGCCAGATAGGCGTCGTCGCCCTCGCCCAGGTACACCAGCCGCTCCTGGGCGACCTCGGCGGCGAAGGTGACGGACAGCTTGTTCCACCACTGCCAGGGGTGGGCCGGCATCAGCAGGTAGTCGGCCAGGTCCAGGCCCCGCTCGGCGAGGATCGCGGCGAAGCAGTCGACCGCCTTGTCGCCCAGCTCGGCGCGGATGAAGGTCTCGTACTCCAGGCCCGCGCCCGCCGTGAAGGTGGTGCGGTCGCGGCGCGCCGCCAGCCAGATCAGGTGGAGGGGCGACGCGGCCTCGGGGGCGTATGCGTGGTACTCGTCCACGCCGAAACCGAGCCGGCCGTTGTTGGCGACGAAGCAGGGGTGGCCTTCGGTCATCCCGGTCTCGATGGCCTGGAAGTCCGCGCGCGCCAGCTCGGCGGCGGGGACGCGCGGCTTGGTCGCCTTGTACGCCGTACCGGCCAGGGTGGAGGAGATCTCCTCCAGGTAGACCGGCAGGATCTCGTCGCTCAGGCCCAGCGAGCCGCGCAGCTCGGTGATGAACCGCAGCGCGTCGAGGGGGAGTTGCTCGTCGCCGCGGTGGCAGCTGATCGAGTCGGGATAGACCTGCCAGTGGTCGAGCGCGAACCGGTCGGCCGTGAAGCGGTACTCGATCGTGCCGTCGTCGCTGAGGACCTTGTAACGGCTCTCGCCCAGCTCCCGCGGGTCGAGCAGCCGCTCGTGGATGAACTCGGCGAGGCCCTTGCGGATCAGCGCGCGGTTGGCGTCGGCCCAGCGGGCGGGCGTGAGGTGGGAGACCGGACTCGTCATGCCGTCGCCGCCTCGAACTGGGCGCGGGTGCAGAAGCTGAGCAGCGCGTTCTTCTCCGGCTTGGCGATCTCCCGCTCGGGGGCGAAGCCGACGGCCGCGTTGAGCGCGTGGACGGCGGTGTTGCGGACGTCCGGCTCGACGACGACCCGGGCGGTCGCCGGGTCGGCGAACAGCTCGCGCATCACGGCGGTGAGCACGGCGCGGGTGAAGCCGTGCACGGGGGTGTCGCTCGGTGCGACCAGGAAGTGCATGCCGACGTCGCCCGGCTGGGCGTCGTACAGGCCGACCAGTTCGACCTTCGAGGGGTCGTACCGCTCCATGAGGAAGGCGGGCTCGCCGTCGTGGAGACCGAGGAAGGCGTCGTGGTGCTCGGCCGCGGCGATCGCCATGTACTCGCGCTCGACGTCCTGGAGCTTCGCGTCCTGCATCAGCCAGAAGGCGGCCTTGGGGTGGGTGACCCAGGGGTGGATCAGCTCGGCGTCGGCGAGCGGGTCGAGGGGCCGGAAGGCGAAGGTGCCTATGCCGGCGGCGGGGAGGGTGGTGCTCATACCGCGAACTCCTGGAAAGCGATGGTCTTCTCGACGGGGTAGTAGTCGGAGCCCAGCATGGCTCCGATGATGTAGGCGTTGCGGTACGCCCCCATGCCGAGGTCGGGCGAGGTGATGGAGTGCGTGTGCACACCGGCGTTCTGCAGGAAGACGCCGCGGCCCGTCGTGTCGATCGAGTAGTTGCGGGCCACGTCGAAGCGGCCCTGGCCGTCCCACTTGAGGCGGTCGCGGACCGGCTCCAGGAAGGCGGGGACGGCGTACTTGTAGCCGGTGGCGAGGATCAGGCCCTCGGTCTCCACCGTGAAGTCCTTCTCCTGCTCCTCCTGGTGGAAGCCGAGCGTGTACGTGCCGCTCGTGTCGTCGTACGCGGCGGAGTGCAGCGCGGAGTTGGTGAGCAGCCGGGTGGGGACCGGGCCCGCCAGGTTCTTCTGGTAGAGCAGGTCGAAGATGGCGTCGATCAGCTCGCCGTCGATGCCCTTGAACAGGCCCTTCTGCTGGGCCTCCAGGCGGTAGCGGGTCTGCTCGGGCAGCGCGTGGAAGTAGTCCACGTACTCCGGCGAGGTCATCTCCAGGGTGAGCTTGGTGTACTCCAGCGGGAAGAAGCGCGGGGAGCGGGTCACCCAGTTGAGCCGGTAGCCGTGTACGTCGATCTCGGCGAGGAGGTCGTAGTAGATCTCCGCCGCGCTCTGGCCGCTGCCGACCAGGGTGATCGACTTCTTCTTCTGGAGCGCCTCCTTGTTCGGGAGGTAGCGCGAGTTGTGGATCAGGTCGCCGCCGAGGCCCTGGCAGGGCTCGGGCAGGTGCGGCGGGGTGCCGGTGCCGAGCACGATCCGGCGGGCGCGGAACGTTTCTCCGGCCTCGGTCGCGACGACGTACTCCTCGCTCACCTCGTCGTACGAGACGGAGCTGACGGTCGTCGAGAAGCGGATGCTGCTCAGTTTGGCGGCGGCCCAGCGGCAGTAGTCGTTGTACTCCGTCCGCAGCGGATAGAAGTTCTCGCGGATGTAGAAGGAGTAGAGCCGGCCCTTCTCCTTCAGATAGTTGAGGAAGGAGTACGGCGAGGTCGGGTCGGCCATGGTGACGAGGTCCGACATGAACGGCGTCTGGAGGTGGGCGCCTTCGAGGAACATGCCCGAGTGCCATTCGAAGTCGGGCTTGGACTCCAGGAAGAGACCGTTCAGATGGTCGATCGGCTCGGTCAGGCAGGCCAGGCCGAGGTTGAACGGACCGAGCCCGATGCCGATGAAATCAAGAGGCTGCGTGGACAAGGTTCTCTCCCAGGTACTGCTCGGCGTGGCCGGCTATCAGATCGAGGACGGCGGCGATGTCGGCCACGGTCGTCTCGGGGTTGAGCAAGGTGAACTTCAGGTACTGGCGGCCGTCGACCTTGGTCCCGGCGACGACGGCCTCGCCGGAGGCGAAGAGCGCCTTGCGGGCGTAGAGGTTGGCCCGGTCGATCTCCGCGGGGGAGGTGACGGCCTCGGGGATGTAGCGGTAGACGAGGGTGGAGAGCTGCGGCTGGACGACCACGTCGTAGCGGGGGTCCGCGGCGAGCAGCTCGAAGCCGGCCGCGGCCAGGTCGCAGACCTCGTCGAAGAGCTCGCCGACCCCGTCGGCGCCCATCACGCGCAGCGTCATCCACAGCTTGAGCGCGTCGAAGCGGCGGGTGGTCTGCAGCGACTTGTCGACCTGGTTGGGGATCTTCCCCCACAGTCCTTCGGACGCGGGAGGTGCCCCCATGTCTCCGGTCTGACGCGGGTTGAGGTAGTCCGCGTGGTAGGTCGCGTGGCGCAGGGTTGCGCCGTCGCGGACCAGGACGGCGGAGGAGCTCACCGGCTGGAAGAAGGACTTGTGGTAGTCGACGGTGACCGAGTCGGCCCGCTCGATGCCGTCCAGGAGGTGGCGGCGGGTGTGGGAGGCGAGAAGTCCGCAGCCGTAGGCCGCGTCCACATGCATCCAGGCGCCGTACTCGGCGGCCATGGTGGCGATCTCGGACAGCGGGTCGATGGAGCCGAAGTCGGTGGTGCCGGCGGTGGCGACGATCGCCATCGGGACCAGGCCCTCGGCGCGGCAGGCCTCCAGCTCGGCGGCGAGGACGACGGACTGCATGCGCTTGGTCCGGTCGACCGGGATGGAGATGACGGCGTCGGCGCCGAGGCCGAGGAGGGTGGCCGACTTCTGGACACTGAAGTGGCTGCACTCGGAGGAGAAGATACGGAGCTTCGCCAGGTCCCGCGTCTTGGCCTCCTCGCGGGCCAGCAGCAGCGCCTGGAGGTTGGACTGCGTACCGCCGCTGGTGAACACGCCGTCGGCGGCCGGTCCGAGGCCGATCCGGCCGGTGGTCCAGTCGATGAGCTTGCGCTCGATCAGGGTGCCGCCGGCGCTCTGGTCCCAGGTGTCCAGCGAGGAGTTGACCGCCGAGAGGACGGCCTCGCCGAGGACGGCGGGGATGACGACCGGGCAGTTGAGGTGGCCCAGGTAGCGCGGGTGGTGGAAGTAGACGGCGTCGCGGAGGTAGACGCTCTCCAGCTCGTCGAGGGCGGCGGAGGAGTCGCCGAGCGGCTGGTCGAGGTCGACGGCGTCGATGACCGGGGCGAGCTCGGCGGGCGTGACGCCGGTGAACGGCTGTCGGGTCGTGGCGAGTTTCTCCGCCACCCGCTCGACTCCTTCGATGACGGAGCGCCGATAGCTCTCCGCCGTGGCGTCGTTGAGCAGGTGCGAGCGCATGGGGATGGTCCTCCGGACGGAAGAGGGGGCGAGGGGGTGATGCGAAAGTAAGGTTAGCCTAACCTAACTTCGCATCGCAACGACCCTCGCCCCCCAGGGGACTCAGTGGTGACGTACGACTACGAGTCGTCCTCCGGCGTCTCGCGCAGCGCGTCCTCGGACAGGCCCTTGCGCCAGTAGCCGACGAACGTGATCCGACGGCGATCCAGTTGACGCTCGTTCACGAAATGACGGCGCAGCGCCTTCACGGAACCCGACTCGCCCGCGATCCAGACGTACGGAGCGTCACCGGGCAGCTCGGCGTCGCGCACCGCGTCCACGGCCGACGGCGCGCCCTCCTCCCGGACCAGCCAGGTCACGGTCGCGTCGGCCTCCGTCGCCAGCTCCAGCCGGTCACCCGAGCAGGGGACTTCGAGATACACCTGCGCCCGCGTCTCGGCCGGCAGCCACTCCAGGACGGCGGACGCGGCCGGCAGGGCCGTCTCGTCCGCCCAGATCAGTACGGAGTCGGCATCGTCCGGCAGGCGGAAGCGGACGCCCGTGTTGTCGGCGACCGCCGGTCCCAGCACCACGACCTTGTCGCCCGGCTCGGCCTGCTGCGCCCAGCGGCAGGCCGGGCCGCCGTCCTCGTGCAGCGCGAAGTCGATGTCGACCTCGTCGGGCGCCGTGCGCTGCTCGCGGACGGTGTACGAACGCATCACCGCGCGCTCGTCGTCGGGCATCGCCCGCCAGGCGCCGAGGACGGCGTACAGGTCCGGGTCGTCCAGCGGGGGCAGGACGGGCTCCGGCTGCCCGGGGTGCGGCAGGAAGAGGGAGAGCGACTGGTCGCGGCCCCCGGAGGCGAAGGCCTTCAGGTCCTCCCCGGTGAAGGTGATCCGGACCAGGGACGGGCCGAGCCGCCTCGTCCGGTCGACCTGGAGGGAGAAGAACTGGAACGGGGCGGTCTCGGCGGTCGTCATCGGGTCAGGCCACCTTCTTCGCGTTCTCCAGGGCCTTGGCCAGGTCCTCGAGGAGCGGGGCGCACTTGGCGTAGGAGTAGATGGGCTCGGTCACGCGCGGGATGACCTGGCCGGCCTTGACGGCGGGGAGCGCGGCCCAGGTCGGCTTGGCCTTCAGGGCCTCGGGCTGCAGGGCCGAGGTGCGGTTGTCGAGCATGATGATGTCGGCCTGGTACTTGTCGACGTTCTCCCAGCTCAGGCCCTCGAACCAGCCGCCCTGGTCGAGCTTGGTGGGGACGACGATGTTGACGCCCAGCTCCTTGAAGTACAGCGTGTCGGTCGGGCGGACCGGGGTGGAGACGTAGAACAGGTCGGGCGAGCCGGAGCCGATCAGGACCTTGATGTCCTTCTTGCCCTTGGCGGCCTTGCGCACCCGCTCGGCGGCGGCCTCGAAGCGGGCCTTGTCGTCGAGGATCTTCTTGGTCTTGACGTCGGCGCCCAGCGAGGCGGCGAGGTCGGCGTGGCGCTGGAGCACCTGCGGCATCGAGTGGTCGGCGGCCCACAGTGCGACGCTCGGGGCGACCTTGAGGATCTTGTCCTTCTGCTCGGCCGGAACGTACCAGAGGTCGTTCTTCTCCCACATGTCCGTGATGAGGAGCTCGGGGTTGAGCTTGAGGTATTCCTCGATCTTGAACTCGCCCCAGACGTTGCCGATGATCTTGACCTTCTTGATGTCGAGATCGCCGGCCTGGACGTCGGGCTTGTCCTCGTTCGTCTTGGGGTCCTTGACCGTGGTCGGACCGAAGACGCCCGCGACCTCGATGCCGAAGTCGAGGAGGGCGGCGGCGGTTCCGGTGAAGGCGACGATGTTCTTCGGCGTGGAGGCGGACTTGGCGACCTGGCCGCGGTCGTCCTTGAACTCCCAGGAGCCGGACTTCTCGGCGGCACCGGTGCCGGTCTTGGACTCGCCGCCGCAGGCGGCGATCGCGGCACCGAGCCCGAGGACGCCGCCCGCGGCGAGGAGGCCGCGACGGGTGAGATGAGTGGCTCGGGCGTTGCTGGGCATGGCGAAGTCGCTTTCGGTACGTGCCGGGGTCGGCCTGGGCTGAGCAATTCGAGGGTAGGTTAGCCTAACCTCACGTGGATCAGTAGGGCCGGTATCGAGGCGGTACGTCACATGCCGGTGGCATAGGCGGGGGGCTACGGGTCCTGGTGGCGGCGGTCGTGTGCGGCGCGTTCGTGAACGGGAGGGCGGGGCGCCTGGATTGACCGGGGCCGGGAATTCCTGGTCGGCCGCCCTCTGTCCGAGTGTGAAAAGGCGCCCGGCGGAGGGCGCCATACTCGGAGCGAGGGCGGCCGACCCAGAAGCTCACACGCCTGGCCCGCCCCGGTCGCCCCTCCCCGGGCAACTCAGCCCGACAGTCCCAACTCCCGTGCGATCAGCATCCGCTGCACCTCGCTCGTGCCCTCGCCGATCTCCAGGATCTTGGAGTCGCGCCACATCCGGGCCACCGGATACTCGTTCATGAAGCCGTAGCCGCCGTGGATCTGGGTCGCCTCGCGGGCGTTGTCCACGGCCACCGTCGACGAGTACAGCTTCGCCAGCGCGGCCTCCTTCTTGAACGGCTCGCCGAGCACCAGCCGGGACGCCGCGTCCCGCCAGCCGACCCGGGCCATATGAGCCCGCATCTCCATGTCCGCGATCTTGAACTGGATGGCCTGGTTGTCACCGATCGGGCGCCCGAACGCCTGGCGCTCCTTGGCGTACTTCACCGACTCGTCGACACAGCCCTGCGCGAGACCGGTCGCCAGCGCCGAGATCGCGATCCGGCCCTCGTCGAGGATGCGGAGGAACTGCGCGTACCCCCGGCCCTCCTCGCCCAGCAGGTTCGCCGCCGGGACCCGTACGTCGTCGAAGGAGAGCTCGCGGGTGTCCGAGGCGTTCCAGCCCACCTTGGAGTAGGGGGCGGCGACCGTGAAGCCGGGGGTGCCGGAGGGCACGATGATCGAGGAGATCAGCGGTCGGCCGTCCGGCTTGCGGCCGGTGACGGCGGTGACGGTGACCAGACCCGTGATGTCCGTACCGGAGTTGGTGATGAAGCACTTCGAACCGTTGATGACCCACTCGCCCGTGGACTCGTCGCGCACGGCCGTCGTCCGGGTCCCGCCCGCGTCCGAGCCGGCGCCCGGCTCGGTCAGCCCGAACGCGCCCAGGATCTCCCCGGAGCACATCCGGGGCAGCCACTCCTGCTTCTGCTCCTCGGTGCCGAAGCGGTAGACCGGCATCGCCCCGAGCGAGACGCCCGCCTCCAGGGTGATGGCCACCGAGGAGTCGACCCGGGCCAGCTCCTCCAGGGCGATGCCGAGCGCGAGGTAGTCGCCGCCCATGCCGCCGTACTCCTCCGGGAAGGGCAGGCCGAACAGGCCCATGCGCCCCATCTCGCGGACGATCTCGTACGGGAACTCGTGGCGCTCGTAGTAGTCGCCGATCTTGGGGGCGATGACGTCGTGGGCGAACTCCTCGACGGTGCGGCGGAGTTCCTCGTGCTCTTCGGAGAGCCGGTGGTCGAGGGACATGGCTAGGACTCCTTGTGAGAGTTCGCCGCGAGCGCGCGGACGGTACGGGAAGGGCTCGGTCGGCCCAGCTGTTCGGCCATCCACACGCTGGTGGCGGTGAGGGCGGCCAGATCGACCCCGGTCTCGATGCCGAGGCCGTCGAGCATCCACACGAGGTCCTCGGTGGCGAGGTTGCCGGTGGCGCTCTTGGCGTACGGGCAGCCGCCGAGGCCGCCGGCGGAGGCGTCGACGGTCGTGACGCCGTGCCGGAGCGCGGCGAGGGTGTTGGAGAGGGCCTGGCCGTAGGTGTCGTGGAAGTGCACGGCGAGGCGGGAGGTGGGGACGCCGGCCTCGTTCAGCGCCGTGAGCAGCGCCTCGACGTGCCCGGGGGTGGCGACGCCGATGGTGTCGCCGAGGCTCAGCTCGTCGCAGCCCATCTCGGCCAGGGCCTTGGTGACCCGGACGACCTGGTCGACCGGGACCGGGCCCTCCCACGGGTCGCCGAAGCACATCGAGAGATAGCCGCGCACCTTCAGGCCCTGCTCTATGGCCCGGGTGACGGTCGGCGCGAACATGGCGAGGGCCTCGTCGACCGTCCGGTTGAGGTTGGCCTTGGCGAAGGACTCGGTGGCGGAGGCGAAGACGGCGATCTCGCGGGCGCCGAGGGAGAGGGCGCGGTCGAGGCCGCGCTCGTTGGGCACGAGGACGGGCAGCCGGGCGGGGACGCCCTGGAGGAGCGGGAACAGCTGCTCGGCGTCGGCGAGTTGGGGCACCCACTTGGGGTGGACGAAGCTGGTGGCCTCGACGGTCGTCAGACCAGCGTCGGCGAGCCGCCGGACGAACTCGGCCTTCACGGCGGTCGGGACGACCGTCTGCTCGTTCTGCAGCCCGTCGCGGGGCCCGACCTCGTGGATCCGGACGCGGGCGGGGAGCCCGGGGGCGGGCACCTTCATGGGCAGGCCCGTGGTCATGATTCCTCCCTGGGGGTCACCACGGCGAGGACCTGGTCCATGGCGACGGTGGTGCCGGGCGTGACGTCCAGCTCGGTGACGGTGCCGGCATGCGGGGCGGAGATGACGTGCTCCATCTTCATCGCCTCGACGACGAGCAGGCTCTGACCGGCCTCCACCTCGTCCCCGACGGCCACCTTCACGACGGTGACGGTTCCCGGCATGGGCGCGGCGAGGGTGTCGGCGCCCCCGTGCCGGGCGCCGGACAGGGCGGCGGCGACAGGGTCGTGATCCTGTACGTGCCAGGAGTCGCCGTCCCTGCCGAGCCAGATGCCCTCCGGGGAGGGGGCGAGCCGGAAGCGGTGCGTGAGCCCGTCGAGGTGCACGGTGACCGTGTCGGCCGTGACGCTCGCCCCGGCGGGCGCCTGCGCGGTGACGGGTTCGAGTCCCGCCACGCGCAGCGGGAAGTCCAGGGGGGCCGGGCGGCCGCCGAGGCGCCATCCGTTCGGTACGGAGAACGGGTCGGTCCAGCCGGCCGAGGGGGCCGGGGCCAGCCGGGCGAGCCGTACGGCGGCCGCCGCCGCGTAGACCTCGTCCGGTACGGACTTCGGGACCAGGCTGTCCGCCTCGCGCTCCACCAGACCCGTGTCCAGGTCACCGCTCACCACCGACGGATGTGCGAGCAACCGGCGCAGGAAGCCCGCGTTCGTCGGAACGCCCAGGGTGACCGTCTCCGCGAGCGCGGCCCGGAGCTTGCGCAGCGCCGTCGGGCGGTCCGCGGCGTGGACGATGACCTTCGAGAGCATCGGGTCGTACAGGCTGCCGACCTCCGTGCCCTCGCTCAGGCCCGAGTCCGTCCGCACGCCGTCGCCCTGCGGCTCGCGCAGCGACAGGACCGTGCCGCCCGACGGCAGGAAGCCGCGGGAGGGGTCCTCGGCGCAGATCCGGGCCTCGATCGCGTGACCGGTCAGCGTGATGTCCGACTGGGCGAACGACAGCTCCTCGCCCGCCGCCACCCGCAGCTGCCACTCGACCAGGTCGATCCCGGTGATCAGCTCGGTCACCGGGTGCTCGACCTGGAGACGGGTGTTCATCTCCATGAAGTAGTACGAGGAGGGGTCCACGCCCGGGACGATGAACTCCACCGTGCCCGCGCCGACATAGCCGCAGGAGCGGGCCGCCTCCACGGCCGCCGCGCCCATCTCCGCGCGGATCTCGGGCGTCAGCAGGACGCTCGGCGCCTCCTCGATGATCTTCTGGTGGCGCCGCTGGAGCGAGCACTCGCGCTCACCGAGGTGCACGACGTTCCCGTGCGCGTCCGCGAGCACCTGGATCTCGATGTGGCGGGGCCGGTCGATCCACCGCTCCACCAGCAGCGTGTCGTCACCGAACGACGACCGGGCCTCGCGCCGCGCCGCCGCGATCTCCTCCGTCAGCGTCGACAGATCGCGCACCAGGCGCATGCCCTTGCCGCCGCCGCCCGCCGAGGGCTTCAGCAGTACGGGCGCGCCCAGCTCCCGGGCGGCGGCCTCCAGTTCGGGGTCGGCGGCGCCCGGCACGACCGGGACGCCCGCGGCCTTCACGGTCTCCTTCGCCCGGATCTTGTCGCCCATCAGCGAGATCGCCGGGGCCGGCGGCCCGATGAAGACGAGACCGGCCTCCGCGCACGCCTGGGCGAACCCGGCGTTCTCCGCCAGGAATCCGTACCCCGGGTGGACCGCCTGGGCCCCGGTCCGCCGTGCGGCCTCCAGGAGCGCCGGGATCGAGAGATAGGACTCCGAGGCGGGCGGCGGACCGATCCGTACCGCCGTGTCGGCCTCCCGTACATGACGGGCCTCCGCGTCCGCGTCGCTGTACACGGCGACCGAGCGCACGCCCATCGCCCGCAGCGTACGGATGACGCGGACCGCGATCTCGCCGCGGTTGGCGACCAGAACTGTGTCGAACATGGTCATCTGTCACTCACATCCGGAAGACGCCGAAGGCGGGTTCGGTCAGAGGGGCGTTGGCGCAGGCGGTGAGCGCGAGGCCGACCACCTGCCGGGTCTCCATCGGGTCGATGACCCCGTCGTCCCACAGCCGGGCCGTCGCGTAGTAGGCGTTGCCCTGGGTCTCGTACTGCTCGCGGATCGGGGCCTTGAAGGCGTCCTCGTCCTCCGCGCTCCAGTCGTCGCCGAGCTGGTCGCGCTTGACCGTGGCGAGCACGGACGCGGCCTGCTCGCCGCCCATGACGGAGATCTTGGCGTTGGGCCACATCCACAGGAACCGGGGGGAGTAGGCCCGGCCGCACATGGAGTAGTTGCCCGCGCCGTACGAGCCGCCGACGACGACGGTCAGCTTCGGCACGCGCGTGCACGCCACCGCCGTCACCATCTTGGCGCCGTGCTTGGCGATACCGCCCGCCTCGTAGTCCCGGCCCACCATGAAGCCCGAGATGTTCTGCAGGAACAGCAGCGGGATGCCGCGCTGGTCGCACAGCTCGATGAAGTGGGCGCCCTTCTGGGCGGACTCGGAGAACAGGATGCCGTTGTTGGCGACGATCCCGACCGGGTGGCCGTGGATCCGGGCGAACCCGGTGACCAGCGTCTGCCCGTACTCCGCCTTGAACTCCTGGAAGCGCGAGCCGTCCACGACCCGCGCGATGATCTCGCGGGCGTCGTAGGGGGTGCGGGAGTCCACCGGCACCGCGCCGTAGAGCCCCGCCGGGTCGACCTTCGGCTCCTCGACCGGCTCGACCGACCACGGCAGCGGGCCGCGCTCAGGGAGCGTGGCGACGATGTTGCGGACGATACGGAGCGCGTGGGCGTCGTCCTCGGCGAGATGGTCGGTGACCCCGGACGTACGGGAGTGGACCTCGCCGCCGCCGAGCTCCTCGGCCGTCACGACCTCGCCCGTCGCGGCCTTCACCAGCGGCGGTCCGCCCAGGAAGATCGTGCCCTGCTTCCGTACGATCACGGCCTCATCGCTCATCGCCGGGACGTAGGCGCCGCCGGCCGTGCACGAGCCGAGGACCGCCGCGATCTGCGGGATGCCGGCGCCGGACATCCGGGCCTGGTTGTAGAAGATCCGGCCGAAGTGCTCCCGGTCGGGGAAGACCTCGTCCTGCAGCGGCAGGAAGGCGCCGCCCGAGTCCACGAGGTAGAGGCAGGGGAGACGATTCTCCAGCGCCACCTCCTGGGCCCGCAGGTGCTTCTTCACGGTCATGGGGTAGTACGTGCCGCCCTTGACCGTCGCGTCGTTGGCGACGATCACGCACTCGCGGCCGGAGACCCGTCCGATGCCCGCGATGACCCCGGCGGCCGGTGCCTGGTCGCCGTACATGCCGTTCGCGGCGAGGGGGGCGAGCTCCAGGAAGGGCGAGCCGGGGTCCAGAAGCGCGTCCACCCGGTCCCGGGGCAGCAGTTTGCCGCGCGCGGTGTGCCGGGCGCGTGCCTTCTCTCCACCGCCGAGAGCGGCCTCGGCGAGCTTGGCGCGCAGGGTCGCGGCCAGCTCGTGATGGGCTGCCTCGTTGGCCTGCCAGGCCGGCGAGGCGGGGTCCGCCGCGCTCGTCAGCACAGGTGCCTGCTGCATCGACTGAGCTCCCTTGCTCGGTTAATGAGCGTTAACGTATATCGCTCAGGTTAACGACCGCTAACCGCGTTGTCTAGAATCGATCGCATGACCACGACCGCCAGGACCGACGCCCCGACGCGACGCGAGCAGATCCTCAAGGAGGCTGCCCGCCTCTTCGCCGAGCGCGGCTTCCACGGCGTGGGCGTCGACGAGATAGGAGCGGCCGTCGGAATCAGCGGCCCCGGGCTCTACCGGCACTTCGCGGGCAAGGACGCGATGCTCGCGGAGCTCCTCGTCGGGATCAGCGAGCGGCTGCTGACCGGCGGCAAACGCTGCGCCATGGAGCGGGAAAAGGACTCGGCCCCGCCCGAGGCGCTGCTCGACGCGCTCATCGAGGGCCATATCGACTTCGCGCTCGACGACCGTCCGCTCATCACCCTCCACGACCGTGAGCTGGACCGCCTCCGGGAGAGCGACCGGAAGCTGGTGCGTCAGCTGCAGCGGCAGTACGTCGAGCTGTGGGTGGAGGCCGTCCGCGAGACGTACCCCGCCCTCGTCGAGGCGGACGCGCGAGCCGCCGTGCACGCGGTCTTCGGCCTGCTGAACTCGACCCCTCACCTCACCCCCGCGGGCTCACTCCCGGGCCGCACCGCGACGGCCGAGCTCCTCCACCGCCTGGCGCGGGGCGCTTTCGCGGCGGCGGCCGACGGGGTGTGACGGGGGTCTGACGGGACGGTGCCGGAGCACATGCGTGTGTCCGGCCGGGGGCTCATGCTGGAGGCATGAGTGACGACGTACGGAGGCCGGTCGTCGTCCTGGGAGTCGTGCCCGGCGACCCACCGTTCCGTCCGGTCCAGGCCGGCGGGGAGACACTGGGCGTGGCCCACGACATGATGGACGTGATCAGGCTGGCGCGTCAGGTCGGCTGGAAGCACGTCGATCTCGATGACCCCGCGCAAGTGAGATGGGTCGGCGGCGGCAAGTACAAGTGGCGCTTGTGAGGGCCTGTGGGGCGGCGCCGCCGACCGTCCGGCGTTCGAGACGGACGGACCCCGGCGGCACATGACGGCACAATGGGGGCCATGCCGATACTCAGCCGCCCCGCCCTCGTCGAGCACCTCGTCCGTACCCGGATCGCGGGAGACGTCGCCACCCCGCGTGACAACAACCTCTCCCACTACCGCAAGCTCGCCAACGGCGACCGGCACTACTGGCTCGGCCTGGAGCTCGGAGACCGGTGGACCGACGAGCAGGACGTGCTCGCCGTGATGGCCGAGCGGTGCGGCGTGAACGACGATCCCGCCCACCGGGCCGGGCAGGACACCATCGACCCCGAGCTGACCGTCGACGGCCTCGACCGGATGGCCGCCCGCCTGCGCAAGGCGGCCGCGGGCAAGGAGCGGGTGCTGTTCGCGACGGGCCACCCGGGCGCGCTGATCGACGTCCACAGCCGGGTGGCGGCGGGGCTGCGGGCGGCGGGCTGCGAGATCGTACGGATCCCCGGCGGGCTCACGGCGGACGAGGGGTACGTCGTGCAGTTCGCCGACGTCGCCGTCTTCGAGCGGGGCGCGACCCTGTGGCACACGCACTCGCCGGAGCCCATGAACGCGGTCCTCGACGGCCTGGAGCTCATGGGCGAGCCGCGACCGGACCTCGTGGTCGCCGACCACGGCTGGGCCGGCCGGGCGGCCCAGCGCGGCATCGACTCCATCGGCTACGCGGACTGCAACGACCCGGCGCTCTTCATCGGCGAGGCGGAGGGCACCATGCAGGTCACGATCCCCCTGGACGACCACGTCGTCGACCCCCGCTACTACGAGCCGCTCACCGACTACCTGCTCGACGCGTCCGGGCTGCTCTGACGCTCACCGGGCGGACCCGGCATCCGTCCATACGATCGAGAGCCCCTCGGTCGGGGGGCTTTCCCATCTGCCTCAGCCGCGCGGGACGCGGACGACACCCTCCTGGATGACGGAGATCGCCAGCTTCCCGTCCTGGGTGTAGATCCGGGCCTGGCCCAGGCCCCGCCCGCCCGAGGCGGACGGCGACTCCTGGTCGTACAGCAGCCATTCGTCGGCGCGGAACGGCCGGTGGAACCACATCGCGTGGTCCAGGGACGCGCCGACGACGTCGCCGACCGCCCAGCCGCCCCGCCCGTGGGCGAGGAGCACCGAGTCGAGCAGCGTCATGTCGGAGACGTACGTCGCCAGGCAGACGTGCAGCAGCGGGTCGTCGGCCAGCTTGCCGTTCGTACGGAACCACACCTGCGAGCGCGGTGCGCGCGGCTCCCCGACGCTGCCCCAGGGGGGTGTGTCGACGTACCGCAGGTCCACCGCCGCCCGCGCCTCGATCAGCCGCCGGGCCACGTCCTCCGGCAGGTGCCGGGGCAGCATCTCGGCGGCCGTCGGCAGGGTCTCCGGATCCGGGGCGGCCGGCATGTCGTCCTGGTGCTCCAGCCCCTCCTCGTACGTCTGGAAGGACGCGGAGAGGTGGAAGATCGGCTGCCCGTGCTGGACGGCGACGACCCGGCGGGTGGTGAAGGAGCGGCCGTCCCGGATCCGGTCGACCTGGTACACGATCGGCGCGCCCGGGTCCCCGGCACGCAGGAAGTACGCGTGCAGGGAATGGGCGAGCCGGTCACCGGGGACCGTCCGGCCCGCCGCCACCAGCGCCTGGGCGGCCACCTGGCCGCCGAAGACGCGGGGAACGAGGGCCGAACGGGACTGCCCACGGAAGAAGTTCTGCTCGATCTGCTCCAGGTCGAGCAGATCGAGCAGGTCGTCGAGCGCTTCGGGCACCTGGACTACAGGCCCATCGACTTGGCGATGATCGACTTCATGATCTCGCTGGTACCGCCGTAGATGCGGTTCACGCGGTTGTCGGCGTACAGGCGGGCGATCGGGTACTCGTTCATGTAGCCGTAGCCGCCGTGCAGCTGGAGGCAGCGGTCGATCACGCGGTGCGCGACCTCGGTGCAGAACAGCTTGGCGGAGGCGGCCTCGGCGGGCGTGAGCTCGCCGGCGTCCAGGGCCTCCAGGGCGCGGTCGGCGACGGCCTCGGCGGCGTCCACCTCGGCCTGGCAGGCGGCCAGTTCGAACTTGGTGTTCTGGAAGTGCGCGACCGGCTTGCCGAAGACGGTGCGCTCCTGCACGTACTGCTGCGCGAACCGGACGGCGGCCTTGGCCTGCGCGTACGCGCCGAAGGCGATGCCCCAGCGCTCGGAGGCGAGGTTGTGGCCGAGGTAGTAGAAGCCCTTGTTCTCCTCGCCGAGCAGGTCCTCGACGGGCACCTTGACGTCGACGAACGCCAGCTCGGCGGTGTCGGAGGTGCGCAGGCCGAGCTTGTCCAGCTTGCGGCCGATGGAGTAACCCTCGGACGTGGTGTCCACGGCGAAGAGCGAGATGCCGTGGCGGCGGTCCTCGGCCGTCGGGGCGGACGTACGGGCGCAGACGATCACGCGGTCGGCGTGCACACCGCCGGTGATGAAGGTCTTGGCGCCGTTGAGGACGTAGTGCGTGCCGTCCTCGGAGAGCTTGGCGGTGGTCTTCATGCCCGCGACGTCGGAGCCGGTGCCCGGCTCGGTCATCGCGAGGGCCCACATCTCCTCGCCGGAGACGAACTTCGGGAGGTAACGCTTCTTCTGCTCGTCGGTGGCGAGCATCTTGAGGTACGGCAGGGCGAGCAGCACGTGCACGCCGGAGCCGCCGAACTGCACGCCCGCGCGGGCGGTCTCCTCGTAGAGGACGGCCTCGAACTTGTGCGTGTCCAGGCCCGCGCCGCCGAACTCCTCGGGGACGTTGATGCCGAAGATGCCCAGCTCACCGAGCTTGTAGTAGAACTCGCGCGGCGCCTGGCCCGCGGCGAACCACTCGTCGTAGACGGGGACGACCTCGGCCTCGATGAAGGCGCGGATGGTCTCCCGGAACGCCTCGTGGTCCTCGTTGAATACGGTACGGCGCACGAGCCGCCTCCTTCGGAGTCCTGTCCTGAGTGACTGACGCAGCATGCCTAAGCGCTTGCTCAGTCAAGTTACCCATCGGTTCGCGCCGCTGTCCAGATCTGGGACCCCAGGGTTGTCCACATCACTTCGGCTCACGCCTCGGGCACCTCGCCGGGGACCCAGCGGAGGCCGACGGAGTCGTACTCCCACGCCGGGCGGCCCCGCAGACCGCTCGTCCGGAAGGGTGCGCCGTCCTCGTCCCCGATCCGGACCGTGCCCCGGCGCCCCTCCGAGCTCCACTCCAGCTCCAGGTACCAGCGGCAGTCGCACCCCGCCGCCCCCGCCGAGACCAGCAGCTCCTCCGGCTCGGCGGCGCTGACCGCGTACGGGAAGGAGATGGCCGGGAGCGTCCGGCCCTCCTGTCCGGAGGCGTCGTACCCGTCCAGCGCCCGCGCCACCGGCCGCGGCCGGTCCAGGTCCACCTCGAAACGGCGCGGCGTCACCGCCCCGCCGCACCCGCCGCCCATCCGGTACGCCGGCCACGGCAGCGGCGCGCCCCGCTCCACCACCCGCACGTGCAGCGCCTGGAGTACCACCGCCGCCGCGCCCTTCCCCTGCACCGACACCCGCACCAGCGTCTCCCCGCCGTCCACGGCCCCCTGCGCCGCCGCCCAGCTCCGCGCGTCGGCCGACCCCGGCGGGGGAGGGGGTGTCCGCTCCACGAGGTAGGTGTGGCCGCACCCGTCCTCATAGATGTGCGAGGCGACCGTCCACGTCAGCGGCGCCGGTGGTTCGGCGGCCCGCTCCCGGGTCTTCCCGGGCAGGAGTACGGCTCCGAGCGTCATCGTCCCCACGACCGCCAGCGTCCCGCCGACCAAGCCCAACCACCCCCACCGGCGCCTCCGCCGCTCGGACGGGAGGCCCGGCACGCGCGCGTGCACGGGTTCCAGCTCGGGCTCGGGTTCGGGCTCGGACGCAGGCTCCGGCTCCGGCGTCGGCTTCGGCGTCGGCGTCGGCGTCGGCTTCGGTTCCGGGCCGGGCACGGGCTCCGCGTCGGGCTCCGGCACCGGAGGGCGACGGGTGCGGTCCGCGCGGCTCCAGGCCACCTCCAGGGCCCCCCGCTCCTCCTCGTCCGCCCCGCACAGCAGGGCCAACCGGTCGACCACGGCGAACTCCTCCGGGACGGTCGCGCCCGAGCAGTAGCGGTGGAGGGTGGACGCGCTGACGCTCAGGCGCCGGCCCAGCGCCTCGTAACTGCGCCCGTCCCGCGCCTTCAGCGCGCGCACGAGCCGCGCGAACTCCTCCACGGCGGCGTCCTTCGGCATTCCATCCCCCTCGACCCTGCGTCCCATGCTTCACGTCCTTGCACGTCAACAGGGGTGGAATGGTTCCGGGACGGATGGTGGGCGCGTGATCGTTGCAGGCGGCGGGCGCCGGCCCCACGCTGGTTGAGCACTGACCGAACGAATGACCCGACGGGGGATCCACCACCATGAACAAGCTCCGTACCGCACTCGCCACCGCCGCCGCTGCCGCACTGGGCCTCGCGGCCCTCGCCACGGCCCCGGCGCAGGCAGCCGCCCAGCCCGCCTTCCTCGCCGCCTCCCAGATGCCGCCGTCGTCGACGCCGTGGACCGCCACCCAGGTCTTCACCGGCGTCCCGGAGAACGGCGGCGCCCTCTGCGCCCCGTACAAGATCCCGGCGCAGAACACCCGCTACCGCGAGTTCACCACCGAGCTCGAGACCAACGGCGTCCAGATCACCACCGTCGCCCGCACCGAGGCCGACGCCGTGAAGCTGGTCGACACCCTCCGCAAGGCCCTCGCCGGCTGCGGGCCCCTGCTGGAGCAGCAGAACCCGGGCCTGGACGCCGTCAGCGCCTCCCACGGCAAGCTCGCCGTCGAGGAGGGCGCCTGGGTCTACAGCCTGGACACCGCCGACCCGCAGATCGGCATCACCGACATCCACCTCTTCTCCGTCGGCCGCGACGGCCGCACCGTCACCCTCGTCCGCTGGGGACAGATGGGCGACCTGAAGGACGCGCCCCTGCGGGACTTCAAGAACACCACCCGTACCGCCGTGAACAAGCTCTGGTGAGCCTCAGCAGGTGAGCCCCTGAGAGCGAAGCCAGTCGCACTGCGTCTCGCCCGACGTCCTGCCCCCGTCGTACGCCCGGGGGTCCCGGTAGCCGGGCCCGACGGGTTCGTGGTCCTCGAACACGCCGTCTCCGTCCAGATCCCCGCCGTCGGGGTCGATCCTGCCGCCCGGGTTCCGACAGTTCGCCCGGTCGGCGGGGTCGGTGGTGCAGAGACCCTTCTCCGCGGGTTCCTCGGCCTTCGCCGCCTTCTGCGCCGCCGCGTGCTGGGCTGTGGCTTGGCGCTGCAGGCTCTCACCCACGGCGCGGGCCTCGGCGACGAGCGAGACGTGAGTGCTCTCGCTGTTCTGCGGATCGGGCTCCGGGGTGCCCGATCCGCAGGCTGTCAGCGGTACGGAGAGGAGGCACGCGGTGGCCGCGACGATGCCCATGGCGGACCGCGCCGACTTCCGCGTGTCTCCGTTGATGCTCATGAGCGACCCCACCGGCGGTTCAGGCTTGGGTCAAACGCTACGGGTGGGCATCGCGCCGGTCAAAGGGGGTGGATGTCTACTGCCCGGCCTTGAGGTCCGCGACGAACGCGGCCCAACCGGCGGCGGTGAAGACGAGCGCGGGGCCGTGGGGGTTCTTGGAGTCGCGGACGGGAACGCCTGACCGGTAGTCGTCCACGACCTCGACACAGCTGCCGCCATCCCCGCTGCTGTAGGACGACTTGCGCCAGCCGCTCAGTGCGGCCGCGTTCGGGATCGTGCGGTCAGTCATGGCGCTTGTATTCCTTTGCCGTCGCCCTCAGTAGGGCCAGCGATTCCTTGCGGGGGAGGGCGTCGCCCAAGGCGAGAGTGTAGGTCCGCTGCAACGTCTCGACCAGGACGGGGGAGTCGTGCAGCTTGCCCATGAGCACGCCCTCGCCGTAGGCGACCGGCGGCTGGTCGTCGAACATCATCAGCGACAACATGCCCTGGAGTAGGGGGTGATAGCCAGCCCCGAAGGGCAGTACGTGCACGCGAACCCGCTCGCACTCCACCATGCCGACGATGTGGGTCAGTTGCTCCGCCATGATCTCCGGGCTCCCCACGTGGCGGCGCAGTACCGCCTCGTCCACGAGGGCGCAGATTAGCGGTGTGACGGGGTCGGAGAGGATCTGTCCTCGCTTCAGTCGTGTGGCGAGGAGCCTGTCGCATTCCTCTTCGCTTCTGGGAGTGACACTCGGCCGCAGAACCGCACGGGCGTACCCCTCTGTCTGGAGGATGCCTGGCACGAGGGACAGGGCAAACTCCTGGATCACCGTCGCCTGTCGTTCGAGGACCAGCGCCGCCTCGAAATAGTCCGCGACCGCCACGTCCTGCTTCGGCAGGAAGCTCTGCAGCACATCCCCCGTGCCCAGCGCCCTGTCCAGTCGGCGGGCGTCCTCCTGTGAGGGGATCCGGCGGCCCGCCTCGATGTGGGCGATGTGTGAGCGGGTCATGATCGCGCTGTCCGCCACCTCCTGTTGGGTGAGGCCGGCGGCCTCGCGTTGGGCCTTCAGCCACTGGCCGTAGACGTTGGTCATGGTCAACTCCCTTGCGGCGAAAGCGCCGTCACGCCGAACCCGCTGGCCAGGTTAGCCCTGCCGGTCTCACGCTGTGAGGGAATCGCTACAGAGCGCCAAGGGCGAACCACAGCTCCATCCGTACGTCCGCGTCGTCCAGGTCCCTGTCCAGGAGGGTGGCGCAGCGGGCGATGCGCTGGCGGACGGTGTTGCGGTGGATGTCCAGGGCGACGGCCGTGCGGTCCCAGTTGCCGTGGAGGGAGAGCCAGGCGCGCAGGGTCTCGGTCAGCGGCTCGGAGAGGGGCGCGAGCAGGGTGCGGGCGTACGCGGCCGATTCCGCCGGGTCCATCAGGCCGCCGAACCCGGCGGGCCGGTGGCGGGCGAGGGGGGTCCGGGTCGCCTCGGCCCGCCGTAGCGCCCGCGCGGCCTGCGTGTCGGCGGCGGCGAGGTCGCGGGCCTCGACCGGGGCGCTGGCCCCGAGGACCCAGCCCGGCTGCGGCTCGACCTCCCGCCCGGCCGGCAGGAGGAGCCGTACCGCTCCCTCGGTCGGCGCGTCGACCAGGGGCGTACCCAGGGCCGCCGCCAGGGTCGCCGCCGACAAGGCGGTTCCGTCGCCGCCGCGCGCGTGGATCACGGTCCAGGGGCCGGGGCCCAGGGCCGGCGCCGCGTCCGCCGGGGACGCGCCGAGCAGCAGGCGGACCAGGGCCGCGTCCCGCGCCGAGACGTCGGCGCCCCGGTGCGGGGCGGTCAGCAGTGACAGCAGGACCACCGCCACCCCGGCGATGGTGTGGTCCGCCGCCTCCCGGCGCTCCGCCGCGAGGCCCAGGGCCAGCCCCTCGCCGCCGCCCAGCGCGTACACCGCGAGCCGCAGCCCGCCCCCGTCGCCGCTTGCGGAGGCCGGTCCGCCCGGGCGCGGGCCCACCACCCCCACCAGCTGCCGCAGCGCGTCGCTCACCTCCGGCGGGACCGCGCGGCCCGCCGCCGCGTACTCCGTGCCGTCCGCCGTGAAGAGCGCCGCCCGCCCGCCGAGCCGGGACGCCAGTGCGCCGAGCACCGCCGGAACGGGGGCGGGCCGGGCCGCCGCCGTCGCCAGCGACTGCTGCGCCTCGGTCACCCGGCGCAGCTCCTGGTGGCGGGCCTCCGCCATCAGCCGCCAGACCGCCCGGGCCACCGCCGTGAACGGCGTGTGCGGGGGCACTTCGAGCAGCGGCAGCCCATGGCGCTCACACGCTTCGACCAGCGCGGCCGGGACCGTGTCGTACACCGGTGTGACGCCGAAACCGAGCGCCGCCGCCCCCGCCTCCACCACCCGCTCGACATACCGCGCCGGGTCGGTGAGCTGCACGCCCGCCGTCATCAGCAGCTCGCCCCCGAGGAGGTACGGATAGGGGTCGGCCATCTCCGAGGTGTGCACCCAGTGGACGGAGGCGTCCTCCGGCCCGGCGAGCATGCGCAGCCCGAGGTCCCGGCGGCCGAGCAGTGCCGCCAGCGAGACCGGTGGTGCCGGGGGAGTGGAGGCGGGCTCCTGCGTCACGGGCATCGCCATGGATCCTTCGTACATCCGGAGCGGGAACGATGGATGAAACGTACACTTCTGCGTCGCTTTCCGGCCACCTACTGTCGTGGCATCCAGCGGCCGCGGGTACGGGCGGATGTCCCCGCGATCAGTCACTGGAGTCACTCCACCCGCACGACACGCCACCGAAGTGAACGAGGGAGGGCCCATGGCCGTCGACTACGCAGTGATCGCCCTGTATCTGGCCGGCATGCTCGCGATGGGCTGGTGGGGCATGCGCCGCGCCAAGTCCAAGAGCGAGTTCCTGGTCGCGGGCCGCCGGCTCGGGCCCTGGATGTACTCCGGGACCATGGCCGCCATCGTCCTCGGCGGCGCCTCCACGATCGGCGGCGTCGGCCTCGGCTACAAGTACGGCCTCTCCGGCGCCTGGATGGTCTTCACGATCGGCCTCGGCCTGCTGGCCCTCTCCCTCTTCTTCTCCGCCCGGATCGCCCGCCTGAAGGTCTACACCGTCTCCGAGATGCTCGACCTGCGCTACGGCGGCCGGGCCGGCGTCATCTCCGGTGTGGTCATGTGGGCGTACACGCTGATGCTCGCCGTCACCTCGACCATCGCGTACGCCACCATCTTCGACGTCCTCTTCGACCTGCCCCGCACGGTCGCGATCGTCCTCGGCGGCGCCATCGTCGTCGCGTACTCGACGCTCGGCGGCATGTGGTCCATCACCCTCACCGACATGGTGCAGTTCGTGGTGAAGACCATCGGCGTGCTGATCCTGCTGCTCCCCATCGCGGTCATCAAGGCCGGCGGGTTCGCCGAGATGAGGGCGCAGCTGCCCACCGAGTACTTCGCGCCTCTCGGCATCGGCGGCGAGACGATCTTCACGTACGTGCTGATCTACACCTTCGGCATGCTCATCGGTCAGGACATCTGGCAGCGCGTCTTCACCGCCCGGACCGACAAGGTCGCCAAGTGGGGCGGCACCGTCGCCGGTACGTACTGCCTGGTGTACGCGCTCGCCGGCGCCGTCATCGGCACGGCTGCCAAGGTGCTGTACCCGAAGCTGCCCAGCGCCGACGACGCCTTCGCGACCATCGTGAAGGACGAACTGCCCATGGGGGTGCGCGGACTGGTGCTCGCGGCGGCGCTCGCCGCCGTCATGTCCACCTCCTCCGGCGCGCTCATCGCCTGCGCCACCGTCGCCAACAACGACATCTGGTCGCGTCTGCGCGGTGTGGTGGTGTCGTCGAAGGAGGACGGGCACGACGAGGTGAAGGGCAACCGCCTCTTCATCCTCATCATGGGCACCGCCGTCATCTGCATCGCCATCGCCCTCAACGACGTCGTCCAGGCCCTGACCGTCGCCTACAACCTGCTGGTCGGCGGACTGCTCGTGCCGATCCTCGGCGGGCTGCTGTGGCGCCGCGGCACGGTGCAGGGCGCGCTGGCGGCGGTGACGGTCGGCGGCCTGTCCGTCATCGGCTTGATGGGGGCTTACGGAATCCTGGCAAATGAGCCTGTTTACTATGGTTTGTTGGCGTCGCTCGCCGCATATGTGATCGTTTCCCTGGTCACCCGCCCGACGGACGCCGCCGTGCTGGCGACCTGGCGGGCGCGGCTGGCGGGCCAGGACCCCGAAGCCGCGCATGCCGCCGAAGGCGGCGAGGCGGACGTGACGCCGAAGACCGTGCCGGCCGCCCCGACCGGCTGACGCACCGCAGACTTCCGGTCGGGGGCCCCGAGACCCGAGGCCCCCGACCGGACCCCACCGACACACCCCTGGAGGACCCGACCATGAGCAGCAGCGACCAGAGCGCTTTCCGAGGCCCGATCGACTCGTCCCGCATCCCGCGGTACGCCGGTCCCGCGACGTTCGCCCGGCTGCCGCGGCTCGACGAGGTCGGCACCGCCGACATCGCCGTGGTCGGCATCCCCTTCGACAGCGGCGTCTCCTACCGGCCCGGCGCCCGCTTCGGCGGCAACGCGATCCGCGAGGCGTCCCGCCTGCTCCGCCCGTACAACCCGGCGCAGGACGCCTCGCCGTTCGCCCTCGCGCAGGTCGCCGACGCCGGTGACATCGCCGCCAACCCGTTCAACATCAACGAGGCCGTCGAGACGATCGAGGCCGCCGCCGACGACCTCCTCGCCACCGGCGCCCGCATGATGACCCTCGGCGGCGACCACACCGTCGCCCTGCCGCTGCTGCGCTCCGTCGCCAAGAAGCACGGCCCGGTCGCCCTGCTCCACTTCGACGCGCACCTCGACACCTGGGACACGTACTTCGGCGCCGAGTACACGCACGGCACGCCGTTCCGCCGCGCGGTCGAGGAGGGCATCCTGGACACCTCCGCCCTCTCGCACGTCGGCACGCGCGGCCCGCTGTACGGCAAGCAGGACCTCACCGATGACGAGAAGATGGGCTTCGGCATCGTCACGTCGGCGGACATCTACCGCCGCGGCGCCGACGAGGTGGCCGACCAGCTGCGCCAGCGCATCGGCGACCGCCCGCTGTACATCTCCATCGACATCGACTGCCTCGACCCGGCCCACGCGCCCGGCACCGGCACCCCCGAGGCGGGCGGCATGACCTCCCGCGAGCTCCTGGAGATCCTGCGCGGCCTGTCCTCCTGCAACCTGGTCGGCGCCGACGTCGTCGAGGTCGCCCCCGCGTACGACCACGCCGAGATCACGGCGGTGGCAGCCTCGCACACCGCGTACGAGCTGACGACGATCATGTCCCGCCAGATCGCGGCGGCCCGCGCGGCCGCGGACCAGCCCGCGAAGTAGGACCTCGACGCCGGTTCCGGCCCGGCGGAAGGGCCCCGCGCGGGCCGGGACCGTGCGGTCGGGGTCCGGTGCGGGTCCGCCGGCCCGTGCGGTCGGGTCCCGTGCGGGTCCGCCGGCCCGGGCGGTCGGGGTCCCGTGCGGGCCCGCCGGCGCGGGCGGTCGGCGGCCCGGCACGGCGAGGGCGACCGCGCTGCTCGGCCGCAGGCCCAGGTGGCCGCCCCCACCGCCCCACCGCACCACCCGGTGCGGCACCATTCGACCGCCGGGCCGTATCCGAACACACCCGCCACTCGCGAGGGGGACCCCCATGACCCACGACCACGACCTGGTGCTCCGCCCCACCGCCGCCCAGACCGAGGCCGCGCTCAACCCGCCCGCCGGGCGCAACGGCGGCGACCTCGTCGTCGAGACCCTCTCCGGCCTCGGTGCGACCACCGTCTTCGGGCTGCCCGGCCAGCACGCGCTCGGCATGTTCGACGCGCTGCGCCGCTCCTCGCTCACGTACGTCGGGCTGCGCGTCGAGAACAACGCCGGCTTCGCGGCCGACGCCTACGGCCGGATGACCGGCGAGGCGGCCCCGCTGCTGCTCTCCACCGGCCCCGGCGCGCTGATGTCGCTCGCCGCGCTCCAGGAGGCGGCCGCCGCCTCCGCGCCCGTCCTCGCGATCGGCAGCCAGGTCCCGGTGGCCGGGCTCGGCGGCGGGCGGCACGGCTATCTGCACGAGCTGCGCGACCAGCAGGCGTCGTTCCGGGACGTCGTGAAGTCCGTCCACACCGTCCGCACCCAGTCCCAGATCCCGTCCGCGATCGCGGCCGCCTGGGAGTCGGCGCTGACCGCCCCGCACGGGCCGGTCTGGGTGGAGATCCCGCAGGACGTGCTGCTCGCCGAGACGACGCTTCCCGTCGTCACGGCGATGGACGCCACCCCGGAGGAGGTCGTGCCGCGCCCCGAGCTGACCGCCGTGGCCGCGCATCTCCTCGCGAACGCCGAGCGGCCCGCGATCATCGCGGGCGGCGGAGTCGTCCGCTCCGACGCGTCCGGCAAGCTGCTGGCGCTCGCCGAGCGGCTCGACGCCCCCGTCGTCACCACCTTCGGAGGCAAGGGCGCCTTCCCATGGGAGCACCCGCTGTCGCTCCAGTCCTGGCTGGAGGACCGGCACACCACCGACTTCCTGGAGGACGCGGACGTCCTCCTCGTCGTCGGCTCCGGCCTCGGTGAGCTGTCCTCGAACTACCACACCTTCGCCCCGCGCGGCCGGGTGATCCAGATCGAGGCGGACGCAGGCAAGCTGGAGTCCAACCACCCGGCCCTCGGCATCCACGCCGACGCCCGCCTGGCGCTGTCCGCGCTGCTCGAAACGGTCGCGGTACGGGAGGACCCGACGGCCCCCGAGCGGGTCGCGGCCGTCCTGGCCAAGGTGCGGGACCGTATCGCGGCCCAGGACCTCGGCCTGGAGCAGCGGATCGTGGCGTCGGTCCGCGAGGCCCTCCCCGACACGTCCCCCAGCTTCTGGGACATGACGATCCTCGCCTACTGGGCCTGGTCGGCCTTCGACCCGCGCCACCCCAACACCATGCACTCGGCCCAGGGCGCGGGCGGCCTCGGCTACGGCTTCCCCGCGGCTCTCGGCGCGGCCGCGGCCGACCCGACCCGCCCGGTCCTCGCGGTCTCCGGCGACGGCGGCGCGATGTACTCGATCGCCGAGCTGGCGACGGCGAAGCAGTACGGCTCGGACGTCACCTGGCTGATCGTGGACGACGGCGGCTACGGCATCCTGCGCGAGTACATGACGGACGCCTTCGGCGAGGCCACGGCCACGGAACTCGCCCGCCCCGACTTCGTCGCCCTGGCCGAGTCCTTCGGCGTCCCGGCGGTCCGTACGACCCCGGAGTCCCTGACGGCCGACCTGGCGAAGTCCCTGTCGACCCCGGGCCCCTCGGTGGTCGTCCTCCCAGCGCTACTTCGGATGTTCGAACCTACACACCTCTGAGGGACGGATTGCCGGTGTGACCGCAGAGGCGGGCGTCTCAGAGATCCACGGGTACGAGCCGAAACGCCTTGTGCCCCGTCAACGGGCGCATGGCGCGGAAGTCGCGCTCGTCGATGGTGAGGAGGCAGTCCGTCCTGTACTCCTCGGCGAGTGCGACGTTCATGGCGTCGGCAAGGTCGACGGCGAGACTCGCATAGCGAGCCATCACCGCTGCCGCGGTGCGGAGCATGTCCTCGTCGATGGCTGGGATGACCATCCGCGTGCGGGCGACCTGGCCGAGGATCCAGGACAGGGCGCGGTGTGATTCCGCCGCGCCCAGTTGCCGCACCTCGCTCGGGCGGCGACCGCCGGACCGGAGTTTGACCGCTCGCCGGATCATGTGATCCGTCTCCGTCAGGACCGTGGGCGAGACCACGATGAGTCCGGCCTCCTGCATGGCCGACTGGATGGCTGCCTGCTGCGGATGCGCCCGGTCGAGTGCGCCGAGCAGAGCGCCCGTGTCGGCGATGAGGATCACGCGGCGTCCTCGTCGCCCTCGCCGTAGAGCTCCTCGCGCACCCGGTGGGCGAACTCCGGGTCGCCGCTGTCGAAGGTGGGGAAGTCCATCGGCTCTTCCCAGCGGCGCTCCCCCATCGCCGCCAGATGGATGCCACGACGGATGATCTCGGCCTCGGGGATACCCTTCCGCGCGGCCGCCTCCTTGATGATCGCGAGGTCTCGCTCGTCGACGTGCACCGTGGTCCGCTTCAAAGCCATATGCGTATGCTAGCGCATGCATACCTCGCCGGTCCGTGGTCCTAGGACCACGGACCGGACCTGTGTCCGACTTCGCCGCGGCGGGATGAAATCCCACGCCACCCGCGTTGGGCCTTCCGGCAGAGCAGGACGAACGGGAGGCACCACGTGGCGGCGGCGGATCCGAAGCAACAGGGCTGGGCGCGCAGGCTCGCCGCGTACGCGTGGCGGTACAGGAAGAACGTCGTGCTCGCGCTCGGGTCCTCGCTCGCGGGCATGGCCGTGCTCGCGCTCGTCCCGCTCATCACCAAGGTGATCATCGACGACGTCATCGGGGCGCGCACCCGCTCCCTCACCGTCTGGACCGGCCTCCTCATCGCCGCCGCCGCCGTCGTCTACGTCCTCACGTACATCCGCCGCTACTACGGCGGACGGCTCGCCCTCGACGTCCAGCACGACCTCCGTACCGAGATGTACGGCACCATCACCCGGCTCGACGGACGGCGCCAGGACGAGCTGTCCACCGGTCAGGTCGTCGGACGGGCCACCAGCGACCTGCAGCTCATCCAAGGGCTTCTCTTCATGCTCCCTATGACGATAGGGAACATCCTGCTCTTCCTGATCTCGCTGGTCGTCATGGCCTGGCTGTCGATCCCCCTCACCCTCGTCGCCCTCGCCGTCGCCCCCGCCCTCTGGTACATCGCCAAGCGCAGCCGCACCCGCCTCCACCCCGCCACCTGGTACGCCCAGTCCCAGGCCGCCACCGTCGCCGGTGTCGTCGACGGGGCCGTGACCGGCGTCCGGGTCGTCAAGGGCTTCGGCCAGGAGGACCAGGAGACCGGCAAGATCCGTGACGCCAGCCGGCGGCTCTTCGCCGGGCGGATGCGCACGATCCGGCTCAACTCCCGGTACACCCCCGCGCTCCAGGCCGTGCCCGCCCTCGGCCAGGTCGCCGTCCTCGCGCTCGGCGGCTGGCTCGCCACCCGGGGCGAGATCACCCTCGGCACCTTCGTCGCCTTCTCCGCCTACCTCGCCTCGCTCGTCGGCCCCGTCCGCATGCTCGCCATGGTCCTCACCGTCGGCCAGCAGGCCCGCGCCGGCGTCGACCGCGTCCTGGAGCTGATCGACACCGAACCCGTGATCAAGGACGGGACGAAGGAGCTGCCCGCCGACGCCGACGCGACCGTCGAGTTCGACGACGTCGGCTTCGCGTACGAGGACGGCCGCCCCGTCCTCGACGGCTTCTCCCTGGAGATCCGCTCCGGCGAGACCGTCGCCGTCGTCGGCGCCTCCGGCAGCGGCAAGTCCACCGTCTCGCTCCTCCTGCCCCGCTTCTACGACGTGAGCCGCGGCGCCGTCCTCGTCGGCGGCCACGACGTCCGCGAGCTGACCCTCGACTCGCTGCGCGCCGCCATCGGACTCGTACCGGAGGACAGCTTCCTCTTCTCCGACACCGTCCGCGCCAACATCGCGTACGGCCACCCGGAGGCCACCCAGGAGCAGATCGAGACCGCCGCCCGCGCCGCCCAGGCGGACCGTTTCATCGCCGAGCTGCCCGAGGGATACGACACCAAGGTCGGCGAGCACGGGCTCACCCTCTCCGGCGGCCAGCGCCAGCGCATCGCGCTCGCCCGGGCGATCCTCACCGACCCCCGGTTGCTGCTCCTGGACGACGCCACCTCCGCCGTCGACGCGCGCGTGGAGCACGAGATCCACGAGGCCCTCGCCTCGGTGATGGCCGGCCGCACCACCCTCCTCATCGCCCACCGCCGCTCCACCCTCAACCTCGCCGACCGGATCGCCGTCCTCGACGACGGCCGGCTCTCCGACATCGGCACCCACGAGGAGCTGGAGGCGCGTTCCGCGCTCTACCGCAAGCTGCTCACCGACCCCGACGAGCTCGGCGGCGTCTCGCCCGGGCACACCGTCCCGGTGGAGCTCCCCGAGGACCACACCCTCCGCGCCGAGCTGGACGCCGAGTTCGACGCCGAGCGCGGCATCACCCCCGCCCTGTGGGTACGGGACGAGGCGGGCCCCGAGGAGACCCAGGCGCCCGGAGCCACCCCCGAACTGCTCGCCGCCGTCGAGGCGCTGCCGCCCGCCACCGACACCCCCGAGGTCGACGAGGCCCAGGCCGTCACCCCGGAGGAGACGTACGGACTGCGCCGCCTGCTGCGCGGGTTCGGGGTCCCGCTGCTGATCAGCCTCGGCCTGGTCGCCGTCGACGCCGGGATGGGCCTGCTGCTGCCCGTCCTGATCCGCCACGGCATCGACGACGGCGTCAACCGGCTCGCCCTCGGCGCCGTCTGGGCCGCCTCCGGGCTCGCCCTGCTGACCGTGCTCGTGCAGTGGGCCGCGCAGACCGCCGAGATCCGGATGACCGGCCGCACCGGCGAGCGGGTGCTCTACGCCCTCCGTCTGAAGCTCTTCGCCCAGCTCCAGCGGCTCGGCCTCGACTACTACGAGCGCGAGCTGACCGGCCGGATCATGACCCGGATGACGACGGACGTGGACGCGCTGTCCACCTTCCTCCAGACCGGACTCGTCACGGCCTTCGTCTCCGTCGTGACCTTCTTCGGCATCATGGTCGCGCTGCTCTTCCTCGACCTCCAGCTCGCCCTGGTCGTCTTCGCGACGCTCCCGGTCCTCGCGGTCGCCACGTACTTCTTCCGCCGCTCCAGCGTGAAGGCGTACGAGCTGGCCCGTGACCGGATCAGCGTCGTCAACGCCGACCTCCAGGAATCCGTCTCCGGTCTGCGGATCGTCCAGGCGTTCCGCCGCGAGCGCTCCGGAGCGGCCCGGTTCGCCGAGCGCAGCGACGCGTACCGCGAGGCCCGCGTCCGCGGACAGTGGCTGATCTCGATCTACTTCCCCTTCGTCACCCTGCTCTCCTCCGTGGCCGCCGCCGCCGTCATGATCGTCGGCGCGAACCGCATCGAGGCCGGCACGCTGACCACCGGCGCGCTCGTCGCCTACCTCCTCTACATCGACCTCTTCTTCGCCCCCGTGCAGCAGCTGTCCCAGGTCTTCGACGGCTACCAGCAGGCCACCGTCTCGCTGAGGCGGATGCAGGAGCTCCTCCAGGAGCCGACGTCGACGGCCGCCGCCGACAAGCCCCGGGAGGTGCCGTCGCTGCGCGGCGAGATCGCCTTCGAGGACGTCTCCTTCGCCTACGGTGACGAGGAGGCGGCCCTCACCGGCGTCGATCTGCGGATCCCGGCCGGGCAGACCGTCGCCTTCGTCGGGGAGACGGGCGCGGGCAAGTCCACGCTGGTCAAGCTGGTCGCCCGGTTCTACGACCCGACGAGCGGACGGGTCACGGCCGACGGCACCGACCTGCGGGAGCTTGATCTCACGGCGTACCGCCACCGGCTCGGGGTCGTCCCGCAGGAGGCGTACCTCTTCGCCGGGACGGTACGCGACGCCATCGCGTACGGCCGCCCCGACGCGACCGACGCCGAGGTCGAGGCGGCCGCCCGCGCGGTCGGCGCGCACGACATGATCGCGACCCTGGAGGGCGGCTACCTCCACGAGGTCGCCGAACGCGGCCGCAATCTCTCCGCCGGCCAGCGCCAGCTGATCGCGCTGGCCCGCGCCGAGCTCGTCGACCCCGACATCCTGCTCCTGGACGAGGCGACGGCCGCCCTCGACCTGGCCACCGAGGCCCAGGTCAACCAGGCCACCGACCGCCTCGCGGGCCGCCGCACGGCCGGTCAGGCGCCCGACGACCACACCTCGTCCACGGCCCACGCGCGCACCACCCTGGTGGTCGCGCACCGGCTCACCACGGCCGCCCGCGCGGACCGTGTGATCGTCATGGACCGCGGCCGGGTCGCCGAGGACGGCACCCATGAGGAGCTGCTGGCCCGGGGCGGCCTGTACGCGGCGCTCTGGCGGACGTTCGTGGGCGAGGAGGAGCCGGAGCGGGTGTGAGTAGCCGGCACCGGTGGAGATGAGTACGCCGGCGCGTTCACCGGCCGGACGGGGCGGGGTTGAATCGCACGTATGAGCAACGACCAGCCCCGCCCCGAGCACCCGGCCATCACCCCAGCCTCCGACGCGCCGGAGGTCTCCGCCGTCCGCGCCCGCGCCGCGGCCGCCGTCGAGATCCGTCCGAACGAGGCCCGCCGCTTCCGCACCCGCGCCCTGTGGGCCGGGCTGCTGCTGATGCCCGCGACGGTCGTGGCCGGGGTCCTCGGCCTCATGTCGGAGAACGCCGGCCGCTGCGTCGGATACGGCGAGGGCTGCTCGGACACCCCGGGGTGGGTCTACCTCACCGCACTCGCCGTTGCCGCCGCGGCCTGGATCCACGCCCTGTGCACCCCGGACGGGGACTCCCAGCCCGCTCCCGGCCGCAAGGCCGCGTTCTGGACGATGATCGGCGCCGAGTGCGTCTTCCTGTTGCTCGTCGTGACCTACTTCGGCTGAGCGCAACCACCGTCGCCTCCGCTGCGTCGTACGCACGTACGGCAAAGAGGCGGGAGGGGATACGTATGTTCGGTGGGGCCACGGGGAGTACGCCCGGCACGAGGCTGCTGGCGCACCTGATCACACTGCTGCTCGCCGCCGGCGCCCTCACGCTGGCCGGCCCCGGCACGGCAGCCGCCGCCGCGGCCTCCCTCTGTGCAGGCCGCCCCACGAAGACGATCCCCTTCGCCACCGGCGAGCTGCGCCTCTACAAGAGCCGCCAGTACGTGTGCGCCCTCACCGTCGCCAAGACCCCCGGGGCCCGCCGCCCGATGTCCGTCTCGCTCCAGCCCCGGGGCGGCCGCGCCGCCGTCGACAGCGGCCGCTTCACCCGCCAGGCCGGCCCCGTCACGGTCCACGCCCTCAACCGCTGCGTCCGCGCCTCCGGTTCCGTCGCGGGCCGCGGCGGATCGACCGGATGGATCCTGTGCTGATACAGAGGTAAGGGCCAACCAGGTCTGGCGGTACGCACGTTGCCCCCGCTAGGTTCGCGACACCGTTGTGAACCAAGGGGAGGGTGAATGCGCAAGTCGCTGAGATGGCTGCTGTCGCTCACGGTGCTCATAGGCACCGTCGGCGCGACCGGTGCGGCTACCGCCGCGGAGCCGGCCACCGGCACGTTCGGCGGATCGTCCGCCGACCGTACGTCCGCCACCGCGAACAGCACGGACATCAAGGACCGGATCCAGGCGATCCCCGGGATGCGCCTGATCGAGGAGAAGCCCTACGCCGGATACCGCTTCTTCGTCCTGGAGTACACCCAGCCGGTCGACCACCGGCGCCCGTCGGCGGGCACGTTCAAGCAGCGGCTCTCCCTCCTCCACAAGGACACGAGCCGCCCCACCGTCTTCCACACCAGCGGATACGGCCTGAGCACCACCCCCAGCCGGCGCGAGCCCACCCGGATCATCGACGGCAACCAGGTCTCCATGGAGTACCGCTTCTTCACGCCGTCCCGGCCGCAGCCCGCCGACTGGTCCAAGCTGGACATCTGGCAGGCCGCCAGCGACCAGCACCGCATCTTCAAGGCCCTGAAGGGCATCTACGGGAAGAAGTGGCTCTCCACGGGCGCCTCCAAGGGCGGTATGACGGCCACGTACTACGAGCGCTTCTATCCGCGTGACATGGACGGCGTCGTCGCCTACGTGGCCCCCAACGACGTGGTCAACAAGGAGGACTCGGCGTACGACCGGTTCTTCGAGACCGTCGGCACGAAGGAGTGCCGCGACCGGCTCAACGCCATGCAGCGCGAGGCGCTGATCCGCCGCGAGCCGCTGCAGAAGAAGTACCAGGAGTGGGCCGCCTCCGAGGGCGCCACCTTCCGGACCGTCGGTTCGCTGGACAAGGCGTACGAAGCCGTCGTCCTCGACTTCGTCTGGGCCTTCTGGCAGTACTACGGCGAGGACGTCTGCGGCTCCGTCCCGGACGCGCGCACCGCCAGCGACGACGAGGTCTACGACACGATCGACGCCTACTCCGGCTGGTCCTTCTACACCGACCAGGGCCTGGCGCCGTACACCCCGTACTTCTACCAGGCGGCCACCGAACTCGGCTCGCCCAGCATCAGGCAGCCGCACCTGGAGGGCCTTTCCCGGTACGGCTACCAGCCCGCCCGGAACTTCGTCCCCCGCGAGATCCCGATGAAGTTCAAGCCGTGGGTGATGCGCGACGTGGACGACTGGGTCCGCAAGAACGCCCACCAGATGCTGTTCGTGAACGGCGGCAACGACCCCTGGAGCGCGGAACCGTTCCGCCTCGGCAAGGGCGCGCGTGACAGCTACGTCTACACCGCCCCGGGCGCCAACCACGGCGCCAACGTCGAGGCCCTCGTCGAGGACGAGCGCGCCAAGGCCACGGCACGCATCCTCGCCTGGGCCGGCGTCGACGCGCAGACCGCCCAGGAGGCGCGGCCGCTCGCCCGCTTCGACGCCCGGCTCGACAAGCCGGCCGACGAGGAGCTGAGCCGGGAGCACAGCCTGCGCCCGTGACACCGACGGTGGGCCGCGCCCGGGGGGGGGGGCCCCCCGGCGCGGCCCCCCCGCGGAAGCACGGCCCGGCGCGCGGGCAACAG
>NZ_JBIWIU010000012.1:0-14352 GCF_044764755.1 Streptomyces sp. NPDC093600
GCCCCCGGCCCGTTTGTTTCCCCAACGCCCGCCCCCTCCCCCCCCCCATTACGTTTAAAAAATGGGGGGGGGGCCCCCGGGGGCCCGCCCACCCCCGGGGGGGGGGGGGGGCCCCCCCCCCCCCCCCCGCCTGGTCCCACCGTGGTGATCAGCCCAGGGACGTCATCACGTGCTTGATGCGCGTGTAGTCCTCGAAGCCGTACGCCGAGAGGTCCTTGCCGTAACCGGACTTCTTGTAGCCGCCGTGCGGCATCTCCGCCACCAGCGGGATGTGGGTGTTGATCCACACGCAGCCGAAGTCCAGCGCCTTGGACATGCGCATCGCCCGCGCGTGGTCCTTCGTCCAGACCGAGGAGGCGAGCGCGAACTCGACGCCGTTGGCGTACTCCAGGGCCTGCTCCTCGTCACGGAACGACTGCACCGTGATGACCGGGCCGAAGACCTCGTTCTGGATGATCTCGTCGTCCTGCTTCAGGCCGGAGACGACGGTCGGGGCGTAGAAGTAGCCCTTCTCGCCGACGCGGTGGCCGCCCGCCTCGACCTTGGCGTGGGCCGGCAGGCGGTCGATGAAGCCGGAGACCTGCTTCAGCTGGTTGGCGTTGTTCAGCGGGCCGTACAGCACGTCCTCGTCGTCCGGCTGACCGGTCTTGGTGTCGGTCGCGGCCTTGGCGAGCGCGGCGACGAACTCGTCGTGGATGGACTCGTGCACGAGGACGCGCGTCGCGGCCGTGCAGTCCTGGCCGGCGTTGAAGAAGCCCGCCACCGAGATGTCCTCGACGGCCTTGTCGATGTCGGTGTCCTCGAAGACGACGACCGGCGCCTTGCCGCCCAGCTCCAGGTGGACGCGCTTGACGTCCTTGGCCGCCGACTCGGCGACCTGCATGCCGGCGCGTACCGAACCGGTGATGGAGGCCATCGCCGGGATCGGGTGCTCGACCATCGCGCGGCCCGTCTCGCGGTCGCCGCAGATCACGTTGAAGACGCCCTTGGGGACGATGGAGCCGATGATCTCGGCCATCAGGACGGTCGACGCGGGGGTCGTGTCCGAGGGCTTGAGCACGACCGTGTTGCCCGCGGCGAGGGCCGGGGCGAACTTCCACACGGCCATCATCATCGGGTAGTTCCACGGCGCGACCTGGGCGCAGACACCCACCGGCTCGCGGCGGATGATGGAGGTCAGGCCCTCCATGTACTCGCCGGCGGACTTACCCTCCAGCATCCGCGCGGCGCCCGCGAAGAAGCGGATCTGGTCCACCATGGGCGGGATCTCCTCGCTCGCGGTGAGGGCGACCGGCTTGCCGGTGTTCTCGACCTCGGCGGCGATCAGGTCCTCGGCGCGCTCCTCGAAGGCGTCCGCGATCTTCAGCAGGACCTTCTGACGCTCGGCCGGCGTGGTGTCGCGCCAGGCCGGGAACGCGGCCGCGGCGGCCGACATCGCGGCGTCGACGTCCGCCTGGCCGGAGAGCGGAGACGTGGCGAAGACCTCGCCCGTGGCCGGGTTGACCACCTCGATGGTCCGCCCGTCGGCGGCGTCCCGGAACTCCCCGTTGATGTAGTTACGCAGCCGGCGCAGCTCGGTGGTCACTTGCCACCCCTCCTGTCGTTCAGAGTTCGTCTGTCCCGATGGATGAGACACCCCCACAGTAGTCGTTCGGCGGACGCTTTCGACAGGCCCGACGCCTCACAACTTCGGATTCAGTGTGATCGCGGAGCCGAAACAACGAATTACATCGCTTCAGGGTTGCAAGACAGACGAGTCTCGGTGCACAGTGGGGTTGTGGCCAGTCAAAGCACGAACTCCAGGACCGGAACCGGTTCGTCCCCGACGATCGATGCCGTCTCGCTGGCGATCATCGAGCAGCTCCAGCAGGACGGTCGCCGTCCGTACGCCTCCATCGGCAAGGCCGTCGGCCTGTCCGAAGCGGCCGTACGGCAGCGCGTCCAGAAGCTGCTCGACCAGGGCGTCATGCAGATCGTCGCCGTCACCGACCCGCTCACCGTGGGTTTCCGGCGGCAGGCGATGGTCGGCATCAACGTCGAGGGCGACCTCGATCCGGTCGCCGACGCGCTGACTGCCATGGCCGAATGCGAGTACGTGGTGATGACCGCGGGCTCGTTCGACCTGATGGTGGAGATCGTCTGCGAGGACGACGACCACCTGCTGGATGTGATCAACAAGCGCATCCGCACCCTCCCCGGCGTGCGCTCCACCGAGAGCTTCGTCTACCTCAAGCTCAAGAAGCAGACCTATATGTGGGGAACCCGATAGCCGTGAGCAAGGACCTCTCCAAGACCGCCTACGACCACCTGTGGATGCACTTCACCCGCATGTCGTCGTACGAGAACTCGCCTGTCCCCACCATCGTGCGTGGTGAGGGCACCTACATCTTCGACGACAAGGGCAAGCGCTACCTCGACGGTCTCGCGGGTCTCTTCGTGGTCAACGCCGGCCACGGCCGCCAGGAACTGGCCGAGGTCGCGTACAAGCAGGCCCAGGAGCTCGCGTTCTTCCCCGTGTGGTCGTACGCGCACCCCAAGGCCGTCGAGCTCGCCGAGCGGCTCGCCCACTACGCCCCGGGCGACCTGAACAAGGTCTTCTTCACCACCGGTGGCGGCGAGGCCGTCGAGACCGCCTGGAAGCTCGCCAAGCAGTACTTCAAGCTGCAGGGCAAGCACACCAAGTACAAGGTCATCTCCCGTGCGGTCGCCTACCACGGCACCCCGCAGGGCGCCCTGTCGATCACCGGCCTGCCCGCCCTCAAGGCCCCCTTCGAGCCGCTGGTCCCCGGCGCGCACAAGGTGCCGAACACCAACATCTACCGCGCCCCGATCCACGGCGACGACCCCGAGGCCTTCGGCCGCTGGGCCGCCGACCAGATCGAGCAGCAGATCCTCTTCGAGGGCCCCGAGACCGTCGCGGCCGTCTTCCTGGAGCCGGTGCAGAACGCCGGCGGCTGCTTCCCGCCGCCGCCCGGGTACTTCCAGCGGGTCCGCGAGATCTGCGACCAGTACGACGTGCTCCTCGTCTCCGACGAGACGATCTGCGCCTTCGGCCGCCTCGGCACGATGTTCGCCTGTGACAAGTTCGGCTACGTCCCGGACATGATCACCTGCGCCAAGGGCATGACCTCGGGCTACTCCCCGATCGGCGCCTGCATCATCTCGGACCGCCTCGCGGAGCCGTTCTACAAGGGCGACAACACCTTCCTGCACGGCTACACCTTCGGTGGCCACCCGGTGTCGTCGGCGGTCGCCATCGCCAACCTCGACATCTTCGACAAGGAAGGCCTGAACCAGCACGTCCTCGACCAGGAGGGCAACTTCTTCGACACCCTGAAGAAGCTGCACGACCTCCCGATCGTCGGCGACGTCCGCGGCAACGGCTTCTTCTACGGCATCGAGCTCGTCAAGGACAAGGTCACCAAGGAGTCCTTCACGGACGAGGAGACCGAGCGCGTGCTCTACGGCTACCTCTCCAAGGCGCTCTTCGACAACGGCCTGTACTGCCGTGCCGACGACCGCGGCGACCCGGTCATCCAGCTGGCCCCGCCGCTCATCGCCGACCAGGGCACCTTCGACGAGATCGAAGGCATCCTGCGCTCGGTGCTCACCGAGGCGTGGACCAAGCTCTGATCCCGTCCGGCTGACACCGGTACGACCTCACGCCGCCCTCACGGCGTGACCCCGGCCCGGGCATGCCGCCATCCGAGTGGATGGCGGCGGCCCGGGCCGTGTGCTGTCCGTACAAGCGGATCTGAATCCTTACGGTGCCCAGTGACCCAAAGGCCCGTCCTTTCGTTCCCCCGTACGGGGGAACACGGGGGACCAGAGATCAGATCCGACTTCGATCCGACTTCGAGGTGTACGCGATGGCCCCACCGGACAACGACGTGCTCTGGGCGCGTTCCCTGCACTACGCCCTCGGCGGCACGACCGTGCTCAGCGGCGTCTCCCTCGGCGTGCGCGAGGGAGAGATCCTCGCCCTCGTCGGCCCGCGCGGCAGCGGCAAGACGGCCCTCATGCACTGTCTGTCGGGGCAGGCGGTCGCCCAGCAGGGCGAGGTCTGGTTCAACAGCACCCCCGTGCACACCATGGGCCAGGCCCAGCGCGAACGGCTCCGGCGGGATCGTTTCAGCTGGATCGACCCCGAGCCCGGCCTCGTCCCCGAGCTGACCGCCTGGGAGAACGCCGCACTGCCGCTGCTGCTGCGCGGGGTCTCGCACCGGGTGGCCAGGACCTCCGCCCTGGAGTGGCTGGAGCGACTCGACATCGGCATGTGCGCGCGCAAGCGGCCGCACGCCCTGACCCAGTCGCAGCGCCAGCGGATCGCCATCGCCCGCGCCCTGGTCACCACCCCGTCGGTGCTGTTCGCCGACGAACCGACCGCCTCCCTGCACAGCGCCGACGGGTCGCAGGTGCTGCGCACCCTGACCGCCGCGGCCCGCTCGCACCGGATCACGGTGCTGCTCGCCACCCACGACACCGAGGTGGCCGCCCTCGCCGACCGCACGGTCGCCCTGCTCGACGGGCGCCGGGTGAGCACCGTGGCACCGACGACCGGGGCGGAGGGCGTCACCGCGTGCTCGCTCTCCGTCTAGTCCGCGGAACCCACCCCCTCGTCCTGCTGCGACGGCTCCTCGTCGCCGCGGCGGCCGCGGGTGTCGGGTTCCTGCTGCTGTGCACGCTGGGGTACGCCGTCGGCCACCCCGCCGACTCGGCCGCCTCGACGCTGCGCCTGCTGTGGTGCCTGGTCCCCCTGGCGGCCACCGTGCAGTTCGCGGTGGCGGTGGCGCGTACGGACCCCAGTACGCGGCCGCGGCCGGGGCTCTCGGCGGTCGGACTGGGCCCCGCCCGGCTGACGGCCATCGCCGCCGCGTCCACGGCGGTGTCCTGCACGCTCGGCTCGATGGTCGCGCTCCTGTTCTTCCTGCACCTGCGCGGTGACATCACCGGGATGCCGTTCGACGGGGCGGCCGCCGATCTGCTCGCCGCCGGCCGGCCGATCCCGCTGGCCGCGGCGCTCACCCTGCTCGCGATCCTGCCGGTGGTCGCCTCGACGGCGGCCGCGCTCGCCCTGCGGCCGAGGAAGCGGGTCACCCCGGAGGGCGCCGAGAGGGCGGCGCCGTCCGGGCTGCCGTGGGGGGTGGCGCTGCTCGCGGTCGGCCTCGCGGTGGAGACGTACGCGGGACAGGGCGGCGAGGGCGGGGCGCTCCCCCTGCCGGGCCGCTTCGAGGGCAGCCCGGCGGGCGTGCTCGTCGGCTGGATCCTCACGGCGCTGGGCCTGGCGATGGCGGGCCCCGGCATCGCCCACTGGTGCGGCCGCCTCCTCCAGGCCGTCCGCCCGGGCGCGACCCGGCTGCTCGCCGGCCGGGTCCTGATGGACGAGTCCCGCCGGATCGGACGCCCGCTCGGCGTGGTGTGCGCGGTGGCGTCCGGCGGCCTCGCGGCGGCGACGCTGTACGACACGGGAACGGCCGGCTTCGGTCCGCTGACCGGTCTCGGCGCGGCGCTGGTGATGGCCTGCACGACGGCGACACTGCTGACGACGGCGCTCGAGTCCAAGCAGTCCCGGGAGCACACGACCGCGGCCCTCCTGCGCCTCGGCGCCCCGCCCACGGTCCTGCGCACGGCGGCCCTGCTCCGCGCGGGGGCCCTGCTCGCGGTTTTCGTCCCCGTGACCTGGCTGGTGGCCTCACTGGCGGCGGTGCCGCTCCGGTAGCGGGGGGGCTGGGGCCGTGGGCCACGGCGCGGGGTCGGGCCGGGGCCGGGCGCCGGGGCCTCTGCTGAGCATCGCCGTCCGCCCGGGGCCTATCGTGGGCGCATGGCCCGCCCTCACGACCGCGAGATCCACAACCACCGGGAATTCGCCGCGGCCGTCGCCCGCGGCTCCCTCGTCGGCCACCGGATCCAGTCGCTCGACCTGACCGACCACACCTTCGCGCTGCTGTCCGTCGCGACCACCGGCGCCGTCTTCCTCGGCTGCGAGATGCAGCCCGAGGCCGCGGCCAAGGTCCGCGGCGACGGGGCCCTCGTCTTCCCTCCCGTACCGGACCTTCCGTTCGACCCGTACCGCGCCCTGCTCTACTCCCCCGAGGACCTCTTCGCCGGGGTGCGGGAGGAGGGATACGAGGCGACCCCCGACGCCCTCGCGTACGCCTGGTTCCAGCGCACGAAGGCCGACGGCGACATCTTCGCGTCGATGCTCCGGGCCATCCACGACGACGCGATCTCCGACGCGCTCGACGAACTCCTCGCCGGCAGCCGGGTCGTGGGCGTCATGGGCGGCCACGCCATGGCCCGGGGCACCGACGCCTACGCCGGTGCCGCCCGCCTGGGGCGGTCGCTGGCCCGCACCGGTCTCACCGTGGCGACGGGCGGCGGCCCGGGCGCGATGGAGGCCGCGAACCTGGGCGCGTACACCGCCCCGCTCGCCGACGCCGTCCTGGACGAGGCGCTCGAACTCCTCGCCAAGGCACCGTCGTTCGCCCCGTCCGTCACCGAGTGGGCGCGCGCCGCGTTCGAGGTGCGGGCCCGCTGGCCCGAGGGCGGCGACTCGGTCGGCATTCCGACCTGGTTCTACGGCCACGAGCCGCCCAACCCGTTCGCCGGGCACATCGCCAAGTACTTCGCCAACGCCACCCGCGAGGACGGTCTGCTCGCCCGCTGCGACGGCGGGGTGGTGTTCCTCCCGGGAGCGGCCGGGACGGTGCAGGAGATCTTCGACAACTCCACGCCGAACTACTACGAGTCCCGGGGCGAGCCCACCCCCATGGTCCTGGTCGACCGGACCCACTGGACGGAGCGGCTGCCCGCCTGGCCGCTGCTGCGCGCCCTGGCGTCGGGCCGTCCGATGGCGGCCCGCATCGCCCTGGTCGACTCGATCGACGAGGCCCCGGCCGCCCTGCGCCGCCTGGCGGAGGCGGTCTAGCAACCGCTACAGCCTGCGGACGGCCTGCGCCTCGGCCCGCTCCACCGAGGCGCGGCCGTGCACATGCACGAGCGCGAGGTGGAACAGCGCCGGGGCCGACGGCGCCCAGCGGTGGATCCGGTCGGGCCGCAGCAGATAGCGGGCCACGTCGGCGGAGCGGAAGGGGACGTACTCGATGCTCTGGTGCTCCCACCGGTCGGCGACGCCCCTGCCCAACCGGGACTGGAGCTGATCACCCGTCATGTCGCCGAGCCTGGCGTAGAAGTGGGCGCTCCAGTGGCGCTTGTCGACGTCGAGGACGAAGGCGAGGAGCGAGAGCGTGTACTCGTGCGGCTCCAGTGACATCTCCTCGCGCATGCCGCGCCGGGCGACGGCGTACAGGTCGGGGGCGTTGCGGCCGGCCGAGTCGATGTGCCGGGAGAGACCTTCGTTGACGGAGGAGTTCCACACGCCCGGTGCCATACGCACCCGGTTGCTGCGCCGGCTCACGACCAGCAGGTGGTCGGAGGTGACCACGGCGATGTTGACACCGAAGCTGCACTGCAGGAAGGCCGGGGCGGTGAGCGGCTCCTCGGGGTCGAGGTAGCGGGACCGGGGTGTGGAACCGTCCGGCAGCCGGCGGTCGAGCTGCTGGGCCGCGAGGAAGGTGTAGTAGTCGGTGGGCCGCAGCCTCAGATGGACCTCGGACCGCTCGTCGAGGGCGGTACGGGAGACCTCCAGGCTCTCCACGGCGTAACGCGGGCCGTTCCACACCGGTGCCCGCTCGCCCGCGGCGCTCGCCCGGGCCTCCTCCGCCTCGATCTCGTCGCGCCAGCCCGCCATCTCCTCCGGCAGGGCGATCTCCCCTTCGAGGACCTGGACGTGGATCGACTCGGGCGCGATGGCACGGTCCCCGTCGCCCTCGACGATCAGGGCGGAGGTGTGCAGGGGGCCCAGGGAGAACGTCGACCAGGCCCGCCCCTGCCGCTCCCGGAAGGTGAGGCTGCGGACCACGCCCGCCGACCGGCGTCTGATCCTGAACCACACGTCCTGCGTCCACTGCTGGAACAGGGTGGCGAACACGACCCCCAGGATGGCGCCGACCACTCCGTTGCCCACGTCTATTCCGTCCACGCGCAGCAGCGTAGGCCAGTTGATCAACGCCGGTGGCCGCGCGAGGCAACTTCGGCGCCCGATCCCACGTCTGACAGCCGGAACCAACCGAGAACGACCCCCTTCTTGTACGCGAACGGAGCCCCCCACGTGCTCATAGGACTGCTGACCGCCGTCGCCGCCTCGATCTGCTACGGCACCGGCTCGGTGCTCCAGGCCGTCGGCTCCCGCAAGTCCGCCCGCCGAGAGGCGGCGGCGCAGGCGGCAGGGCAGGTCACCGGGCGCGGCGGGCCGAGCCTGCAATCCACCGCGAAGGCGGCGATGACCTGGGAGTTCGTCGTCGGCACGATCCTGGACTTCGTCGGCTTCGGGCTGGGGGCGCTCGCCGCCCGGCTGCTTCCGCTGTTCCTCTCCCAGACGGTGATCAGCGCCAACCTCGTCATCACGGCCGTCCTGAGCGTCAAGCTGCTCGGCATCCGGCTGACCCGTGCGGAGTGGACCTCGATCGGCGTGGTCTGCTCGGCCCTGGTACTGCTGGCGAGCGCGGCCGGCCCGGAGGGCAGCGGGCACACCCCGATCGCCACGCACTGGTGGCTGCTGGCCGTCTCGGTTGCGCTGATGGTGGGCGGGACGGTCGTCGTACGGTTCCTGGGGGCGAGCGCGGCGATCCTGGCGGGTCTGCTGTCCGGTCTGGGCTTCGGCGCGCTCGGGGTCGGGGTCCGGGTCCTGAACGGTGTCGACCCGTTCGACCTGGGAGCGCTGCTCACGGACCCGGCGCTGTACGCGATCCTCGTGGCCGGGATCGGCGGTATGTATCTGCACACGGTCGCGCTCCAGATCGGGTCGGTGAACGGGGCGACGGCGGCGCTGGTGGTCGGTGAGACCGTGCTCCCGGGGATGATCGGCGTGTGGTGGCTGGGCGACGCCTCGCGCCCCGGTTTCGCCTGGCTCGCGGTGACCGGCTTCGTCCTCGCGGTCGCGGGCGCGGTGGCGGTGGCCTGGTTCGGCGCCCCGGAGGGCGACCCGGCGTCGGCGGCGCCTCCACGGGAGCCCGCACCGGAGCCCGCACCCGAGCCCGTACGCGTCCCCTGACCCCGCCCCGTACGCCTCCGCCGGTCGCGCCCCGTCCGCGCCCGCTCGCGGGTCAGCCCCGTTCGCCCGCCAGCACCACGACCTCGCCGGCGGCGAACGTCACCCCCACCGTCGCGCCCTCCTCCGGCGCCTCCTGGAGGGTGCACTCGGCCTCCAGGACCGGGCCGCCGTCGGCCGGGCGGAGGAGGACGGCGACGTGGCTGCCGCGGAAGGTACGGGCGTCGACCGTGCAGGGCAGGCCCTCCGCCGGCGCCCCGAGGCGTACGCCGGCCGCACGGACCAGGATCTTGGCCGCGCCCTCCGCCGTCCCGTCCGGGACGGGGATCTTGCCCCAGACCGTGTCGGCGGCGCCGCCGCTCACCGTCGCGGCCACGACGTTGTCGAAGCCGAGGAAGCGGGCCACGAACTCCGAGGCCGGTCGCTGCCAGACCTCCAGCGGTGTCCCGGTCTGGGCGATCCGGCCGTCCCGCATCACCACGACCCGGTCGGCGAGCGCGAACGCCTCGCCCTGGTCGTGGGTGACGGCCAGCACCGTCGTACCCAACTGCCCGAAGAGGTGCCGCAGTTCGACGACGAGCCGTTCCCGCAGCCCTCGGTCGAGCTGGCCGAGCGGCTCGTCCAGCATCAGCAGCCGGGGCCGCGGGGCGAGCGCCCGGGCCAGCGCGACGCGCTGCTGCTCGCCGCCCGAGAGCGAGGCGACGGCCCGCCGCCCGGCCCCGGGAAGCCCGACGAGGTCGAGCAACTCCCCCGCCCGTACGACCTGTTCGGCCCTGCCGAGGCCGTGCATCCGCAGCCCGAAGGCGACGTTTCCGGCCACGTCCCGCTGCGGGAAGAGCTGATGGTCCTGGAACATCAGGCCGACACCGCGCCGGTGCACCGGCACGCCCGCCTGGTCGGCGCCGGCGAGCAGCACCCGGCCGCTGTCCAGCGTCTGCAGACCGGCGACGGCCCGCAGCAGCGTGGACTTCCCGCTGCCGCTCGGCCCGAGCACACAGACGATCTCGTGCTCGGCGACCTCCAGGTCCACCGAGTCGAGCACGGCCCGCTCCCCGAACCGTACGGTCGCGTCCTTGAGCGTCAGCATCAGAACTCCCCGGAGGCCCGGTCGGTGCGCAGTCGTTCGAGGAGCAGCAGGGACACCGCGCACACCACCATCAGGATCGTCGAAAGGGCCATGGCCTGGCCGTAGTTGAGTTCGCCGGGGCGGGCGAGCAGCCGCGCCACGGCGACCGGCAGCGTCGGGTTGTCGGGCCGGGCGATGAAGACGGTCGCGCCGAACTCGCCGAGGGAGACGGCGAAGGCGAATCCGGCGGCGATGAGCAGCGCCCTGCGTACGAGCGGCAGGTCGACCTCGCGCCAGGCCCGCAGCGGTGAGGCGCCGAGGACGGCCGCCGCCTCCCGCAGCCGTTCGTCCACCGCCCGCAGCACGGGCAGCATCGTGCGTACGACGAAGGGGACGCCGACCAACGCCTGGGCGAGCGGTACGAGGATCCAGCTGGCCCGCAGGTCGAGCGGCGGCTCGTCCAGGGTGATCAGGAACCCGAAGCCGACGGTGACGGCGGAGACCCCGAGCGGCAGCATGAGGAGCGCGTCGAAGCCGCGTACGAACCGCCCCGCCCGCCGGGTCAGGGCCGCCGCGGCGAGTCCGCCGACGGCGACGGCGATCGCGGTGGCGACCAGGGCGTACTGGAGCGAGTTCACGATGGTCTCGGCCATCGGTACGAGGAAGGTACCGGAGGCGTCGACGGACCGCAGGGCGTGGTAGTAGTCGAGCCCGTACCCGCGCGGGGTGTCGAAGGACCGCTCGACGAGGACGCCGAGCGGCAGGACGATCATGAGGGCGATCGTGAGCAGCACGCCCCCGAAGAGGGTCCACTGGCCGGCGCCCTGCGGCCGGTGGGCGGTCCGCTCGGGCGGGACGAGCCGCAGCGCCGTCTCCCGTCTGCGTACCGTCCAGGCGTGCACGGCGAGGATCGCGCCGACGGCGGCGAACTGCGTCATCGTGAGGACGGCGGCCGTGGTGAGGTCGAAGCGGTCGACCGTCTGGCGGTAGATCTCCGTCTCCAGAGTCGAGTACGCCGGCCCGCCGAGGATCTGGACGACGGCGAAGGAGCTCGCGGTGAAGAGGAACACCATCAGCGCGGCCGCGGCGACCGACGGGGCGAGCGCGGGGAGGGTCACGGTCCGCCAGGCGGTCCACCGGGAGGCGCCGAGGACCCGGGCGGCCTCCTCCTGGCGGGGGTCGAGCTGGGCCCACAGGCCGCCGACGGTCCGGACGACGACGGCGTAGTTGAAGAAGACATGGGCGAGGAGGATCGCCCATACGGTGGTGTCCAGGCGGACGCCCCACAGCTCGTCGAGGAGCCCGCCGCGGCCGACGAGCGCCAGGAACGCCGTGCCGACCATGACGGTGGGCAGGACGAAGGGGACGGTGACGACGGCGCGCAGCAGCGCCTTGCCGGGGAAGTCGAGACGGGCGAAGACGTACGCGCCGGGCAGCGCGATCAGCAGGGTCAGCGCGGTGGAGGCGAGCGCCTGCCACAGCGTGAACCAGAGGACGTCGAGGATCTCCGGCCGGGTCAGCGTCTCGCCGATCCGGCCGAACCGCCATGTCCCGTCCGCCCGGAGCCCGCGCTCGACGATCGAGGCGACGGGCCAGGCGAAGAAGAGGCCGAAGAAGGCGACGGGCACGGCCATGAGGCCGAGCCGCGCCGCGCTTCCCGGGGGCGTCCTGGTCACTTCAGGTCACTTCAGTACGAGCGAGGACCACGACCGGATCCACTGGTCACGCTTCTGGGCGATCTTCTCGGGCGCCATCGTGTGCGGCTCGTCGATCACGACGCCGTGCTGGGTGAAGAGCTCGGGCAGCGTCGCGTCGCTGGCGGCGGGGTTGACGAACATCTGCAGCGGCATGTCCTCCTGGAACTCCTTGGAGATCAGGAAGTCGATCAGCAGCTTGCCGCCCTCGGGGTTCTTCGCCCCGTCGAGCAGTCCGGCGAACTCGGTCTGCCGGAAGCAGGTGCCCGTGGAGACGCCCGTGGGGGCGGTCTTCGGCTGGGGCTCGGAGTAGAGGACCTCGACCGGCGGGCTGGAGGCGTACGACACGACCAGCGGACGGTCGCCCTTGGCCTTCTTGCCGCCCGCGGAGCCGGAGAACTCCTGGTTGTAGGCGATCTCCCAGCTGTCGACGGTCTTCACGCCGTTGGCCTTGAGCTTCTTCCAGTAGTCCTGCCAGCCCCCGTCGCCGTACCGGGCGGCGGTGCCGAGGAGGAAGCCGAGGCCCGGGGAGGAGCGCTCGGGGTTCTCGACGACGAGCAGGTCCTTGTACGCGGGCTCGGCCAGGTCGTCGAAGGTCTGCGGGGGCGCGAGCTTCTTGTCGGCGAAGTACTTCTTGTCGTAGTTGACGCAGATGTCGCCGGTGTCGACCGGGGTGACGCGGTGCTCCTTGTCGATCCGGAGTCCGGCGGGGACCCGATCGAGGCCCTTCGCCTCGTACGGGACGAAGATGCCGTTGTCGAGCGCGCGGGAGAGGAGGGTGTTGTCGACGCCGAAGAAGACGTCGCCCTGCGGGGAGCCCTTGGTCAGGATCTCCTTGTTGACGGCCTCGCCGGCGTCGCCGCTCTTGAGGACCTTGACCGTGAGACCGGTCTTGCGCGTGAACTCGGCCAGCACCTCCTTGGAGGCGTTGAAGGAGTCGTGACTCACGAGGGTCACGGTCTTGGGCGCACGGCTGTCGCCCTGGTCGCCGGAGCCGCCGCAGGCGGCGAGCGTGGTGACGCCCAGCGCGGCGACGAGCGCGCCCGCGGCGATCTTCTTGGTGCTCACTGAGATTCCTCCTGGGTGTGTCCAGGAAGAGACGCGGCCCTGCCCACCCGAGGGTGGGCAGGGCGCAACAGCTCGAGTAACGACCGAACTTCCTACCCAGAATGACCTGGGCGAGGTTCAGAGGGTCTGCGGTCCTACGGTGACCGCACTCTCAGCGCTGTGGCGCTCCCCTGTCGGAATATGGAGATGTGTTCGAGCTCAGACTACAAGGTCAGCGTTCGGTGGCGGCGAGCTGTCCACAGGCGCCGTCGATCTCCTGACCGCGGGTGTCGCGTACGGTCACCGGCACGCCGTGGGCGGCGATGGCCTCGACGAACGCCTTCTCGTCCTCGGGACGGGAGGCGGTCCACTTGGACCCGGGGGTCGGGTTCAGCGGGATGAGGTTGACGTGCACCCGCTTGCCCCTGAGGAGCCGTCCGAGCAGGTCGCCTCGCCATGCCTGGTCGTTGATGTCCCGGATGAGGGCGTACTCGATGGAGATCCGGCGGCCGGACTTCTCGGCGTACTCCCAGGCGGCGTCGAGGACCTCGCGCACCTTCCAGCGGGTGTTGACGGGCACGAGGGTGTCGCGCAGCTCGTCGTCGGGGGCGTGCAGCGAGACGGCGAGCCGGCACTTGAAGCCCTCGTCGGCGAAGCGGAGCATCGCGGGCACGAGGCCGACGGTGGAGACGGTGATCCCGCGCTGCGAGAGCCCCAGCCCGTCGGGCTCGGGATCGGTCAGCCGACGGATCGCGCCGACGACCCGCTTGTAGTTGGCGAGCGGCTCACCCATGCCCATGAAGACGATGTTGCTGAGCCGCGCGGGCCCTCCCGGCACCTCGCCGTCGCGCAGCGCCCGCATCCCGTCGACGATCTGGTGCACGATCTCGGCGGTCGACAGGTTCCGGTCGAGCCCGGCCTGCCCGGTGGCGCAGAAGGGGCAGTTCATCCCGCAGCCGGCCTGCGAGGAGATACACATGGTGACCCGGTCGGGGTACCGCATGAGGACGGACTCGACGAGGGTGCCGTCGTGCAGCCGCCACAGGGTCTTACGGGTGGTGTCGTCGTCGCACGAGATGTGCCGGACGACGGACATCAGGTCGGGCAGCAGCTCGCCCTGCAGCTTCTCGCGGGAGGCGGCGGGGATGTCGGTCCACTCGGCGGGGTCGTGGGCGTACCGCGCGAAGTAGTGCGTGGACAGCTGCTTGGCGCGGAACGGCTTCTCGCCGATCGCGGCGACGGCTTCCTTGCGCTCGGCGGGCGTGAGGTCGGCGAGGTGCCGCGGCGGCTTCTTGGCTCCGCGGGGCGCGACGAAAGTGAGTTCTCCGGGCTTGGGCATGGTCCTACCAGTGTCGCAGACGCGCACCGGTGGCCCGGGGCACGGAACGGGCGGGTGATCCGGCGGGCGGTGAGGGCGGGGACGGTGGGCGGCGTAC
>NZ_JBIWIU010000012.1:14449-235938 GCF_044764755.1 Streptomyces sp. NPDC093600
CGCCGGGGCCGTCGGGGCCGTCGGGGCCGTCGGGGCCGTCGGGGCCGTCGGGGCCGTCGGGGCCGTCGGGGCCGTCGGGGCCGTCGGGGCCGTCGGGGCCGTCGGGGCGCGAACCGCGTACGAGCCGGTCAGGACGCCCCCGACCTGGCCCTACCGCGGGCGGGTCCGGTCCGCGATGCCGCCCGGGCCGAGGAAGCCGGTGGGGGCGAGGGCGTCCTCGTCGAGGCGGGACAGGACGCGTCGGGCGCGGAGGGTGACCAGTGCGGGCAGCAGCGGGCCGGCCGCCGGGACGAGGCGCAGCCAGGGCGGCAGGCTCACGACGGCGCTGCGGCGCTCGATGCCCCGGGCCAGCCGCTCGCCGACCCGGTCGAGGCGGTGGACACGGGAGGCGGGCCACGGCAGCCGGTGCCGCAGCTCGCGCATCACCCGGTGGTCGTCGGCCGCCCGGATCATGCCGGTGTCGTGCCAGAGGAGCCGGGCCACGCCTACCGCCACGCCGCGGTGCGCGACCTCCGCGCCCAGGGAGTGGGTGAACGCCTCCACGCCGGCCTTCGACGCGGCGTACGCCGTCATCATCGGCGACGGCGTGATCGCCGCGAGCGAGGAGATCTGCAGGTAGTAGCCGTGGGTCGCCGACAGGGCGGGCAGGAAGACGCGCGCCGTGACGGCGCTGCCGATGAGGTTGACCTCGACGATCCGCCGCCAGGTGTCGGGGGCTGTCCGGTCGAACGGGCCGCCGGCCGCGATCCCCGCGTTGGCGACGACGACGGACGCGGGCCCGAGCCGCCGCTCGACCTCCTCCGCCACGGCCGCCATCCGCCGCTCGTCGGTCACGTCGGCCCGCCAGTGGTGGGCGGCGCCGCCCGCCTCGCGGCAGCGGGCCGCCACCCGGGCCAGTTCCGCCTCCTCGTGCCCGAGGAGGGCGACGCGCGCGCCGCGCCGGGCGAGAGCCAGGGCCACCCGCTCCCCCACGCCGCGCGCCGCGCCCGTCACGACGGCCGTACGGCCCCGCAGTGGTGAACCTCCGCCCATGGGTCCACGGTAGGCAGGTGGGGGATGTTCCGCGCGGGAGCGGGAACCCGCTCGCTCGACGACCGACTTCTCACCCGGGAGGACCCCATGGCCGTACGACACCAGCTGATCCGCCGGAGCCCGGAGGCCGTCTGGGCGGTCCTCGCGGACCCGTCGCGCTACAGCGAGTGGGTGGTGGGCACCTCGGAGTCGGATCCCCTGGACGGCGACTGGCCGCGGGTGGGCTCCCGGCTGCGGTACACGGTCCGGTTCGGCCCGTGGTCGGGCAGCGGCGAGACGATCGTGCGCCGCTGCGAGCCCGGGACCCTCCTGGAGCTGGAGGCTGTCGCCAAGGGCATCGGAACCGCCCGGGTCGCGCTCGAAGTCCGCCCGTGGGGCGAGGAGTGCCTGGTCATCTGTGACGAGCATCCGCTGCGCGGACTGGGCGGACGCTGGCACAACACGCTGTCGGACGCGCTGATGCAACTGCGCCACCGGGACATGCTCTCGCGGCTGGCCAGAACCGTCGAGAACGAGCCGGGCGACGGCGCCGCCTCCGGCGCACGGGCGGGTGACGCGGCGGCCGCCCCGCCGCCGCGGGCGGTGTGACCGGTGCCCGACGCCGTGGTGATCGGGGCCGGCCCCAACGGTCTCGTCGCCGCCAACCTCCTCGCGGACGCCGGGTGGAGCGTGGAGGTCCTGGAGGAACAGCCCGAGCCGGGCGGCGCGGTGCGCAGCGACCGGGGCGTCCACCCCGACTACGTCCACGATCTGTTCAGCGCCTTCTATCCGCTGGCCGCCGCCTCCCCCGTACTGGCCCGCCTCGACCTGGCGCGCCACGGCCTGCGCTGGAGCCACGCCCCACGGGTGCTCGCGCATCCGCTGCGCGACGGCCGCTGCGCGGTGCTCGCGCGGGACGTCGAGGACACGGCGACGGGGCTTGAGGCGTTCGCCGACGGCGACGGCGACGCCTGGCGGAGCATGTACGCGGTGTGGGACCGGCTGGGCGCGGACATCAGGCGCGCCCTGTTCACCCCGTTCCCGCCCGTCCTGGCCACGCTGCGCCTCGCGACCCGGATGAGCCCGCCGTCCGCGCTGCGACTGGCCAGGAACCTGTCGCTGCCGGTCCGCCGGCTGGGCGAGGAGGAGTTCGGCGGGGAGGCGGGCCGGCTGCTCCTCGCGGGCAACGCGCTGCACGCCGATCTGGCTCCGGAGGCGGCGGGCAGCGGAGGGTTCGGCTGGCTGATGTCGATGCTCGGCCAGAGCCACGGCTTCCCGGTGCCGGTGGGCGGCGCCGGGGCGCTGACCGCCGCGCTGGTCCGCCGCCTGTCCGGGCTCGGGGGTGCGGTTCGGTGCGGGGAGCGGGTGGTGTCGGTCGTCGTACGGGAGGGCAGGGCGGTGGCGGCCCGTACGGCGGCCGGTGAGGAGGTGCCCGCGCGGCGGGCCGTGCTCGCCGATGTGTCGGCGCCCGCCCTCTTCGGGCGGCTGGTCGACCCGGCGCATCTGCCCGACCGGCTGCTGCGCGACATCCGGCGCTTCCAGTGGGACTTCGCCACCTTCAAGGTCGACTGGGCGCTCGACGCGCCCGTGCCGTGGACGGCGCCCGCGGCGGCGACGGCCGGAACCGTGCACCTGGCCGACGGGGTGGACGGGCTGACCCGGTTCGCCGCCCAGATCTCCATGGGGCTCGTCCCGGACGAGCCGTTCGCGCTCTTCGGCCAGATGACCACGGCGGATCCGGGGCGGTCACCGGCCGGGACCGAGTCGGCGTGGGCGTACACGCACCTCCCGCAGCACATCCGGGGCGACGCGGGACCCGACGGGATCACCGGAGTCTGGAACACCCGGGAGATGGAGGCGATGGCGTACCGCGTGGAGGCGCAGGTGGAGCGGTACGCCCCCGGCTTCCGTGACCGGATCCGGGCGCGGCGCGTCCTGGCCCCGCCGACGCTGGAGTCGATGGACGCGAATCTGCGTCGGGGTGCCATCAACGGCGGTACGGCCTCCCTGCACCAGCAGCTCGTCTTCCGCCCCACCCCGGGCACCGGGCGCCCGGAGACGCCGGTCAGGGGCCTGTATCTGGCGTCCGCCTCGGCCCACCCGGGCGGCGGGGTCCACGGCGCACCGGGCGCCAACGCGGCACGGGCCGCGCTGCGCGGACGCCTGCTGCGCCGACGATGACGGGGAAGGGCCCGCCGTCCTTGGGACGGCGGGCCCTTCCCCGTAAGAAACCGCGGGTCAGGTCGTACCGACGAAGATCACGAGCAGCAGCCAGACCACCGGAGCCGTCGGCAGCAGCGAGTCCAGCCGGTCCATGATGCCGCCGTGCCCCGGCAGCAGCGTGCCCATGTCCTTGATGCCCAGGTCCCGCTTGATCATCGACTCGCCGAGGTCACCGAGCGTCGCGCTCGCCGCCACCGCCAGGCCGAGGACGAGCCCCTGCCACCACGTGCCGTCCTCGATGAGGAACTGCATGCACAGCGCGCCGGCCCCCATCGCGAAGGCCACCGCCCCGAGCAGTCCCTCACGGGTCTTTCCGGGGCTGATGCGGGGTGCCAGCTTGTGCTTCCCGAAACGCCAGCCGATCGCGTACGCGCCGGTGTCGCTGACCACGGTCAGCACCAGGAACATCAGCACCCGCTGCGGTCCGTCGTCGGCGGTGAGCATCAGCGCCACGAACGTCGCCAGGAACGGTACGTAGAACGCGGCGAAGACGCCCGCCGTGACGTCCTTCAGATAGCCCTCGGGCGGCTCGGTCATGCGCCACACCAGCACCGCCAGAGCGGTCAGCGCCATGGCGACCCAGGCACCCTCCGCGCCGCGGACATAACCGGCGACGACCATCGCAGTGCCGCCGACCGCGAGCGGCACCAGCGGCGCCTTGATGCCCTTGCGTTCCTGGAGGCGGGAGGTGAGCTCCCACAGGCCGACCACCACGGCGACCGCTATCACGCCGACGAACGCGGCCTTCCAGATGAACAGCGACGCGATGATGACGGCGCCGAGCCCGAGCCCGACTCCTATGGCCGCGCCCAGATCGCGCCCCGCGGTCTTCTTCTTCGGGGTGGCGGGCTGGGACGGGCTGGACATGGGCTCCTGCGGGTGCTCGTTCGGCGTCTCGGCACCGAACGGGGGACCGCTCCGGTGAGCGGCCCCCCGATCGTGGTCGTCCTGGTGGTCGCCGGCGGGGACGTCGGGCACGATGGGCATGGGCCGAGTCTGCGCCGCCTGCCGCCCATCGTATGCGGGACCCGCCGGGGCAGGCCCCTGGTGGGGCTCCCGGTAGCCGGAACCGGCCGGGGCCCCCCAGGAAGAGTCGTTCATCAGACCTCGAGCAGCTCGGCTTCCTTGTGCTTGAGCAGCTCGTCCACCTGCGCGACGTACTTCGCGGTGGTGTCGTCGAGCTCCTTCTCGCCGCGGCGGCCCTCGTCCTCGCCCACCTCGCCGTCCTTGACCAGCTTGTCGATGGTCTCCTTCGCCTTGCGGCGGACGGAGCGGATCGAGATCTTGGAGTCCTCGGCCTTGCTCTTGGCGACCTTGATGTACTCCCGGCGGCGCTCCTCGGTCAGCTCGGGGAACACCACACGGATGATGTTGCCGTCGTTGCTCGGGTTGACGCCGAGGTCGGAGTCGCGGATCGCCTGCTCGATGTTGCGCAGCGCGCTCTTGTCGAACGGGGTCACCACGGCCATGCGCGGCTCGGGCACCGAGAAGGACGCCAGCTGGTTGATGGGCGTGATGGCACCGTAGTAGTCCGCCACGATCTTGTTGAACATCGCCGGGTGCGCACGGCCGGTGCGGATCGCGGCGAAGTCCTCCTTGGCGACCACGACGGCCTTCTCCATCTTCTCCTCGGCCTCGAGGAGGGTCTCTTCGATCACCAGTTGCTCCTGCGTGTCGTCGCGTCTTGTCCTGCACGGTGTACGACCGGCAGGGCTCTGTCCATCCCCTCGCGGGGCGGTACCCGGTTCGAGCCGAGGCTCAGGCCCGGGTGCCCTGGTCGCTCACGAGAGTGCCGATCTTCTCACCCTTCACCGCGCGCGCGATATTGCCCTCGGCGAGCAGTTCGAAGACGAGGATCGGGAGGTTGTTGTCCCGGCACAGGGTGATGGCGGTGGCGTCGGCGACCTTCAGGTCGCGCGAGAGCACCTCGCCGTACTCCAGTGCGTCGAACTTGACCGCGTCGGGGTTGGCCTTCGGGTCGGAGTCGTAGACCCCGTCCACGCCGTTCTTGCCCATGAGCAGGGCTTCGGCGTCGATCTCCAGGGCGCGCTGGGCGGCCGTGGTGTCGGTGGAGAAGTAGGGCATGCCCATACCGGCGCCGAAGATGACGACGCGGCCCTTCTCCAGGTGGCGTACGGCGCGCAGCGGGATGTACGGCTCCGCGACCTGACCCATGGTGATGGCGGTCTGGACGCGGGAGTCGATGCCCTCCTTCTCCAGGAAGTCCTGGAGGGCGAGGCAGTTCATGACCGTGCCGAGCATGCCCATGTAGTCGGAGCGCGCCCGGTCCATACCGCGCACCTGCAGCTCCGCGCCGCGGAAGAAGTTCCCGCCGCCGATCACGATCGCGATCTCCGCGCCGTCGCGAACGACCGCGGCGATCTCGCGTGCGATCTTGTGCACGACGTCGGGGTCGACGCCGAGCCCGCCGCCGCCGGCGAATGCCTCACCGGACAGCTTCAGCATGAAGCGGCCGGCCTTTTTGCCGTGGTTGTCGTCGCCCTGTGCGGCGCCCTGATTCATGGAGATCTCCTCGTGCACATACGAAGAAGGCCATTGCCTTGGGTCCTTGCGGTTTCCCCTACGGCAATGGCCTCCTCGTCAGATCTGCGGTCGTCCTACGCGAACGCGGACAACTGCTTCAGACCCTACCGGGGTCCGGTGTCCGTTGCGTACGGACTCAGATGCCGACCTTGATGCGCGTGAAGCGCTTCAGGGTGACGCCGGCCTCGTCCAGGATCTGCTGGACGGACTTCTTGTTGTCGAGCGCGTACGGCTGGCCGAGCAGCGTGGCGTCCTTGAAGAAGCCGTTGACGCGACCCTCGACGATCTTCGGGAGCGCGGCCTCGGGCTTGCCCTCGGCGCGGGTGGTCTCCTCGGCGACGCGACGCTCGGTCTCGACGACCTCGGCCGGAACGTCCTCACGGGTGAGGTACTTCGGCGCGAAGGCGGCGATGTGCTGCGCGACCCCCTTGGCGATCGCCGCGATGTCGTCGGTCGCCTTGTCGAACTCGACGAGGACACCGATCTGCGGGGGCAGGTCGGGCATGGTGCGGTGCATGTAGGCCGTGACGTAGCCGTCGGCGTACTGCGCGAAGCGGTCGAGGACGATCTTCTCGCCGAGGTTGGCGTTGGCCTCGTCGACGAACGCCTGCACGGTCTTGCCGGGCTCGATCTCGGAGGCGAGCAGCGCCTCCAGGTCGGCCGGGGAGGTGGCGGCGACGTGCTCGGCGAGCTTGTTGGCGACGGCCTGGAACTTGTCACCCTTGGCGACGAAGTCCGTCTCGCACTTCAGCTCGACGAGGACACCGGAGGTGTTGTCGTCGGCGATGAGGGAGACCACGGCGCCGTTCTCGGCAGAGCGGCCCTCGCGCTTGGCGACGCCCTTCTGGCCCTTGATGCGCAGGGCCTCGACGGCCTTGTCGACATTGCCGTCGGCCTCGTCGAGCGCCTTCTTGCAGTCCATCATGCCGGCGCCGGTGAGCTCACGGAGCTTCTTGACGTCAGCGGCGGTGTAGTTCGCCATGAGTCTGAGTTTCTCTCTCGAAGTCTGAAAGATCTACGGGTGGACGGCGGGGGCTTCGTGGGCCCCCGCCGTCGACGTCCGTTCCGTCCGAACCAGCCCGGCCGGTGAAGGCCGGGCCGTGGATCAGGCCTGCTCGGCCTCGGCGGCCGGAGCCTCGGCCTCAGCGGCCGGAGCAGCCTCGGCGTCCGCGGCCGGAGCCTCGGCAGCGGCCTCGGCCGGCTTCTCGCCCTCGGCGGCCTCGACGGTCTCGTCGGCCTTCTTCTCACCCTCGAGCAGGTCGCGCTCCCACTCGGCGAGCGGCTCGCCCGCGGCCTTCTCGCCCGGCTTCGAGTCGCCGGTCGCGGCGCCGGAACGGGCGATGAGGCCCTCGGCGACGGCGTCGGCGATCACGCGGGTGAGCAGGGTGACGGAGCGGATCGCGTCGTCGTTGCCCGGGATCTTGTAGTCGACCTCGTCGGGGTCGCAGTTGGTGTCGAGGATCGCGACGACCGGGATGTGGAGCTTGCGCGCCTCACCGACGGCGATGTGCTCCTTCTTGGTGTCGACGATCCAGACGGCGCTGGGCACCTTCTGCATCTCGCGGATACCACCGAGGGTCTTCTCCAGCTTGGCCTTCTCGCGCGAGAGGACCAGGAGCTCCTTCTTGGTGAGACCCGAGGCGGCGACGTCCTCGAAGTCGATCTGCTCGAGCTCCTTGAGGCGCTGCAGACGCTTGTAGACGGTGGAGAAGTTGGTGAGCATGCCACCGAGCCAACGCTGGTTGACGTACGGCATGCCGACACGCGTCGCCTGCTCGGCGATGGCCTCCTGGGCCTGCTTCTTCGTACCGACGAACATGATGGAGCCGCCGTGCGCGACGGTCTCCTTGACGAACTCGTAGGCGCGGTCGATGTACGACAGCGACTGGAGCAGGTCGATGATGTAGATGCCGTTGCGCTCGGTGAAGATGAAGCGCTTCATCTTCGGGTTCCAGCGACGGGTCTGGTGACCGAAGTGGACGCCGCTCTCCAGCAGCTCCCGCATCGTGACGACGGCCATGGCCGTATCTCCTTGAGTTTCTCGGTTATGTCCTGACACCCCGGCGCGCCGTGCCGCAAGGGACCGAAAGGCGCTCCACGACCCGTGAGGGTGGTGGCGGGGCGTGCGAAGTCGACCCGGTGACCCGGATCGCCATAGGAAGTGTACGGGACCCAGGGAGCACCGGGTGACGGCGCTGTCCACGACCGGGTGACGGCTCTGTCCACAACCGGCCCGTCGTCCACAGATACCGTCCATGACCCCCACGAACCGGACCACCCCGGGATCGTGTCGTCCATGCACCTGACGACACTGCTCCTCACCCTCACCCTGGTGTGGCCCGTGGGACCACCGCCCCCGGAGATCCTCCGCGGCTGGGACCCACCCGCCGGACCGTACGCCGCCGGCCACCGCGGCCTCGACCTCGCGGCCCCACCGGGCACCCCCGTCCACGCGACGGCCTCCGGCACGGTCACCTTCGCCGGCCCCGTCGGCGGCCGCGGAGTCCTGACCGTGACCCTGCCGGGCACCGGCACCCCGCCGCTGCGCACCACCTACAGCCCCGTGACCCCGCTGGTGGCGGAGGGCACCACCGTCACCAGCGGCCAACCGGTGGCCACCGTCGCCGCCCCGGACGACGACTCCCCCCACTGCCCGGAGTCCTGCCTCCACTGGGGCCTGCTCCGCGGCGACACCTACCTCAACCCCCTGCTTCTGCTACGGACGGGCCCGTCCCGCCTGCTCCCGGTGGCGGGGGTGCCGTAGAACCCAGCCGTGACGAAAGGGGGGGAGGGGTGGGGGTGGGGGCGGGGGGAGGAGGCGGGGGTCAGCCCCGGACGCCGCGGAGGGCCATGGAGACGGCGGCCTCCGCGATCCGGTCCGGATCCTCGGCCGCTCCGAGTTCGATGCGGCGCACCGCCGCGTCCACCACGCCTTGGAGGAGCATCGCGCCGAGGCGGGGCTGGTCCTGGCCCAGGTCGCGGAGGGCTTCGACGATCATGGCGACCAGGCCGCCGTGGGCGGCGCGGATCTTCTCGCGGGCGCCGTCGTCGAGCTCGCTCGCGGAGATCGCGACGACGGCGCGGTGGCGCCGGTCGCCCACCAGCTCCAGCTGCTTGCGGACGTACGCCTCGACCTTGCCCTCGGCGGTACCGGCCTCGGCCATCGCGGATTCGACCTCGGCCGCCCAGACGGGGAAGTCGACGGCGCACAGCTCCTCGACCACGGCCGCGCGGGAGCGGAAGTACTCGTACACCGAGGAGCGGGCCAGGCCCGTGCGCTCGGCGAGGGCGGGGAAGGTGAGCGCTTCCGTTCCGCCTTCGGACAGCAGGGATCGCGCGGCGTCCAGCAGGGCGCCGCGCTGCATCGACCGGTGCTCGGCCACGGAGGCCGCTCGAATCCTGGGCACGGCTCCACTGTACGACCGGCCCCCGGGCGTCAGCGTCCTACATCGGCCAGCTTGGCGCGCAGCTGGAGGACGGACTTGGTGTGGATCTGGCTGACTCTGCTCTCGGTGACGCCGAGGACGTGCCCGATCTCGGCGAGGGTGAGTCCTTCGTAGTAGTAGAGCGTGACGACGGTCTTCTCCCGCTCGGGGAGGGTGTTGATGGCCCGGGCCAGCAGGCGGCGGAGCTCGCGGTCCTCGGCGACCTCGACGGGGTTGTCGGCGGCGGTGTCCTCCAGCGTGTCCATGATCGACAGCCGGTCGCCGCCCTCTCCGCCGACGTGCAGCAGCTCTTCGAGCGCGACCACGTTCGCCAGGGACAACTGGCTGAAAACCGCGTGCAGTTCCTCCAGGGCGATGCCCATCTCGGCGGCGACCTCGGTCTCGGTCGGGGTGCGCCGCAGTTGGGCTTCGAGGGTGGCGTACGCGCGCTCGACGTTGCGGGCCTTCTGGCGTACGGAGCGGGGGATCCAGTCGAGGGCGCGCAGTTCGTCGATCATCGCGCCGCGGATGCGGGTAATGGCGTAGGTCTCGAACTTGATGGACCGTTCGACGTCGAACTTCTCGATGGCGTCGATGAGGCCGAAGACCCCAGAGGAGACGAAGTCCGCCTGCTCGACGTTGGACGGCAGTCCCACACTGACGCGGCCGGCGACGTACTTGACGAGCGGGGAGTAGTGGAGGATCAGCTGCTCCCGCAGCCGCTCGTCGCCCGTGTCCTTGTAGGACCGCCAGAGCTCGTCGAGCGATGTCGGTGCGGGCGGTCGCACGGTGCCCCGGGCTGCTGGGGGCACCGCAGCGCGGTCAGACCCGGAGGTGTGCTGGGGCATGCGTTGCCTTGAGCCGTTCTGCTGTGGAGTGGGTCGGAGTGGGTGTCCGGTAGTGAATTCTGGTGAGCGTAGCGTGACTGGGCTGTCGCGGTGAGCGAACATTCGTGGATCGGGCCGGTGCGGGTGGGGGGCGTCGGCCACATCTTCGAACGCTGGTCGTGGCGGGGGTCGGCTCCTCGGGTGCGGCCGAGGGAACTCGGCTGTTCATCGGCATCACCTTTTCACCCGAATGCCCCAGGTCAAGTACCGCCTCGCCGCGCGTTCGACCCTTCGGGCGGGCTGTTCGTCAACCGCCAGTCGCCTCCTTGCCGCTCGACGTACCCCAAGGAGTGGAGTTCGTACAGCCGGGCGAGGGTGTCGTCGGGGGCGGTGCCGGCTCGTGCGGCGATCTCGTTCACGGGGGTGGGGCGGCGGGCGGGCAGGGCTTCGAGGACGCGGGCCGCGGCGGGGGCGAGGAGATCTCTGGGCAGGACGGGGCCTCGGCGGGCGGGCGCGAGTTCACCCATGTCGCCGACGAGTTCGATGACCTCCGCGGCGTCGGTGACCAGGGTGGCCTGGCCGCGCAGGAGTTCGTGGACGCCGGCGGAGAGACCGCTGGTGACGGCGCCGGGGACGCCCATGGTGTGGCGGCCGAGGCGTTGGGCGTGGCGGGCGGTGACGAGGGAGCCGCTGCGGTATTCGGCCTCGACCACGACGGTGCCTCGGGTGAGGGCGGCGATGACGCGGTTGCGGAGGATGAAGCGGCTGGGGGTGGGGTGGCTGCCGGGCGGTAACTCGCCTATGACGAGGCCCTGTTCGGCGATGCGGCGGAGGAGCCCGGCGTGGCCGCGGGGGTAGGGGGTGTCGACGCCGCAGGCGAGGACGGCGACGGTGGCGCCGTGGGCGGCGAGGGCGCCTCGGTGGGCGGCGCCGTCGATGCCGAAGGCGGCTCCGGAGACGACGACCCAACCGCGTTCGGCGAGGTCGGAGGCGAGGGTGGTGGCGATGTGGGCGCCGTACGGGGTGCAGGCGCGGGCGCCGACGACGGCGACGGAGCGCAGGGCCCAGGAGCGCAGGTCGGCCGGGCCCCGGATCCAGAGGCCGATGGGGCGGGCGTCGCCGAGGTCGTCGAGTTGTCGGGGCCATTCGGTGTCGCCGGGGACGACGAAGCGACCGCCGTGGTGGGCGATGGCGTCGAGGTCCCGTCGGGGGTCGGCGTCGGCGGCTCGTCGTCGCCATCCGTCGACCCGTTTCTCACCGGTTCCGGGGAACGGCCCCGGGTCGGCGGAGCGCGGGGGCGGGTGCCCGCTGCGCGCGGGGCGCCCGTCGTCGGGCCGTGGCTCGGGCAAGGTGCCTGCCCGCGGCTCGGGCAAGGTGCCTGCCCGCGGCTCGGGCAGGGTGTCTGGCCACGGCTCGGGCAGGGTGCCGGGGTCGGGTTCGTGTCGGGCCGGGTCCCTGAGGCGCTGGAGGAACCCGTTGGCGCCGTACCGGTCCAGCCAGCGGCCGGCGTGTTCGTCGCCGGGTTCGACGATGCGGGTCAGGGCGGCGCGGGCGAGGCGCTCGTCGTCGGCGTTCATGAGCGGTCACCCGCTCCCGCGGCGGCCACGCCCCGGGCGATGCCGGTGCGCAGTTCCAGGGCGAGGCCGACGTCCCGGGTGTCGGGGCGGTCGTGTCCGGCGAGGTCGGCGACGGTCCAGGCGACGCGGAGGACCCGGTCGAGGCCGCGGGCGGTGAGCATGCCGCGTTCGATGTCTCGTTCGGCGGCCGCGAGGGCGCCGGGGGCGACGGTGTAGCGGGTGCGGAGTTCGTGTCCGGGCACTTCGCTGTTGACGGTCCAGGGGGTGTCGGCGAGGCGGGTCGCGGCTCGGTCGCGTGCCTCGCGGACGCGGTCGGCGACGGTCGTGGTGGATTCGCCGCGGCCGCCTTGGGCGAGGAGGTCGGAGCGTGTGACGGGTTCGGCTTCGACGCGCAGGTCGACGCGGTCGAGGAGGGGTCCGGAGAGCCGTGCCTGGTAGCGGCGGATGAGGGAGGTGGGGCATTCGCATCCGGCGCCGTGCAGGGTGTGCCGTCCGCAGGGGCAGGGGTTGGCGGCGAGGGTGAGGAGGAAGCGGGCCGGCAGGCGTACGACTCCGGCGGCGCGGGCGACGACGACGTGCCCGGATTCGAGGGGTTGGCGCAGGGCGTCGAGTGCTTTGCCCGAGAACTCCGGGGCCTCGTCGAGGAAGAGGACGCCTCGGTGGGCGAGGGAGACGGCGCCGGGGCGTGGGAGTCCGTTGCCGCCGCCGACGAGGGACTGCATGGTCGCGGAGTGGTGGGGTGCGCAGTAGGGCGCGCGGCGGACGAGGGGTTCGCCGGGCGGGAGGATGCCGGCGACGGAGTGGACGGCGGTGACTTCCAGGGACTCCTGGCGGGTGAGTGGGGGCAGGATGCCGGGGAGGCGTTCGGCGAGCATGGTCTTTCCGGCGCCCGGTGGTCCGGAGAGCAGCAGGTGGTGGTTGCCGGCGGCGGCGACTTCGAGGGCTCTGCGGGCGCCGTGCTGTCCGGCGACGTCGGCGAGGTCGGGTCCGTCGGCGGGGTCGGCGGCCAGTCCGGTGCCGATGCCGGCGCCGGGGACGAGGAGTCCGGCGAGCATGGCGTCGGGGCGGCCTTCCTCGGTGGGTTCCTCGTGGGGGACGGGTTCGTCGGTGAGGACGGCGATGAGCTGGCGCAGGCTGCGGACGCCGAGGACGGAGACTCCGGGGACGAGGGAGGCTTCGCCGGCGGTCTGTTCGGGGACGACGACCTGTCGGTAGCCGGCGTCGGCCGCGGCGAGGACGGCGGGCAGGACGCCTCGTACGGGGCGTACGCGGCCGTCGAGTCCGAGTTCTCCGATGAGGACGAGGTCGGCGATGACGCGGGGGTCGATGCGTTCGGCGGCGCCGAGCACGGCTGCGGCGACGGCGAGGTCGAATCCGCTGCCGCCCTTGGGGACGGATGCGGGGCTGAGTCCGACGGTGAGTTTTTTCTGGGGCCATTCGGCGTCGGAGTTGACGATGGCGGCCCTGACTCGGTCGCGGCTTTCGGTGAGGCTCTTGTCGGGGAGTCCGACGAGGGTGAAGGCGGCGACTCCGGCCTCCAGGTCGGCCTGGACCTCGACGACGACGCCTTCGACGCCGACGAGGGCGACGGAGCAGGTGCGGGCGAATCCCATCAGGCCACGCCCCTGGCGTGGGTGAGGCGGGGTGCGCCGCGGCGGGGCAGGACGACCCCGATGAGGTCGATGCGGACGCCGCCGTCGGGCGGGGGTGCGCCGTGGCGGTCGAGCCAGCAGGCGGCGAGTCGTTTGAGGCGGTGCGCCTTGGTGGGGGTGACGGCGGCCATGGGGTGTTCGAAGGGGCCTTCGCGGCGGGTTTTCACCTCGCAGACCACGACGGTGTCGCCGTCCCTGGCGACGATGTCGATCTCTCCGGCGCGTCCACAGCGCCAGTTCCGGGCGAGGACGGTCATGCCGGTCTCGGTGAGCCGGCGGACGGCGAGTTCCTCTCCGTACCGTCCGAGTGCTTTCGTGGCGTTCATCGGTACCACCTCCGGCACCGACGGTGACACCTGGCGACGCTGGGTGCAGGAGGCTGTGGAGGGGCGGTCGCCTGTGGAAAACCGCCTCACTCGTGCGGGTGGTTTGGGACCGTCGCAGGCCGGCTGAGCGGCGCCCGGCGAGGGGGCCGGTCAGCTGCCGGGGAGCTCCAGGTCGCTCTTGTTGAGCTCCTCGATGTTCACGTCCTTGAACGTGAGGACGCGGACCTGCTTCACGAACCTGGCGGGCCGGTACATGTCCCAGACCCAGGCATCTGCCATGGATACCTCGAAGAACACCTCGCCCTGAACCGAGTGCACCTGCATCTCATAGTCGTTCGTGAGGTAGAAGCGCCGCTCGGTCTCGATCACGTATTTGAACAGCCCGACGACGTCGCGGTACTCCCGGTAGAGCTTCAGCTCCATCTCGGTCTCGTACTTCTCGAGGTCCTCGGCGCTCATGGCATGTTCCCCTTCAGCCGTGCGTCCCCCTATTGTGCGCCAGGCTCTCGCACCCCTAAACGATTTCCGGGGGGAGATCCAGCGGTGCACTCGGAGGTCCCTCGTCGAGCAGCGTGTGCAGCAGCTCGGCGAGTCTGGTCGGGTACACCGTCTCACGCGCCGCCGACAGTTCGGCGGAGGTCCACCACCTCAGCCCCGCGACACTGCGCGCTTCGAGCTCGGTGAGTCCGCCGGGCGCGGTCGCGGTCTGGGTGGTTCGTGCCAGGTAGTACCACTCGTCCTGGTCCCAGCGTCGGCCGTCGAACGGGAACGAGCAGATTCGCCGCCAGATCACCGGGCCCAGTTCGACGTCGGTGATTCCGGTCTCCTCGACCAGTTCGCGCAGCGCGGCCTGCTCGCGGGACTCGTCGCCCTCCAGGCCACCGCCGGGGGTGAACCACCAGGTCCGTTCCGGGGCGTCGGGCTCGTATCCGTGCAGGAGGAGGATGCGGTCGTCGGGGTCGAGCAGCACGACGCGTGCGACCCGCCGCAGCTCCCGCCCCTCGACACCGACCCCGGCACCACTCACGCCGACCGCAGCACCGGCCCCGGCACCACTCCGGTCCGTCACCTCGCCCATGCCCGTCATACGTCCGCCGTCTCCTTCCGCGGCCGTGCGGCCAGCCGCGCCGCCAGTGGCCCGTACGCCGCCCCGGCCAGGATCAGTACACACCCGGCGACGACGGCGTAGAAGAGCGGCGCGACGGGCCCCGGCGTCGAGACCCCGCCCGGCAGGGCCGCGAAGCTCGTGGGGCGCGCCAGGATGCCGTCCATGGGCCAGGCGACCGCGTCGAGCCTCCCGGTGACCGCCGAGCGCGGTACGGATCCCTGGCCGGCCTCCTGGAGGTGGACCCGGGAGTCGAGGGAGTTGTGCCGCTCGTCGCCGAGGAGGAAGAGGTTCCGCTCGGGCACGGTGGCCGAGAACTCCTGTCCCGAGGCGGGACGGCCGGGCCGCAGATACGGTTCCTCGACCGGCTTGCCGTTGATGGTGAGCCGTCCGTCCGCGCCGCAGCAGGCGATCGTGTCGCCGCCGACGCCGACGACCCGCTTGACCATGGGCATACCGCCCCACCGCGGGTCGGTGAAGACGACGATGTCGCCGCGCCGTACCTCGTCGCCGTCGATCCGCTGGGCGAGGACCCGGGAGCCGACGTCCAGGGTCGGGGTCATCGAGTCGCTGGGCACGGTGTAGGGCTGGTAGAGCACGGCGCCCCAGGCGATGCCGCCGATGAAGAGCAGACAGCCGACGGCCACGGCCAGCCCCGACAGCACACTGCCGAGGCGGCCGCGGCCGCCTTCCGTACGTATGGTTCCGCTCATCCCAGCGCTCCCCACCACGAAGGATTCCGTAGCTCGGTCCGACGATCTGGGACGGCACCCTACCCGCGGGTCGCTACTCGGCGGTATGCCGAGAGGTGAGCCGCTTGCGGCGCCACAGCACCAGCGGCAGCGCGCCCGCGAGTCCGGCGGCGCCCGGGGCCACGGCCAGCGCCTGGTTCAGCCCCGGCTGGTCGAAGACGTCGGGCTCGGGGAGCGTGGCCCAGCGGGTCACGGGCCAGGCCACCACGATCGCGCGTCCGACGACCTGGTCGTTGGCGATGGTGCCGCCGCCGGGAAGCTGCTGGTGGTAGCGCGAGTCCAGGGAGTTCTGCCGGTTGTCGCCCATCACCCAGATGCTGCCCTCGGGGACGTGGATCGGGCCGAAGGAGTCCTGGCAGGGCATGGAGCCGGGGTAGAGATAGGCGGTCTCGTTCAGCTCCTTGCCGTTGAGGACGACCTTGCCGCCCTCCTTGCAGGAGACCGTGTCGCCGCCGACCGCGATGACCCGCTTGATCAGGTCCTTCTCCTCGGCGGACGGCATGAGGCCGATGAAGCTCAGGAACTCCTGCAGCACGTTCGGGTCGGTGACCGGCTGGTTCTCCAGCCAGCCGCCCGGGTCGTGGAAGACGACGACCTCGCCGCGGTCCGGCTCGGAGCCGAACCAGGGGGTCAGTTTGTCCACGAGGACCCGGTCGCCCTTCTGCAGGGTGTTCAGCATCGATTCCGAGGGGATCGAGAACGCCTGCACGAGGAAGGTCTTGATCAGCAGCGCGAGCAGCAGGGCGATACCGATCAGCAGGGGCAGTTCCTTCCAGAAGGAACGCGGCTTCTTCGGTTCCGCTCCCCTCTCCCCCGCCGCTTCCGCGGAGTCGGTGTCGCCGGGATCGGCGTCCGAGCGGCCTGCGGAGTCATCCGTCATGGCGACCGACGACTCGGCGAGCCCCTCCGGCCGCTTGTCGGGCTCGTCGTGTCCGGATCGTGCGCCGACGGCCAAATCCCCCACATCCACTCCTCAGTCCGTGCAATCGCCTGCCCCGGAACAGGGACAGGCCCACCACTCCCATAACGAGCGGGAGTTCCGCAGGGGTCGGGAGCCAGGGCAATCCGTTCAGATTCCGCGAGGACACACTATGCGACATACCGAGCGCCGACGCGGATCCCGAACCTCCGTCCGGCACCGCGGCGAAGGTCTGGGGCTCCTCCAGCCGGCGCCAGTGCCCCACTGGCCACACGATGGCGACGGCCCGCCCGACGACGTCCTCCTCGGAGATCGTCCCTCGATCCTTCTCATCCAGGTGGAAGCGGGAGTCGGCGGAGTCGGACCGGTGGTCGCCCAGTACGAAGATCCGGCCCGCCGGCACCTTCACCTTGAAGGGGATCTTCGAGGGAGCGTCCCCGGGGTGCAGATACGGTTCGTCCAGCGGTACGCCGTTGACGGTGATCCGGCCGTCCGTGCCGCAGCACTCGACCGTGTCGCCACCGACCGCGACGACCCGCTTGATCAGATCCTGCTCGTCGGCCGAGGGCAGCAGCCCGATGAAGGTCAGGAACTGCTTGATCTGCTTGACGCCGACGGGGTCGTCGGCGGGCGGCGCCGCCTCCTCCTGGAGCCAGTCGCCGGGGTCCTTGAAGACGACGACGTCGCCGCGCTGGGGCTTCGAGCCGAACCAGGGCGTCAGCTTGTCCACCACGACGCGGTCGTCGATCCGGATGGTCTGCTCCATGGAGCCGGACGGGATCACGAACGCCTGGACCAGGAAGGTCTTCAGGACGAGGGCGATCAGCAGCGCCACCATGATCAGGAGCGGTATCTCCTTCACGGCGGAGCGCCGTCTGCGGCGCTTGACCTTGCGGGCGAGCTTGCGCCGCTCCGCCCGGCCGGGCCGCGGGCGCGCGACACCGTCCGTGGAGCGGGTGCCGGTCGGCAGCCGGGGGTCGCCGCGCTCCCCCGGCGGCCTGCCCCGGTTACCCATGGCCGCCCGCCGCCGGAGCCGGTACGGCGTCGAAGGCGCCGGTCTCCGGCACGCCCGACCAGCGCCCGACGGGCCATCCGATCCAGTCGGCGCGCCCGATCACCCGGTCGACGGGCACCATCCCGCCGCCCGGCTGCCCCAGATGGTCACGGGAGTCGCTGGACTGGCTGCGGTGGTCGCCCATCACCCACAGGGTGCCGTGCGGTACGACGATGTCGAACGGCACATGGGAGGGCGCGTCGCCCAGCATGACGTACCACTCCTCGACGGGTACGCCGTTGACGGTGAGCCGGCCGTCCTTGCCGCAGCAGACGACGCGGTCGCCGCCCACGCCCACCACACGCTTCACGAAGTCGGTCTCGGCGGGCTCCGCGAGGCCGAGGGAGGAGGCGGCGCCGCGCAGGAGGCCGGTGACCGGGTTCTCCTCGGGGGCTTCCCGGAGGAAGGAGCCGGTGCCGTCGAAGACGACGACGTCGCCGCGGCGCGGCGCATCGCCGAAACGGTACGCCAGCTTGTTGACCAGGATCCGGTCGCCGACCTGGAGCGTGGGCTCCATGGAGCCGCTGGGGATCAGGAACGGCTGGAGCACGAAGTGGCTCAGGAACAGCAGGAAGACCACGCAGGCGGCGCCGATGAGCCCCGTACGCCGCCAGGGCTGCCCGACGCTGGACTCGTCCGGTACGTCGGGGCCCTCGGCCCCGGACGGCTCATCGTCCGCACGCGACTCCTCCGCCCCGGACCGATCGCCGGCCGCACGCGACTCTTCGGCACCGGACCGCTCGCCGGCCGCACGCGGCTCCTCCGCCCCGGATGCCGGGTTCTCCGTCCGGTCCGGCTCGGCGGCCCCGGACATACGCGCGGAGCGCGGCCGCTCCTCCGTCTCGGAGGAGCGGCCGCGCTCCGTGTGCTGTGCTTCGGTGTCCATCGGGGGCAGAGCCTATCCGGCCGCCCTGAGAGTCAGTGATCCGAAGCCCCGCGCGGCAAAGGAGCCTCAGCTCACCTGTCGCGCTTCTCCTTGATCTTGGCAGCCTTGCCGCGCAGCTCACGGAGGTAGTAGAGCTTGGCGCGACGGACGTCACCGCGGCTGACGAGCTCGATCTTCTCGAAGATCGGGCTGTTCACCGGGAAGGTGCGCTCGACGCCGACGGAGAACGAGACCTTGCGGACCGTGAAGGTCTCGCTGACGCCCGAGCCCTGGCGGCGGATGACAACGCCCTTGAACTGCTGGATACGGGAGCGGTTGCCCTCGATGACGCGCACGTGGACGTTCACGGTGTCGCCGGGACGGAAGGCGGGGAGGTCGGTGCGGAGCGAAGCCGCGTTGACCGAGTCGAGCAGGGAGGCCATGGAGGTCTCTTTCCTCGCTGATGCCACAGGTCATCAGCGGTACGTTCGAAGTGGATGGAGCGCCGGTCGCGGGGCGGGCGTCGTTCCCCCTGTGGCAGGGGCGCACGCCGGACAAACGGCAGCGGCCTATTCTTCCACGCCGTCGGGCCTGCGCCAAAATCGGCCACCGGGCTCGGGGGCCCAGCCGAGCATGGAGAGGATCTCCCGGTCCTTCTTGTCGAAGAGGGCCGGGTCGCAGCGCTCGATCAGATCCGGCCGGTTGCGCGCCGTGCGCCGGAACGCCTCGTCGCGCCGCCAGCGTGCGATCTTCCCGTGGTGACCGCTGAGGAGTACGTCGGGGATGGTGCGGCCACGCCACTGCGGCGGCTTGGTGTAGACGGGGCCTTCGAGGAGGTTGGCCATGGCCCCCGGGGCGAAGGAGTCGTCGCGGTGGGACTCGGCGTTTCCGAGGACACCGGGCAGCAGCCGGGCGACGGCCTCGGTGACGACCAGAACGGCGGCCTCGCCGCCGGCCAGGACGTAGTCGCCGATGGAGACCTCGTAGACGGGCATCCGGGTGGCGTACTCGTCGATGACCCGGCGGTCGATGCCTTCGTAGCGGGCGGGGGTGAAGATCAGCCAGGGGCGCTCGGAGAGCTCGACGGCGAGTTCCTGGGTGAAGGGTCGGCCGCTGGGGGTGGGGACGACGATCACCGGGCCGTGGGCGCCCGCCTCGTAGCCGTCGGCGAGGGTCTGGTCCAGGGCCTCGCCCCAGGGCTCGGTCTTCATGACCATGCCGGGGCCGCCGCCGTAGGGAGTGTCGTCGACCGTGTTGTGCCGGTCGTAGGTCCACTCGCGCAGGTCGTGGACGTGGACGTCGAGCTGTCCACGCGCGCGTGCCTTGCCGACGAGGGAGACGTTCAGCGGTTCGAGGTACTCGGGGAAGATCGTGACGACGTCGAGCCTCATGCGTCGTCGTCCCGGTGTGCGTCGCCGCTCTTGAACGCGTCGCCCTCCTGGTGTGCGTCGCCGTCCTCGGAGGCGTCGTCGTCCCGGTGTGCCTCGTCGTCCCGGGAGGAGACGATCTCGGCGCGGTCGTCGATCAGCCCGGGCGGCGGGTCGATGACGGCCCGCTGCTCCTCCAGGTCGATCTCGGTGACGATCTCCTCGACGAACGGGATCATCAGCTCGGTGCCGTCCGGGCGCTCGACGATGAAGAGGTCCTGGGACGGCAGATGGGAGATCTCGGTGATCCGGCCGACCTCGGTGCCGTCGGTGAGTACCACGTCCAGGTCCATGAGCTGGTGGTCGTAGTACTCGTCGTCCCCCTCGGGCTGCTCGTCGGGGTCGACGTCGGCGATGAGCAGGATGTTGCGCAGGGCCTCGGCGGCGTTGCGGTCCCGTACGCCTTCGAAGCGGAGCAGCAGCCGGCCGCTGTGGACGCGGCCGGTCTCGATGGTCAACGGTCCGGCCGAGGCCGGGTCCGTGGCCAGGACGGCTCCGGGCGCGAGCCTGAGCTCGGGCTCGTCCGTACGCACCTCGACGGTGACTTCGCCCTTGATCCCGTGGGCGCGGCCGATCCGCGCGACTACCAGCTGCACGACGTACACACTCTCCTGTCGGACGACGACGGGCCGGGGCGGGCGTTATGCCCTCCCCGGCCCGTTGCCGGCGCATCTATGGTGAAACAGCCGACGTTCTCAGCGGACCTGGTCCACGTCGACGAGGTCGACGCGGATCCCACGGCCGCCGATGGCGCCGACGACGGTCCGCAGCGCACGTGCGGTGCGGCCGTTACGGCCGATCACCTTGCCGAGGTCGTCGGGGTGCACCCGGACCTCCAGCACACGCCCGCGGCGCAGGGTGCGCGAGGCGACCTGCACGTCGTCGGGGTTGTCGACGATGCCCTTCACGAGGTGCTCGAGAGCCTCCTCGAGCATGATCAGGCCTCGGTCGACTCGGTGGACGCGGCCTCGGCCTCGTCCGCCTTCTTGTCGGCCTTCTTCGCCTTCGGGGTGATGGCCTCACCCTTGGCGTCGTCACCCTCGAGGGTCTTGGCGAACGCGTCGAAGGAGGCGCGCTTGTCCTCCTTCGTCTCCGGCTGCAGCAGCGGCGCCGGGGCCGGCAGGCCCTTGTGCTTCTGCCAGTCGCCGGTGAGCTTCAGGATGGCGAGGACCGGCTCGGTCGGCTGGGCGCCGACGGACAGCCAGTACTGCGCACGCTCGGAGTCGACCTCGATCTTCGAGGGGTTGTACGTCGGGTGGTACAGACCGATCTCCTCGATCGCACGACCGTCCCGGCGGGTGCGGGAGTCGGCGACGACGATGCGGTAGTGCGGCTGGCGAATCTTGCCGAGGCGCTTGAGCTTGATCTTGACTGCCACTGGAGTGGTGTCTCCTGGTCTTGACGTGGTTGGGCACATGAGATGCCACGTGGGGTTGCGGTACTCGGGTGCCCGATGGACGCGTCAGCCGGAGGAGAGAGGGGTCCTGTGCGGCTGTCGAGTACAGCTAGCCATTGTGCCACACGCGCGCGGCGCGCCGGACCCGGGCCGTGGCCCCGGCCCGGGTCGTACACCGGCCGTCTCTCAGCTCGCCGCGCCGACGGTCTCCGGGATACGGAAGGGCTTGCCGCACCCGCCGCACACGATGGGGGCCTGGGCGAGGACCGAGGGGACCACGCGGACGTTGCGCCCGCAGTCGCAGACTGCCTTGACCCGGACGCCGCCGCCGGAGGAGCCGTGGCGGGCGGCCGGGCCGCGGAAGGAGCGTTTGGTGTCGGCGGCCGTCGCGACGGTGTGGGCCTTGAGGGCGCGCTGGAGCCGCTCGATCGTGGGGCGGTAGCGCCGCCTCGCCTCGGGGTTCAGTGTGACCAGGGAGAAGCCGCTGCTCGCGTGGGGCTCCTCGGGGTGGTCGAGGCCCATCTCCTCGGCGATCGCCAGGAATCTGCGGTTGTGGTAGCGGCCGGCGCGCGAGGTGTCTCGGACGCCTCGGGCGGCTGCGATGCCGTGGACTGCCTCATGGAGCAGTCGTTCGAAGGAGAGTTCGGCGCCGCAGGCGGACGAGGACTCTCCGATCAGGGACTCGGGCGCGGCAAGGTCGGGCAGCTCGGGGTGGTGCCGCTGAATGTCGGCCCACGCCTGTGCCAGCTCTGCGGCGAGAACAGGTGGTGTCGTGCTCACGTCGCGTACAACGAGCCGAGACGCTCCCGGGTTCCATTACGGGGCATCCCAAATAATTTGCACGTACCCGTCAGTTGCCGCTGTTGTGTCGGGACGAGGGCCAGTGCGCCGATCTGCGGAGAAGCCGCGCAGCTCGCTGCAAGCTGGTGTGTAGCGGCGCATACGCCCCGGCGCGTAGAGGTGGCGTACGCGCCCTGGGGGCTGTGGCAGGACAGTACCGGGTGTAGACGCGAGCCGGCGCACCGCCCCTCGGGGAGTCGTCACCCGAAGGGAAAGTGGTGCGGCACCACCACTGGACGCGGGGACGGATGCGCAGTTCCCTGGCATACGGGGGATGCGGGCGCACACGGACACGGGGGCTGTCGACCAGGTACTGATTGGGGCGCATTCCATGACACCTACGCTCGTCCCGCACCACCCCGCGCGCGACTGGGTCGAGATCCAGGAACGCATGCTGGTCCCGCTGTACGAGGCGGTGTACGACCGTCTCGGCCTGGGTCCCGGGTCCCGGGTCCTCGGGCTCGGCTGCGGGTCGGGCCTCGCGCTGCTGATGGCGGCCGCGCGGGGCGCTCAGGTCACCGGTGTGGATCAGGATCACGCGCGCGTGGAGCTGGCCAGGGAGCGGCTTCCGGAGGGCTCGGGGCACACGGTCGTCACGGGCGGTCCGGCGGATGTCGTGGGCCTGTCGGCCGGCCCGTACGACGTCGTCACCGCCTTTCATCCGGTCGGCGGCCTTGCCGCGGCGCTGGCCGCCGTCACTCCGCTGGCCCAGTCGGGGGCTGCGGTGGTGCTGGCGGGCTGGGGGCCGCCCGAGCGGTGTGCGACGGCGTCGGTCCTGCGGGTCGCGTCGCGGCTGACGGGGTGGCGTCCGGCCCTGCGGGACGATCTGGAGGACGTGGTGTTCCGCTCGGGGCTGCGGCCCGACGGCTCGGGCCGGGTGGCGTGCCCGTTCGGGTACGCGGACCCGGAGAGCGCGGTCCGCGGGCTGCTCTCGACGGGTGACTTCGACGCGGCGGTCCGCGCGACGGAGCCGGCGCAGGTCGAGAAGGAGATCCTGGAGGCCCTGGATCCCCATGTCCGCCCCGACGGGACGGTGTGGATGCCGAACGTCTTCCGCTACCTGATCGCCCGCGTGCCCTGATCCGGACGAGAGGCACCTAAGGGGTGTCCGGCGGTGTCTCCGTCTCCTTCGTGAGGCGGGTGATGCCGGCGGCGCGGTAGGCGGCGTCCTCCTCCAGCGTCTCGTTGGCGAGGAGGGCGGCCGCCAGGGCGTCGAGCTGGTCGCGGTGGTCGCCGAGCTGCCGGACGGCGCTCTCGTAGCACTCGTCGACGATCCGGCGCATCTCCGCGGCGACCGTGTCGAGGGTGGCGGGCGCCGCCGACAGGCCGTACGCCTGCTGGGCGTCGCCGGGGATGGCGGTGAGCCGGCCGACGCGTTCGCTCATGCCCCAGCGGCCCGCCATGCCGCGGGCGATGTTCGTGACCTGCTCCAGGTCGCTCTCGGAGCCCGTGGTGACGACGCCGAAGACGACCTGTTCGGCGGCCATCCCGCCCAGCGCGCCGATGATCCGGCCGCGCAGGTACTCCTCGGTGTAGGCGTACTTGTCGGCGTCGGGTGTCGACAGGGTGACGCCGAGGGCGCGGCCGCGCGGCACGATGGTGATCTTGCGGACGGGGTCGGCGCCGGGCTGGAGCATGCCGAGGAGGGCGTGCCCGCTCTCGTGGTAGGCGGTGCGGCGCCGTTCCTCCTCCGGCATGACGAGCGGGCGCTCGGCGCCCAGCTGGACTTTCTCCAGGGCGTCGGAGAGGTCGGACCGGGTGACCTGATTCTGCTGGCGCTTCACGGCGAGCAGGGCGGCTTCGTTGGCGAGGTTGGCGAGCTCCGCGCCCGTCATTCCGGGGGTCGTACGGGCCACCTGGACCAGGTCGACGTCGGGGGCGAGCGGGATCTCCCGGGTGTGGATCCTGAGGATGGCCTCGCGGCCTCCGCGGTCGGGCGGGTTGACGTGGACGATCCGGTCGAAGCGGCCGGGCCGGGTGAGCGCCGGGTCGAGGACGTCGGCGCGGTTGGTGGCGGCGAGGACGATGACGCCCTCGGAGCCGGTGAATCCGTCCATCTCGGTGAGGATCTGGTTGAGTGTCTGCTCGCGCTCGTCGTGTCCGCCCATGCCGGAGCCGCCGCCCCGGGCCCGGCCGATGGTGTCGATCTCGTCGATGAAGATGATCGCCGGGGCGACCTTGCGGGCCTCGGCGAAGAGCTCCCGTACGCGGGAGGCGCCCACGCCCACGATCATCTCGATGAACTCCGACGCCGAGGCCGAGAAGAACGGCACTCCGGCCTCTCCGGCGACCGCCCGCGCGAGGAGGGTCTTGCCGGTTCCGGGTGGTCCGGCCAGGAGCACGCCGCGCGGCATCTTGGCACCCATCGCGCGGTAGGCGTCCGGGTTCTTGAGGAAGTCGACGACGTCGTTGAGCTCGCCCTCGACCTCGTCGATGCCGGCGACGTCCTCGAAGGTCGTGCGCCGGGTGCCTTCCAGCTCGACGGGTCTGGGCGGCGCCTTGCGGGCGAGCATGCCGCCGGCGCCGCCCATCCCGGACCGCATCCGGCGGGCGATGAACACCCACAGCAGGACGAGCAGCAGCATCGGTGCGAGCGAGATCAGCAGGTTGGCGAGGAAGCTGCGTTCCCGGACGACGGGCTCCGCGGTGACGGTCACCTTCTGCCGCGTCAGCTCGGCCCAGAGGTTGTCGTCGGCGAAGGCGGGCCGCTGGGTGGTGAACTGGGTGTAGTCGCCCTCCCCGTCGGGCACGGGCTGCTTGTTCCTCAGCTCCCCCTGGATGGCGTCGCCCCTGGAGTAGATCTTGGTGACGTTGCCCGCGTTCACCTGCCTGCTGAACTCGGTGTACGAGATCGTCGGGCCGTCGCCGCCGTTGAAGAAGGACAGCACGATGTTGGTGAGGAGGAAGACGACCAGGGCGACGAGGACGAGTCCCGGCCAGCCGCCGGGCATCTTCCTCTTCGACGGCGGGGGCGGCGGGGCTCCCTCCGAGCGCCACGGCTGGTCGGTCCGGTCGCGCGGGGGGACGGAGTTGGCCACGCTGCTCTCCTCAAGCCGACGTCAGCCCCCATGATGCGAGAAGGGGATCAACCCGGCATTACGGGTGGGGCGCGGGTGTGAAGAAGGGGCCCGGGACGGTTGCGCACCGTCCCGGGCCCCTCGGATCGTCCGGCCTCGTCAGCCCAAGAACGCCCTGTCAGCCCATGAGCCCTCGTCAGCCCATGAACTTCTTGAACTCGTCCGGGAGCTCGAAGTCCTGCGGGCCCTGACCGGCCGCCGGCAACCCGAAGGCGCCACCCTGCTGGGCCTGCTCGCGGCGGGCGGCCGCGGCCTGCTCCTCGGCCTTGCGCTTCATCGGGTTGCCGCTCTTGCGCTTGCCCTTGGCCTGCTTGATCTGCTTCTTCTGCCGGCCGGGGCCGCCGCCCATGCCCGGCATCCCGGGCATGCCGGGCATGCCGCCGCCCTGGGCCATGCGCGACATCATCTTGCGGGCCTCGAAGAACCGCTCGACCAGACCCTTGACGGTGCTGACCTCGACGCCCGAGCCCTTGGCGATACGGGCGCGGCGCGAGCCGTTGATGATCGTCGGGTCCTGCCGCTCCGCGGGCGTCATCGACTTGATGATGGCGGCCGTGCGGTCGACGTCGCGCTCGTCGATGTTGTTGATCTGCTCCTTCATCTGCGCCATGCCGGGCAGCATGCCGAGCAGCTTGGAGATGGAGCCCATCTTGCGGACCTGTTCCATCTGGGCGAGGAAGTCGTCGAGCGTGAACTCCTGGCCCTTCTTGGACGCCAGCTTGGAGGCCATCTTGGCGGCCTCTTCCTGGCTGAAGGTCTGCTCGGCCTTCTCGATGAGCGACAGCATGTCGCCCATGCCGAGGATGCGGGACGCCATGCGGTCCGGGTGGAACGCGTCGAAGTCGTCCAGCTTCTCGCCGTTGGAGGCGAACATGATCTGCTTGCCGGTGACGTGCGCGATGGAGAGCGCGGCACCACCGCGGGCGTCGCCGTCGAGCTTGGAGAGCACGACGCCGTCGAAGCCGACGCCGTCGCGGAAGGCCTCGGCGGTGTTGACCGCGTCCTGGCCGATCATGGCGTCGACGACGAACAGGACCTCGTCGGGGCTGACGGCGTCGCGGATGTCCGCCGCCTGCTGCATCATCTCGGCGTCGATGCCGAGGCGGCCGGCGGTGTCGACGATGACGATGTCGTACTGCTTGCCGCGGGCGTACTCGATGGAGTCCTTGGCGACCTGGACCGGGTCGCCGACGCCGTTGCCCGGCTGCGGGCCGTAGAAAGCCACGCCCGCGCGCTCGGCGACGACGCCGAGCTGGGTGACGGCGTTGGGGCGCTGGAGGTCGCAGGCGACGAGCAGCGGGGAGTGGCCCTGGCCCTTGAGCCAGAGACCGAGCTTTCCGGCGAGGGTGGTCTTACCGGCGCCCTGGAGACCGGCGAGCATGATCACGGTCGGGGCGGTCTTGGCGAACCGCAGACGGCGGGTCTCGCCGCCGAGGATGCCGACGAGCTCCTCGTTGACGATCTTGATGACCTGCTGGGCCGGGTTCAGGGCCTGAGAGACCTCGGCGCCGGTGGCGCGCTCCTTGACCTGCTTGATGAACGCCCGGACGACGGGCAGCGCGACGTCGGCTTCCAGGAGGGCGATACGGATCTCGCGCGCGGTGGCGTCGATGTCCGCCTCGGACAGGCGGCCCTTGCCCCGGAGGTTCTTGAATGTCGCTGCAAGGCGGTCGGAGAGGGTATCGAACACGGTGGTCGCGGATCCTCGGTGTCGGGGGCGGGCGGACGGATTGCCCTCCAGGGTATCGGGTGCGGCGCGCGGCCCGGGCGGCGATTCCCCCACCCCGCCCGCGGCCGCGCCGTCACGCTCTCACCGCAGCGCGCTCTCCAGGGTCCGCGCCAGCTCCGCCGCCTCCTCGCCGGGGAGGAGCGAGCCGTCCGGGCGGGTGACGTAGAGGGTGTCCACCGCGTTCGCGCCCAGGGTGGAGACGTGGGCGCTCCTGACCCGTACGTCCGCGCCCTCCAGTGCGCGGCCGATGCGGTGGAGGAGGCCGGGGGCGTCGTGGGCGCGAACCTCGATGACGGTGGCGAGGCGGGAGTCGGCGGCGGCGACCGTGACGCGCGGTGGCGGGGCCGTGGCCCCGCGGCGCCTGGGGTAGGCGGCCTCGCGTTCGGCGAGGCGGGCGGGGATGTCGAGGGAGCCGTCGAGGGCGCGTACGAGGTCGGCGCGGAGCCGGGCGGCCTCGGGCAGGGAGCCGTACTCCGCCGCGACCCGCCAGTTCAGGATCAGTACGGGAGCACCGGCGCCGAGCTCGGTGGGGAGTTCGATGGCGCGCAGGTCGGCGGCGCGGACGGTCAGCCGGTGCAGGGCGAGGACCCCGGCCGCCGCGGGCAGGACCCCGGTCCGCTCCGGCAGGGCGATGAGGAGTTCGACGCCCACGGGCTCGGGGGCGCCGGGGTCCACGGGCTCCTCCGGCTGGGCGTGCAGGGCGAGCACCGGCTCCCCCGTGCGCAGGGCCTCGACGGCGAGCCGTTCCTGTTCCGCGCTGGGTTCGGCCGCCTCGGGGTCGGCGGCGGGCTCGCCCGCCAGGACGGCGGCGACCCGTTTCACCAGGTCGGCGACGAGCGATCCGCGCCAGGAGGACCAGGCCGCCGGGCCGGTGGCCAGGGCGTCGGCCTCGGTGAGGGCGTGCAGCAGCTCCAGGGTGCCGAGCGTGCCGACGGCGGCGGCCACGGACCGGACGGTCGCGGGGTCGTCGAGGTCGCGACGGGTCGCGGTCTCGATGAGCAGCAGGTGGTGGCGTACGACGGTGGCGATGGTGCCGACGTCGGCGCGGTCGAAGCCGACGCGGGTGGCGAGGTCGCGGGCGATGGTCTCGCCGGCCACCGAGTGGTCGCCGGGCCAGCCCTTGCCGATGTCGTGGAGCAGCGCGGCGACGAGGAGCAGGTCGGGGCGGCCGACGCGGCGGGTCAGCGAGGAGGCGCGGACGGCCGTCTCGACGAGGTGCCGGTCGACGGTCCAGGTGTGGACGGGGTTGCGCTGGGGGCGGCAGCGGACGCGTTCCCAGTCGGGCAGGAGCCGGGTGATGAGCCCTTCGGCCTCCAGCGCCTCCCATACGGGGACGGTCGACTCGCCCGCGCCGAGCAGGGTGACCAGTTCCTCCCGTGCCTCGGCCGGCCACGGCACCGGCAGGGGTGCGGCGGCGGCCGCGAGGCGGCGTACGGCGTGCAGGGAGATCGGGAGGCCGGACTGGGCGGCGGCCGCGGCGGCCCGCAGGGGCAGGACGGGGTCGCGTTCGGGTCGGGCGCCGCGGGCGAGGACGACCTCGCCGTCCATCTCGACGACGCCCTCGGCCAGGGGGGTGCGCTCGACCGGTGGTTTTCCGCCGCCCGAGCGTCCGCCGAGGAGGGTGCGCAGCCGGGGCCGGCTGGAGCGGGCCTTGAGCACCCGGTTGACCTCGCGCCAGGTGACGTCGGTGGCGTACGAGATGATCCGCGCGGCCTCGTAGACCTCGCGCAGCAGCGTGTCGGCGTCCAGGAGGCCCAGTTCTTCGGCGACGGCGTCCTGTTCCTGGAGGGCGAGCCGGTCGGTGGCCCGGCCGGTCGCCAGGTGGAGGGCGTCGCGGGCGTCGAGGAGCCGGCGCCGGGCCGCGTCAAGGCCCTCGCGGGGGGCGTCGGCGAGCCAGGAGGCGGCGACGGCGCGCAGGACCTGGGCGTCGCGCAGTCCGCCTCTGGCCTCTTTCAGGTCGGGTTCGAGGAGGAACTGCAGTTCCCCCATGCGGTCGGCCCGCTCCCGGCAGAGTGCGTCGAGTTCGGGGAGCCGCTGGGGCGCCTGGTTGCGCCAGTCGGCGAGGACGGCGGTGCGCAGTCCGGCGACGAGGCCGTGGTCGCCGGCGACGGGCCGGGCGTCGAGCAGTCCGAGCTGGACCTTGAGGTCGTCCCCGGCGGTCTTGCGGGCCTCGGCGGGGGTGCGGACGGAGTGGTCGAGGGCGAGGCCGAGGTCCCAGACGGGGTACCAGATGCGGTCGGCGAGGGTGGCGATCGCGCCGGGGTCGGCGGTGCCGTCGTGCAGGAGCAGCAGGTCGAGGTCGCTGCGGGGGGAGAGCTCGCCGCGTCCGTAGCCGCCGACGGCGACGAGCGCGACGCCCCGCGGTGGTTCGGCGGCGGCGAACAGTCCGTTCAGCCAGTCGTCGGTGAGCCGGGCCAGGGCGGAACGGCGCGGCGGCCCTGACCGCGCCTTCTCGCTGAGAAGGCGCAGCCGGGCCGCCGCGTGACCGCTGGGTCCCGAGTCTTCCGCTCGCGTACTCACATCGACGCTCGTCACCCAGCGGCTCCTCTTCCGTGTGCTTACAGTGCGTCCGGGCCGCGTTCGCCGGTGCGGACGCGTACGGCCGTCTCGACGGGGACGCTCCACACCTTTCCGTCACCGATCTTGCCGGTGCGGGCGGCCTTGACCACGACGTCGATGAGCTGTTCGGCGTCACCGTCCTCGACCAGGACCTCGATACGGATCTTGGGGACGAGGTCGACGGTGTACTCGGCGCCGCGGTAGACCTCGGTGTGGCCGCGCTGGCGGCCGTAGCCGCTGGCCTCGGTGACCGTCAGGCCCTGGACTCCGAAGGCCTGGAGGGCTTCCTTGATCTCGTCGAGCCGGTGCGGCTTGACGACTGCGGTGATGAGCTTCATGCGTCCACCTTCTTGTTCTGCGTGACGGCGGGGGCGGGGGCGGCGGTGGAGCGCGAGGAGGCACCGCCGCCGGCTCCGCTGAAGTCGTACGCGGTCTCGGCGTGCTCGACCTGGTCGATGCCGGAGACCTCGTCGTCCTCGCTGACCCGCATGCCCATCGTCTTGTCGATGATCAGCGCGAGGATCGCGGAGGCGATCAGAGAGTAGGCGAGGACGGCGACGACGCCGATGGCCTGCTTGCCGAGCTGGTCGAGGCCGCCGCCGTAGAAGAGGCCCTTGGCGTCGGACTGGACACCGCCGGTGGCGAAGAAGCCGACGAGCAGGGAGCCGATGACACCGCCGACGAGGTGGACGCCGATGACGTCGAGGGAGTCGTCGTAGCCGAACTTGTACTTCAGGCCGACGGCCATGGCGCAGACGAGACCGGCGATGGCGCCGACGGCGATCGCGCCGAGCGGGCTGACGGAGCCGCCGGCGGGGGTGATCGCGACCAGACCGGCGACCGCGCCGGAGGCGGCGCCGAGGGTGGTGAAGGAGCCGTGGCGGATCTTCTCGTAGGCGAGCCAGGCGAGCATGGCGGCGGCGGTGGCGACCTGGGTGTTGACGAACATCACGGCGCCGACGCCGTCGTCGTTGCCGAGCCAGGAGCCGGCGTTGAAGCCGAACCAGCCGAACCAGAGCAGCCCGGCGCCGAGCATGACCAGCGGGAGGCTGTGCGGGCGCATCGGGTCCTTCTTGAAGCCGACGCGCTTGCCGATGACGAGGATCACGCCGAGGGCGGCCGCACCGGCGTTGATGTGGACGGCCGTGCCGCCGGCGAAGTCGATGACGCCCATCTCGAAGAGCCAGCCGCCGGAGCCCCAGACCCAGTGGGCGACGGGGAAGTAGACGACGGTGACCCACAGGGCGATGAACAGGGCCCAGGCGGTGAACTTCACGCGGTCGGCGAGGGCGCCGCTGATCAGGGCCGGGGTGATGATCGCGAACATCAGCTGGAAGACGGCGAAGACGTACACCGGGATGGTGTAGCCGTCCCACAGCTCGGTGACGCCGATGCCGCTGAGGCCGACGTACTCGGAGGACCAGCCGATGACCGATCCGGAGTCGGTGCCGAAGGCGATGCTGAAGCCGTAGAGCACCCACAGGATCGTGACGATCCCGAGGCTGATGAAGCTCATCATCAGCATGTTGAGGGTGGACTTGACGCGGACCATGCCTCCGTAGAAGAAGGCGAGGGCCGGGGTCATCAGCATGACCAGGGCGGAGCAGATGAGCATGAACCCGGTGTTGGCGGCGGACAGCTCGGGGGCGTCTGCTGCCAGGGTCGTGATGGCTGGTGCCATCGGCGTCTCCTCGTCGTCGGTACGGCCTGTGCGGGGGCGGGGCCGGAGAGCGGCTTCGGCCGTGAGGGTGGCCGGTTATGCGCCAGAGGTTGGCGCAGCGCGGTTTCCGTCGATGCCGCACGATGTTTCGGCGCAGTGACGAAGGCAGGGGGCGTGTTACACGACGGTGAACGGCTGTGTCACGGGAAGGTAACGCGCGTACCCTGCCCGCGGCGCCTCCGACCCGCTCGCGGACGCGGACCGGCCGCGGCAGTCGTCCCAGTGACCTTGCGGCGGGGGAGCCGAGTCGGGCGGTACGGGATGTCTGTCGCGGCCGGGGTTCGAGGGGCCGTACGAGGACGGCGGGCGGTCAGACCGCCTCCGCGGTCTCGGGCAGCAGGGCGGTGAGCCGGTCGGTGAGCCGGACGACCTCGGCGACGTCGCCGAAGTCGCGGGCGGCCGTGTCGACGGTCTTGCGGAGCCGGTTGTTGACCCGCTCGGAGCGGACCTTCTTGGCGACGACGAGCGCCTTCTCCGCGAGGCGGGCGGACTGTTCCGGCTCCCGCTTGAGGAGGTGCACGGTGGCCATGCCGATGAGGTTGAGCGCGTACGAGCGCTGGTGCTCGGGGTCCTTCTCGAAGAGCCGGACGGCCCGCTCCATGACGGGTTCGGCGAGGGAGGCGTAAGTCGGGGAGCGGCCGGCGACGTAGGCGAGGTCGCGGTAGGAGTGGGAGTTCTCGCCGTTGAGCTCGGCCTCGGAGAAGAAGCGGATCCAGTCGGGCTCGGGCTCGCCGTCCAGGCCGACGTCGGCGAAGGTGTCCTCGGCCATGCGCACGGCCCGCTTGCACTTGCTGGGCTGGCCCATGTTGGCGTAGGCGCGGGCCTCCATCGCATACAGCATGGACTGGGTGCGGGCGGTGGCGCAGTCGCGGCTGCCGTACTGGGCGAGGTGGATGAGTTCGAGGGCGTCGTCGGGCCGGCCGAGGTGGATCATCTGGCGGCTCATCGAGGAGAGGATGTACGACCCGAGGGGCTTGTCGCCGGCTTCCTTGGCGGCGTGCAGGGCGAGGACGAAGTACTTCTGCGCGGTGGGCTGCAGGCCCACGTCGTAGCTCATCCAGCCGGCGAGTTCGGCGAGTTCGGCGGCGCACTTGAAGAGGCGTCGGGCGGTGGCGGCGGGCTGCGGCTCCTGGAGCAGGTCGGTGACCTCGTGGAGCTGGCCGACGACCGCCTTGCGGCGCAGGCCGCCGCCGCACTGGGCGTCCCACTGGCGGAACATGGCGGTGGTGGTTTCGAGGAGGTCGAGTTCGCCGGTGGAGAGCCGGTGGGGGCGGCGGGTGTCGAGGGCCGGTTCGGCGGGCTCGGCTTCGCCGACGGGGGTGGGTACGAGCCAGCGCTGCATGGGCTCGATGAGGGCGGGTCCGGCGGCGAGGGCCAGGGAGGTGCCGAGGAAGCCGCGGCGGGCAAGCATCAGGTCGCTGCGGGAGAACTCGCTGAGGAGGGCGACGGTCTGGGGCCCGGCCCAGGGCAGGTCGACGCCGGAGACGGACGGCGACTGGTGGGCGGTGCGCAGTCCGAGGTCCTCGACGGCGACAACGGAGCCGAACCGCTCCGAGAAGAGTTCCGACAGGATCCGCGGGATGGGCTCGCGGGGCTGCTCGCCGTCGAGCCAGCGCCGCACGCGTGAGGTGTCGGTGCTGATGTGGTGCGCGCCCATCTGCCGGGCTCTGCGGTTCACCTGGCGCGCGAGTTCGCCCTTCGACCAGCCGCTGCGCACGAACCACGAACTCAGCCGCTCGTTGGGGCGCTTGCCGGCAGTCGTACCGTCTGCGCCGTTGCCGCCCACTGGAACGCCCCCATCCACGTTGATGTCCTGTCGCGCGAAGCACTCTCAGAATGCCGTGCGTCGCGGCTCCCGTCCGGCGCTTGCACCGCTTCGAACAGGAAACCGAGTTGCCTCCGGCATACCCACGCGCAACGAATTCTTGGGCTTGTGCACCGAACGTAACCCTACGATCACCCGTCCGGGGAGGCGGATTCAAGAAACGCCACCATTCGCCACCCCTTCGAATGAACTCGCCCGCCGCCGAACACGATTCACTTGACATGCGACGAACCCGGGTAGGCGGAGCGAAGCGCGAGGAGGCGCGCGCCGAGGTCCGCACCACCGCACTCGCGACCGTGCGCCCCGCGGGGGCGACGGAGCGTGACGACGGTGCTCCGGGTCGTAACCACCGGCGCGTCCGACCCGTTGGAGGGGGCATGGGCTTCACGATCGGCGGCATTCGTGAGATGCGGTCCGGCGTACGCCGCCGCGTCCGCACCACGGAGTGCACAGCGGTGGCCGAGTACACCGGGCTGTGGGGCTGGGACGTCGTCCCGGGAGTGCGGGCGGTGTCCGGCCGGTGCTCCTGCGGGGACGCGTCGTGTACGGCCCCGGGGGCGCATCCGCTCCCGTTCGCCGAGGAGGTCCCGGCCGGGGCGGGTCTCGACGAAGCGGCCAGGACGTGGTCCCAGTACCCGGGCGCGGCGCTGCTGCTGCCGGTGGGCCGGTCCTTCGACGTGATCGAGGTCGCCGAGACGGCGGGCCGGCGGGCGCTGGTCCGGCTGGAGCGCATGGGGCTGCCGCTGGGCCCGGTGTGTGTGACGCCGACCGGGCGGGCGCAGTTCTTCGTGGCCCCGGGCGCGGCGGCGGAGCTGCCCGGGCTGCTGTACCGGATGGGCTGGGACGACGCCGATCTGGACCTGCGCTGCCTCGTGCCCGGTGGGCACATCACCGCGCCGCCCTCGGACCTCGGCGGCCTGGGCCCGGTGCGCTGGCTGCGCCCGCCGACCCTGGACACGGCGGGAGCGCCGCCGCAGGCACGGCTGCTCCTGGGCACCTTGGCGTACATCTGCCACCGCACGCACCTCTAGCGGCGCACGCACTTCTGGCGGGGCTGCGGCCCCGGGCCCGCCCACCGGCGGGTGGGCGGGCCCGGTGAGGCCGGGCGGTTCTAGGCTCCGTCGCCGATCAGGGCGTCGACGAACGCGCCGGGCTCGAACGGAGCCAGGTCGTCCGGGCCCTCGCCCAGGCCGACCAGCTTGACCGGGACGCCCAGCTCGCGCTGGACCGCGACGACGATGCCGCCCTTGGCCGTGCCGTCGAGCTTGGTGAGCACGATGCCCGTGATGTCGACGACCTCGGCGAAGACGCGCGCCTGGACGAGGCCGTTCTGGCCGGTGGTGGCGTCGAGCACGAGCAGGACCTCGTCGAGCGGGCCGTGCTTCTCGACGACGCGCTTGACCTTGCCGAGCTCGTCCATCAGGCCGGTCTTGGTGTGCAGCCGGCCCGCGGTGTCGATGAGGACGACGTCGGCGCCCTCGGCGATGCCTTCCTTGACCGCGTCGAAGGCGATCGACGCCGGGTCGCCGCCCTCGGGGCCGCGCACGGTGCGGGCGCCGACGCGCTCGCCCCAGGTCTGGAGCTGGTCGGCGGCGGCGGCGCGGAAGGTGTCGGCCGCGCCGAGGACGACCGTGCGGCCGTCGGCGACGAGCACCCGGGCGAGCTTGCCGGTGGTGGTGGTCTTGCCGGTGCCGTTGACGCCGACGACCATGACGACGCCGGGGGTGCCCGGGGCGCTCTCGGTCTTCACCGAGCGGTCGAAGTCGCCGAGCAGGGCGACGAGCTCTTCGCGCAGCAGGGCGCGCAGCTCGTCGGGGGTGCGGGTGCCGAGCACCCTGACGCGCTCGCGCAGCCGCTCGACGAGCTCCTGGGTCGGGGCGACGCCGACGTCGGCGGTGAGGAGGGTCTCCTCGATCTCCTCCCAGGTCTCCTCGTCGAGGTGTTCGCGGGAGAGCAGCGTGAGCAGCCCCTTGCCCAGCGAGTTCTGCGAGCGGGCGAGCTTGGCCCGGAGCCGTACGAGACGGCCCGCGGTCGGCTCGGGCACCTCGATCTCCGGGGCGGGGGGCGCCTCGGCGACGACGGGGTCCTCGAGGGCGGCCGGGGTCTCGACGGCCTCCTCGGCGGTCGGGAGGTCGAGCTCCTCGATCGTGCGGCGTGGTTCTTCCCGCGGTGTCTCCGCCTCGTCGCCGACATGCGGTTCGGCGGGCGGAGCGGTGATGGTCGGCGTGGTGGACGGCGCCTCGGCCGGCGGCAGCTGCTTCTTCTTGCGGCCGCTGATCACGAGCCCGCTGGTCACGGCGACCGCGACGACGAGAGCGATGACTACAGCAAGGATGAGTTCCATAACCCGTCCAGTATCGGCCACGACCGGACCGATGAAGGAGCACGTACGCTGGGTGGGTCCCCCCTCATCTGTACGGAGTACCCCCATGCCCCACGCCTCCGAAGCCGAAGGCGCGACGAACGACGGCGCGACGAACGACGGCGCGATGGAGACCCGAGGTCTCGAACCCGTCCCCGACGCCGAGCGCACGGGCCATGTGCGCGAGCTCTTCCCGACCTGGGTCGCGGCCAACATCAGTGTGCTTCTTCTCACGATGGGCGCCGGCCTGATCGTCTTCAACGGTCTGAACTTCTGGCAGGTGCTGGTCGTCGCGATCGCGGCGCCGGTCCTGTCGTACGGAATCGTCGGGCTGATCTCGATCGCCGGAAAGCGCGGCGGCTCGCCGGGCATGGCGCTCTCGCGGGCCGTCTTCGGTCAGCGGGGGAACCTCTTCCCCGGTTCGTTGATCTGGGTGGCGCGCTGGGGGTGGGAGACCATCAACGCGGTCACCGGCGCCTATGCCGTGCTGACCGTGCTCGACCTGCTCTTCGGGGTCGAGTCGAACACGGTGCTGATCGTCGTCACGCTGCTGCTCTTCGTCGCCTGTACGTTCCTGGTCTCCGGTCTCGGCATCAACGCGCTGCGGGTGTGCAGCAAGTGGTCGACGTACCTCTTCGGCGCCTTCTCCGTGCTCGTGCTGGTGTATCTGATAGCCGACACCGACTGGTCTGCGGTCTTCGACAAGCCGGCCGGTTCGACGGCGATGATGATCGCGGGCATCGGAACCATCGCGGCGGGTGGCATCAGCTGGGTCCCCTCGGGGCCGGACTTCACCCGCTACCTCCCGCGGACCGCCTCCGCCAAGGCGATGGTCGGCTCCACGATCGGCGGCGCCGGGATCGTCGTGCTGCCGATGGTGCTGATGGGCGCGGTGATGGCGGTGGCGACGCCCGGTCTCGCCTCGGCGCAGGACCCGGTGTCGTTCATCGGCGAGCTGCTGCCGGCCTGGATCTCCGTCCCGTACCTGCTCATCGCGCTGATCGGGATGCTGCTGATCAACTCGATGTCGATGTACTCCGCCGGGTTCACCGCACAGACGCTGGGGATCAAGGTCTCGCGTGCCGCGGCGGTCAGTGTGAACGCCGTGATCAGCCTGGTCTTCGGCTTCCTGCTGATGGTGGTGGCGACGAGCTTCATCGGTTCGTTCATCTCGTTCCTGACGCTGCTCGCGGTGGCGTTCTCGGCGTGGATCGGCGTCTTCGGCGTCGACATGCTGCGCCGCCGGTCGTACGACGGGGCGGCGCTGATGGACACCACGCGGACGAGTGCCTACTGGTACCGGGGCGGCTTCGCCTGGCAGGCGATGACGGCCTGGGCCGTGGCGCTGGTGGCGGGTCTGCTGTTCACGAAGGTCGACTGGTTCTCCGGTCCGCTGGCGTCCTCGTGGATCGGTGAGAACGGGCTCGGCTGGGCCGCCACGATCGTGGTCGCGGGCGCGCTGTACGCCGTGCTGCCGCGGACGTCCGCCGGGGTGCCGGCGGAGCCCGCCGAGATCCGCGAGACCGTCTCCGTCTGACGCCGAGACCGTTTCCATCTGACGCCGAGACTGTTTCCATCTGACGATACGTCAGATAGCGTCCCCCTTCGCCGGCTTCCACGCTCGCCCGCCCGCGGAGGGGGACTTCCCATGCCCTTCACAGTCGTACGGTTCAATCTCGTCGATCCCCGCGCGACCCCCGCGTCCCTCTCGGAGCGCTACCGCGCCGCGCTCGCCATGGCCGCCTACGCCGACGAGCACGGGATCGACACGGTCCAGACCGAGGAGCACCACGGGGCCGCGAACAACTGGCTCCCCTCCCCCTTCGCCTTCGCGGGCGCCGTGTTCGGGGCGACGAGGCGGATCGCGGTCACCGTGTCCGCCGCCATCGGTCCGCTGCACGACCCGCTGCGGCTGGCCGAGGAGATCGCGGTCCTCGATCTGCTGAGCGGGGGCCGGCTGGTGACGGTGGCGGGCATCGGCTACCGCCCCGAGGAGTACGAGGAGCGCGGGGTCGACTGGGGCCGGCGCGGCAAGCTGCAGGACCTGCTCCTGGAGACCCTGCTCCAGGCGTGGTCCGGCGAGCCCTTCACGTACCAGGGCCGTACGGTACGGATCACTCCGCGGCCCTTCACCCAGCCGCATCCGCTGCTGCTCGTGGGCGGCTCCTCGAAGGCGGCGGCGCGGCGGGCGGCCCGGCTGGGCCTGCCGTTCTTCCCGAGCGCCCATCTGCCCGAGCTGGAGGCGGACTACCGGCGCCTGTGCGCGGAGTACGGCACGGAGGGCTGGACGATGATGCCGGCGGAGGAGACCCCGCTGCTGCATCTCTCGGAGGACCCGGACCGGTCCTGGGAGCTGTACGGGGAGCATTTCCTGCACGAGGCGCGGACGTACGCCTCCTGGCAGTCGAAGGACATCCGCTCGGCCGTGCGGTCGACGGCGACGACGGTGGCGGAGCTGCGCGCGGAGGGGGTCTACCGGATCGTCACGCCGCGGGAGTGTCTCGCTCTCGGCCTGGAGAGTCTGGTGCTGCATCCCCTGTGCGGCGGGATGCCGGTCGACGAGGCGTGGCGGAGTCTGCGGCTGTTCGGGGAAGACGTACTGCCCCGACTCGGGGCATAGGGCCCTGAGCCGGGGCAGTTCCGTGGTCGAGGAGAGGGGCAGCGGGGGTTAGCCCATCTCCTCCAACGCCTTGCCCTTGGTCTCCTTCACGTACCGCAGCACGAAGGGGATGGAGAGCACGGCGAAGACCGTGTAGATGACGTAGGTGCCGGAGAGGTTCCAGTCCGCGAGGGACGGGAAGCTCGCGGTGATGGCCCAGTTGGCGATCCACTGCGCGGAGGCGGCGACGCCCAGGGCGGCGGCGCGGATCCGGTTGGGGAACATCTCGCCGAGGAAGACCCAGACGACCACGCCCCAGGAGAGGGCGAAGAAGAGCACGAAGACATGGGCGGCGACGAGCGCGACGACGCCCTGGGTCTCGGGCAGCTTGCCGTCGACGAGGTCGGCGGAGAAGGCCCACGCCTCGAAGGCGAGGGCGATGGCCATACCGATGGAGCCGACCAGCGCGAGCGGCTTGCGGCCCACCCGGTCGACCAGGACCATCGCGATCACCGTGCCGACGATGTTGATGATCGACGTGGTGAACGAGTAGAAGAACGAGCTGGACGGGTCGATGCCGACGGACTGCCAGAGCGTCGCGGAGTAGTAGAAGGCGACGTTGATGCCGACGAGCTGCTGGAAGACCGAGAGTCCGATGCCGACCCAGACGATGGGCAGCAGCTTGAAGCGGCGGCCGGTGGCGAGCAGGTCCCTGAAGGTGGACTTGTGCTCGCGGCGCATGGCCAGCTCGATCTCGGCGACGCGGTGGTCGAGGTTGACGCTGTGGCCCTCGACCTCGGCCAGGACCTCCTTGGCCCGGTCGACCTTGCCCACGGAGATCAGGAAGCGCGGGGACTCGGGGATGGCGAAGGAGAGCAGGCCGTAGAGGACGGCGGGGACCACCATCACGCCGAGCATCCACTGCCAGGCTTCGAGGCCGCCGATCTCTCCGCGCTGGTCGCCGTCGGCGAGCTGCAGGATGCCGTAGTTGACCAGCTGGGAGATGGCGATGCCGATGACGATGGCGGCCTGCTGGAAGGAGCCGAGGCGGCCTCGGTAGGCGGCGGGGGCGACTTCGGCGATGTACGCGGGGCCGATCACCGAGGCCATGCCGATGGCGAAGCCGCCGACGATCCGCCAGAAGGCGAGGTCCCAGAGGGCGAAGGGCAGGGCCGAGCCCACGGCGCTGATGGAGAACAGCACGGCGGCGATCTGCATGCAGCGGATGCGGCCGATCTTGTCGGCCATCCGGCCTGCGGTCGCGGCGCCGATGGCACAGCCGATCAGGGCGATGGCGATGACCTGGGCGAGCGTCCCGGAGCCGATGTCGTAGCGGTCCCGGATGGCTTCGACGGCGCCGTTGATGACGGAGCTGTCGTACCCGAAGAGGAAACCGCCCATCGCGGCGGACGCCGTGATGAAGATGACGTGGCCGAGGTGGTCCGGGTGGGCGGCTCGGCCTTCGGACGGCGGCGGCGTGGGCGCCTGAGCGGTGCTGGTCACATGGACTCCTGGAGGCTCCGGCAGCGTCGCCGGGGCGTGGGGGGGCGAGCCCTTCCAGTGGCGCACAACTTCACGCCGCCCACCACTTGAAGGTAAAAGCAACGTTGCAGAGACTATTCCTTCAAGTTTCGAAGTCAAGACTTGTTCACTTGTGAATTCTGGCGGACGGCACGTTGCCTTGCGTTCAAGTCTTGAATGACCAGGGTCAGCGCAGCCGCTGGCTGATGACCTTCGATACCCCGTCGCCCTGCATGGAAACGCCGTAGAGGGCGTCCGCGACCTCCATGGTCCGCTTCTGGTGCGTGATCACGATCAGCTGCGAGGACTCCTGGAGCTCCCGCATGATCCGGATCAGCCGCTGAAGGTTGGTGTCGTCCAGCGCCGCCTCGACCTCGTCCATCACGTAGAACGGGCTGGGGCGGGCCTTGAAGATCGAGACCAGCATCGCCACGGCGGTCAACGACCGCTCGCCGCCGGAGAGCAGCGAGAGCCGCTTCACCTTCTTGCCCGGCGGGCGGGCCTCCACGTCGACGCCGGTGGTGAGCATGTTGTCGGGGTCGGTCAGGACCAGCCGCCCCTCGCCCCCGGGGAAGAGACGCGAGAAGACGCCCTCGAACTCGCGGGCGGTGTCCCGGTACGCCTCGGTGAAGACCTGCTCGACGCGCACGTCGACCTCCTTCACCACCTGAAGGAGGTCGGCGCGGGTCTTCTTCAGGTCCTCCAGCTGCTCGGAGAGGAACTGGTGGCGCTCCTCCAGCGCCGCGAACTCCTCAAGGGCCAGCGGGTTCACCTTTCCGAGCTGCTGGTACGCCCGCTCGGCGGCCTTCAGCCGCTTCTCCTGCTCCGCGCGGACGAAGGGGCGCGGCTGGTTGCGCGGGTGCTCCGGGTCCTCGGGCAGTGTCTCGCCGTCCGCGGGCGGCGACGGCGGTACGAGCTGATGGGGGCCGTACTCGGAGATCAGGCCGGCCGGCTCGACACCGAACTCCTCCAGGGCCTTGGTCTCCAGCTGCTCGATCCGCAGCCGTTTCTCCGCACCGAGGACCTCGCCCCGGTGGACGGAGTCGGTGAGCCTGTCGAGTTCGGCCTTCAGGTCCCGGCCCCGGGCGCGGGCGGCCGCGAGGCCCTGCTCGCGGGCGCCCTTGGCGGCCTCGGCCAGGGCGCGCTCCCGCTCGGCCCGGACCAGGGAGACCTCGATATGGGCCAGCAGCTGCCGGGCTCCGGCGGCGACGGCGGTGGCGACCTCGGCCTCGTGGCGCAGCCGGGCGCGGCGCTGCTCCGCACGCGCGCGTGCCTCGCGTTCGGCGCGTGCGGCCCGGTCGAGGGAGTCCGCGCGGCCGGCGAGGCCCTTGACCCGTTCCTCGTGGGTACGGAGCTGGAGCCTGGCCTCCATCTCCGTCTGGCGGGCGTTGGCGCCGTCCGCGGCGAGCCGGTCGCGCACGGAGGTGTCGGGTTCCTCCTCGGCCGGGGCCTCCTCGGCGACGAGGAGCCGTTCGGCCAGCTCCTCCGCCTCGTACAGCGCCTTCTCCAGGGACTCCTGGGCGCGGGCGGCGGCCGCGGCGGTCCGCTCGGCCTCCCCTGCTGCGCCGCGGGCCTGGCCCGCGAGACGCCCGAGCTGCTGGGCGACGGCGGACTTCTCCCGGTCGGCGGCGCGGCGGCGTTCGGCCAGCTCCTCGACGAGCGCGGCGGCGGCTCGGCGGCGCTCCTCGGCCTCCCGCTGGGCCGACGCCAGCGCTTCGCAGCGCACGTCGAGCTCCGCCAGCTCGGCGGCGGCCTCGTCGACGGACGCCTGCACCTCCAGCAGGCTCGGCGCCCCGGCGGAGCCGCCCTGCGCGAAGTGGGCCCCGAGCAGGTCCCCCTCGGGCGTGACCGCGGTCAGCCGGGGCCGGACGCGGACAAGCTCCTCGGCCTCCTCCAGGCTGCCGACCACGACGATCCCGTCGAGCAGGCGCCGCACGGCCCCCATGAGCTCCTCCGGTCCGCGCACGAGGGAGACGGCGGGCGTGCACCGAGGCGCGTGGCCGGGGTGCGCGGCGTGGCCGGGGTGCTCCGCGTAGCCGCGATGCTCGGCGCCGGGTGCCGCCGGGCCGCTTCCGGGTTCCACCGTGACGACGCCGTACGCCTCCGGCGACGCCAAGCCGCCGGCGGTGGCCTCCGGGCGGCCGTCGGCGGAAGTGGCCGAGCCGTCCCGGTCCTGGCCGATGCCGTCGGCGGCGGGCTCGGGGGCCTCCGCCGCCTCCACGCCCGTGAGCAACCGCGACGCGCGACCGGCGGGCTCGGGGGCCTCCGCGCCCGTGAGCAGCAGAGACGCGCGGCCGGCGTCCTGCTTGCGCAGCAGGCGCAGCGCCTGGGCCGCCGAGGCGGGGCCCGATACGGCGATCGCGTCGGCCGCGGCGCCGAGGGCGGCGGCGACGGGGATCTCGTACCCGGGGGTGACCGTGAGGAGTTCCGCCGCGGGGCCGAGGAGACCGTCCACGATGTCCTGCGCGGCGAGCAGCGCACCGGTGCCGTCCTTGCGGCGCAGGCCCAGGGCGAGGGCCTCGTGCCGGGCGCGGGTCGCCGCGCGGCTGCGGTCGGCGGCGGTGGCGGCCTCCCGGGCGGCCGTCAGGGCGGCCTCCGCCTCGGCGAGGTCCCGACGGGCGGCCTCGTACCGCTCCCCCAGCTCGGTGTCGTCCGCGTCGAGCCCGTCGACCTCGGCCTTGAGCTGCTCGTACTCCTCCTGGGCCCGGGTCGCCCGTTCCCGCGCCTCGTCGCGCGCGGCGGCGAGCCGGTCGATCTCGGCCTGGGCGGACGCGGCACGCGAGCGGGCGGCGTTGACCTGGCCGTGCAGCCGGGCAAGCCCCTCGCGCCGGTCGGCGATGGCACGGGCCACGTCCTTGAGCCGCCGCTCCTCCACCGCCAGCTCGCGTTCCAGCTCGGCGCGGTGCGCGACGGTGTCCTCGAGCGCCCGCTCGGCCGCCTCCAGCGCGGCCTCCAGTTCGGCCTCCTGCTCGCGGATACGGGCCGCCTCGCGCTCCATGTCCTCCGGGTCGCGTCCGCGACGCTCCTCCGGCGGCTGGGTGGTGACGCTCTTCACGCGCGCGTCGGCGAGCGAGACCGTGCCGCGCACCCGCTCGGCGAGCTGGGAGAGCTCGTACCAGGTCTGCTGGGCCCGCTGGAGGCGCGGGGCGAGCCGCCGCACCTCGTCCTCGAGGTCCGCCTCCTTGGCGAGCGCGGCCCGCAGCTCGGCCTCGGCGCTCTCCCTGCGCTCCTTGAGCGCGGCCTCGTCGGCGACCTCGGCCTTCAGCGCCTCCTGGAGCCGTACGAGATCGTCGGAGAGCAGCCGCAGCCGGGCGTCGCGCAGGTCGGCCTGGATGACCGCGGCGCGGCGGGCGACCGCCGCCTGCCGGCCGAGGGGCTTGAGCTGGCGCCGTAGTTCGTCGGTGAGGTCCTGCACGCGCGCGAGGTTGGCCTGCATCGCGTCCAGCTTCCGCAGCGCCTTCTCCTTGCGCTTGCGGTGCTTGAGGACGCCGGCCGCCTCCTCGATGAAGGCGCGCCGCCCCATCGGGTCGGCGTGCAGGACGGAGTCGAGCTGCCCCTGGCCGACGATCACGTGCATCTCGCGCCCGATGCCGGAGTCGGAGAGCAGGTCCTGGATGTCGAGCAGCCGGCAGGTGTCGCCGTTGATCTGGTACTCGCTGCTGCCGCCGCGGAACATGATCCGGGTGAGGGTGACCTCGGCGTAGTCGATGGGCAGCGCGCCGTCGGAGTTGTCGATGGTCAGGGAGACCTCGGCGCGGCCGAGCGGCGGCCGCCCGGTCGTGCCGGCGAAGATGACGTCCTCCATCTTGCCGCCGCGCAGCGACTTGGCGCCCTGCTCCCCCATGACCCAGGACAGCGCGTCCACGACGTTGGACTTGCCGGATCCGTTGGGGCCCACGACACAGGTGATTCCGGGTTCGAACCGCAGCGTGGTGGCGGAGGCGAACGACTTGAAACCGCGGAGTGTCAGGGCCTTGAGATGCACGCCCCCGGACTCTACCGGGGCGCGTGCGTTTCGCCCCCGAAGGCGCAGGGCAGACCCTCCCTCAGGAAAAGGGGTGGGGCCTGGGGAACCGGAGAAACGGGGGACTCAAGAAAGAAGGGACGCCGAAGCGTCCCTTGCATATCTGGCTGTGCCAGCGAGAGTGTCTCTCACCTGGCCCCTGCGGGCTGAGACATCAGGTGAGCGCAGGCTCCGCCTGGGGTACGTCGAGGTCGATGCGGTCGAGCAGCGAGTCTCCGTGCTGTGCGGCGGCAGCGTTGAGCGCGTCGTTCTCGGACTGAATCCGTACAAGCTCGGACTCGAGGTCCTGAACGCGCTGCTGAAGCCGTCGCATCTCGGCGAGGAGTCGCGGGTCGGAGCCGCCGACGTAACCGAGAAGCGCCTTTGCCATGATGGATGGTCCTCCACAATGAGTGACCGACCGATGCGGTTGGGTCGTGAGGGATTCGCACCCGCGGTGCTCGGCAGTACTTCTTGTGGTGCCGGTTCTCACTGCCAAACAGCTAAGGTGCGCGGGGCTTCCAGAGTCTCACCAAAAAGTTTGACGGTCAACACGATCACGCCCCGCATCAAGGGGCGACCGGGGGGTCCACGACCGCGGAACGTGCGGCGGGCCTCGCGACATCGGTGCCTCTGGGGCTGTGGAGATCATCCTTCCTCGTGCGACCGGACAAGGCAAGCCCTTCTCGGCAACCACCTGGTCATTTCCCCGTCAGGTGACGTTGCTCGAACGTCCGCCCGGTGATCGCGCGGACCACCGGACGGAGTGAGCGGGGAACGGTCGTCAGCGGATCGCGAAGCCGTCGTAGCCGCCGCGCGGGGTGTCCCAGATCTCAGTCACCCCGTCGACGCGCCCGGGTGTGTCGTCGGAGCGGAGCCAGTCGAGCAGACGGTGGCAATTCTCACGCGGCCCTTCGGCGACGACCTGCACCCGTCCGTCGTCGAGATTGAGCGCGAATCCGACCAGGCCGCCGATCTCCAGCGCGTTTGCCCTGGTGAACCAGCGGAAGCCCACTCCCTGTACTCGACCGCGTACCCAGGCGGTGAGCCGTACGTCTTCGTTCATGGCTGCACGCTAACGGGCCGATCACCGCAGAGGGGCACCGCCCCCGCGCGTCATGGCGTACAGTCCCGACCGAATAGGGCTCACCCGCATGGGTGAGTCCTCTCTGACAGGCTCCACAGAAGCAAAGATCGCAAAGAGCACAGCACAGCACAGGTCGTCGTCAGGAAGGCAGAGCAGATGGGACGCCATCGTCGCTCCGGCGCCGCGCCCGCCGCAGAAGGGTACGCGGCGGACGGGGACCGCCGGCACAGGGGGGCCCGCCGCAAGAAGCGGGGCGCGCCCGTGCGCACCGGGCTGCTCGGTGCCTCCGCCGCGGTGGCGGTCGGCGCGGTCGCCGTCGCCTCGGGTCTGCTGCCGGGCGGGGACACGTACACCGTCGGCAGCCCGAGCTCTGGCGAGACCCGCTCCCACTCCCAGGCCCAGCAGGCGCCGGAGCTGACGACGCAGGGCGGTGCCTCGGCGACCCCGTCCGACCGGTCCTCCTCCCCCACCCCGAGCGCGGGCAGGAGCGCGGGTACGGGCACCGCCGGGAAGAAGGCCTCGCCGTCGGCGAAGCCGTCGCTCACCCCGTCGAGGACCACGGCCTCCCCGACGCCGAAGAAGCCCTCCCCGAAGCCGTCGAGGACGGTGCGGACCGCGAATCCCACGCCGAAGCCGGCGCCCACGACCGAGAAGCCGGTCGTGCGGAGCGAGGCCCCGGCCCCGGCCCTGGTGAGCCGTGACGCGGCCGCCGCGGCGGAGGTGGTCCGCCTGGTCAACCTGGAGCGGGCCAAGGTCGGCTGCGTCCCCGTCCGCTCCGACGCGGAGCTGACGGAGCTGGCCGACGCCTTCAGCGAGGACATGGCGCGGCGCGGCTTCTTCGACCACACGGACCCGGACGGCGCGACGCCGTGGGACCGAGCGGCCAAGGCAGGCATATCCGGCATGGGCGGCGAGAACATCGCTCGCGGCCAGGTGGACGCCGCGGCCGTGATGTCGTCCTGGATGAACAGTGACGGACACCGCGCGAACATCCTGAACTGCGACTTCACCTCCCTGGGGGTCGGCGTCCACTTCGCGGACGGCGGCCCGTGGTGGACCCAGGACTTCGGCTACTGACCCGTACCCGCCCTTCGGCGAGACCGCGGGGTCACCTGACCTGAGCGCAATCCCCGAGTGAGCGCTCTCCTGGGCGCAGCGCTCCGCGCGTAAGGTGGAGGGATGAGTGACGACCTCGTGTTCGACGTGTTCGCCCGGGCCTGCGCCTCGCGCGAGACGTTGGAGCATGTGACCGGGCGGTGGGGTTCGCTCACCCTGGGCGCGCTCTACGAGGGCACGTTCCGGTTCAACGAGTTGCGCCGCCGGGTCGACGGTGTGAGCGAGAAGATGCTGGCGCAGACCCTGCACGCGCTGGAGCGGGACGGGCTCGTCCACCGTGAGGCGCGGCCGACCAATCCGCCGCGGGTGGACTACCGGCTGACGCCGCTGGGCCGGGAGATCGCGGAGCAGCTGCGCCGCCTCATCGACCTGGTCGAGGGGCGGATGCCGCAGGTGCTGTCGGCGCGAGAGGGCTACGACGCGGCGCGTGCGCCGAGCGTGCCCGTCGCGCCGTGACGCCCGGGCTTCTCAGAGGATGGCGCGCGGCGGGCGCTGGCAGCGCGGACAGAAGTAGCTGGACCTGTTCATCCAGGGGCGGCGGCGCATCGGCGTCCCGCAGCGCCGGCACGGCTCGTCCTCGCGGCCGTACGCGTCCAGGGAACGGTCGAAGTAGCCGGATTCGCCGTTCACGTTGACGTACAGGCTGTCGAAGCTGGTCCCGCCTGCCGCGAGCGCCGCGTTCATCACGTCGCGTACATGGCCGAGCAGCTCGGCCGAGCGGGGCCGGGTCAGGCTCGCGGTCGGGCGTTCGTAGTGGAGCTTGGCCCGCCACAGCGCCTCGTCGGCGTAGATGTTGCCGACCCCGCTGATCAGCGACTGGTCGAGCAGCGCGCGCTTGATGGTCGTACGGCGCAGGCGCAGCGCGGCCTGGAAGGCCGCGTCGTCGAACGCCGGGTCCAGCGGGTCGCGCGCGATGTGGGCGATGACGTCGGGCAGGCCGTCCGGCGTGTTCTCGTGGAGCGAGAGTCCGCCGAAGGTCCGCTGGTCGACGAAGCGCAGCTCGGTGCCGAGGTCGTCGTCGAACCGGACGCGGATGCGCAGATGCTTCTCGTCGGGTGCCGTCTCCGGCTGGACGAGCAGCTGGCCGCTCATGCCGAGATGGCCGAGGACGGAGGCGTCGGAGTCGGCGAGCGGGATCCAGAGGTACTTGCCGCGCCGCCGGGCGGTCCCGAACCGGTGCCCCTTGAGCCGTGCGGCGAAGTCCTCGCCGCCGGCCGGGTGGCGCCGCACCGCCCGCGGGTGCAGGACCTCGACCTCGCCCACGGTCCGCCCGCCGACCCAGCGTTCAAGACCGCGCCGCACGACCTCGACCTCGGGCAGCTCGGGCACGGGACTCCTCCGGACGGGGTACGGGAACGATGCCCGAAGCCTACCGCCCGGACGGCCACCCCCGGCTGGAGGGTTCCACGCGGAACGACCCCGCCCGGGACCCTGGTCGGGGTCCCGGGCGGGGTCGTTCAGGAAGCGGTGGTCTCAGGCCGAGGCCTGGTCCGCGGCGGAAGAGACGTCGGCGCCCTCTTCCGTTCCCGCCTCGGCCGCGGCCTTCGCCGCCGCCAGGCGTTCGTCCGCGGCCGAGCGGATCGCGCGCCACGCGGATTCCGCGGCCTGCTGCTCCGCTTCCTTCTTGCTGCGGCCGGTGCCGGTGCCGTACGAGACACCACCGACGCGGGCGGCAGCAGTGAAGACCTTCTCGTGGTCCGGGCCCGTCTCGGAGACGAGGTACTCCGGAACGCCCAGGCCCTCGGCCGCGGTCAGCTCCTGGAGGCTGGTCTTCCAGTCCAGTCCGGCACCGAGGTTCGAGGACTTCTCGATCAGCGGGTCGAAGAGCCGGTGCACCAGCTCGGACGCCGCGTCGAGGCCCTGGTCGAGGTAGACCGCGCCGATCACCGCTTCAAGGGTGTCGGCGAGGATGGACGCCTTGTCCCGGCCACCCGTGCCCTCTTCGCCCCGGCCGAGCCGGATGAAGGAGCCGAGTTCGAGGCCGCGGCTGACCTCCGCCAGCGCACGCGAATTGACCACCGCGGCCCGCAGCTTGGCCAGTTGGCCCTCGGGCAGGTCGGGGTGGGTGCGGTACAGCGTGTCCGTGACCACCAGGCCGAGCACGGAGTCCCCGAGGAACTCCAGACGCTCGTTGGTGGGCAGGCCGCCGTTCTCGTACGCGTACGAGCGATGCGTCAGCGCACGCACCAGAAGGGCGGACTCGAGCTGATACCCGAGCCGCCCTTCCAGAAGCGTGTGGGACGAGGCATTGTCCGTCTTGTTGTCCGTCTTGTGGGACTCAGACATTGCGCCTCTCACCAGCCACTCAGACCGAGAGGACCTGGCGCTTGTTGTAGGTGCCGCAGCTCGGGCACGCGATGTGCTGCTGCTTCGGCTCCTGGCAACGCTCACACGAAACCAGGGTGGGGACCGCAGCCTTCCACTGCGACCGGCGGTGGCGCGTGTTGCTGCGCGACATCTTCCGCTTCGGAACAGCCACGGCTACTTCTCCTGCTTCTCGGCGGCGCGTCCGGATCCAGGCTCGTCGCCGCTCATGTTGTCCTTCTCATCGGTTCCCAGCGAACCGGCGAGTCCCTGCAGTGCCGCCCAACGGATGTCGACGGCTTCATGGTGGTGGTCCGGGTTGTCGTTCAGGTTGGTTCCGCATTCGGAACACAGACCCGCACAGTCCTCCCGGCACACCGGCTGCATCGGCAGTGCGAGCACCACCGCATCACGCAGCACGGGTTCGAGGTCGAACATGCCGTCCTCGAGGGGGATCATGTCCTCGTCTTCCTCGGCTTCGTCGCCCGCGGCCGCCTTGGAGCGGCCCCGGTCGTCGGAGTCGGGGTACGAGAACATCTCCTGGAAGTCCACGTCGAGCTCAAGCTCGACGGGCTCCAGACACCTTACGCACTCCCCCTCGGCCGATGCACGGGCGGTGCCTGTGACAAGCACCCCTTCCATGACCGACTCGAGACGGAGATCGATCTCCACGGGGGCGCCTTCCGGCACTCCCACGACCCCTTCGACACCGAGGTCGGCGGGGGCCGCGACCGAACGGGAGAGCCGCTGGAGGGCACCAGGACGCCGCCCCAGCTCGTGTGTGTCGAACACGAGGGGGTTGCGGTGGTCGAGGCGCGTGCTCAGGGTTCTTCCTGCTTTCGGTTCGTGGGAGGGCTGCCGTGTTCGAATCGAGAGACGAAGCGGGCAGCGTGGATCGCGGGCATACGCGCGACCGAAGAGCCAGGATACTGGACGCTTCGCTCAGGGCCCAATCCGGGCCCGTGCGGCACCGGGGTCTCAGCGCCCCTGCTCGTACCGGCGCAGCTGCTCCAGGTCGATCATGCCGGTGTCGAAGAAGCTGGTCTCGTCGAGAGCGGCGGCCTGCGGCTGCTGGGGCTGGTGCGGGGGCTGCGGCTGCTGGTCGTAGGCGTACTGCTGCTGGTACGCGTACGGGTCCTGGTTCTGGTTCTGGTAGGCGTACGGGTCCTGCTGCTGGTACGCGTACGTCTCCTGAGGCTGCTGCTGGTAGCCGTACGGGTCGGGCTGCTGGGCCGGGAGCTGCGGGGCGTCCTGCGGGACGTACTGCCGCACCGGCTCCGGGTCGGCGAGCTCCGCGAGCCCGGCCAGATAGTCGGCGTCGCTGGTGTGCACCGCGCCGCCGCCGGCCGCGTCCTGGGCCGCCATGTGCTCGCCCAGGGCGTCGCTGGTGGTGCGCCCGTGCAGCTTCTGCCGGCCGCGGCCGACCGCCTCCAGGGTCTTGGACAGCACGGCCTCGAAGGCGCCCAGCTTGGCGTCGACATAGGCGTCGGCCCGGTGGATCAGGGTCTGCGGGTCCGAGCTGTACTCCGGGGCGTCCTCGTCGGCGTACCCCTGCTCGTCCAGGCCCGGGCCCCGGCCGAGGAGCTTCTCGCGGCCGCGGTCGACGGAGCCGATGGTCTTGTTGAGGACGACCTCGAAGTTGGCGAGCTTGGAGTCGACGTAGTCGTCGGCCTCGGCGCGGATCTCCTCGGCCTCGCGGCGTGCCTCGGCGAGGATCCGGTCGGCCTCGTCCTGGGACTGGCGGGCGACCTGCGTGTCGGAGATCAGGGAGCCGCGCTCGGCGTGGGCGGCCTCGATGATCCGCTCGGCCTCCCGACGGGCCTGCTCGACCATCTGCTCGCGCCCGCCGAGGAGCTCCTGGGCCTGGGCGAGCGAGCCCGGCAGGGCCTCCCGTACCTCTTCGAGCAGGGCGAGCAGCTCGGCGCGGTTGATCACACAGGATGCCGACATGGGCATGGAGCGGGCGTTGGCGACCGTCGAAACGATCTCGTCGAGCTTCTTCTGCACGTCCACCGGGTGTTCGCCACTCTCTACAGCTGAATGAAGACGGACGGGACGACTGTAAGGGCAGTCGTCCCCCGTCCGACACCGAGTGACGGTCTGTCAGCGGCGGTGGCGCGTGGTCACTGTCCGCCGCGCTGCTGGGCGAGGCGCTCGGTGAGCCGTCCGAGTACGGCCTCGGGCACCAGGTGGGAGACGTCGCCGCCCCAGGCGGCGACCTCCTTGACCAGCGAGGACGACAGGAAGCTGTAGGTGGGGTTGGTGGGGACGAACAGGGTCTCGACGCCCGAGAGGCCGTTGTTCATCTGCGCCATCTGCAGCTCGTAGTCGAAGTCGCTGACCGCGCGGAGGCCCTTGACGATGGCCGGGATGTCGCGCTGTTTGCAGAAGTCGACGAGGAGGCCGTGGAAGGACTCCACCTCGACGTTCCCGAAGTCGGCGGTCACCTCGCGGATCAGCTCGATCCGCTCGTCGACGGTGAACAGCCCCTTCTTGGACTGGTTGATCATCACCGCGACGTGTACGACGTCGTACAGCTTGGAGGCGCGGGCGATGATGTCGAGATGTCCGTTGGTGATGGGGTCGAATGACCCCGGACAGACGGCGCGGCGCAACTTGGGTCCCTCGCTCTCCGGTCCGGTCATCGTGCGTCTTCGCACGTAGAGGCGGCGCGACCGTACCAAAACGTTCCCTCGCCGTAGCGACGGGCTCGCAGTGGCTCGAAACCGGCCGGCCAGCCGAATTCCCCGCCTCGGGTGCTGCGCTCCACGGTGACGAGAGCGTCCTCCGCGATCCAGCCCCCGGAGCGGAGTGTGAGGAGGATCTCGCGAAGATCGTCGTCGGAGACGGCGTACGGGGGGTCGAGGAAGACCAGGTCGTACGGCTCCGCCGGGGCCGGGCCCGTCACGATCTGTTCCGCTTTGCCGGTACGGAGTTCGGCGCCGGGCAGTCCGAGGGTGCGGATGTTCTCGCGGACGGTCTTCGCGGCGCGCGGGTCGGCCTCGACGAGCAGCGCGTGGGTCGCGCCGCGGGACAGCGCCTCCAGGCCGACGGCGCCGGAACCTGCGTACAGGTCGACGACCCGTGCCCCGGCCAGGCCGTGGAACGACTCCCAGGTGGAGAAGAGGCCCTCCCGCGCCCGGTCGGAGGTGGGGCGGGTGCCGTTGCCCGGCGGTACGGCGAGTCGGCGTCCGCCGGCGGTGCCGGCGATCACGCGGGTCATCTGGGTCCTCGCTCTGTATGGGCCGTGAGCCGTCTGTCTGGGCCGTGAGCCGTCAGCCATTGCGTGTGCAATAGCTTATGGCGGCTGCCGGCCTGCCGCGTCAGCCCTTCTCCAGGTACTCCTCGCGTTCCTTGTCGAGGAGGGCGTCGAGGGCGGTGCGCAGCTCGGGGTGGTCGGTGAGGTCGGGGTCGGCGAGGACGACGGCGGTGGCCTCCTCGCGGGCGGCCGTGATGACGTCCTCGTCGTCGATGACGGTGAGCATCCGCAGCGAGGAGCGGACGCCGGACTGGGCCTGGCCGAGGACGTCGCCCTCGCGGCGCTGTTCGAGGTCGATCCGGGAGAGTTCGAAGCCGTCGAGGGTGGCGGCGACGGCGGCGAGGCGCTGCCGGGCGGGGCTGGCCTCGGGCATCTCGGTGACCAGGAGGCACAGACCGGGGGCGGAGCCGCGACCGACGCGGCCGCGGAGCTGGTGGAGCTGGGAGACGCCGAACCGGTCGGCGTCCATGATCACCATGGCGGTGGCGTTGGGGACGTTGACACCGACCTCGATGACGGTGGTGGCGACGAGGACGTCGACCTCGCCGGCGGCGAAGCGGCGCATGACGTCGTCCTTGTCGTCGGGGTGCATCCGGCCGTGCAGGACCTCGACGCGCAGCCCGGCGAGCGGGCCGGCCCTCAGCTTCTCGGTGACGTCGAGGACGGCGAGCGGCGGGCGCTTCTCCGCCTCGTCCTCGGGGGTGGACTTCTTCTTCCCCTTGGGGTCGTCCTCGCCGTCGCCGATGCGAGGGCAGACGACGTACGCCTGGTGGCCGTTCTCCACCTCTTCGCGCACGCGGTCCCACGCGCGCGTGAGGAAGTGCGGCTTGTCGGCGGCGGGGACGACATGGCTGGCGATCGGTGAGCGCCCGGCGGGCAGCTGGTCCAGGACGGAGGTCTCCAGATCGCCGAAGACGGTCATGGCGACCGTGCGCGGGATGGGCGTCGCCGTCATCACGAGCAGGTGAGGGGGCTGTTTCCCCTTGCCGCGCAGGGCGTCGCGCTGCTCCACACCGAAGCGGTGCTGCTCGTCGACGACGACCAGGCCCAGGTCGTGGAAGCGCACCTTGTCCTCGATCAGGGCGTGGGTGCCGATGACGATCCCGGCCTCGCCGGTGACGAGGTCGAGCAGGGCCTGACGGCGGGCGGCCGCGCCCATGGAGCCGGTGAGGAGCACGACCTTGGTGCCGTGCTCGGAGCCGCCGAGCAGGCCGCCCTCGGCGAGCTCGCCCATCATCTCGGTGATCGACCGGTGGTGCTGCTGGGCGAGGACCTCCGTGGGGGCGAGCATGGCGGCCTGTCCCCCGGCGTCCACGACGGCGAGCATGGCCCGCAGGGCGACCATCGTCTTTCCGGATCCGACCTCGCCCTGGAGGAGCCGGTGCATCGGGTGCTCGGTGGCGAGGTCGTCGAAGATCTCCTTCGAGACCTTCCGCTGGCCGTCGGTGAGAGTGAAGGGGAGTTTGGCGTCGAAGGCGTCGAGGAGGCCGCCCGGGACGGGACGGCGGGCGACGGCGGGGAGTTGGGTGTCGGCGAAGCGACGGCGGGCGAGGGCGACCTGGAGGACGAACGCCTCGTCCCACTTCAGCCGCTGCCGGGCGTCCTCGATGTCCGCCCTGGTGCGAGGGCGGTGCACCTTCTGGAGCGCCTCGGGCAGGGCGGCGAGGCCGCGGCCCTCGCGCAGGGCGGGCGGCAGCGGGTCGGCGAGTCCGGCCCAGCCGGTGGCGGCCATGGAGTCCAGGACGATGGAGACCGACTGCTCGATGGTCCAGGACTCCAGCTGCTTGCAGGCGGGGTAGATCGGCAGCAGCTCGCTCGCGAACGCCTTGACCGTCTCGTCGCTGCTGTCGGCGTCGAGGAGCTTGTACTCGGGGTGGGAGAGCTGGAGCTTGCGGTTGAAGAGCCCGACCTTGCCGGCGAACATGCCGCGCCGGCCCGGCAGCAGCTCCTTCTGGTGGAAGAAGACCGCCCGGCCGAAGAAGACCAGCTGCATCCGGCCGCTGCCGTCGGTGATCGTGACCTCGAGCCGCTGGCCCTTGCCCCGCCCGCCCTTGTTGAAGGTCAGCACGCGGGCGTCGGCCACCTGGGCGACGACCGTGACGTGCTCGTCCAGGGGCAGGTCGGCCAGCGCGGTCAGCTCCCCGCGCTCGGCGTACCGCCGAGGATAGTGGTGGAGCAGGTCGCCGACCGTACGCAGGTCGAGATGGTCGGCCATCACCTTCGCGGTGGCGGCCCCGAGGACGTTCTTGAGCGGGTCACCGAGCAGCACGGCGGCTCCCCTCGGGCAGTCGGTTCAGTGGTTCGTCGAGCACGGGCACGCGTTCCATTGCACACCACCGCACCGACAACCGTCCCGCAGGCTGTGGATATCCGCTGGTCACGTCGGCTCCGCGGCGCCTAGGATGGCGGCTCTTCCCACCCCTTCCGCGATCACCGGCCGCCGGGATCGCCCGACCCGCGCCGTCGCCCGTCCCCCCACCGGCGCAGCGACGATGACTGCTGACCAGACACCGCACACGTTCCAGGTCGATCTGCGCGGCCTCGTGGATCTCCTCTCCCACCACCTCTATTCGAGCCCCCGGGTCTATCTGCGCGAACTGCTGCAGAACGCCGTGGACGCCATCACCGCCCGCCGTGCCGAGCAGCCGGACGCCCCTGCCCTTGTCCGGCTGTACGCCGACGGCGCCGGCCTGCGCGTCGAGGACAGCGGCATCGGGCTGACCGAGCAGGACGTGCACAGCCTCCTGGCCACGATCGGCCGCAGTTCCAAGCGCGCCGGCACCGACGGCATCGCGTCCGTGCGTGCCGAGTTCCTCGGGCAGTTCGGCATCGGGCTGCTCGCCTGCTTCGTCGTCGCCGCCGAGATCCGGGTGGTGAGCCGCAGCGCCCGCACGCCCGACGCGCCTCCGGTGGAGTGGACCGCCCGCGAGGACGGTTCGTACACCGTCCGTACGCTCCCCGACATCGCCCGGACGGAGCCCGGCACCACGGTGCATCTCGCCGCGCGCCCGGGCTCGGGTGAGTGGCTGACCGAGGAGAAGGTGCTGTCGCTGGCCCGGGAGTTCGGCTCCCTCCTCCCGTACGAAGTACGGGTCGGGGACCGGGCGGTCACCGATCTGCCCGCGCCCTGGGACCGGTCGTATCCGAGCCCGGCCGCCCGCCGGGTCGCGCTCGCCGGGCACTGCCGGGACCTGTTCGGCTTCACCCCGCTCGACTCGATCGATCTGGACCTGCCGCTGGCCGGCATCCGGGGTGTGGCCTACGTCCTGCCGTCGGCGGTGAGCCCGGCCCAGCGGGCGGGCCACCGGGTCCACCTCAAGGGCATGCTGCTGACCGAGCGGGCCGACGGCCTGCTGCCCGACTGGGCGTTCTTCGTGCGCTGCGTCCTGGACACGGACAGCCTGCGGCCGACCGCCTCGCGCGAGTCCCTGTACGAGGACGAGACGCTGGCGGGCGTACGGGACGCGCTGGGCGCCGCGATCCGCGACTGGCTCGCCGGTCTCGCCGCGGGCGCGCCCGAGCGGCTGGAGGCCTTCCTCGCCGTGCACCACCTGGGTGTGAAGTCGCTGGCGCGGCACGACGGCGAGATGCTGCGGACGATGCTGCCCTGGCTGCCGTTCGAGACGACCGACGGCCGTGTCTCCCTGGAGGAGTTCGCCCGGCGCCATCCGGTGGTGCACTACACCCGTACGGTCGAGGAGTTCCGGCAGGTCGCCGCCATCGCCTCCGCGCAGGGCATCGGCGTGGTCAACGGCGGCTACACCTACGACACGGAGCTGGTCGAGCGGCTCCCCGAGGTGCGGCCGGGCACCCCCGTCGCCGAACTCGACGCGGACACCGTCACCGCCCACCTGGACGCGGTCGATCCGGCGCGGGAGCTGGCGCTGTCGCGGTTCCTGTCGGTGGCGCGTGCCACGCTGGATCCGCTGGGCTGCGATGTGTCGCTGCGTTCCTTCCACCCGCTGACGGTGCCCGCGCTGCATCTGGACGACCGCTCGGCGCGTCATGAGCGGGCCCGCGCGGACGCCGAGGAGGAGGCCGACGGTCTGTGGGCGGGCATCCTCGGTTCGCTGCGCGGTAGCGCGCCGCGGGCCCGGCTCGTCCTGAACGATCTGAATCCGCAGGTCCGCCGGATCGGCGCCCTCGACGACCCGGGGCTGGCCGGGACGGCCGTCGAGGCGCTCTACGGGCAGGCGCTGCTGATGGCGCAGCGGCCGCTGCGCCCCGCCGACTCGGCGCTGCTCAACCGGGCGTTCGCCGGGCTGCTGGACTGGGCCACCCACGACGGGGAGAGCCACAAGGGGGAGAAGAAGGCATGACGCTGACGTTCGACGCTCTGCGCGAGGCCATGCGCGACAACTACGAGCAGCCGGAGGGCCCCGCGCGCAACGCGCGCGCCGAACGGCTGCTCGCCGAGGCCGAGCTGATCGGCGAGCCGCCGGCCGTGATCGAGGCCCTCGGCCATCAGCTGCAGGTCTACAACTACAGCTCCGAGAAGGCGAAGATGTTCGTTCCCTTCGCCCGGCTGCTGCGGATGTGGGACGAGAACCCGGCGGACTTCGACGCATACGAGACGCACTCCCTGCACTGGGTCTTCAAGTGGGTCTCCAGCGGCATGCTCGACCAGCCGCACATCCCGCTCGCCTCGATCGAGAAATGGCTCGGCGAGATGGAGCACCGCTACCGCCTCGCCGGGCACTCGGAACGGGCCGTGCGGCAGGGCGAGTTCCGGGTGGCGCGGCATGTCGGGGACAGGGAGCGGGCGGCGCGGGCGTACGCCGCCTGGCTGGCGGCCGACCGGGACCGGATGGCCGACTGCCACGCCTGCGAGCTGCACACCCAGGGCCTGTGGCGCGCGGAGCTCGGGGAGGACGACAAGGCCCTGGAGACGTGGGCGCCGGTCCTGGACGGCGAGCACACCTGCTCCCACGAACCGCACGCGGTCCTGGCGTCCTCACTGCTGCCGCTGCTCCGGCTGGGCCGGGCCGAGCAGGCGCGGGCGAACCATCTGCGGGGCTACCGCCTGGTGCGGCCGATGGAGAGCATGCGCGCTTCGGTGGCGCTGCACATCGAGTTCTGCGCGCTGACCGGCAACGAGGCGCGGGGTCTGGAGATCCTGGCGGAGCGTCCGGCCTACTTCACCGACAGCGGCGACCCGGACAGCCAGGCGGACTTCCTCGCCGTGACGGCGCTGCTGATGGACCGCCTGGTGGCGCTCGGTCACGGCGAGCAGTCGGTCCCGGGTCCCGCCGGATCGTCCTGGACGGCGCGGGAGCTGGCCCTCCACGCGCGCGTGGAGGCTCTCGCCATCGCCCGTCGCTTCGACGAGCGCAACGGCACGGAGCGGGTCAGCGAGGTCGTACGGAAGCGGATGGACGCCCTGCCGTTCCTCGACCGGCTGCCGCTGGGGGTACGGGCGTCGGCGCCGGTGCCCGTGCGGGCGCCCGCGCCGGTGGCCGGTCCCGCGGTGCTCTCCCGTGATCCGCTCGCGGAGGCGCGGCGGCTGTCCCGGGAGCGGCGACCCGAGGCCGGCGAGGCGTGGGCGGCGCTGGGGCGGGCGGTGGACGCGGGCGAGGTGACGCTCGACGCCCTCGCGCGGGCCGAGCTGGCCGACCACCGGGCCAGGTCCCTGGAGGAGGGCCCGGAGGGCACCCTGCGGCTGTTCCTGGCGGCGGCGGAGGGGTACGAGGCGGCGGGCGATCCCGGTGAGGCGCAGGCCGCGCGGGCCCGGGCGGCGTACGCGCTCTGGATGGACGAGAAGCCGGAGGAGGCGCTCGCGGCGGTGGCGGAGCCGATCGCCCGGCTGCGCGCGCTGTTCGAGGACGGCGGGGCGACACCGCGCCAGGTGTCCGGGGCGCTGCTGCTGCGGGCGCGGATGCTGAGGACGGCGGAGGCGGTCGGCGAGGTCCTGGAGTTCGCCGAGGAGCACGGCGAGGACGGCGCGGGCGGGGAGGACGGCGACGGCGGCGCGTGGCTGACGGACCGGGTCGCCGAGGCCGAGTCGCTGCGGGGTGACCTGGCGGCGCGGGACGGTGATCTGCCGGCGGCGCTGGCCCGGTACGAGCGGTCGGCGGAGCTCTTCCTCGCGGCCGGACTGCCCTGGTACGCGGCCGAGCCGGAGACCGACGTCGCGGGGATCGCCCAGCACCTGGGGGACGCGGAGACGGCCGAGCGGGCGGCGCGGGCCGCCCTGAAGCACGGGGCGGAGCACGCTCCGGCGGCCGGTCAGGCCCGGCTGCGGCTGCGGCTCGCGGAAGTGCTGGGCGGGACCGGCCGGTTCGGGGAGGCGGCGGAGCACGCGCTGGAGGCGGCGCACTGGGCGGACGAGGCGGGCGAGAGCCGGGGCATCGGGACGTACGCGCGCCATCTGCTCGGCGGCTGGCTGCTGCGCGACGGGCGGGCGGCCGAGGCGGCGGCGGTCCTGGAGGCGGTGCTGCCGGACCTGTCCGTGGAGGACCACGGCGACGGGACGGTCGTCCAGACCCTGTGGTGGCTGGGCGACTGCCTGACGGAGCTGAGCGAACCCCGGTCGGCGGCGGAGCAGTGGCTGCGGGCGGCGGAGCTGGCGAAGGAGTGGCCGGAGCAGCGGGACCACGCGATGCTGGCCAACCTGGCGGCGCAGGCGCTGATGCGGGCGGAGCTGAAGCCGCAGGCCGCGGCGGCGTACGAGCGGGCCGGCGAGCTGTGGCGGGAGCTGGGCGACACGACGGCGTACGTCCGTACGGTCCGGGTCCGCGCGTGGCTCGCGGGCCCGGAGTCGGGTGGCGTGGAGCTGATGGAGGCGGCCGCGGAGGCGTGCGGGGAGGACGCGGCGGAACGCGCGGACACGTACCGCCAGACCGTCGAGCTGATCGCGGGCGCGGAGGGGGCCGGGGAGCGGGAGCTGCGGGCCGCCCTGCCGTACGCGCGGCGCGCGGCGGCCGCCTTCGCCGAGGCGGGCCCGGAGTTCCGGGACGGCCGGGCGGGGGCGGAGCTGCTGGCGGGGTGGCTCCAGCTCGACCTGGGCGACGGCTCGGCGGCGGCGGAGGCGGCGCGGGGCGTGCTGGCGGAGTTCCCGGACGCGGACGCGCCCCGGCACGAGGAGGCGGCGGAGCTCCTGAAGCGCGCGACCGCCTGAGCGGGTGGGGGCGGGGAGATCCCCCGCCCCACGAGACTCCCGGACCAAGGGTCCGCCGAGGCTACTCCACGCCGATGAGGAGGGGTGGCGCTCCGGGCCCCGCGTGGTAGGTCGTGGTGTCGACCGCCAAGTACGTGTCGCGGACGTGGCGTTCGAGGGCTGATGCCAGGGTCTCGGGGGTGTCGGTGGCGACGATCAGGGTGACCAGTTCGCCGCCCGCCGACAGCATCCGGTCCAGGACCGTCCGCGCTGTGGCCGTCAGGTCCTGGCCGATGACCGCCACGTCGCCCTCGATCAGGCCGAGGACGTCACCGGCCTGGCACACGCCCGCCGAGGTGAAGGACTGCCGTTCGGCGACGGCCAGTTCGGCGTAGCGCGTGGCGCCCGCCGCCGCCGTCATCGCCACCACGTCCTCGTCGAAGCGGCGCTCCGGCTCGTGGACGGCCAGGGCCGCGATGCCCTGGACGGCCGCGCGGGTCGGGATCAGGGCGACCCGGATGCCCTCGGCGCGGGCCTGTTCGGCCGCGGCGCCCGCCGTGTGCCGCAGGGCGGTGTCGTTCGGCAGGAGGACCACCTCGCGCGCGTGGGCCCGCCGGATCGCGTCGACCAGCTCCCCGCTGGCCGGCGGCTCGCCCGCCCGCGCCAGGACCGTCGTGGCGCCCGCCTCCTGGCACAGGCCCGCGATGCCCTCGCCGGGTACCACCGCGACCACCGCGCGCTGCATCCGCTCGGCCGGCGCCACCCCCGCGAAGTGCGTGATCCGGATCCGGTACGGGCGTCCCGCCTCCACGCCCGCCTCGACCGCCGCTCCCGCGTCGTCGACATGGACGTGGACGTTCCACAGCCCGTCACCGCCCACGACGACGAGCGAGTCCCCCAGGTCGTCCAGCCGGGACCGCAGCCGTTCCACGGCCTCGTCCTCCGCCTCCAGGAGGTAGATCACCTCGAACGCGGGGCCGCGCCTGCTCTCCTCGGCCGGGCACTCCTCCTCGTCCCGTACGGGACGTCCGGGGCGGACCGGCCGAATCTGCGCCTCGCCCGACACCACCTCGACCAGGGCGCCGAGGACCGCCACCAGGCCGCGCCCGCCGGCGTCCACGACGCCCGCGCGCTGGAGTACGGCCAACTGTCCCGGGGTCTCCTCCAGGGCCGTCCTGGCCCCCTCGTAGGCCCCTCTGGCCACCGTCACGAGGTCCCCGCCTCGTGCGCAGGCGTCCGCCGCGGCGTGCGCCACGGTCAGGATCGTGCCCTCGACAGGGTGTGCCACGGCCCGGCGGGCTGCGGCGGAGGCGGCCGTCAGCGACTTGGCGAGGTGATCGCCGTCGCGCCCGTCGGCGAGGACGGACGCCATGCCGCGCAGCAGCTGCGAGAGGATCGTCCCGGAGTTGCCCCGCGCCCCGATGAGGGCACCGTGCGCCATGGCCCGTATCGCGTCCACGGCGTCCGGCTCGTCGGCCGCGAAGACAGCCTCGACCGCCTGTGCGGCGGATTCCACTGTGAGATAGAGGTTGGTGCCGGTGTCCCCGTCGGCGATCGGATAGACGTTGATCGCGTCGATCTCCTCGCGCTCCCGGCCGAGCGCCTCCAGCGCCCGTACGCACCAGGATCGGACCGCTGCGGCGTCGAGGGTCTGCGCGGTCTGCGGCAACGGGTGATCCTCCTGTGGACGGCCTGCGCGGCACGGGCCGCGCCTGGGCGGCGAGCTCACCGCAGGGTAGACCCGCTCGTGACCTGGGCCGGGGACGGGGGCCGCCGAGGTCATGGTAGTTTCGTTCTACGGGAGCAGCCGTTGTATGCTGCTTCGGTTGCCCGGCGAGAGTCGGGCCATTCCCCCGGCAAGCCACTTCAGAACTCTGATTCCGGTGCGCCGGATTTCACTGTAAATCTGAAGTCTTTGGAGTGACCCGTGGCTGCCAACTGCGACGTCTGCGGCAAGGGGCCGGGCTTCGGCAACAACATTTCGCACTCGCACCGCCGTACGTCCCGTCGCTGGAACCCGAACATCCAGCGCGTGCGTGCCGTGGTCGGTCGGACGCCGAAGCGGCTCAACGTCTGCACCTCGTGCATCAAGGCCGGCAAGGTCTCGCGCTAAGTGATGCTCCCCGCGCAAGCGGGGAAGATCCCGCCGACGTTTTGTCGTAGCGCAGCCCCTGCGGTTGCCTTGAAAGGCCGGTTCACCTCGGTGAACCGGCCTTTTGCCATGCCCTGAGGTCGGCGGCGCCGTGATCGTCTCCATCCGGAGCGGGTCGTCGGCGCTGCTCCTCTCGTCTCAGCGCAGCAGTGACCGCTCCGTGGGCGCCAGCCGGAGGTGTTGCGGCGCTCTGGCCCACCCCCGCGACAGGGTCGGCAGCAGCTCCCCCCAGCTTCCGGACTCCTGCAGGCGACGCAGGTGGTCGTCGAGCCGGTCCTCGTCGGTGAACCGCGCGAAGAAGACGAAGACCTCCTCGCCCGTCCGTACCGGCAGCGCCGGGAAGGTGTTCGGGGCGTGTTCCGAGCGCAGGTACGCCAGCAGCTCGCCGCCGGCCTCGGCCAGGACGGACGGCACCCGCCGCTCGAAGAACTCCACGAACGCGGCGTCGAACGGGCGGTCGCCGTACCAGATCGTGGCGAGGACCCGCGACGGCGGCACGTCCGCCGGATCGCCGGGGGCCCGGCGGGGGGCGGTCGGCACGGGGAACCCGGCGTGTGCCGAGGCCGGCCGCAGCAGCAGGACGTCGTCGGAGTCGATCATCGTCGCGTTGGCCCGGTCGCGGTGCGCCTGCCAGACCGGCCCGCCGTAGAAGCTCTCCAGCGCCTGGGCGCGGCGCGGCATGCCGTCGAAGCCGCGCAGCCAGACGAACCGATCGGGGTCGTCCACGTCGCGAAACTGCCCGAGGACGGTCATACCCGCGTCCTCCTGGGGCTCGACGAACTCCCGGTCGAACAGATCGATCAGTACGTCCCGCTGTCCTGGGCGCAGCGTGTACTGCCGCAGTTCGACGACCGGGCACCGTAGGGCTTTCACCGGACCTGCTCCTCGCTCGATTGATGAAACCGTTTTTGTTACACCAAGGGGTAGGGCTTCCCGGCGGCCATCCGTCCGCCGCCGGACGCGCCTCAGTTCACCAGCGTCTCGCGCAGGACATCGGCGATCGACGTGTCCGCCAGCTCCCGCCGCATGGCCTGCTCGACCCGCCTGTAGACGTCGCTCAGCGCGGGCCGGATGCCCCGGCCGACCGGGCACTCCAGGTTGGGCTCGCTGTGGTGCAGGCCGAACGGCGCCTGCGCGCCGACGGCCTCGTGCACGTCGAGGAGGGAGATCTCCTCCGGCGCGCGGGCCAGACTCCAGCCCGCGCCGGCGCCGTGGCGCACCTCCACCAGGCCGGCTCGCCGCAGGTCACCGAGGCTGCGCCGGATGATCACGGCGTTGGTGTTGACGCTGGCCGCGACCTGCTCCGACGTGAGAACCTCCCGGCCGCGGCGTTGCGCCAGCGCCAGCCAGGCCAGGGCGTGCGTCGCGACGGTCAGTCGACTGTTCGCCGCCATCCACCCTCCCCTTGCCTCCTGATGCTGCAACAGCTTCTGTTACAGCTGGGTGCCCGGTCAAGATCCGGGAGCCGTCCGCCGGTCAGCGCGGCGGCGCGAGCGTGACGTACGTGTCACGCCGAACCCCGCCACCGCCAGGCGTGGTCCACCGGTCCGATGCCCGCGCCCAGCGCGAAACCGGCCGCGATCGCCCCCGTCACGTACGCCTTCGCCTCCCGTACCGCCTCCGGTACCGGCAGCCCCTTCGCGAGGCCCGACGCCACCGCCGAGGCCAGCGTGCAGCCCGTCCCGTGCGTGTGCCGGTTGTCGTGGCGCGGCGCGCGCAGCCAGTGCTCCTCGGCGCCGTCCGTGAGCAGGTCCACGGCCTCCTCGCCGGTCGGCAGATGCCCGCCCTTGATCAGCGCCCAGCGCGGGCCGTACGACAGGATCGCCTCGGCGGCGGTCCGCATGTCGCGCTCGTCGACGACGTGGACGCCGGTGAGCTGCGCCACCTCGTCCAGGTTGGGTGTGGCGACGGTCGCGACCGGCAGCAGCCTCGTCCGTACGGAGTCCAGCGCGGAGGCGGCGAGGAGCGCGTCCCCGTGCTTGGAGACGCCCACCGGGTCGACGACCACGGGCGCGTCCGTCGCGGCGAGCAGTTCGGCGACTGTCTCCACGAGGGCCGCCGAGGCGAGCATGCCGGTCTTCACCGCCTGGACGCCGATGTCGTCGACGACGGCGCGGTACTGGGCCCGTACGGCCTCCTCGGGCAGCTCCCACGCCCCGTGGACGCCCCGGGAGTTCTGGGCCGTGACGGCGGTGATCACGCTCATGCCGTGGACACCGAGGGCGAGCATGGTCTTCAGGTCGGCCTGGATGCCCGCGCCGCCGCCGGAGTCCGATCCGGCGACGGTGAGGACGAGGGGCGGCGGGAGGCTCACTCGGTCTCCCCGAAGTGGTCCCAGCCGCCCGTGCTGTGCCAGGGCGCGCCGTCCACGGTCACCTGCGGCAGCGCCGAGGGGTTGAGGACCTCGCCGATGACCTTCCAGCGGGCCGGCAGCTTCACGTCCGGCGGGAAGGTGGCGACGATCGCGTGGTCCTCGCCGCCGGTGAGCACCCACTGCAGGGGGTCGACGCCGACGGCCTGGCCGATGTCGTTCATCTGGGTGGGGATGTCGATGAGGCCGGAGCGCAGGTCGATACGGACCTTGCTGGCCTCGGCGATGTGGCCGAGGTCGGCGATGAGTCCGTCGCTGACGTCGCACATGGCGGTGGCGCCGAGGCCCGCCGCGGCGGGGCCCGCGTGGTACGGCGGTTCGGGCCGCCGGTGCGCCTCGACGAAGGCGCGCGGCGAGCGGAAGCCCCGGGAGAGGACGGCGTAGCCGGCGGCGGACCAGCCGAGCCAGCCGGTGTACGCGACGACGTCGCCGGGCTGTGCCCCGCCGCGGGTCACCGGGTCGTGGTTGCGCAGGTCGCCGAGGGCGGTGATGGCGACGGTGATGGTGTCGCCGCGGACGACGTCGCCGCCGACGACGGCCGCGCCGGCGACCTGGCACTCGTCGCGCAGGCCGTCCATGAGCTCGGTGGGCCAGGTGACGGGCAGTTCGGCGGGGACGACGAGGCCGAGCAGGAGCGCGGTGGGGACGGCGCCCATGGCGGCGATGTCGGCGAGGTTCTGCGCGGCGGCCTTGCGGCCGACGTCGTACGCCGTGGACCAGTCGCGGCGAAAGTGCCGTCCTTCGAGCAGGATGTCCGTGCTGGCCACCACGCGCCGGTCGGGTGCGGAGACGACCGCGGCGTCGTCGCCCGGCCCGATCCGTACCGCCGGGGTGGAGGTGAGCCGGGACGTGAGCTCCTTGATGAGCCCGAACTCGCCCAACTCGCCGACTGTGCCCTTCACCGCGTCTCACCTCGTGTTGTCGTGCCGGCCGTGCGCGCCGACCGCGGGTCGCGAGCCGTCACTGCGCCAGATACCGTCAAGTGGTCCGTCAACTTCTGTCGTGCCTTCGCCACACTGTGGGCGCCTCGGGGCGCGCAGGTCTCCCCGCGGCCCGCGGCGACGCGGTACCGTGGCGTCCCTTTCTCCCACAAGATCCTCGTGGTCGCCCTGGAGGTTCCGTGGTACAGGCGTACATCCTCATCCAGACCGAGGTGGGCAAGGCGTCGACCGTCGCCGAGACCATCTCCGAGATCCCGGGGGTGATCCAGGCGGAGGACGTGACGGGACCGTACGACGTGATCGTCCGCGCCCAGGCCGACACGGTCGACGACCTCGGCCGCATGGTGGTCGCCAAGGTCCAGCAAGTGGACGGCATCACGCGGACCCTCACCTGCCCGGTCGTGCATCTGTAGCCCCCGTCTACGCTTGGCCGGTGATGTCATCCCACCGGCCCTTCGGCCTGCCCGTCGCCGCCGCGGCCGCGGCCGTGCTGCTGCTGTCCGCCGTGGGCTGCTCCTCCACGGACGCGAAGGTGTCGGCCCCGGTTCCCAGCCCTCCGGCGGAGGAAGCCGCCTTCTGCCGGGCGCTGGCGAAGGAACTTCCCGGGACCGTGGCGGGGCTGGAACGGAACGACCCGGAGCCCGACTCCGAGCTGACCGCCGGATGGGGGGACGCGGCGATCGTACTGCGCTGCGGCGTCCCCCGGCCCGACAGGATGAACGATCCCCAGGCACAGGGGGTCGACGCCGACGGTGTGAACTGGCTGTACGAGCCGCGGCAGGGCGACGGACCCCGCTTCACCACGACGTACCGGAAGGCGTACGTCGAGGTGACGCTGGACGAGCGGTACGCGCATGACGTCGGCCCGCTCGTGGATCTCGCCGCCCCCGTCAAGAAGGCGGTCCCGGACAGCGTCTAGGGTCTGTCGTGTGGATCAGGCCGGATCCACACGACAGACCCTAGCGGTCAGCGCAGGCCCGTGGAGCGGGTCAGCGCGGCCTGGATCAGCCGGTCGACGAGCTCGGGGTAGCTGACGCCGCTCTCCTGCCACATGCGCGGGTACATGGAGATCGGCGTGAAGCCGGGCATGGTGTTGATCTCGTTGATGACGAAGTCGCCGTCCTCGGTGAGGAAGAAGTCGGCGCGGACCAGGCCCTCGCAGGAGACGGCCTCGTAGGCGGCGACCGCGAGGCGCTGGACCTCGGCGGTGGCCTCGTCGCCGATCGGCGCGGGCACGATGCCGGACGCCGAGTCGATGTACTTCGCCTCGAAGTCGTAGAAGTCGTGGTCGGTGACGGGCGGGATCTCGGCCGGCACGCTGGCGCGCGGGCCGTCCTCGAACTCCAGGACGCCGCACTCGATCTCGCGGCCGCGCAGCAGCGACTCGACGAGGATCTTGGGGTCGTGGCGGCGGGCCTCCTCGATGGCCTCGTCCAGGCCGGAAAGGTCGTCGACCTTGGTGATGCCCATGGAGGAGCCGCCGCGGGCCGGCTTCACGAAGAGCGGCCAGCCGTGCTCGGCGGCGAACTCCACGATCTTCTTCCGGGCGGCCGCCGGATTCTGCTCCCACTCGCGCGGCCGGATGACCTCGTACGGGCCGACGGGCAGCCCGAAGGAGGTGAACACCCGCTTCATGTACTCCTTGTCCTGGCCGACGGCGGAGGCGAGGACGCCCGCGCCGACGTAGGGGACGCCGGAGAGCTCGAGGAGTCCCTGGAGCGTGCCGTCCTCGCCGTACGGGCCGTGCAGCACGGGGAAGACGACGTCGACGTCGCCGAGGGCCTTGGGCACGGCGCCGGGCTCGGTGTACACGACCTCGCGGTTGGCGGGGTCCACGGAGAGGACCACGCCGCCCGTCTCGGACTCGGCGAGGTCGGCGACGTTCGGCAGGGAGCGCTCGGCGATGGCCATCCGCTCGGGGGCGTCGGCGGTCAGCGCCCAGCGCCCGTCGGTGGTGATGCCGATGGGCAGCACGTCGTACTTGTCCCGGTCGATGGCGCGCAGGACGGCACCGGCGGTGACGACGGAGATGGCGTGCTCCGAGCTGCGTCCGCCGAAGACGACGGCCACGCGCGGCTTGCGGGGGCTCTGGGTGTTCTCGCTCATATCGCGTTGAGCGTACCCTGCGTCTCCGGCAGGCTTGAGTGCCCCGGTGCGCCGCGCGCGTCCGGCCCAACGGGGCTCCCCCGGTGGGCCGCTCGGCGTCGCTCAGCGCCGCTCGGGTTTGGCGCTGCGGGACATCAGTTCCTTGAGGGCGACGATCGGCGGCTTGCCCTCGTGGACGATGGAGACGACGGTCTCGGTGATCGGCATGTCGACGCCGTGTCGGCGGGCCAGGTCGAGGACCGATTCGCAGGACTTGACGCCTTCGGCGGTCTGCTTGGTGGCGGCGATGGTCTCTTCCAGCGTCATGCCGCGGCCCAGGTTGGTGCCGAAGGTGTGGTTGCGGGAGAGCGGCGAGGAGCAGGTGGCGACCAGGTCGCCGAGTCCGGCGAGGCCGGAGAAGGTGAGCGGGTCGGCTCCCATGGCGAGGCCGAGCCGGGTGGTCTCGGCAAGGCCGCGGGTGATGAGCGTGGCCTTGGAGTTGTCTCCGAGGCCCATGCCGTCCGCGATGCCGACGGCGAGCCCGATGACGTTCTTCACCGCGCCGCCGAGCTCGCAGCCGACGACGTCGGTGTTGGTGTACGGGCGGAAGTACGGGGTCATGCAGGCGGCCTGGAGGCGCTGGGCGACGGATTCGTCGGCGCAGGCGACGACGGCGGCGGCGGGCTGCCGGGCGGCGATCTCCTTGGCCAGGTTGGGTCCGGTGAGGACGGCGACGCGGTCGGCCGGGACCTTGGCGACCTCCTCGATGACCTCGCTCATCCGCTTGGCGGTGCCCAGTTCGACGCCCTTCATGAGGGAGACGAGGACGGTGCCGGGGGCCAGATCGGCGGCCCATGCGGCGAGGTTGCCGCGCAGGGTCTGGGAGGGGACGGCGAGCACGGTGAACTCGGCGTCGCGGGCGGCCTCGGCCGGGTCGGTGGTGGCCCGGACCTTCGCCGGCAGTTCGATGCCGGGGAGGTAGTCGGGGTTGGTGCGGGTGGTGTTGATCGCGTCGACGAGTTCGGCGCGGCGCCCCCAGAGGGTCACCTCGCAGCCCGCGTCGGCGAGCACCATGCCGAAGGCGGTGCCCCACGATCCCGTACCGAAGACGGCTGCCTTGGTCACTTCTTGCCCTCTCCGGCGGCCTTGCGCCGCAGTTCCAGCCTTGCCTTGCGGTGGTCGTACGGTTCGGCGGGCGCCTTCTCGCCGCGTACCTCCTCCAGGAGTGCGGTGATCGCGGCCATGATGACCTCGGTCGCCTCGCGCAGCACCTCCGGCGTCGGTTCCTTGCCGTAGAAGCGCGAGAGGTCGACCGGCGGACCGGCCTGAACGATCAGCGTCTTGCGGGGGAACAGCCTGAGCTTGTTCTCCCTGGCGTACGGCGGCATCGCGAGGTTGGCGCCCCACTGGGCGACCGGGATGACGGGGGCCTTGGTGAGCAGTGCGACGCGGGCGGCGCCGGTCTTGCCTGCCATGGGCCACATGTCGGGGTCGCGGGTGAGGGTGCCCTCGGGGTAGAAGGCGACGCATTCGCCGCGCTCGATGGCCTCGACGGCGGCGCGGAAGGCGTCCAGCGCGTTGGTGGTCTCGCGGTAGACGGGGATCTGTCCGGTGCCGCGCAGCATCATGCCGACGAACGAGCCCTTGAAGAGGCCGGCCTTGGCGAGAAAGCGCGGGACGCGCCCGGTGTTGTACTGGAAGTGCGCGTAGGACAGCGGGTCCAGATAAGAGTTGTGGTTGACGGCGGTGATGAATCCGCCGTCGGCCGGAATGTGTTCCGTTCCGCGCCAGTCCCGCTTGAACAGAACCACCAGCGGCGGTTTAGCGATGACCGCCGCCAGGCGGTACCAGAAGCCGATTCTGCGGCGGGACACTCGGACACCTTCCTCTGGGACTGGCTTGCAGGGGGTCAAGTGTCGCCCCATGCTCCTGGTCTGTCGAGAACACCGTACGCCCCGGGCCGAGGCTCCCGCCGGACAGTCTGACCGCGAGCGGGGCGACAATGGCCCCGATGAACACCGATCCGGATGACGGCTGGTCCCTGGTCGTTCCCCTGAAGCCCCTTGCGCGGGCGAAGAGCAGGCTCGCCGCGGCGGCCGGTGCGCGGTCGCGGCCGCGGCTGGCGCTGGCGTTCGCGCAGGACACGGTGGCCGCGGCGCTGGAATGCGCGCGGGTGTGCGATGTGGTGGTCGTCACGGACGATCAGGTGGCGGCGGTGGCGCTCTCGGCGCTGGGGGCGCGGATCGTGCCGGACTCCCCCGCCGCCGGGCTCAACGCGGCGCTGGCCCACGGGGCGCGCACGGTGCGCGGCGGTCGGGCCGGGGCGCGGGTGGCGGCGCTGAACGCCGATCTTCCGGCGCTGCGGCCGGCGGAGCTGGGCCGGGTCCTCCAGCTGGCCGGAGAATTCCCGCGGGCATTTCTCGCGGATGCCACCGGAATAGGTACGACATTCCTCTCGGCGGGCCCGGGAGTGGAATTGGCGCCTGCTTTCGGCGGCGCTTCACGGCGGCGGCATTTGTCGTCGGGGGCGGTGGAAATCCGGCTGGCGGGGGTGGATTCCGTGCGCCGGGACGTGGACACCGGCGAGGATCTGGCGGCGGCGCTCGGCCTGGGCGTCGGGCCGCGGACGGCCGCCCACTTCGATCGCGCCGCCGGATAGGCTGCGGTCCATGCAGGCGACCGCGTACACGTACGACCCCGAGACCCGCAGCGGAAGTGTGCTGCTCGACGACGGCACCCCGGTGGAGTTCGGGGCCGACGCCTTCGACGCGGGCGGGCTGCGGCTGCTGCGTCCGGGGCAGCGGGTGCGGATCGAGACGGAGCCCGCGTCCGGGGGCGCAGCCCCCCGGATCACCCTGATCACCCTGCAGACGTTCTGACGCCTCGGGCAACACCGCGGGCCGCGCTCCCCCGAAGGGGACCGCGGCCCGGCGTGTGAGTGGCCCTGTGACCCTGCGCCGCTTACTTCTTGCGGGCGGTGGTGGTCTTCTTGGCGGGGGTGGTCTTGCGCGCGGTGGTCTTCTTCGCCGGCGCCTTCTTCGCCGTGGCCTTCTTCGCCGGGGCGGTCTTCTTCGCGGTGGTCTTCTTCGCGGCGGCGGTGGTCTTCGCCGGAGTCGCCTTCTTGGCGGCCGTCGTCTTCTTGGCCGCGCTCGTGGTCTTGGTGGCGGTGGTCTTCTTCGCCGTGGCGGCGGAGGTCTTCTTGGCCGGGGTGGCCTTCTTGGCGGCGGCCTTCTTCGCCGCGGCGGCGGAGGTCTTCTTGGCGGCGGCCTTCTTGCCGGCGGCCTTGGCGATGGTGGGCGGCGGCCCGGAAAGGCTGCCCTTGGGCGCCTTCTTGACGGAGACCTCGCCTCCCTTGGGGAGCTTCTTCGAGCCGCTGACCAGGTCCTTGAAGCCCTGACCCGCGCGGAATCGGGGCACGGAGGTCTTCTTGACCCGTACGCGCTCGCCCGTCTGGGGGTTACGGGCGTAACGGGCCGGCCGGTCGACCTTCTCGAACGATCCGAAGCCGGTGACCGAGACCCGGTCCCCGCCGACCACGGCACGCACGATGGCGTCGAGCACGTGGTCGACGGCGTCGGCGGCCTGCTGGCGACCGCCCATCTTGTCGGCAATCGCTTCTACGAGCTGCGCCTTGTTCACGTCTTCCCCTTCGGAGACATTGCCAGAACGAAAGTGTTCAAGCTTTTTCGCACGTTAGGCATGTATATACCGCAAATCAAACACGAAACGGGCTAATCACCCTAGTGCCGCAACGCGGAAGTCCCGTTGCGGAGTTCCTGGTGTCAGTCGTCTTCAGGGAATCGGCCCTCGTCGAGGTCCTTCATCAACCGGTCCAGACGCGCTGCCGCGTCCGCTAGATCGTGCTTCGCCGCGGCCGTCACGACCAGCAGCTTCCGGGACAGCGCCATCCTTACGCCCTCCGGGACTTGCAGTGCGCGCACCTTTGTGTGCGCTTCCTTCAATCGGGCGGCGACTGCCTCGTAGAGCTCGAGTTGGCTGTCGCGTTCCATGCACCGATTGTGCCATCTAGGGCGAGTTGTCGCCCGACGGGGTCTCAACAAGCGACTGCGCCCCCCACCGGAGGGTGGGGGGCGCAGTCGTGGAAAAGCGCTGCTCAGACGGTAATTGTACGGGGCTTGAAGGACGGCCGTGCCGCCTCGTAAGCCGCGATGTCGCCTTCGTTCTGAAGGGTGAGGCTGATGTCGTCCAGGCCGTTGAGCAGTCGCCAGCGGGCGTTCTCGTCGAGTTCGAAGTCGGCTTCGATCCCGGCCGCGAGCACCTTGCGCTGCTCCAGGTCGACGGTGATCTCGGCCGTCGGGTCGGCCTCGGTCAGCTCCCAGAGCCGGTCCACGACCTGCTGGTCGAGGACCACGGTCAGCAGCCCGTTCTTGAGCGAGTTGCCGCGGAAGATGTCGGCGAACCGGGAGGAGATCACGGTCTTGAAGCCGTAGTTCTGCAGCGCCCAGACGGCGTGCTCGCGGGAGGAGCCGGTGCCGAAGTCGGGGCCGGCGACCAGGACCGAGGCACCCTGCCGCTCGGGGCGGTTGAGCACGAACTCGGGGTCCTTGCGCCAGGCCTCGAAGAGCCCGTCCTCGAAGCCGTCGCGGGTGACCTTCTTCAGCCAGTGGGCGGGGATGATCTGGTCGGTGTCGACGTTGCTGCGGCGCAGCGGGACGGCGCGACCGGTGTGTGTGGTGAAGGCTTCCATGGCTCTCAGACCCCCGCGGGCGTAGCGACGTCGGACAGATCGGCCGGGGAGGCCAGATGGCCCAGTACGGCGGTGGCGGCGGCGACCTGGGGGGAGACCAGGTGGGTCCGGCCGCCCTTGCCCTGCCGGCCCTCGAAGTTGCGGTTGGAGGTGGACGCGGAGCGCTCGCCCGGCGCCAGTTGGTCGGGGTTCATGCCCAGGCACATCGAGCAGCCCGCGTGCCGCCATTCGGCCCCCGACTCCTTGAAGACCTTGTCCAGGCCCTCCTCGACCGCCTGCAGGGCGACCCGGACCGAGCCGGGGACGACGAGCATCCGCACGCCGTCGGCGACCTTGCGGCCGCGCAGCAGCTCGGCGGCGTTGCGCAGGTCCTCGATGCGGCCGTTGGTGCAGGAGCCTACGAAGACGGTGTCGACCCTGATGTCCCGCAGCCGCTGCCCGGCGCTCAACCCCATGTACTCCAGGGCCTTTTCGGCGGCGAGGCGCTCCGAAGCGTCTTCGTACGAAGCCGGGTCGGGGACGTTCGCCGAAAGCGGTGCTCCCTGGCCGGGGTTGGTGCCCCAGGTGACGAACGGCGCCAGGGAGGCGGCGTCGATGACGACCTCGGCGTCGAAGACGGCGTCGTCGTCGGTCTTCAGGGTCTTCCAGTAGGCGACGGCGGCGTCCCAGTCCTCGCCCTCGGGGGCGTGGTCGCGGCCCTTCAGATAGGCGAAGGTGGTCTCGTCGGGGGCGATCATGCCCGCGCGGGCGCCGGCCTCGATCGACATGTTGCAGATGGTCATCCGGGCCTCCATCGAGAGCTTCTCGATGGCGGAGCCGCGGTACTCCAGGATGTAGCCCTGGCCGCCTCCGGTGCCGATCTTGGCGATGATCGCCAGGATCAGGTCCTTGGCGGTGACGTCCTCGGGCAGCTCGCCGTCGACCGTGATGGCCATGGTCTTGGGGCGGGCCAGCGGCAGCGTCTGGGTGGCCAGCACGTGCTCGACCTGGCTGGTGCCGATACCGAACGCCAGGGCGCCGAACGCGCCGTGCGTGGAGGTGTGCGAGTCACCGCAGACCACGGTCGTGCCGGGCTGGGTCAGGCCCAGCTGGGGGCCCACGACGTGGACGACGCCCTGCTCGACGTCGCCCAGCGGGTGCAGCCGTACACCGAAGTCGGCACAGTTCTTGCGCAGGGTCTCCAACTGCGCGCGGGAGACCGGGTCGGCGATCGGCTTGTCGATGTCGAGGGTCGGGGTGTTGTGGTCCTCGGTGGCGATGGTGAGGTCGAGGCGACGCACCTGGCGGCCGTTCTGACGGAGGCCGTCGAACGCCTGGGGGCTGGTCACCTCGTGCAGCAGGTGCAGATCGATGAAGAGGAGGTCGGGCTCGCCCTCGGCGCGCCGGACGACATGGTCGTCCCAGACCTTCTCCGCGAGTGTCCTACCCATCGCTTTCCCTCCGGCCGACGTATACGCCGGCACAACTAGAGACCCGTTTCGCGGGCCGTTGTGCGGCCGCCCCACCAGGGTCACAGGTTCCGGGAGAAATTGAACTTGCGTTTCACAGAGTGAGACGTGAATATCGTTGCATGGACAACTCTAGCGGCGTGGGCGTTCTCGACAAGGCAGCCCTTGTCCTGAGCGCTCTGGAGTCCGGTCCGGCCACCCTCGCAGGTCTGGTCGCGGCGACGGGACTCGCACGACCCACGGCACATCGACTCGCCGTGGCACTGGAACACCACCGGATGGTGGCTCGCGACATGCAGGGCCGGTTCATCCTCGGGCCGCGCCTGGCGGAGCTCGCCGCCGCGGCCGGTGAGGACCGCCTGCTCGCCACGGCTGGCCCGGTACTGACGCATCTGCGCGATGTGACCGGCGAGAGCGCCCAGCTCTACCGGCGCCAGGGAGACATGCGCATCTGCGTGGCGGCGGCCGAGCGGCTGTCCGGCCTGCGGGACACCGTCCCGGTCGGCTCGACGCTGACGATGAAGGCCGGCTCGTCCGCGCAGATCCTGATGGCCTGGGAGGAGCCCGAGCGGCTCCACCGCGGTCTTCAGGGCGCCCGCTTCACGGCGACCGCCCTGTCGGGCGTACGGCGCCGTGGCTGGGCCCAGTCGATCGGCGAGCGGGAGCCTGGCGTGGCGTCGGTCTCCGCGCCCGTACGCGGCCCCTCGAACCGCGTGGTGGCCGCCGTGTCGGTCTCCGGGCCGATCGAGCGCCTGACCCGCCACCCCGGCCGTATGCACGCCCAGGCGGTCATCGACGCGGCCGCTCGCCTCTCCGAGGCGCTGCGCCGCAACGGCTGATCGCGTCCGTCCCCTCCTTGTTCGTCCCGGCCCACCGCTTCAACGCCGCAGCGGTGGGCCGGAGTTGTGTCCATCGCCGCCCGGACGCGAAGAAGCCCTCCCCCGAAGGGAAGGGCTTCTTCGATGCGTACCCCCGACCGGATTCGAACCGGCGCTACCGCCTTGAGAGGGCGGCGTGCTAGGCCGCTACACAACGGGGGCCTTGCGGATCAGATCCGCGTTTGCAGATGAGCTCTGCGAGCTGGCCTACCAGGACTCGAACCTAGAATGACGGTACCAGAAACCGTAGTGTTGCCAATTACACCATAGGCCATGGTGGTTTAGACCAGTACCCCCGACCGGATTCGAACCGGCGCTACCGCCTTGAGAGGGCGGCGTGCTAGGCCGCTACACAACGGGGGCCCTAGCGATCCCGCCCGGCACCGGAGTGCCGAGCGATGTCACCACGTGTTCACCGGGAGCGACCCTGGTGATGCGCAGGATGGATCTGTACCCCCGACCGGATTCGAACCGGCGCTACTGCCTTGAGAGGGCAGCGTGCTAGGCCGCTACACAACGGGGGCTTTGCGGATCAGATCCGCGTGGTGCAGATGAGCTCTGCGAGCTGGCCTACCAGGACTCGAACCTAGACTAACTGAACCAGAATCAGTCGTGCTGCCAATTACACCATAGGCCACCAAAACGCAATCCCCTGCGGGGATCTTGTTCGGCTTGTGCTCCGTGGGTTTCGGCCTTTCGGCTTGCTCCCCTCGGCGCAGGAAGAACATTACCCGAAGGTGTCCGGCGCTCCAAAACGGCTTTCGCCGCGCAGCAGCGCGGGGAGCTGGTGGAGGTCGGTGATGCGGGTCAGCTCGGGTCTGCCGCCGCGGCCCGCGCGGTCCAGCCAGATGCCCGTGAGCCCCGCCTCGACCGCCCCGCGGGCGTCGATGTCCGGCTGGTCACCGACGTACGCCACCTCGTTCGGGGCGAGCGCGAGCGCGTCGCAGGCCGCGTGGAACGCCTCGGGCGCGGGCTTGGCGACCCCCAGTTCGGCGGCGCAGACGACGGCCTCGAAGCGGTCCCGTACACCGAGCACCCGCAGCTTGCGGTCCTGGTTGCGGATGCTGGAGTTCGACAGGACGGCGTGACGGTACTCACGCGCGAGCAGGTCCAGGACGGGGACGGTGTCCGGGAAGAGCTCCCAGGCGGATTCGTAGTGCGTGATGTACCGCTCGAACCAGCCGTCGGCCTCGGCGGCGGTGAGGGCGGGCGCCCCGAGGAAGTCACGCACGCGCTCGCGCCGCTGCTCCTGGAAGTCCACCCCGCCGGCCTCGAACCGCCGCCAGTGGACGACGGTGAGCTCCTGCCAGCGACCGAGGGCCTGGTCGACGGAGTCGAATCCGTCCACCAGGCCCTCGGCCGTGAGATGGTCGCGCATGCCGGTCAGGTCGGCGCGGGCGTAGTCGAAGATCGTGTCGTCGATGTCCCACAGGACCGCGCGGATGGCCATACGTCGACGGTACCGCCCCCCTTGCCGGGGGTTCGGGGGTCGTCCCCGGAAGAGCGTCGTTCAGCCCGCGATCACGCCGCCAGCTTCGCCAGCGCCGCGTCGATCCGGGCCAGGGTCTTCTCCTTGCCGAGGATCTCCAGGGACTCGAAGAGCGGCAGGCCGACCGTGCGGCCGGTGACCGCGACGCGGACCGGGGCCTGGGCCTTGCCGAGCTTGAGGCCGTGCGCCTCGCCGGCGGCGAGGACCGCGTTCTTGAGGGACTCCGGGTCGCTCCAGTCGGCGCCTTCGAGCTTCTCGCGGGCGGTGGTGAGCAGCGCGGCGGGCTCGCCCTTCATGGCCTTGTCCCACGAGGGCTGGTCGAAGACCGGCTCGGGAAGGAACAGGAAGTCCACGTTCTGCGTGATGTCGGAGAGGACCGTGACACGCGTCTGCGCGTGCGGGGCGATGGCCTCCCAGGCCGCGCGGTCGAAGTCCTCGGGGGCCCAGTTGGCGTGCGGCGCCTGGAGCCAGGGCTCGCAGGCCGCGGCGAAGGCCTTCACGTCGAGCATGCGGATGTGGTCGGCGTTGATCGCCTCGGCCTTCTTGAGGTCGAAGCGGGCCGGGTTGGCGTTGACGTCGGCGATGTCGAACTTCTCGACCATCTGCTCGATGGTGAAGATGTCCTGGTCGGCCGAGAAGGACCAGCCGAGGAGGGAGAGGTAGTTCAGGAGGCCCTCGGGGAGGAAGCCGCGCTCCCGGTAGAGGTTGAGGGAGGCCTGCGGGTCGCGCTTGGAGAGCTTCTTGTTGCCCTCGCCCATGACGTACGGCAGGTGGCCGAAGGCGGGGATCTCCTTGGCGACGCCCAGCTCGATCAGCGCCTTGTAGAGGGCGATCTGGCGCGGGGTGGAGGAGAGCAGGTCCTCACCGCGCAGCACGTGGGTGATCTCCATGAGCGCGTCGTCGACCGGGTTGACCAGGGTGTACAGCGGGGCGCCGTTGGCGCGCACGATGCCGTAGTCCGGGACGTTGTCCGGGGTGAAGGTGAGCTCGCCGCGGACCAGGTCGGTGAAGGTGATCGGCTCGTCGGGCATCTTGAAGCGGACGATGGACTCGCGGCCCTCGGCGCGGTAGCGCTCGATGCGCTCGGCGCTCAGGTTGCGGCAGGTGCCGTCGTAGCCGGAGGGCTTGCCGGCCAGGCGCGCGGCGTCGCGGCGGGCCTCGAGCTCCACGGCGGTGCAGAAGCAGTGGTAGGCGTACCCGCCGGCGAGCAGCTTCTCGGCGACGTCCTTGTAGATGTCCATCCGCTGGGACTGGCGGTACGGGGCGTGCGGGCCGCCGACCTCGTCGGGGCCCTCGTCCCAGGTGAAGCCGAGCCAGCGCAGCGAGTCGAGCAGCTGCTGGTACGACTCCTCGGAGTCGCGCGCCGCGTCGGTGTCCTCGATGCGGAAGACGAACGTACCGCCGTGGTGCCGGGCGAACGCCCAGTTGAAGAGGGCGGTCCTGACCAGGCCCACGTGGGGGTTGCCGGTCGGGGAGGGACAGAAACGTACGCGGACGTTCGCGTTAGCCACGCTTGATCACCTTGTTGGTGAGAGTGCCGATGCCTTCGATGGTGACGGCGACCTCGTCGCCGACGTTGAGCGGTCCGACTCCGGCCGGGGTGCCGGTGAGGATGACGTCGCCGGGGAGCAGCGTCATGGCCTCGGTGATGTGGACGACCAGGTCCTCGATGGAGCGGATCATGTCGCTCGTACGACCGAGCTGGCGCTGTTCGCCGTTGACCGTGGCCTGGATGGTGAGGTCGCTCGGGTCGAGGTCGGTCTCCACCCAGGGGCCGAGCGGGCAGCTGGTGTCGAAGCCCTTGGCCCGGGCCCACTGCTTCTCGCGCTGCTGGGCGTCGCGGGCGGTGACGTCGTTGGCGCAGGTGTAGCCGAAGACGACGTCCTTGACGCGTTCGCGGGGGACCTCGCGGCACATGCGGCCGATGACGACGGCCAGTTCGGCCTCGTGGTGCAGTTCGTTGGAGAAGGAGGGGTACTCGATCGCGTCGCCGGAGCCGATCACCGAGGTGGTGGGCTTGAAGAAGGCGACGGGGACGTCGGGGACCTCGTTGCCGAGTTCGGCGGCGTGCTCCGCGTAGTTGCGGCCGATGGCGACGACTTTGTTGGGCAGCACGGGCGGCAGCAGCCGCACCTTGCCGAGCGGCACCTTGGTGCCGCTCAGTTCGAAGTCCGTGTACGGGATGCCCTTGATGATGTCGAGGACCAGGCCGCCGGATTCGACGGTTCCCTCGCCCTCGACGGCGCCGAAGGCGACATTGCCGTCGATGGAGAATCTGGCGATGCGCACGAGTGCTGTCGCCCCTCACTTGCTACTGGCTGGAGTCTGACGCTCCAGGCTAACGCGGCGAGGGGCGGCGGATAGCGAGCCCGGAAACCCTATTACTCTGCGGGCTGGAGGGCCTCGGGCGCGGTCATGAGGATGGTGCGGCGGGGGTTGGCGGTCTGGGCGGGGAGTTCGATGGTGTGCTCCCGCTGTGCGCCGAGGTCGAGCCGCTCGGCGTCCTCGAGGTGTGCGAGCGTGGTGCGGCGGGGGTTGGCCGTGGAGCGGAGCAGCATCGTCGTCTTCATCGCGGGTGTCAGACCTCTACAGAGTGGGGGCTGGTGTAAAGCGTCAGGCTAAACGCCCCATTCCCTTCGAATGCATGGCTCAGACACCGATCTGGGTGTGAGTTTGCTCACCACCGAGCGGGCAAATCCGGCATTACGGGCCACCCTCAGAGGTCACTGAAACGGACAATGCGTAGCTGAACGCTTCATTCCGCTCCTGATCATCGCGACTGGGACACTCGACCCCCGTAAGCCTTTGGAGTTAATAAGTCCGATTCCTCCATGATCATGTTCTACATCGGGTGACAGGATGTTCACCGGTTGTTATCCGGTCGGTGGTCCGAGACGCGGCTCTTGTTGGAGATCCGGCACTGTGCTGGAATTCCACGCACCGCGCGGGTTTCAAGACCGGCGCGCTGGGGCGCAACGCAGCGCCGGGTGAGCGGCGGGAAGGGGGATCTGCGCCGGTCACCGACGACCACCATGGGGCGCATTCGTGTCCCACGACGCCGACACCGTCTGTTCCGCTCACGCGGAAGGACGCCTGGTCCAGAGGTTGCGACGCTAGTGCAGGGACGTTTCAAGAGGGATGGCATGGGGTCCCCCCAGGCCCGTCAGGGCCGAGGGGATGCTGCGGCGGAGCAGGAGCGCGCTGCCGGGACCGACCGCGGTTCCTCGGCCCAGCACGCCCAGAACCAGGCGCAGGGACCGGCCTCCGACGGTGGTGACGGCGCCGCGCGCAAGGGTGCCGCGAAGCCCGCCGCCGAGCCCGGGGCGGTGCCCCAGCTGAAGGCCGAGGTCGACGCCGGGCCGCGAATAGCCCTGCGCAACTGGCGCATCTCGACGCGCCTGGTCGCTCTGCTGACCCTTCCCGTGGTGGCGGCCACCAGCCTCGGCGGTATCCGGATCAGCGAGTCGCTCCAGGACATGGAGCAGCTGGAGCACATGCAGCTGCTCACCAAGCTGACCAAGGACGCGACGAAGCTCGCCCAGGCGCTCCAGGAGGAGCGCGACCTGTCCGCCGGTCCGCTCGCGAACCGGAAGTCGGCCAGCGACTACCAGGTCGCCAACCCCCGCAAACAGACGGACCGCGCCCAGAAGGCGTTCATGGACGCCACCGCGGAGATCCCGGCGTCCGAGGGCGACGAGGCGCTGCAGGGCATCCGCCAGAACGTCAGCCAGATCGCGTCCCAGGTCGTCCTCATCGGCGGTATCCGGCAGGACGCCTACAAGCCCGGCGTCGCCCACTCCGTGACGGTCGAGGCGTACAGCCGGCTGATCCGTTCGCTGCTGAGCCTCTCCCAGGACATGGCGCAGGCGACCAGCAACCCGGAGATGATCAAGCGGACCCGGGCGCTCGCCGCGTTCTCCTCCGCCAAGGAGTACGCCTCCATCCAGCAGGCGATCATCGCCGCCGCGCTCCCCTCCAGCGACAGCAGGCCGGGCAAGCTGGAGCCGGGCGACCGCCTCTACGGCTACGCCGCCCAGCGCGGCGAGAACGTCGAGCTCAAGGCGTTCTCGTCCATCTACGAGTCGGCCGGCGGCGACGCCGACGATCTGACCGCCCCGCTGACCACCGGCAACCCGTCGATCGACGCCGCCGACAAGTACGCCGACCGGGTGCTGAGCAACGACTCCGGCATGGAGAGCCGCACCCCCCGCGGCCACCTCAACTTCACGGACGAGTACGGCACCAAGCTGGAGACGATGAGCCTCATCGAGGCCCACCTCCTCGGCCAGATGGAGGAGAAGGCCCGCGAGCTGCGCCAGGAGTCGCAGCGCGAGGCGATCATCAACGGTGCCCTGATCGTCCTCGTCCTCGGTGTCTCCCTCATCGGCGCCTTCGTCGTGGCCCGGTCCATGATCCGGTCGCTGCGCCGACTCCAGGACACCGCCACCAAGGTCGCCCAGGAACGTCTGCCCGAGCTCGTCAAGCAGCTCTCCGAGGCCGACCCCCAGGACGTCGACACCTCCGTCGAGTCCGTCGGTGTGCACTCCCGGGACGAGATCGGCCAGGTGGCCGCGGCCTTCGACGACGTGCACCGCGAGGCGGTCCGCCTCGCCGCCGAGCAGGCCCTGCTGCGGGGCAACGTCAACGCGATGTTCACCAACCTCTCGCGCCGCTCCCAGGGTCTGATCCAGCGCCAGCTCTCGCTCATCTCCGAGCTGGAGTCCCGCGAGGCCGATCCGGACCAGCTCTCCTCGCTCTTCAAGCTCGACCACCTCGCCACCCGCATGCGGCGTAACGGCGAGAACCTCCTCGTCCTCGCCGGTGAGGAGCCGGGGCGTCGCTGGACCCGCCCGGTCCCGCTGGTCGACGTGCTCCGCGCCGCCGCCTCCGAGGTGGAGCAGTACGAGCGCATCGAACTGTCCTCCGTCCCGGCGACCGAGGTCGCCGGCCGGGTCGTCAACGACCTCGTGCACCTCCTCGCCGAGCTGCTGGAGAACGCCACGTCGTTCTCCTCGCCGCAGACCAAGGTCCGCGTCACCGGTCACGCGCTGCCCGACGGCCGCGTGCTCGTCGAGATCCACGACACCGGCATCGGCCTCTCCCCCGAGGACCTCGCCGCGATCAACGAGCGGCTCGCCTCGCCGCCCACCGTGGACGTCTCGGTCTCCCGCCGCATGGGCCTGTTCGTGGTCGGCCGCCTGTCCCTGCGGCACGGCATCCGGATCCAGCTGCGCCCCTCGGACTCGGGCGGCACCACCGCGCTCGTCATGCTTCCCGTGGACGTCGCCCAGGGCGGCAAGAAGCCGGTGCCCAAGGCGGGTCCCGGCGGCCAGGGCGCGATGCCGCAGGGTCCCTCCGCTCCCGGCGGCCGGCTCCCCGGTTCGGCCGGCGGCCCCGGCGGCGCCGGTGGCGGCCGCCCGGGTCTCGGCTCCCCGTCGGCCCCGGCCGGACTGCTCGGCGGCGGTGCCGGTGCGGGCGGCGCGCGTGGCCAGGTCGGTGCGGGCAACGGTCCGCGGGCCGCGCTGCCCGGCCGGGACGGTGCTCCGCAGGGCCAGGGCCAGGGTCAGCACCAGGCCCCCGCGCCCGCCCCGCAGCCGGCGCAGACCGCCCAGATGCCGCAGGTCTCCGCGGAGCCGCAGCGCCCCGCCGCCGGCGGGCTCGGCGGTGGTGCCCAGCGGGCCATCCCGTCCCGTACGGACGTCTGGGGCGGCCAGGGCAACAAGAGCCATCAGCCGAGCCAGAGCCAGGGCCAGCCCCCGCAGCCTCCGCAGGCGCAGCAGCACCACCCGGGCCGGCAGGGGCAGCAGGGTGGCGGCCGTCCCGGCCAGAACCCGCGCGCCGAACTCCCCGGCGGCGCCCCGCAGCAGCAGCGCCCGCAGGCCGCGAGCTGGGGCAACGACCAGGCGCAGCCGGTTCGCCGTCCGCGGCAGGAGGCGTCCCCGCTGGACGCCCCGCGCGGCCACGAGGAACCGGAGACCACCGGCCGGTACGCCCGTCCGGCGGCGCCCCAGGCCCCCGGTTCCACCGGCGGGTTCACGGGCGCGGACCTCGGCGGCCGTCAGCAGGCTCCCCAGGCGTACCAGCCTGCGGCGCAGGACCCGGCGGCCACCGCCCAGTTCGCGCGCCCCGACTTCGGCGCGCAGCAGCAGGCACCGCAGGGCTACCAGCAGCAGGCCCCCCAGCAGCCGGGCCCGCGCCGGGACGGCTCCGACTACGGCGCCCCGCGCCCGGCCGGAAGCCTGCCCCAGCAGTCTCAGCAGCCCCGGGTTCAGCAGCCCCGTCAGCCCGAGGCCCTGCCTCCGGCGAGCGGGTCGGGCGACGGCCGCACGCCGCTGTACGACACGCTGGAGACCAACTGGTTCCACGGTCAGGCCCCGGGTCAGGACCAGGGCCGGCAGGACGGCGGCCGGGTCCCGGACGCCGAGCAGACCATGCAGACCCCGGTCGTGCCGCAGCCGTCCGCCGCCCCGGCGCCGCGGCGTCCCGCCGCCCCCCAGGGCGGCGACGGCGGTCAGCAGGCCGGCCCCGCCTCCTGGCGGACCTCCCCCAACGACGAGTTGGTGCGCCAGGCCGAGCGGGTGCGCAAGCCCGCGGCCGGCGGTGTCACCACCTCGGGGCTGCCGCGGCGTGTGCCGCGCGCCAACCTCGTACCCGGGACCGCACAGGAGCAGGCCCACACGGCCGGCCCCCAGGTCTCGCGTGCACCAGACGACGTCCGCGGCCGGCTCACCAATCTGCGCCGCGGTATCCAACAGGGCCGCCAGGCCGGTAACTCGACCACGGGTAACCACCCCCTCGGCCCGACCCACCAGCAGGAGCGTTAGTTGAGCGCGATGAGCCAGGCGGCGCAGAATCTGAACTGGTTGATCACCAACTTCGTGGACAACACCCCTGGGGTGTCCCACACGGTGGTGGTCTCCGCCGACGGCCTGCTGCTGGCCATGTCGGAAGGGTTTCCCCGGGACCGTGCCGATCAGCTGGCGGCGGTCGCGTCCGGACTGACCTCGTTGACCGCGGGCGCGTCCCGCATCTTCGAGGGCGGCCCGGTCGCACAGACCGTCGTGGAGATGGAGCGCGGCTTCCTCTTCCTGATGTCCGTCTCCGACGGCTCCTCGCTGGCCGTGCTCGCGCACCCGGAGTGCGACATCGGCCTCGTGGGCTACGAGATGACGCTGCTGGTCGACCGGGCCGGCAGTGTCCTCACCCCGGACCTCCGTGCGGAGCTCCAGGGCAGCCTGCTCCACTAGCCTCGCACCGACGGTGCGGTACGCCCCTCCGTACCGCACCGGGCACACACACCGTCCGGCCGCCCCCATTCGGCCCCCCACCGGCCCCATCAGACGGCAGACTTCTTGCTGTCACGCCCGGAGGATTCATGACCCCGCCCCCCGCCTCTCACGATCCGTACGGCGCCTCACTCGACGAGTCGTACGGATATGAGGGCGACCAGCCGCTGGTACGTCCGTATGCGATGACCGGCGGCCGGACCCGGCCGCGTTACCAGCTCGCCATCGAGGCGCTGGTCAGCACCACGGCCGACCCGGCGCACCTTGCCAGTCTGCTCCCCGAGCACCAGCGCATCTGCCACCTGTGCCGTGAGGTCAAGTCGGTGGCCGAGGTCTCGGCCCTGTTGTCGATGCCGCTCGGTGTGGCCCGGATCCTCGTCGCCGACCTGGCGGAGGCGGGCATGGTGGCGATCCACCAGCCGGGCAACGGAGAGACCGGCGGCACGCCGGACGTGACACTGCTCGAAAGGGTGCTCAGTGGACTTCGCAAGATCTGACGGCGGTACCGGCTCCCAGGGCCGGGCGACCACCAGCGCCAAGATCGTGGTGGCGGGTGGCTTCGGCGTGGGCAAGACCACGTTCGTCGGCGCCGTCTCGGAGATCGACCCGCTGCGTACCGAGGCCGTGATGACCTCGGCCTCGGCCGGCATCGACGACCTCACGCACACCGGGGACAAGACCACCACGACGGTGGCGATGGACTTCGGCCGCATCACGCTGGACCAGGACCTGATCCTGTACCTCTTCGGTACGCCGGGCCAGGACCGTTTCTGGTTCATGTGGGACGACCTGGTCCGCGGTGCCATCGGCGCCGTCGTGCTCGTGGACACCCGGCGGCTCGCCGACTGCTTCCCCGCGGTCGACTACTTCGAGAACAGCGGCCTGCCGTTCGTCATCGCGCTGAACGGCTTCGAGGGCCATCAGCCGTACACTCCGGACGAGGTCCGCGAGGCGCTGCAGATCGGCCCGGGCACGCCGATCATCACCACCGACGCCCGCCACCGCGCGGACGCCAAGGGCGCGCTGATCACGCTTGTGGAGCATGCGCTGATGGCACGACTCAAGTAGGCGAACGTATACAGCAGTTGTCGTACGCCTCTCTGGGGGCGGTCTGTGTCCTTTGACACGGTCCGCCCTCGCGTTCATAACGTTTCGACAGAGAATTGGTGAGCCACGGACACCCGACGCATCCGTTCGGTACCACTGTGCTCACATGAGCCCCGCCTTTTGGCGGGGCTCGTTCTTTATGCCCGTTTTATCTTCGGGCTCGAGTCGTGAAAGCGCCCGCTCAGCGCTGTTTGGAGGGGACCCCCTTCACGTGCTGCAATTCATGAACTCCCGAGTAGTACGGCCCTGACAGAAACACCGGCACAACGTAGGTGCCGACGCCGAGAGGTTGTTGGTCGAGTGAGGCGAAGCAAGGAAAGCTCCGCGGAGCAGCAGGCGCGAGGCAACTTCACACCGCCTGCGCGCACGGTGGCGTCTCCCGCCGACATCGCTGCGACGCCTGTCCCGCCCCCGGCCGGCAAGGGCAGCTCCAGCAAGCTGTCCCCGCGCAACTGGCGTGTACCCACCAGGCTGAACGCCATCCTCCTCATACCCGTGCTGGTCGGCCTGGTCATGGGCGGCTTCCAGGTGAAGGGGTCGATCGACACCTGGCAGGAGGCGCAGAACGCCGAGAAGACGGCGCTCATCGTGCGCGCCGCCTCCGAGTACAGCCAGGCCCTGCTCAACGAGCGCGACCTCACGGCCGCTCCGCTCCTCAAGGCCACCTCCGCGAAGGACCGCGAGAGCGACGAGGTCACGCAGGCGTACGCCGCCAGCGACGCCGCCGCGGTGAAGTTCGAGCAGGCCACCAAGGACATGCCGGAGGGCGAGGGCCTCGAGCGCCGCCTGAAGCTGTTCAAGGACAAGGAGCCGAACCTCAAGAAGCTCCGCGAGGTCGCGTACACCAAGGCCATGGACCCGGTGCAGACCCAGCTCGGGTACACCGATGTCCAGCACTACCTGATGGAGTTCTCCAACGAGCTCGGGCTCGGTACGGGCAACATCACCAGCTACGGCCGTACCGTCTACGCCATCCAGCTCGCCAAGGCCGCCGAGTCGCTGCAGCGCTCGATCGGCATGCAGCTCCTGGTGCGCCCCAGCAAGTCGGACGCGGTCTTCGCCCAGCAGTCGGTGGCGTTCAACTCGTACAACTACCTGGAGCAGATCGCCCTCGGCGAGTACCAGTCCGGCGGCACCCAGGCGGATGTGGACCGTCTGAAGCAGGTCATGACCGAGAAGGCCACCGAGGGCGCCAAGAAGCTCGAGGCCGCCGACCTGAACCCTCCCAAGGGCACGGACGGCTCGGTCTACACCGGGATGGCGAAGGCGATCGGTTCCGCCGAGGACGCCGACGCGATCGCGGACCTGCGCAAGCAGGACGTCACCCCCGAGACCTGGATGGGTGCGGCCACCGCCAAGTTCGACGGCTACACCGAGGTCGAGAAGGAGCTCGTCGACAAGGCCGTGAACGAGGCCTCCGCGATCTCCGACGACGCCAGGACGGACGCCTTCCTCAACGGTGGCATCGTGGTCATCGCGCTGCTCGCCGCCTTCATCCTGGCCGGGATGATGGCCCGGCAGATGAGCCGCTCGATGCAGCAGCTGCGCACCGCCGCCTTCGGCATCGCCGAGCAGCGTCTGCCGATGCTGGTCGACCAGCTCTCCCGTACCGAGCCGGGCCGGGTCGACACCCGCGTCCAGCCCATTCCGATCGACTCCCAGGACGAGATCGGCGAGGTCGCCCGCGCCTTCGACCAGGTCCACCGTGAGGCCGTACGGCTCGCCGCCGAGCAGGCCATGCTCCGCGGCAACGTCAACGCGATCTTCACCAACCTCTCGCGCCGCAACCAGTCGCTGATCGAGGGCCAGCTGACCCTCATCACCGACCTGGAGAACAACGAGGCGGACCCGGACCAGCTGGAGAACCTCTTCAAGCTGGACCACCTCGCCACCCGTATGCGCCGCAACGGCGAGAACCTCCTCGTCCTCGCGGGCGAGGAGCCCGGCCGCCGCTGGGACCAGCCGGTGCCGCTGGTCGACGTGATGCGCGCCGCCTCCTCCGAGGTGGAGCAGTACGAGCGCATCGAGCTGGCCGGTGTCCCGGAGGCCGAGATCCACGGCCAGGCCGTGACCGACCTCGTGCACCTGCTCGCCGAGCTCCTGGAGAACGCCACCACGTTCTCCTCGCCGCAGACCAAGGTCCGCGTCACCGCCACCCGCCTGCCCGACGGCCGGGTGATGGTCGAGATCCACGACAAGGGCATCGGCCTCACCGCCGAGGACTTCGCGGACATCAACCACAAGCTGGCGAACCCGCCCACCGTGGACGCCGCCGTCTCGCAGCGCATGGGCCTGTTCGTGGTCGGCCGGCTGGCCGACCGGCACGGCATCCGGGTCCAGCTGCGCCCCTCCGGCGAGCAGGCCGGTACGACCTCGCTGGTCATGCTGCCGGACGCGATCACCCACGGTGGTGGTGGCGAGGCGCTGCCGCAGGACGACTTCACCGTCTCGCAGATGATCCCGCAGCAGCAGACGCAGTCCTTCGAGCCCGTGCAGCAGCCGATGCGGACCGCGGCCGAGCTCGGCTTCGACGACTCGCGCTACGAGCAGCCCGGCGAGGGCCGGCCGCTCGACCCGGTCAACCGCTCGCTGCAGCGCGAGGAGCGGCGAGCCGCCCTCGAGGCGCAGGCGCAGGGCGGCGACCGTCCGCTGTTCCGGGACGAGCTCGACCCGGAGCAGCAGGGGTACGTACAGCAGGAGCAGGAGCAGGAGTACGCACCGGAGCAGGGCTACGTACAGGAGTACGCGGCCGACTTCGGTCAGCAGGCTCAGCAGCACGGCGGTTACGACTACCCGCAGCAGGGCTACGACGAGTACGCCCAGCCCGTCGGTGACTACGGACAGCCCGCGCAGTCCGGCTATGCGGAAGCCGCCTACCAGGGTCAGGACAACGGCCAGGCGCAGTACGACGGTGGCTATGACGCCCAGTCCCAGCAGGGCGAGTGGGCGGATCAGGGCGCGTACCAGGGTGGCTACGAGCAGCAGTACCAGGCGGAAGCGGAATCTGCTCCGGACGCTCCCGAACAGGCTCATGACCGCGTAGGCTTCGACCGTCCGGGTCCCACGCCGAACCCGGCCCCGGACGCCGGCCACGCGCTGACCGATGCCGGTCTGCCGCGCCGTGGCAGCACCGCCGCGCAGGCGCCTCAGCCCGCGCAGCAGCCGCTGCCCACGCGGACGGCCCAGCAGCCGGCGCAGCAGAACGAAGCCGACGGCTCCGAGGAATGGCGCTCGACCAACGACGAGCGCTGGATGCGGGCCGAGAAGCTCCGCGAGCCGAAGGCGGGCGGGGTCACCTCCTCCGGCCTTCCGCGGCGCGTCCCGAAGGCCAATCTGGTCGAGGGGACGGCGGAGCAGACCCCGCAGGGCGGCCCCCAGGTCTCCCGCGCCCCCGAGGACGTGCGAGGCAGGTTGAGCAACCTGCGCCGTGGCGTCCAGCAGGGACGCACCGCGGGAACGGACACGAACGGATCGGGCCTCGGCCCGGGCAGTACCTACAACCAGGAGCGTTAGTGTGAGCATGAGCCAGGCGGCGCAGAATCTGAACTGGTTGATCACCAACTTCGTGGACAACACCCCTGGGGTGTCCCACACGGTGGTGGTCTCCGCCGACGGACTCCTGCTGGCGATGTCCGAGGGTTTCCCCCGGGACCGAGCCGACCAGCTGGCGGCCGTCGCCTCCGGACTGACCTCGCTGACCGCGGGCGCGTCCCGGATCTTCGAGGGTGGTGCGGTCAACCAGACCGTCGTGGAGATGGAGCGCGGCTTCCTCTTCATCATGTCGATCTCGGACGGCTCCTCGCTGGCCGTACTCGCGCACCCCGAGGCGGACATCGGTCTCGTGGGTTACGAGATGGCGCTGCTCGTCGACCGTGCGGGCAGCGTGCTGACTCCTGACCTCCGGGCGGAGCTTCAGGGAAGTCTGCTCAACTAACAGACAGACAGTGCGTATCTCGCCACCGCACCGTAAGGTGCGGTGGCGCGGCTCCACAGGGACATGGACCGCGAGGCAGTCGGAGGAGGAGACGTGGGAACACCCCCGGGCGGACGCCCTTACAACGGTTTTGAGGCGCAGCAGCCGCACGGAGACACGGCGCAGAACCGGTTCAACTTTCCCTCCGCACCGAGCAGACAGGGTGTACAGCAGCCCTATCAGCAGCCGCAGGCCCAGCCGTCGCCCGTGAGCGCTCCGAGCGCGCCGAGTGCCGCGCGCCGCACGAGCGGTTCGGGTGGTTCGGGCGGTCCGGGTGTGCACAACCCGCTCGTGCGTCCTTACGCGATGACCGGCGGCCGGACCCGGCCGCGTTACCAGCTCGCCATCGAGGCGCTGGTCAGCACGACGGCCGATCCGTCCCGGCTGCAGGGGCAGTTGCCCGAGCACCAGCGGATCTGCCGGCTCTGCTTCGAGATCAAGTCGGTCGCCGAGATCTCGGCGCTCCTCTCCATCCCCCTCGGCGTTGCCCGGATTCTCGTCGCCGACCTGGCCGAGGCCGGACTTGTCGCCATCCACCAGCCCGGCGGCGACGAAGCCGCCGGCGGTCAGCCAGACGTGACACTGCTCGAAAGGGTGCTCAGTGGACTTCGCAAGCTCTAGCGGCGGCGCGGCCCGTTCAACCACCAGCGCGAAGATCGTGGTGGCGGGTGGCTTCGGCGTGGGCAAGACCACGTTCGTCGGCGCCGTCTCGGAGATCAACCCGCTGCGTACCGAGGCCGTGATGACGTCTGCGTCGGCGGGCATCGACGACCTCACGCACACCGGCGACAAGACGACGACGACTGTCGCGATGGACTTCGGCCGTATCACCCTGGACCAGGACCTGATCCTGTACCTCTTCGGTACCCCGGGCCAGGACCGCTTCTGGTTCATGTGGGACGACCTGGTCCGCGGCGCCATCGGCGCCGTCGTGCTCGTGGACACCCGGCGGCTCGCCGACTGCTTCCCGGCTGTCGACTACTTCGAGAACAGCGGGCTGCCGTTCGTCATCGCGCTGAACGGCTTCGACGGCCACCAGCCGTACAACCCGGAGGAAGTCCGCGAGGCCCTGCAGATCGGCCCGGACACCCCCATCATCACCACCGACGCCCGCCACCGCGCGGACGCCAAGAGCGCGCTTATCACGCTCGTGGAGCATGCTCTGATGGCCCGCCTTCGGTAAGTCCCACCGCGAGGTGTGAAGGAGCCCCGCCGCACCGCCCGGTGCGCGGGGCTTCTTGGCGTCCACCGAGGGCGCGTCACGGCGCGCGGGGGCGTACTGGGACAACGGCGAAGGCCCCCCGCTCCATGAGGAGCGGGGGGCCTTCGGTGCCCTGTGGGCTCAGCCCTGCCAGGAGTGGGAGGGGCGGAAGCCCGACTGGCGCTCCAGGCGGCGCCAGCCGGCGGTGGAGCGGGCGGACGTCGGGGCGTCGGCGGGCTGGGCGGCCGCGCGGGCGAGCAGGACCGCGGTGATGGCGGCCAGCTCCTCGGGGTCGGCGTGGCCCTTCTCGACTCGGAGAAGGTTGGCGGGCATGGTCACGAAGGTCTCCTCTTACTGAGGCGGGTTGCCGTGCTTGCGGGACGGCAGGTCGGCGTGCTTGGTGCGGAGCATGGCGAGGGACCGGATGAGGACCTCCCGCGTCTCGGCGGGGTCGATCACGTCGTCGACCAGGCCGCGCTCCGCGGCGTAGTAGGGGTGCATCAGCTCGGCCTTGTACTCCTTGACCATGCGGGCCCGCATGGCCTCGGAGTCCTCGGCCTCGGCGATCTGCTTGCGGAAGATGACGTTGGCGGCACCTTCGGCGCCCATCACCGCGATTTCGTTGGTGGGCCAGGCGTACGTCAGGTCGGCGCCGATGGACTGGGAGTCCATGACGATGTAGGCGCCGCCGTACGCCTTGCGCAGGATCAGCGAGATCCGGGGCACGGTCGCGTTGCAGTACGCGTACAGCAGCTTCGCGCCGTGGCGGATGATTCCACCGTGCTCCTGGTCCACGCCCGGCAGAAAGCCGGGTACGTCCAAAAGGGTGATGATCGGGATATTGAAAGCATCGCACATCTGGACGAATCGTGCGGCCTTCTCGGACGCCTCGATGTCCAGGACACCGGCCAGCGACTGCGGCTGGTTGGCGACGATGCCGACGACCTGGCCGTCGAACCGGGCCAGCGCGCAGATGATGTTGCGGGCCCAGCGCTCGTGGATCTCCAGGTAGTCGCCGTCGTCGACGAGCTCCTCGATCACCTTGTGCATGTCGTACGGACGGTTGCCGTCGGCGGGCACCAGGTCGAGCAGGACGTCCGAGCGGCGGTCGGCCGGGTCCTCGGACGCGACGGTCGGCGGGTTCTCGCGGTTGTTCTGCGGGAGCATCGACAGCAGGTAGCGCACCTCGGCGATGCAGGTCTCCTCGTCGTCGTACGCGAAGTGTGCGACGCCGCTGGTCTCGGCGTGGACGTCGGCGCCGCCGAGGCCGTTCTGGGTGATCTCCTCACCGGTGACGGCCTTGACGACGTCCGGTCCGGTGATGAACATCTGCGAGGTCTCGCGGACCATGAAGACGAAGTCGGTGAGGGCGGGGCTGTAGGCCGCGCCGCCCGCGCACGGGCCGAGCATCACGCTGATCTGCGGGATGACGCCCGAGGCGCGGGTATTGCGCTGGAAGATGCCGCCGTAGCCGGCGAGGGCGGAGACGCCCTCCTGGATCCGGGCGCCCGCGCCGTCGTTCAGCGAGACGAGCGGGGCGCCGGCCGCGATGGCCATGTCCATGATCTTGTGGATCTTGGTGGCGTGGGCCTCGCCCAGCGCGCCGCCGAAGATCCGGAAGTCGTGGGCGTAGACGAAGACCGTGCGGCCCTCGACCGTGCCCCAGCCGGTGACGACACCGTCGGTGTACGGCTTCTTCGCCTCCAGGCCGAAGCCCTGGGCGCGGTGCCGGCGCAGCTGCTCGACCTCGTTGAAGGAACCGGGGTCGAGCAGCAGCTCGATCCGCTCGCGAGCGGTCAGCTTGCCCTTGGCGTGCTGGGCCTCGGTCGCCCGGTCACTGGGGCCGCGCCGAGCCTCCTCGCGCAGGGCGTGCAGTTCGGCCACACGGCCACGGGCGTCAGTCGGCTCGCTCGGGATCTGGTCCACAACGGTCATGTACCGACCCTACGAAGTCGACCAAGGAAATCCCGCCGTCCACTCCGTACAGTCTCCCGCGTCGATTCCTGGTGGGGCTGGACAGAACCGCACCGCCCCCGGCACGAGTCGACAGCGGGAGACCCCTTGTGTTTGTAGGATTCTTACACAACCACCGCGACGGGGTCTCGCAACGGTGGGCGGCTCGGGCCGGTACGCGCACCGTACCGGCCCGCCGGGGATCCGGGGCGGCCGGCCCGGTCAGCCGCAGTGGAAGCGGGCGTTCCCCCAGTCGGCGTGGTCGTTGCCGGTGCCGTCGCCGCCGTCCGTGACGACGAGGTCGACGAAGTCGGCGCCCGTGACGTCGGCGGTGAGGGACCAGGCCGGGTCGGTCGCCTTGAGGACCGGCGAGGCGGCCTGCTCCGTACCGTCGGCGAGGACGCTGAAGCGGACGGTGCCCCGGGTCGTCTGGACGTCGTCCACGCCGACCTCGGCGGTGAGGGAGGTGCACCTGCCGCCGAGGTGGTAGCGGACCCGGGACGGGGCGTGGGTGCCCAGGCCCTTGGCGTAGGTCACTCCCCCGATACGCAGCGGGCCGCCGTCGCCGGTGCCCGTCTCGCCGTTGGAGAGGTCGCGCTCGACCGGCCCCCAGCCGTTGGTGGCCGAGATCCAGTCCAGGTCGCTCGCCCAGCTGTCGGTGGTGGGCGGCGGGGGCAGCGTACGGACGGAGGCGGTGGCGGTCAGCTTCCTGGGCTCGCCCCCGACGGTGTACGTGACGGTGGAGCCCAGGGGGTACGAACGGTGGGCGGCGTCCGCCGGGGGTGTCACCTTCCACGTCGCGGTGGTCCTGGCGCCCGCCGCGACAATCTGGAGGGCGACGGGGGCGGCCGGCTCGGCGGTCCAGCCCTCGGGCAGGGTGAGCGTCGCCCGGGCGTCGCCGACCGAACTCGCCTCGTCGTTGGCGAAGGTGGCCGTGACCTCGTTGGCCCGGCCGGGCACCAGGGCGTCCGGGGCGGTGACGGCGAGCGTGCCGCAGGCGGGCTTCTGCGCGGCCGGACCCAGGTCGGTGACGGTGAAGGAGTCGAGGACGAAGTCGGCTCCGTCGGGTGCGTCGCCGCGCTTGCGCAGTCCGGTCCACGTGTCGCCGCAGCCGGCCGTCACCGTCTCCGAGAAGTGCCCGGTGGTCCGCTGCTCGCCGAGGGGGGTCCTGCGGGTCTCGACCGAGCCGCCGTTCCCGTGCACGCGGTCGTACCCGGTGACCCACTCGTAGGCGCCCGCGTGGCTGGACTGGTAGGCGTACTCCACGCGGTAGGCGTGCCCGTCCTTCATGGGGACGGTCCAGGGCGCGGTCCGGTAGACCAGGCCGGTGTTCTCCTCGTGCGACTTGAGGGACTCGGCGCCGCCGATGACGTCGTCGATCAGCTTTCCGTTCCAGCCGGACTGCGTGTAGGGGGCGTGCAGTTGGGCGATGTGGGTGCGCGGGTCGGTCGTACCGCCGGAGTCGCCCTTGAGGAAGGGGCCCCAGCCCTGGTCGACGGCCTCGAAGTCCTCGTACACCGCCGCGCCGGCCTTGGTCGCCGGGTCGTTGGCGACGACGCGGACGTCGTCGGCCCGGACGGTGGCGGCGCTGCCCCCGGCGGCCTCGATCCTCAGGGTCGCCCTCCCGCCGGCCGGGGCGGTGAAGGTGACCTTGGCGCGCTGGAGGCGGGTGCCGTTCCAGTCGGAGGCGGCGACCCGGTCCTCGAGGGACGAGCGCGCGACGGTGACGGACCGGCCTGCGACGGAGAGCGTGGTCGGGCGGGTCTTCCCGGGCTCGACCTCGATCAGCGCGGAGGCGGTGTACCGCTTGCCTGGGGTCAGTCCGGTGAGCTGCTGGCGTACGGAGGTGGTGGCCGATCCGGTGAGCTTCGCGCTGTTGCGGCCGTGGTCGTCGGTGTCGCGGGTGACCGTGCCGGTCTTCGTCCAGGCGGCGAGGTTGCGGTCGTTGAAGCCGGGGTCCTTGACCGGGGTGCCCTCGCCCCAGCGCGGGTCACGCGGCTCGGGGGCCCGTTGCGGGTAGAGGACGTAGGGCTGTCCGGCGACGGCGTCGAGGGTGATCCTGCCGCCGACGGGCCGTACGGTCGCGGTCTTCACCCGGCCGTTGTCGGTGAGCTTGTGGACGGTGTACGGGCCGGTGCCCGGCACCGCCCATGTGGTCCTGCCGCCCGCCTTGTTGTAGTGGTAGAGCTTCCTGCCGCCGTCCCAGGGCAGGAGGTAGTTCTCGCCGTCGAGGACCTTGCGGCCGTGGTCGTAGAAGGTGCGGCGGCCGCTCTCCAGGGTGCCGCGCACGCCGCCGGTGAAGGTGAGGTCGTCGCCGTTCCAGCGGGTGATCCTCTGCTGCTGGAGGTACTTGGCGGGCAGGTTCTTCTGCCAGATGTTGGCGTAGAAGCGGTTCCAGTCGGTCTCGCCGGTCCAGCCCTCGAAGTCTTCGAGGGCGGTCTGGCCGAGGACCGGGTGGTTGTTCCAGATGTCCTTCTCGCCGTTGCGGATGAACCGGATGATCTGGGAGTTCAGGCCCTTGTTGGTGGCGCCGCCGTAGTCCAGGTCGTTGGCCCAGTGGGACCAGAGGGAGGCGCGCTCGAACTTCTCGGACCACTCGGTGGCGATGTTCCAGCCCTGCGCCTGGACGGCCCGCACGGTCTTGTCCGCGATCCAGCCGTGGGTGTAGTAGACGTCGATGTAGAGCATCGACAGGTTGGGGTCGGTCTCGTCGCGCAGTTGCTGGAAGCGGCGGGCGAGGTCGCCGCTGTTGACGTCCCGGCGCTGGTCGATGTAGTAGCTCTGGTTGAGCCAGTTCCAGCCGGGCCTGGTCCTGTCGACGAGGGTCTCGCTGAAGTTCTTCGCCTCCGGGTAGGACTCGGTGGCGTTGACGTGGACGCCGAAGCCCGCGCCCCACTTCTTGCCTTCCCTGAGCAGGGTGTTGAGGTCCTTGAGTCCGCCGGCGCGCTTGTTGTGGTTACCGCCGTAGTCGGGGTGGGCGGAGTCGTGACCCTCGGAGCCGTACCCCTTGAGCAGGGCGAACTGGCCGAGGGCGTCGGTGGCGAGCGAGATGCGCTTGACATCGTCGAGGGTGCGCAGGAAGGGGTGGGTGGCGTTGCTGGCGAAGTTGAACGGGATGTGGGCGATCACCCGGTCCGGGGTCGCGTCGCTGCCGGGGGCCTTCATCCCGATCGCGGGGAAGGCCAGGGCGCCGTCCTGCCAGTCGGTCCGCCCGTCGGCGTTGGCGTCGGGGGTGACGACGACCTTGGCCCAGGGCAGGTCGGCGCCGCTCTCGGGGGCGGGCGCGCCGGCGCCCCGGTAGGTCCATTGGCCGGACCAGACGCCGACGCGGGTCTCGGTGCCGTTCTTCCGCGCCTGGTGCCAGAAGCGGGCGCCGTCGCGGGCGCTCGGGCCGGAGGGCTTGTCGTAGCTGGAGTTCGACTCGACGGCGGCGGCGAGGGAGCCGGTGTTGACGATCGCGTAGCTGGCGCCGGTCGGGGCGGCCTCGGCGGGGGTGGCGTCGGTGACCTTCGTGAAGACGTCGGCGGTCCGGGTGGAGTCGGGGTCGAGCCGGGTGAAGGCGGTCTCCGCGCCGCCGTCGGAGGAGCCGACGGAGACGAGGTCGTGGCCGGGTATGTCGAGGGTGCCGACGCGGAAGGCCTCGGTGTCGCGGACGGCGGTGACCTTGAAGGTGGTGGCGCGGCCGCTGACGCTCAGGGTCGCGTCGATCTCGACTCCGGGCAGGGCGGGGAAGGCCAGGGTGTACGCGGCGGCGGCGGGCGTGAGGACGGGGGCGGCCTTGACCTCGACCTCGTACGCCGTGCCGTTGAGGACGATCCGGGTCACCGGGGCCGTACTGCCGAGGAGGCGGGCGCCGGTAGCGCGGTCGGTGTACGAGACGACGCGCGGGAAGTCCCGGGCGACGGCGACGGAGAGCTGGTCGGAGCCGATGAGGGACGTGGCGGAGGCGGCGGAGGCGGCCGCCAGTGGGCCGGGGACGTCGGCGAGGGACGGTCCCGCCAGGGCGACCACGACGGACGAGGCGGCGGCGAGGGCACCGGCCGCGCGGAGGCGTCGCGACCCGGGCAGGGGCCGGGGAAGGGGCTTGGGGAGGGACATGGCCACTAGTTGGCCCGTGGCGCGCGGCACCGTCAACGAGATCGCGGGCCCCGGGCCGCACCAGTCCAACAACCCTCTTCGGTTAGTCCAAGCGTCCGTCCGGGTGATCCTCCGGCCAAGATGTTGAAACTTGAACTGAATGGGGTTACTGTCGATGTCGTTGAAGGTTAAACAACCTCGCACGCTCGTCCCCCCTCAAGGAGCACGTCATGGGCATCTTCGGCCGCAAGAACGAGACCGCCACCACCACCGCCGTCGCCACCCTCCCCGTCGACCCGGCCCTGGCCGCCCTGACCGGCGACTACACCATCGACCCGGCCCACAGCAGCATCGGCTTCACCGTCCGCCACGCGATGGTCACCAATGTGCGCGGCACCTTCGCCGAGCACGAGGGCACGCTGACGCTCGACGGGTCGAACCCGGGCGCCTCCACCGCCTCGATCGACGTCAGGATCGCCTCCATCGACACGGGCATCGCCGACCGCGACGGCCACCTGCGCAGCGGCGACTTCTTCGACGCCGAGCGCTTCCCGCTGATGTCCTTCCGCTCCACCAGGGCCGAGCAGCTGGGCGGCGACCTGTACCGCGTCACCGGTGACCTCACGATCAAGGACGTCACGCGCCCGCTCTCCATCGACCTGGAGTTCAACGGCGCGGCCACCGACGTCTACGGCAACGAGCGCGTCGGCTTCGAGGGCTCGGCCGAGATCCTGCGCTCCGACTGGGGCCTGACCTGGAACGCGGCGCTGGAGACCGGCGGCGTCATGGTCAGCGACAAGGTGAAGCTGAACTTCGACATCTCCGCGATCAAGAACGCCGCCTGACCACCTCGGAACGCCCCGCCACACGAGCGCGCCCGCCCTCCGCGACAGCGGAAGGGCGGGCGCTCGGCGTTCCCGGGGGCGTTGTCAGTGGGGGCCGCTAGCGTCGGCGGCATGGAACTCCGTATCGACAGCAGTGTGTTGACCGACGCCGTGGCCTGGGCCGCCCGCGTCCTGCCCGCCCGGTCGCCCGTGCCGGTGCTCGGCGGGCTCCTCCTGGAGGCGCGGGGCGACGGCCTGCTGCGCGTCTCCGGTCTCGACTACGAGGCGTCGGCACGCATCGAGGTCGAGGCGGACACGGTCGCGCCGGGCCGGGCCCTGGTGCTGGGACGGCGGTTGCTCGACATCTGCAAGGTCCTGCCGAGGGGGCCGGTGGAGTGCGCGGTCGAGGGGGCCCGGCTCGCGGTGACCGGTGGGGACGCCCGGTTCGGGCTCTCTCTGCTGCCGCTGGAGGACTATCCGGTGCAGCCGGCGCTGCCCGCGTTCCGGGGCGTGGTGGACGCCGAGGCGTTCGCGACGGCGGTCGGGCAGGTGGCGGTGGCCGCGGGCCGGGACGACTCGCTGCCGGTCCTGACGGGCGTACGGCTCGCGCTCGACGGTACGGAGATGACGCTGGCCGCGACCGACCGCTACCGCTACGCGGTCCGGACGCTGGAGTGGAAGCCGGAGCCCTCCTCCGGGGAGACGGGGGAGGCTGGGGAGACCGATGTCGTGGTGCCGGCGCGTCGGCTGACCGAGATCGCCCGCTCGCTCGCCGGGGCCGGTGCCGTTCGGCTCGCCCTGGACGGCGGTTCGATCGGCTTCGAGGGCGAGGGGACGCGGACGACGACCCGCCTGCTCGACGGTCGCCTCCCCCGTCACGACAAGCTCTTCGCCCTCGGCGACCACGCCGTCGCGCGGACGGACCGGGTGCCGCTGGTCGAGGCCGTGAAGCGGGTCGCGGTGGTCGCGGAGGGCGACAGCCCGGTGCAGCTGGCCTTCACCGGCGACGCCGTCCATCTCCAGGCGGGGTACGAGGACGACGTGGCCTCGCAGCGGCTTCCGGCGGCGCTGACCGGGGCGGAGTCGGTGACGGTCGCCTTCAACCCCGGCTATCTCCTGGACGCGCTCGGGTCGTTCGGCACCGGATCGGTCCGTTTCCATCTGCTCGGCCCGGGCCAGCGCGCGCTGATCACGGACGGGGAGGGCGCGGCCCACCGCCATCTGCTGATGTCGGTGAAGCCGCTGATGTGAACGGACATCCGCCCGTCAGGTGGCGAGACACCCCCTAGAACCCGCCGCCGAAGTCCCCACCGCCACCGAAGTCCCCGAACCCGCCGCCGCCACCGAAGTCGCTCGACCCGAAGTCACCGGAGCTGAAGTCGGCGCCGGAGAAGTCCCCGCCCTCGAACTCCGAGCCGCCGTACTCGCCCGCGTAGGCCGGGGTGGAGAGCATCGAGCCGAGCATGGTGCCGACCAGCAGGCCGGGAAGCAGACCGCCGCCGAAGTAGCCGCCCGCCCAGGGGCCGTACGCCGGTCCCGCCTCCCAGTACGGGCGGCGGCCGCCGTCGGTCTCGACCGTACGGGCCATGGGGTCCCGGCCGTCGTCGAGGCGGGCGGCGTCGGCGGCGCAGACCGGGACCTGGCGGGCGGCGCCGCCGACCGGGGTCCAGGTCCGGTCCTCGGAGGCCGGGCCGTGCCGCGGGTCGAAGAAGCAGGGCGGCCGGCGCTCGGGCAGCGGCCGCCGCTCGCGGCGGGCGGCCAGGACGGCGAGGGACCAGCGGCCGTCCTCCAGGGCCTGGGTCACGGCCCGGACGTCGTGCGGGTGCCTGGCGGAGCCCATGAGGGACTTGGCCTTGTCGTAGGAGTCGAGAGCGCGTTCGTAGTCGCCGCGCATGGCGTCGTCGGCGCCGGGCTCGGCCGGGTGGAAGTCGAGGCGGTCGAGCTCCTCGCCGAAGGCGGTGATGTCCTCGTCGACGACGACCCGGAGCCGGTCGAGGGCCGCGCGCTCCTCGGCCTCCTTGCGGAGCCGGTTGCGGCGGACGACCGCGTACGCGCTCGCACCGCCCGCGGCGGCGACCGCGCCGAGGGTCACCAGACCGGCGACCGGGACACCGCTGTCGGGGCCCACGTCTCCCCAGGAGGCGGGGGCGGAGCCGCGCAGGGTGGGCAGGGCCTGGTCGACGAAGTTGTTCAGCTCGGTCTCGGCGTCGACGCCGGGCTGCCGTACGGCTGTGATCAGGTTCTGCACGGCGTCACGGGACAGCACGGAGGAGTCCGCGGCGGCGTTGAAGCCGTCACCGAGGCGGACGGCGTAGAGGCCGGTCACTCCGGTCTCGGTGCGCAGATTGCGGAGCAGGTTCTCGGGCGGGAACTCCTCGTTCGCCGGCAGCACGGCCACGAAGAGCGGCTTGTCCGCGTCCTTGATCTTCTGGGCGAGGGCGTCCGCGTCGGCCCGCGAGAGCTGGTCGGCGGCGCCTGGATGGACGTACACCGGACCCTGCTTCAGGGCCGCGGCGGCCTCGGAGATCCCGGTGGCCCTGGCGCCCGCGGAGGGGGTCAGGACCAGGAGCAGCAGCAGTGCCAGCCCCGCGAGGGCCGACAGAAGGTGAAACGGCCTGGTCCTCATAGTTCGAAGCTACCCGAACGGGCTCGAACAAGACATAGAGGACCAAGACCGTTTCCCGTCGCTCGGGGCAGGCCCACAGCGTGGGCTACTCCGCCGGTTCGATGCCGACCCGCAGCAGCCCGTAGGTGAACGCGTCCTCCAGCGCCTGCCAGGAGGCGGCGATCACGTTCTCGCCGACGCCGACCGTCGACCACTCGCCGTTGCCGTCGCTGGTGGTGATCAGTACGCGGGTCGTGGACTCGGTGCCGTGGCGGCCCTCCAGGATGCGGACCTTGTAGTCGACCAGCTCGAACTTGGCGAGCTGGGGGTAGATCCGCTCCAGGGCCACCCGCATCGCCCGGTCGAGGGCGTTGACGGGGCCATTGCCCTCGGCCGTGGCGACGATCCGTTCGCCCTTGGCCCAGAGCTTCACGGTCGCCTCGTTGGCGTGGATGCCGTCGGGCCGGTCCTCGACGATCGCGCGCCAGGACTCCGTACGGAAGTAGCGGCGGGGCCTGCCCTCCGCCTCCTCGCGGAGCAGCAGCTCGAAGGAGGCGTCGGCGGCCTCGTAGGTGTAGCCCTTGAGTTCGCGTTCCTTGACCCGCTCGACGACCCGGCCGACCAGCCGGCGGTCGTCGCCGAGGTCGACGCCGAGCTCCTTGCCCTTGAGCTCGATGGAGGCGCGTCCGGCCATGTCGGAGACGAGCATCCGCATGGTGTTGCCGACCAGTTCGGGGTCGATGTGCTGGTAGAGGTCGGGGTCGACCTTGATGGCGGAGGCGTGGAGTCCGGCCTTGTGCGCGAAGGCGGAGACACCGACGTAGGGCTGGTGGGTGGAGGGGGTCAGATTGACGACCTCGGCGATGGCGTGCGAGATGCGGGTCATCTCGGCGAGCGCGCCCTCGGGCAGCACCCGCTTGCCGTACTTGAGCTCGAGCGCGGCGACGACCGGGAAGAGGTTGGCGTTGCCGACGCGCTCGCCGTAGCCGTTGGCGGTGCACTGGACGTGTGTGGCGCCCGCGTCGACCGCGGCCAGCGTGTTGGCGACGGCGCAGCCGGTGTCGTCCTGGGCGTGGATGCCGAGCCGGGCGCCGGTGTCGGCGATGACGGTGGCGACGACGGCCTGGACCTGGGCGGGGAGCATGCCGCCGTTGGTGTCGCAGAGGATCACGACGTCGGCGCCGGCCTCGTGGGCGGCGCGGACGACGTCCTTGGCGTACTGCGGGTTGGCCTTGTAGCCGTCGAAGAAGTGCTCGCAGTCGACGAAGACCCGGCGGCCCTGGGAACGGAGGTAGGAGACGGTGTCGCGGACCATCTCCAGGTTCTCGTCCAGGGTGGTCCGCAGCGCGAGCTCGACGTGCCGGTCGTGCGACTTGGCGACCAGGGTGATCACCGGGGCGCCGGAGTCCAGGAGGGCCTTGACCTGCGGGTCCTCGGCGGCGTTGCCGCCGGCCCGGCGGGTCGCGCCGAAGGCGACGAGCTGGGCGTGGCGGAAGTCGATCTCCTGCCGGGCGCGCGCGAAGAACTCGGTGTCACGCGGGTTGGCGCCGGGCCAGCCGCCCTCGATGAAGCCCACACCGAACTCGTCGAGGTGCCGCGCGATGGTCAGCTTGTCCGCGACGGTGAGGTTGATCCCCTCGCGCTGCGCCCCGTCGCGCAGCGTGGTGTCGAAGACGTGGAAGCTGTCGTCGGGACGCGAGCTCGCGTCGGTCTCCGTGGTCATGACTGTGTTGGCTCCTGTCGGACGTGGCTCCGGAAGGTCTGGCTCCACTTGCCCCCATTTTCGCGCGCGGTCCGTCTCCGGCGTGGGTGGGGCCGGAAAACGAAAAAACCCCTCGCGGGTGCGAGAGGTCTGCGCGCGGGTCTGGGGCACGGTGTCCACTGCCGCGGGGATCGAGCCGCGGGTCAGCGGTCACTGCGGACCGGCGCGCTGCTGCCGATAATCATCGTGGTAGCAAGCACGCCCGCAGTCTGCCACAGCCCTGCGGGGCGCGGGACACGGATCTCACGATGCGGGCACCCCCGCCCATGCGGGGGCGCGGCGACGGGTAGGCGCGGCGAAGGCCCGGGAGCGCGGCGCGGCGATGGCCGGGACCCCGGATGCACGTCGCCCCCCCACCTTACGGTCGCGCGACCAGCGTGTCCTCCACGAACTCCCGTACGTGGGCGAGGACCTGCTCCCGCCCGGTGCCCGGGATGCCGACCGCGACGTGGACGCTGAAGCCGTCGAGGAGGGCCCGCATCCGGGCCGCGAAGCGGTCGGGGTCAACCGGCCGGAACTCCCCGCGCGAGACGCCCTCGGCGATCAGCGCGACCAGGTCCCGGTGCCAGGCGCCCTCGATGGCGGCCTGGCGGGCGCGGGCGTCGGCGTCGGCGTTCTGGGAGCGGTTCCAGACCTCAAGCCAGAGGGTCCAATGGGGGTCGCGGGGGCCGTCGGGGACGTAGACGTCGATGTATCCGTCGAGCCGCTCGCGGGCCGTCCCGGGCCGCGAGAGCAGCGCGCTGCGCTCGGCGCCGAGCCGCCCCTCGCTCCACTCCAGGGTCTGCAGGAGCAGCTCGTCCTTGGTGCGGAAGTAGTAGAGCAGGTGCCCGCTGCTCATCCCGACCTGGCGCCCGAGCCCGGCCATGGTCAGCCCGTCGAGCCCGCGCTCGGCGATGGTGCCCATCGCGGCGGCGAGCAGCTCCTCGCGGGGCGGGGCGGCCTGGTTGCGGCGCCGGGGGCCGGCGGGGTCGATGCGGGTCACTCGTACGTTCTACCTCATGGCCTTGAGGGGGGCTCCGTCCACCTTCCGTCCGGGGACGCACCCCCGGGTACGCGGGGGTCCCGGCGTACCACCGCCCGGCCGCGGGCTCGCCGGGAGCCCGCGGCCCGCCCCCCTCGGGTGGCTCAGACCTTCGGCTGCTGCTGCGTGATGCAGTGGATGCCGCCCCCGCCCGCGAAGATCGCCCGCGCGTCCACCAGCGTCACGATCCGCTCCGGGAAGAGCCGGCGGAAGATGCCCGCCGCGATCTCGTCGTTCGGGTCGTCGAAGCCGCACAGCACCACGCCGCCGTTGCAGAGGTAGTGGTTGATGTACGAGTAGTCGACCCAGTCGCCCTCCTCGTCCTTCAGGACGGTGGGGGCCGGGATCTCGACGATCTCCAGGGTGCGGCCCTTGGCGTCGGTCTGGCCGCGCAGCAGGTCGACGTACAGGCGCGAGCGCTCGTGGTCGGGGTGGGCCGGGTCCTGCTGGCTGTGGACGACCACGACGCCGGGCCTGGCGAAGGCGGCGACGATGTCGACGTGGCCCTGGGTGCCGTAGAGGCCGTAGTCCCCGGTCAGGCCGTGCGGGAGCCAGATCGCCTTGGTCGTGCCGAGCTTGGCGTGGATCTCGGCCTCGACCTGCTCGCGCGTCCACTCGGGGTTGCGGCCCGCGCCGAGCTGGACGGTGTCGGTCAGCAGGACCGTTCCCTCGCCGTCGACGTGGATCGCGCCGCCCTCGTTGACGAGCGGCGAGGGGAGCACCGGCACCCCGGCCAGGTCCGCGACATGGCAGGCGATCTTGGAGTCGTGCTCCCAGCGGGCCCAGTCCTGCGCACCCCAGCCGTTGAACACCCAGTCGACCGCGCGGAGTTCGGACCCGTCGGTGACGAACGTGGGGCCGATGTCCCGCATCCAGGCGTCGTCCAGATCCCGCTCGACCAGGTCGACCGAGTCGCCGAGCAGGGCCCGCGCGGAGTCCAGCTGTCCGGGGCCGACCACCATCGTCACCGGCTCGAAGCGGCGTACGGCACGGGCCACCGAGGCCCAGGCGGCGCGCGCCTCGGCCAACTCCTCCTCGTTGGTGAAGGTGGGGTTGGGGCCGGGCCAGGCCATCCAGGTGCGCTCGTGGGGGGCCCACTCGGGCGGCATGCGGAAGCTCATGAGATGCGTCCTCAGAGGAAGTAGAGACGGTTGAGGGAGATGGAGTCGGCCGGTTCGGAGCGGATGGGGTCGCCGTCCAGCGACACCAGGCCCGTCCGGCCGTCGACCGAGACGTCTCCGATACGGGAGTTGAGGAGCAGGTCGCCGGGGCCGATGCCCCGCGTACCGCGGACGGCGACCCGGCGGCGCCGGGTCGGCATCGAGTCGGAGCCGAGGTCGACGGCGGCCTGGGCGACGAAGGCGACGGAGATGTCGGCCGGGGTCGCGCCGTGCGCCCCGAACAGCGGGCCGAGGACCAGCGGTTCGCAGGTGTCGGTGGCGGCGTTCGGATCGCCCACGACCCCCCAGGCGGGGAAGCCGGACTTCAGCACCATCTGGGGCTTGGCGCCGAAGAACTCGGGCCGCCACAGCACGATGTCGGCCATCTTGCCGACCTCGATGGAGCCGATCTCGTGGGCGAGGCCGTGGGCGATCGCCGGGTTGATGGTGAGCTTGGCCATGTAGCGCAGCACGCGCGCGTTGTCGTCGTGCGCGCCGTCGCCCTCCAGCGGGCCCAGCTCGGCCTTCATCTTCCCGGCCATGGCGAAGGTCCGGCGTACGGTCTCGCCGGCCCTTCCCATCCCCTGCGCGTCGGAGGAGGTGATCCCGATCGCGCCGAGGTCGTGCAGGACGTCCTCCGCTCCCATCGTCCCGGCCCGGATCCGGTCGCGCGCCATGGCGGCGTCGCCGGGGAGGTCGGTCTTCAGGTCGTGGACGGAGACGATCATCCCGTAGTGCTCGGCGACCGCGTCGCGGCCGAAGGGCAGCGTGGGGTTGGTGGACGAGCCGATGACGTTCGGCACGCCCGCCATCTTGAGGACGTTGGGTACGTGTCCGCCGCCGCAGCCCTCGATGTGGAAGGCGTGGATCGTACGGCCGTCCAGGACGCGCAGGGTGTCCTCGACGGAGAGGCACTCGTTGAGGCCGTCGCTGTGCAGGGCGACCTGGACGTCGTGCTCCTCGGCGACCCGCAGAGCGGTGTCGAGGGCGCGGGTGTGGGCGCCCATGTCCTCGTGGACCTTGAAGCCGGACGCGCCGCCCTCGGCGAGCGCCTCGACGAGCGGGGCGGCGTCCGACGAGGAGCCGCGGCCGAGGAAGCCGATGTTGACGGGCCAGGCGTCGAAGGCGTTGAAGGCGTGCTTGAGGGCCCAGGGCGAGTTGACGCCGACGCCCCAGACGGGGCCGAACTCCTGGCCGATGATCGTGGTCACGCCGGAGGCCAGCGAGGCTTCCATGATCCGCGGCGACAGGAGGTGGACGTGGGTGTCCACGGCTCCGGCGGTGGCGATCAGGCCCTCGCCGGAGACGATCGACGTGCCGGTGCCGACGACGACGTCGACGCCGTCGAGGGTGTCCGGGTTGCCGGCCCGCCCGATGGCGTGGATGCGGCCCTCGCGGATGCCGATGGACACCTTGCGGATGCCCTGGACGGCGTCGATCACCAGGACGTTGCTGATCACGACGTCGCAGGTCTCGCGGACGGCCGCGGCCTTGAGGTGCAGGCCGTCGCGGGCGGTCTTGCCGAAGCCGGCGAGGAACTCGTCGCCGGGCTTCTGGGAGTCCGACTCGACCCGGACGACGAGCCCGGAGTCGCCCAGGACGACCCGGTCCCCGGCACGGGGGCCGTGCACCGACGCGTACTCGTACGGGTCCATCAGTTGCCCTCCTTCGGGGACTCCGCGCCCAGGTAGCCGCAGGCAGCCGCCCTGCGCAGCGCCTCTTCCTTCGCGCCCGGCTCGTCCAGCGGGCCGTCGACCAGGCCCGCGAAGCCGATGGCGACGCGGGCGCCGCCGATGGGAAGGAGGCCGACCTCGGCCTCGCCGCCCGGGTCGAAGCGGAACGAGGACCCGGCCGGGACGGCGAGCCGCATGCCGTAGGCGGCGGCGCGGTCGAAGTCGAGCCGCGGGTTGGCCTCGAAGAAGTGGAAGTGCGAGGTGACGCTGACGGGGACGGCCGCGGTGTTGCGGACGGTCAGGGTGAGCGCGGGCCGCTGCTCGGCCCGCGCGGGGCCCGGCAGCAGGGCGCCCGGGGCGCCCTCGCCGAGAGCGCCTCCCCCGGTTTCAGCGGGGGACCCCCAGCCGATCGGGTCGGAGACGACCGCGAGCCGCGAGCCGTCGTCGAAAACGGCCTCGACATGTACTTCGGTGACGATGTCGGCCACACCCGGCAGCACGTCGTCCGGGCCGAGGACGGAGCGGGCCTCCTCGATCGCCTCGGCGAGCCGCTTGCCGTCGCGGGCCGCCTCGCAGACGGTGTCCGCGATCAGGGCGGTCGCCTCGGGCACGTTCAGCCGCAGGCCCCTGGCCCGGCGGGCCCTGGCGAGCTCGGCGGCGCCGAAGAGCAGCAGCCGGTCGCGCTCCGTGGGGGTCAGTCGCACGTCAGAAACACCTCCTGTTTGAGCGACACTCTAACCGCTGAATTCGCTGCTTCCAAGGATTGACGTACCGAGTTGTAGTAGGCCACATTGAGCGCCACTCAAAAACTTGTCCGTCCGCTTGCCCGCAGGGAGCCCCCATGCCGATAGAACAGCGCGGAGTCGACACCATCCCCGAAGAGGAACGCACCAGCGGTCCGCGTGACCTCGTCTCGATCCTCCTCGGCTCCAACCTCTGCCTCGGCGTGATCGTCTTCGGCTGGCTACCGGTCTCCTTCGGCCTCGGCCTGTGGGCGTCGGTGACCTCCGTCGTCGCCGGCACGCTCGCGGGCGTCGCCGTGACCGCCCCGCTCGCCCTCGTCTCGCTGCGCACCGCGACGAACCTCTCCACCTCCAGCGGCGCCTTCTTCGGCGTCCGGGGACGGCTCGTCGGCTCCGTCGTCGGCCTGCTGCTCTCCCTCGGCTACACCGCGCTGACCCTGTGGATCGGCGGGGACGTGATCGTGGGCACGCTGGACCGGCTGGTGGGGCTGCCGACCGGGGACGTCACGCACACCACCGTGTACGCGGTGCTCGCCGCCTGCACGGTCGTCGCCGCGGTCTACGGCTACCGGCTGCTGCTCAGGCTCAGCAAGGGCCTCGCGGTCGGCATGACCCTGCTGCTCGCGCTGGGCCTGTTCGCGTACGCCGGGGACTTCACCACCGCGGCGGTGCCCGAGACCCCGTACCTGCTGGGCTCGTTCTGGCCGACCTGGGTGCTGTCCGCGGTGGCCGCCGGGCTCAGCGGCCCGGTCGCCTTCATCACGCTGCTCGGCGACTACACGCGCTACATCTCACCCGAGCGGCACAGCCCGAAGTCCGTCTGGCGAGCCACCTGTCTGGGCCTGCTGGTGGGTCTGCTGATCCCTCAGCTCTTCGGTACGTACACGGCGTTGGCGGCGCGCGGCGCCCTCGACTACGCCGGGCCGCTCGTCGACGCCTCCCCCGTCTGGTACCTGGTGCCGCTGCTGCTCGCGGCCACCGCCGGCTCGGTCGGCAACGCGGGGCTGATGCTGTACTCGATGGGGCTCGACCTGGACGCGATCCTGCCCCGCGCGACGCGCGCGCGGGCGACGCTCGTGGTCGCGGTGGTCGCGACGGCCTTCGTCTTCCTGGGCCACTTCGCCACGGACGCGCAGACGGCGATGACGTCGTTCGTGCTGCTGCTCACCGCGGTCGGCACGCCATGGGCGGTGATCACGCTGATCGGGCACGCGCGGTGCGGGGGCGCGTACGACCCGGAGGCGCTGCAGGTCTACAACCGCCGGGCGCGGGGCGGGGCGTACTGGTTCACGGCGGGGTGGAACGCGCGGGCGACCGCCTCGTGGGCGATCGGCGCGGGCGTGGGACTGGCGTCGGTCGCCACGCCGCTGTACGAGGGGCCGCTGCTCGCCCTCACCGGCGGCGTCGACTGCAGCTTCGTGCTGTCGGGCCTGGTGGGCGGCGTGCTGTACGCGGTCCTGACACCGAAGCAGGCGGTGGCGCCGGAACCGGAGGTCGCGGTCTCCTGACGGGCGGAGACACGGTCAGGGGCGCCCTCGATCGAGGGCGCCCCCGCTCACGTACCGACTAGCCCAGCTGGTGTGTCCAGCCGTGGACGTCCTCCGCCTTGCCGGTCTGGATGGCGAGCAGCGCCTCGCGCAGACGCATCGTGACCTCGCCGGGCTGTCCGTCCGACTGCTGCCACTCGCCGCGGGCCGCCTTGACCGTGCCGACCGGGGTGATCACCGCGGCCGTGCCGCAGGCGAAGACCTCCGTCAGGGTGCCGTTCTGCGAGTCGGCGTGCCACTGGTCGATGGAGACCCGGCCTTCCTCCGCCTCGTAACCGAGGTCCTTCGCGAGCTGGAGGAGCGAGTCACGGGTGATGCCGGCGAGGAGGGAGCCGGTCAGCGTGGGCGTGACGATCCGGGGCTTGCGGCCGGCCTCGGCGCCGTACACGAAGTACAGGTTCATGCCGCCGAGCTCCTCGACCCACTTGTGCTCCACGGCGTCGAGGTAGGCGACCTGGTCGCAGCCCTTCGCGGCCGCCTCGGCCTGGGCGAGCAGGGAGGCCGCGTAGTTGCCGCCGGTCTTGGCGTCGCCGACACCGCCGGGGACCGCGCGGACGCGGTCCTCGGAGAGCCAGATGGAGACGGGCTTCACGCCGCCGGGGAAGTACGGCCCGGCGGGCGACGCGATGACGACGAAGAGGTACTCGTTGGCGGGCCGCACCCCGAGCCCGACCTCGGTCGCGATCATGAACGGGCGCAGGTAGAGGGACTCCTCGCCGCCGTGCGCCGGGACCCACGCCTTGTCCTGCTGGACGAGCGCGTCACACGCCTCGATGAAGGTCTCGACGGGCAGCTCCGGCATCGCCAGACGGCGGGCGGACGCCTGGAAGCGCCGGGCGTTGGCGTCGGGGCGGAAGCTGGCGACCGAGCCGTCGGGGCGGCGGTAGGCCTTCAGGCCCTCGAAGATCTCCTGCGCGTAGTGCAGGACGTTCGTGGCCGGGTCGAGGGAGAGCGGGCCGTACGGCACGAGCTGGCCGTCGTGCCAGCCGCGGCCCTCGGTCCACCGGATGGTCACCATGTGGTCGGTGAAGTGGCGGCCGAATCCCGGGTTGGCCAGGATCGCCTCGCGCTCCGCGTCGGACAGCGGGCTGGAGGAGGGCTTGAGCTCGATCGTGGGCGTCGTCATGAGTGCTTGTCCTTCACCGGTTGTGTGTGACGGACCGCGCTCACGCCGCTATCAGTGCTCTGCTAGGACGTCCGAGCTTTCCCGCATGCCGCGGCCCCACGTTCGATTATCGCCCGAGGGGTCCGGTGCACGGAAACGGTGTGCATACGGTCCAGGATGTGATGGTGGCACCCTGCGACCGCATAGGTACAGCCGCCGGGTGCGGAATGCGACCCGGCGGCTGTGGTGATGCTCAGTCGGCGGGTCAGCTCGCTACGCGTACCGCGAGCGCGTCGCCGATCTCGTCCGTCGTGCGGGCCGCGTTCTTGGCGTCGCCGCGCTCGGTCAGGTCGGCGGCGACGGCCGCCTCGATGCGGCCGGCCTCGGTCTCGTAGCCGAGGTGGCGCAGCAGGAGCGCGACGGAGAGGACGGTGGCCGTGGGGTCGGCCGTGCCCTGGCCCGCGATGTCCGGCGCGGAGCCGTGGACCGGCTCGAACATGGACGGAAACTCGCCGCTCGGGTTGATGTTGCCGGAGGCGGCGACGCCGATGCCGCCGGAGACGGCCGCGGCGAGGTCGGTGATGATGTCGCCGAAGAGGTTGTCGGTGACGATCACGTCGAACCGCTCGGGCTGCGTGACGAGGAAGATCGTCGCCGCGTCCACGTGCAGGTAGTCGGTGGTGACCTCGGGGAACTCCTCGGCCACCTTGTTGAAGATGTTGGTCCAGAGGTGACCCGCGTACGCCAGGACGTTGTTCTTGTGGACCAGCGTCAGCTTCTTGCGCGGGCGGGCCTGGGCGCGGGTGAAGGCGTCGCGGACCACGCGCTCGACACCGAAGGCCGTGTTGACGGAGACCTCGGTGGCGACCTCGTGCGGCGTACCGGTCCTGATCGAGCCGCCGTTGCCGGTGTACGGACCCTCGGTGCCCTCGCGGACCACGATGAAGTCGATCTCGGGCTGGCCCTTGAGCGGGGTCGACACGCCGGGGAGCAGCTTCGAGGGGCGCAGGTTGACGTGGTGGTCGAAGAGGAAGCGGAGCTTCAGCAGGAAGCCGCGCTCCAGCACGCCGGACGGGACCGACGGGTCGCCGATGGCGCCGAGCAGGATGGCGTCGTGCTGCTTCAGCGCCGCGACATCGGCGTCGGTGAGGGTCTCACCGGTCGCGTGGTAGCGCTTGGCGCCGAAGTCGTACTCCTTCGTCTCCAGCTTCACATCCTGCGGGAGCGCGGCGGCGAGGACCTTGAGGCCCTGGGCCACGACCTCCTGGCCGATGCCGTCGCCGGGAATGACTGCGAGATTGATGCTGTGAGACATGTCGGCACCCTACTCCTCGTCCCAGTGCCTGACACTCATTGTCCACCATGCGGACGGCCCCGAGTTCTTCGAAAATCGTTCATCCCGCGTCTGGCGCGAGGACGTAAGTTACTGGCAAGTTGCCCGCCATGACTGAGGACACCCCACGCTTCGGCATTCCCGAAGCCCTCGCCCGCCGTCTGTCCATGCCGGAGCAACACGATTACCTGCGGGCAAAGTTGACGCGCCGTCGGGTTCTGGCCGGGTCGGCGGCGGGCGCCGCCGCGGCCGGGACCGGGCTGCTCGCCGGAGGCCCCGCCGGGGCGGCCACACCGACCTTGGTGACGGCTGCCGCGACCACCGCCGTGGACGGCTCGCTCGTCGCGCCGTTCGGGCGCCACCTCGCCTTCGGCGCGGACCCCAGGACCCAGATGCGGATCTCCTGGCAGGTGCCGTTCGCCGTCTCCCGGCCGTACGTCCGGGTCGGGACGCGCCCGTGGGAACTCGGAGCGCGCGTCGAGGCCGAGGTGCGGCCGCTGCACACGCCCTCGCTCTCCCGGAAGCTGCCGGCGGTGGACCAGTACTACCTGCACGTCGGTCTGGACGGGCTGCGGCCCGGCACGACGTACTACTACGGTGTGGGCCACGACGGCTTCGACCCCGCCTCCCCCGAGCGGCTCTCCACGCTCGGTTCGTTCCGTACGGCTCCGGCGGCGCCCGAGACCTTCGTCTTCACGGCCTTCGGCGACCAGGGCGTGAGCTACCACGCGCTCGCCAACGACCAGCTGATCCTCGGCCAGAACCCGGCCTTCCACCTCCACGCCGGTGACATCTGCTACGCCGACAGCACCGGCCGCGGCAAGGAGACGGACACGTACGACGCCCGGGTCTGGGACCAGTTCCTGGCCCAGACGGAGAGTGTGGCGGCGCGCGTGCCGTGGATGGTGACGACCGGGAACCACGACATGGAGGCGTGGTACTCGCCGAACGGCTACGGCGGCCAGTCGGCCCGCTTCTCGCTCCCGGACAACGGCCCCGACCCGGACCGCGCACCCGGCATCTACTCCTTCACCTACGGCAACGTCGGGGTCGTCGCGCTCGACGCCAACGACGTCTCGTACGAGATACCGGCGAATCGGGGCTACACGGAGGGGCGGCAGACGGCCTGGCTGGACCGGCGGCTCGGCGAGCTGCGGGCGCGCCCGGAGATCGACTTCGTGGTGGTCTTCTTCCACCACTGCGCCTACTCGACCTCCACCCACGCCTCGGACGGCGGGGTCCGCGACGCGTGGCTGCCGCTGTTCACCAAGCACCAGGTGGATCTGGTGATCAACGGCCACAACCACGTCTACGAACGCACCGACGCGATCAAGGGCGGCGAGGTGGGCAGGCCGGTGCCGGTCGGCGGGACGACGGACCCGACGCGCGACGGCATCGTGTACGTGACGGCCGGCGGCGCGGGCAAGGAGCTGTACGGCTTCGGGCTCGGCGTCCAGGACAGCTACGAGGGGCACGTCCACGACCACGAGCACATCGTGACGTTCCACTGGACCAAGCTGCGGCTGCCGGACCCGGACACCGTGGAGTGGTCGCGGGTGCGCTACACCGGCTTCTCGTTCCTCGCGGTGGAGGCGGTGGCCGGGGCGTCGCCGGTGCTCAGGGTCTCGGCGCTCGCCGAGAGCGGCGAGCGCGTCGACCACTTCGAGGTGCGGCGTTCGGCTCCGTGACCGTCAGCGGCCCGTGGAACCCGTAGGCGTCACTGGCCCGTAGGCCTCAGTGGCCCGTGGACCCGCCGTTGTCGCGGCGGTCCAGGGCCCGCTGGAGGGCGGCGGCGGCGTTCTTGCGGGCGTCGTCGCTGGGGCGGGTGGCGGAGTGGCGGACGCGGCGGAGGGTCTCAGCGGCCATGGGGGATCGACTCCTTGAGATCAGTGGTGATCCGAGATCAGTGGTGATCGAAGGCGCCGGAAGGGGCGGGGAGCGCCGCCGCAGGGGTTGCCTGCACAGGGGCATCGCGCTCACGACCGCCATTCGCTGATGGAGCGAGACGTTCGGCTCCTACCAAGCTAGGACAGGCGGCCCGGTCTGTCTCCACAATTACTCGGACTTCCTACTATCTGAGACGGCGGGTTTCCCGCAGGGCCCGGATCAGGGCCTGGACGGCGAGCGATCTCGCCAGCTCAGGGGTGGTGACATAGCCGACGGAGCGGGTCGGGCGGTCCGGGCCGAGGTCGGTGACCGCGACCGAGGGCGGTGCTCCGACCAGGGACATCTCCGGCATCACGGCCATCCCGAAACCGCTGCTCACCATCGAGAGCACCGCTCCGTCGTCCTCGGCCTCGACGGTCGCGGGCGGCAGCCACTCCTGCGCCGCCCACCACTCGCGGGTGTAGGAGGTGCAGTTCTCCGCCCAGTCCACCAGCGGCAGCGAGCGCGGCGCCGCGTGCCCGGCCGGGTGCACCAGGGCGTACCCCTCCTCCACGAGCACCCCGCCGACCAGCCGGGGCGGTACGGGTGAGGTCGTCCCGATCGTCGCGACACCGAGGTCCGCCCGGCCGTCCAGGACCTCGCCGGCCGTCCCGCGCCCCACCTCCCGCACGATCCGCACCTCCGGGACGATCTCCGGGTGGCGGGCGGCCAGGCGCTCCAGAACGGGCGGCAGCAGATGCAGCGCGGCGCTGCGGAAGGCGGCGATCCGCAGCGGTCCCGAGGCGGTGCCGCTCTGCGCGCCGCGCACCTCGGCGGCCATCACCTCCAGGAGCCGCAGCACCCGCCGCGCGTGGGCGAGGGCCCGCTCCCCCGCCGGGGTGGGCGTGGCACCCGTCCGCCCCCGGTCGAAGAGGACCGCGCCCAGCTTGCGCTCGCTGGCGCGCACCGAGTGGGAGACGGCGGACTGGGTCATGCCGAGCGCGACGGCGGCGGCCGAGAAGCCGTGCTCCCGCCCGACGGCGACCAGGACGCGCAGCTCCCGGGGCGCGAGATCGTTCATGGCGGTGCCTCACCTCGGGGTATGAGCGGAATTCATGGATGGGCCGGTTCCATCGACGCAACCTACTGCCCGGCCTCCCGATTCCTTCCTACGGTCTCGGACATGACGAACGACACCATGATCACGGTCCGGCAGACGGCCCGCCCCGAGGGCTTCCCCACCGCCGCCCACTTCGCCTTCGTCGAGGCCCCGGTCCCCGCCCCGGCGCCCGGCACCGCCCTCGTCGAGAACCTGCAGTGGTCCGTGGACCCCTACCACCGCGAGGCGATGGACGACGGCTCGCTGTGGGCGCTGAACGCACCCATGGAGGGGCGCACCATCGGCCGGGTCCTCGACTCGCGTACGCCGGAGCTGACCCCCGGCGATCTGGTCCTGCACCGCGAGGGCTGGCGCACCCACGCCGTGGTCGCGCCGGACCGGGCGCGCCCGGTCCCGGACTTCGACGGCGTGCCCCTGGCCGCGCATCTGAGCGTGCTCGGCGGCACGGGCCTGTCGGCCTACGTCGGCCTGACCCGGATCGCGCGGCTCCAGCCGGGCGAGGACCTGTTCGTCTCCGCCGCGGCCGGCGGGGTCGGCACGGCCGCCGGCCGTTTCGCCCGGCTCCTCGGCGCCGGCCGGATCGTCGGCAGCGCGGGCTCGGCGCGCAAGGTCGCCCACCTCACCGGAGAGGTCGGCTACGACGCGGCGTTCGACTACCACGACGGGCCGGTCACCGAGCTGCTGGCCGAGGCGGCCCCGGACGGGCTGGACGCCGTGCTCGACGGCGTGGGCGGCGACCATCTGGAGGCGGCCATCGCCGCGTTGCGCGACCGCGGCCGGATCGCCTGGGTCGGCGCCGTCGCGCAGTACCACTCCCTCTCCACTCCCCCGCCCGCCCCGCGCAACCTCTTCGACGTGGTGGGCAAGAGCCTGCGCCTCGAAGGCTTCCTGGTGCGCGATCACCGGGACGCGCAGCGGGAGCTGTACGACTTCGCGGTGCCCCATCTGCGGAGCGGGCGGCTGCCGCTGGACGTGACGGTGGTGGAGGGGTTCGAGCACATCGTGGACGCCTTCCTCGGGATGCTGCGCGGCGAGAACACCGGGAAGATGCTGGTGTCCCAGCCGGTCGACCGCTCTAGCTAGATTGCTTTCCTACCTAGGTGGTGATGGAATGCACCCATGGCCGCAGACCGCAGATCCAGCTGGCTCAAGGGAGTCCTCGACCTGCTCGTCCTCTCCTGCCTGACCGACGGGGAGAGTTACGGGTACGAGATCGCCAAGTCGCTCGCCGGGGCGGGGCTCGGCGAGATCAAGGGCGGGACGCTCTATCCCGTACTCAACCGGCTGGAGGAAGCGGGCCTGCTGGAGGCCGAGTTCCGGGCCGCCGAGCGGGGACCGGGACGCCGCTACTACCGGCTGACCGAGCGGGGGCGGGAGCATCTCGCCGCCGAGAGCGGGGCCTGGCTGGACTTCCACACGGCCGTACGGGCCGCGCTGCACCCAGGGGGATCGACACCATGACCACGGACACGTACTTCGAGGAGCTGGCCACCGCGCTGCGCACCGCGGGCGTGCCTCGCGCGCAGATCGACGCGACCGTCGACGATCTGCGCGGCCATCTCGACCGGACGGGGGTGACGGCGGAGGAGGAGTTCGGCCCGGCCGCCGCCTTCGCGGCGCAACTCGGCGGTCTCGCGCCGCTGCCCGGCGAGCCGGACGAGGCGGCGGAGAGCTGGACCTGGACCGCGGACATCTTCAACGACCGGCGGATGCTGGCGGTCCACGGCGACCAGGGCTGGGAGGTGGAGTCCCTCGACGCGCTCGGGCGGTTCGTGTGCCGCCGGGCGCCGGGCGCCGCGCTGCGCTGGGAGTACCGGCGCGAGGTGATCAAGGGTCGGCGCCGCGACCAGGTCCTGGGCGAACTGGAGCCCGAGGGCTGGGAGTTGTGCGGCGAATGGATGATGTACGGCTACTTCAAGCGTCCGAAGGCGGCGAGCGAGGGACCGGCGGGCGAGCTGGCCACCCGCCCGGCCCGCCCTCGCCAGTGGCTGTTCCTGAGCCGCCGGGGCAAGGTGGCGCTCGCCGTCTGGGCGGTCGCCGTGGTGGCGTGCCTGGCGACGGCCGGCCTGGGGCTCGGGATGCCGGGGTACGCCCTCGCGCTCTTCGGTGTGGGCTGGGCGGTCACGGCGACGTACATGGCGAAGCTGGAGACGGCCGAGGGGCGCGTCGGCGAAGGCGGTTGAGCCGACGCGGACGACCCTGGCCTCACATCACATCCCCGTCGCGCCAGTCGAAGACGAGCGGGGCGGCGGGGTCGGGCAGACGACCGGCCCCGACCGGACGCACATAGACGGAGCCCTCCTCGTCCGGCAGCCGCACGATCCCGTCCGGACTCAGGACCTCGATCCGCCCCGGCCACAGGGCCCAGCCACGGGCGCGGTAGAGCGCGGCCCCCTCGTCGGAGGCGGACAGCGCCCCGAAGGCGTACGCCCCGTCGATCACCCGCTCCAGCTCGGCCATGACGACACCGGCGAGCCCCTGCCGGCGCCGATCGGCGCGGACGCCGACGCCCTCGACGTAACCGACGCGCAGGGAACGCCCGCCGTGCAGCACCCGGCGCATCACCACACTGCCGTGGGCGGCGACACCCCTCTCGTCCTCCACGCACGCGTGGACACCGCCGAGGGTGTGATCCCAGTCCTCGTCGGAGAAGTCGCCACCGAAGGCGGCGTCGAGCATCTCCCGGACGGCGAGGAGCCGCTCGGCCCCGAGAGCGTGGGTGGGCGCGATCGTGAGAGTCATGCTGCAAGTCTCCCCCTCCACGCCACCTAACCACTCAATTTTTCTTGACCAGTTAACTCGACGGTGCTTGACTCTCGCTTGTAACCATTAACTATTACTTGAGGGGTTAGGCATGGTCGTCGTGCAGCAGGTACACCACCGCACCACCACGGTCAGGGCCCACGAGATCCACTACCGCGAGGCCGGGCCGGCCGACGCCCCCGTCCTCCTGCTCCTGCACGGCTTTCCCACCAGCTCGCACATGTTCCGCGACCTGATCCCACTGCTCGCCGACCGCTACCGGCTCATCGCCCCCGACCACCTCGGCTTCGGCCGCAGCGCCGCGCCTCCGGCCGACGAGTTCCCCTACGGCTTCGCCGAACTGGCGGCGCTCACCGCCGAGTTCACCGAGGCCCTGGGTCTCGACCGGTTCGCGCTGTACGTCCAGGACTACGGCGCCCCCATCGGTCTGCGCCTGGCTCTCGCCCACCCCGAGCGCATCACCGCGATCGTCACCCAGAACGGCAACGCCTACGAAGAGGGCCTGGGCGCGGACGCCTGGGCTCCGGTCCTCGCCCTGATCGCCGACCGCACCCCGGAGACCGAGGCGCCGGTCCGCGCGATCCGCTCACTGGACGGCATCAGGTGGCAGTACGAGACGGGCGTCCCGCCCGAGTCCCGCGACCTCCTCAGCCCCGACGCCTGGCACCACGACGCCGCCCTGATGGCACGCGAGGGCCAGGACGCGATCCAGCTGGACCTGATCAGCGACTACGGCTCCAACTTCGCCCTCTACCCCGCCTTCCAGGAGTACTTCCGCACCTCCCGGATCCCGCTTCTCGCGGTCTGGGGCGCGGGCGACGAGATCTTCGTCCCGGCGGGCGCCGAAGCCTTCCGCCGCGACCTCCCGCACGCGGAGATCCACTTGCTCCCGACGGGCCACTTCGCCCTGGAGACACACGCGCCCCGGATCGCCGCCCTGATCGCCGATTTCCTCGAACGCGCCGTCGTTCGCGCTCGGTAGCGGGGACATCGGCCGTAGGCCCGTCCACAGCACCGCCTGGTGACCCCACCCGCCACATGGAACCGCCCCCGTCCTCGGTTGGGGGACCGAGGACGGGGGCGGTGTCAGGGGGCCTCGGGAGGCCGGGGGTGTTAGCCCATGTGGGGGTAGGAGTAGTCGGTCGGCGGGACCAGGGTCTCCTTGATCGCGCGGGTCAGCGTCCAGCGCATCAGGTTCTGCGGGGCGCCCGCCTTGTCGTTCGTGCCGGAGGCGCGGCCGCCGCCGAAGGGCTGCTGGCCGACGACGGCGCCGGTCGACTTGTCGTTGATGTAGAAGTTGCCCGCGGCGTAGCGGAGCTTGTCCATCGCGTGGGCCGCGGCGGCGCGGTCACCGGCGATGATCGAGCCGGTCAGCGCGTACGCCGACACCGACTCCATCTGCTCCAGCATCTGGTCGTACTTCTCGTCCTCGTAGACGTGCACGGCGAGGATCGGGCCGAAGTACTCGGTCGTGAAGACCTCGTTCTCCGGGTCGGAGCACTCGATGACGGTCGGGCGGACGAACCAGCCCTCCGAGTCGTCGTACGTGCCGCCGGCGACGATCGTGCAGGTCGGGTCGGCCTTCGCGCGGTCGATCGCGGCCTTGTTCTTGGCGAAGGCGCGCTCGTCGATCACGGCGCCGATGAAGTTCGACAGGTCGGTGACGTCACCCATCCTGATGCCGTCGACCTCGGCCGCGAACTCCTCCTTGAAGCCCGAGTTCCACAGGGAGGCCGGGATGTACGCACGCGAGGACGCGGAGCACTTCTGGCCCTGGAACTCGAAGGAGCCGCGGGTCAGCGCCGTCTTCAGGATGGCGCGGTCGGCGCTCGGGTGGGCGACGACGAAGTCCTTGCCACCGGTCTCGCCGACGATCCGCGGGTAGGAGCGGTACTTCTCGATGTTGTTGCCGACCGTCTTCCACAGGTGCTGGAAGGTCTTGGTCGAGCCGGTGAAGTGGATACCGGCCAGCTCCGGGTGGTTCAGGGCCACCTCGGAGACGGCGATGCCGTCGCCCGTCACCAGGTTGATGACGCCCTTGGGCAGACCGGCCTCCTCCAGGAGCTCCATGAGGAGCACCGCGGAGTGGGTCTGGGTCGGGGACGGCTTCCAGACCACCACGTTGCCCATGAGGGCGGGGGCGGTGGGCAGGTTGCCCGCGATGGCGGTGAAGTTGAAGGGCGTGATCGCGTAGACGAAGCCCTCCAGCGGGCGGTGGTCCAGACGGTTCCACACACCCGGGGAGTTCGCCGGCGGCTGCTCCGCGAGGATCTGCCGGGCGTAGGAGACGTTGAAGCGCCAGAAGTCGACGAGCTCGCACGGGGTGTCGATCTCGGCCTGCTGGGCGGTCTTCGACTGGCCGAGCATGGTGGAGGCGGCCAGCGTCTCGCGCCAGGGGCCGGCCAGCAGTTCGGCGGCGCGCAGGATGATCGCGGCGCGGTCGTCGAAGGACATCGCGCGCCACGCCGGAGCGGCGGCCAGGGCGGCGTCGATGGCGTCCTGGGCGTCCTGCTGGGTCGCCCCGGCGAAGGTGCCGATGACGGCCTTGTGGTTGTGCGGCTGTACGACGTCGACGCGCTCACCGCCGCCCATGCGCTTCACGCCGCCGATGGTCATCGGCAGCTCGCGCGGGTTCTCGGCCAGCTCCTTGAGCTTGGCCTCCAGGCGGGCGCGCTCGGCGGAACCGGGGGCGTAGCTGTGCACCGGCTCGTTGACCGGAGTGGGGACCTGGGTGACAGCGTCCATGAGTCTCGTAACTCCTTCTGAGGGGTGGGCTCAGCCCTTGGTGAGGATGGAACGGGCGAAGAAGAGCAGGTTGGCCGGCTTCTCCGCGAGGCGGCGCATGAAGTAGCCGTACCAGTCGGTGCCGTACGCGGTGTAGACGCGCACACGGTGGCCCTCGGCGGCGAGACGGTTCTGCTCCTCGCTGCGGATGCCGTACAGCATCTGGAACTCGTACTCGTCCAGTTTGCGCCCGGCGCGGCGCGCGAGCTCCTGGCCGATCGAGATCAGGCGCGGGTCGTGCGAGCCGATCATGGGGTAGCTCTCGCCGTCCATGAGGATCTTCATGATCCGGACGTACGCCTTGTCGATCTCGGGCCTGTCCTGGATGGCGACGGAGGCGGGCTCCTTGTAGGCGCCCTTCACGATCCGGACGCGGGAGCCGTCGGCGGCGAGGCGGCGGGCGTCCTCCTCGGTGCGGTGGAGGTACGCCTGGATCACGCAGCCGGTCTGCGGGAAGTCCTTCCGCAGCTCCTCGTGGATGGCGAACATCGAGTCGAGGGTGGTGTGGTCCTCGGCGTCCAGGGTGACCGTGGTGCCGATCTCGGCGGCGGCCTCGACGACCGGGCGGACGTTGGCGAGAGCCAGCTCGTGGCCGTTCTCCAGGGACTGTCCGAACATCGACAGCTTCACCGACATCTCGGCGCGCTCCCCGAGGCCCAACTCCTTGAGGCGGCCGATGAGCTCCAGGTAGGCGTCCCGGGCGGCGTGGGACTGCTCGACGGTGGTGATGTCCTCTCCCACGACGTCGAGGGTGACCTCCAGGCCACGGCCGGTGAGGTCCTCGACGATCGGGATGACGTGCTCGACGGTCTCACCGGCGATGAACCGGTCGACGACCTGCTTGGTCCCCGGGGCGGCCGAGACGAAACGGCGCATCTTGTCGCTGCGGGACGCGGCGAGGATCACGGGACCCAGCACGGGGCACCTCCTGAGGACGGAGTGTTGAAAAGGTGCCGTATCCGAACATACGGAAGCTTTCGGAAACAGCACGGAGAACCACCGTGAAACCTAAGGATCGCCCCGATGGTCTGCCATCGACAGCTGTCACGCATCCATGGACGGCATCTCAGACATCTGTATGAAGGATCAGTGCGGCGGTGCGAGAATGGCCGCGTGAAGGGCGATTACCAGGAGCTGGTGGACGAGATCTCGGCGCTGCTCGGCGCCCCGGCGACGCTGGAGAACCGGGATTTCGGTCTGATCGCCTTCGGGGCCCACGACAGCGACAGCTTCTTCGACGAATCGGCGCTGGACCCGGTCCGCACCCGCTCGATCCTGACCAGGAAGTCGACGCCGGCGGTGCGGGCCTGGTTCGAGGGCTTCGGCATCACCCGGGCGACCGGGCCGGTGCGGATCCCGGCGGCCCCGGACGCGGGGGTCCTCCGGGACCGGATCTGTCTGCCCGTACGGCATCGGGGCGTCGTCCTCGGATACGTCTGGCTCCTCGACGCCGAGCCGGGGCCCTCGCCCGCCCGGCTGGCGGCGGCGATGGAGGTCGCGGCCCGGATCGGCGACCTCCTCGCGGACGAGGAACGGGCGGGCACGGACCTCTCCCGCGAGCTCCGAGCCGCCTTGAGCGCGGAGCGCGGCTGGCAGTACGACATGGCCCTGGCGGCGCTGCGCACGGCTCTGGGCCCCGACGCGGACGGCCTGCACGCCCTGGTGTGCGTCGCCCCGTGGCCGGACGAGGAGGGCCCGTCCTTCCGTACGATCCCCGGCGCGGCGGCGCTGTGCACCCTCCCCTGGCGACTTCCGGCGGGCCCGGGCTCCGGCTCCGGCGGCGCGGCCGGCCGGGCCGGGCACGGCGAGCCGCCGGGCCCCGCCGCACCGGACCACGGCACGGGGCCGGGTGCGCGCGGCGCGGCGGCAGGCACCCAGGCCCGCACCGCGAGGGACGCCGCCCGCCCGCGGCACGGCGGCGCGTCCGCAGGCGCCCCGGCCAAAGCCGGGTCCGCAGGTACGCAAGCCCGGACCGCGTCCGCAGGCGCCCAAGCCCGGTCCGCCTCCGCAGGTGCCAGGGCCCGGACCACGCCGGACGCCGCCGGCCCCCTCGCCATCGCAGGCCCGGCCGGGCCGTACGACGCCCGGCGCCCCGGTGCCGCTCGCTCGCTCGCGGTCGTGGTGCGCCTGCGGTCCGCCGACAACCTGGCGCCCGCGACGACGGCGGCCACCCGGCTGCGCGACGCCGCCGGGCCGGGCGCCGTCGCGGGGATCGCCGGGCCCCGGCGCGGGCTCCAGGAGCTCGACGCGGCCTGGCGCGAGGCCACCGCCGCCGCCCGGGCCGCCGCCGCCCAGCCCCGGCTCGGGCCGCTGGCGCCCTGGTCCGCCATCGGCCCGTACCGGCTGCTCACCGCCCTGCCGACCGGCGAACCCGACCCGGCGGTCCGCGCCCTCCTCGCCCCGGCCCACGCCGAACTGGCCCGCACCGCCGAGACGTTCCTCGACCACGCCGGTCAGGCGGGCCGCACCGCGGCCGCTCTCGGCATCCACCGCCAGACCCTCTACTACCGCCTCTCCCGCGTCGAACAGCTCACCGGACTCGACCTCGACGCGGGCGAGGACCGCCTGCTCCTCCACATGGCGCTCAAGGCGGCGCGACTCTGACGGCCCGCCGCGGTTTATAAGATCAGGTTCATGCCGATGGGGAGCAGGGCAACGGACACCTGGGCGCCGCCGACGCCCACCGAGCGGTCGCTGCGCGAGGCGGTGGAGCGGGGGGACGAGGCGGGGGCGCTCGACGTACTCGCCCGCGGGCGTCTCTACGTACTGACCGCCCGGCTGGACGCCGACGCCCCCGGCTACACCGCTCCCCTGCCGTCGCGGCGCGACAAGGCCGCCCGCCGTACCGTCGTCCCGGTCCTCACCGAGGGGATGCTGCCGCCGTGGCACCCGGAGTGGGTGTTCCGGCAGACGACGCTCGACGAGCTCGCCCGGGCATGGCCGGACGGCAGGTGGTGGCTCGCGGTCAACCCGGACACCCCGTACGCCACCGTCCTGCGGGCCCGGCCCGCGCAACGGCAGGCGTGGCGGGAGGCCTCGGCGCGCGCCGCCGGATCGACGCGGATGCGGCTGATCACGCACGCCGGCGGCCACCTGCACGGGCCGGTCGCGTCCGGTCTCGCGCTCGGCGCCCATCTCGCGATCGTCAACGGCCTCGCGTGGAACGTGCTCGGCGCCGTCTACGAGGACTACCCGACGGACGTCGCGCGGCTGCGCAGCCCGTGGGGCGTCACCCAACGGGCCGGCTACCACCGGACGTTCGAGAGCCTGCTGGCCACCCGGCTCGTGGGGCGCGTCGCCGAACTCGTCCTGCGGACCCGGCGAGGGCTCGTGGCGCGGGGCGGCCGGACGCCCTCCCCGGAGGAGTGGGCCGCCGGGGTCACCACGGCCCTCGGCGGACGGTACGCGGACGACGACGACCTGCGCGAGGCCGCCGAGTTCCGGCGGCGGATCGCCCTCTACGAGGACCGCTTCCGCGCCGACGGGCTGCTGCCACCGGACGGCCGGGTCGACACCCTGGCCGCCTTCGACCACGGCCGGGCGGTGAACGTCGTACGCCTGGCGCTGGGCGCGCGGTACTGCGACCCGGCGGAGGCCGAGCAGGCCGTCCTGCGGATTCTCGGCCCCGCCCGGCAGGCGTACGGCTCCTGGGCGGACTTCTCACTCGGCTACCTCCTCGCCCGGCTGATCCACTTCGACGAGGGCGATCCCGAGGTCATGTACCAGGAGTGCCTCGCCCTGCACCGCAACCTCACCCAGGACCCCGCGAGCCCGTACCGGAACATCCCATGGTCATGACTCCCCCGCCCGTTCCCCCGCACCTCCCCCACGGCGTCCCCTGGGCGCCGCCGACGGAGACCGAGCACCTGCTGTACGAGGCGGGCCTGCGCGGCGACGTGGAGGCGCAGCTCCGGGTGCTCGCCGGGACCCTCCTCTTCATCGGCGTGCCGAAGGCCGAGGTCGACGCGGAGCCCGAGACGGTCTACTGGCGCGCCCTTCCCCACGAGAGCGGCCGCACCGTCCGGCCGGTGCTCACCCGGGGGATGCTGCCGCCGTGGCACCCGGAGTGGGTGTTCCACAGCGTCACGCTCCGGTGGGCCGCCGAGTTCGAGGGGTGGCGCGACCCGTGGCAGCTGCTCGCGGTGAACGCCGGCACCCCCGCGCAGCTGCTGCTGCCCACCACACCGCCGCACCGCGCCTTCTGGCTCCGCTGCTACGCGGAGAACGACCGGCCGGCCGGCGACCGGCTCGTCGCCCTGCGGCACGGCGCCCTGTACGGACCTCTCGCCTACGGTCTGGCCTGCGGCGCGCACCTGGCGATCGGGAACGGTGTGCCGTGGAACGAGGTCGGCACGGTGTACTCCGGCTACACCGACGAGCTCGACACGCTGAGCGAGTCGTGGGGCATCACCGATCGCGCGGGCTGGCAGGGGGAGTTGAACACGCTGCTGGACGCGCGCAACAGCCCGCCGGAGCCCGACTTCGCCCTGCGGGTGCGCGAGGAGCTGCGGTCCCGCCACGGCGAACCGCCCTCGCCCGACCTGTGGCGCGAGACGGCCGCGGGCCACGCCCAGGACCTGGGCGCGGGTCAGGCGGCGGTCACGCACATCGAGGAGCTGGTGCGCCGCATCCTGCGCTACGAGGCCCGGTTCCGCGCCGACGGGCTGCTGCCGCCGGACGGCAGGGTGCGGACGACGGTCGCCTACGACTACGGCCGGGCGGTCAACCTGGCGCGCTGGGGCCTGTCGGCCCGGTACTGCGCGCCGCCGGAGGCCGAGCAGGCGATCGTCTACGCCGGGGCGCTGAGCAAGTCGGCGTACACCTCGTGGCCGGAGTTCTCGGCCGGGTACGCGCTGGGGCGGGTGCTGCGCTTCGACGGGGAGCAGTACGGCCGGTTCTACGAGCAGAGCGTCCTCGCGCACCGCACCCTGTCGGAGCACGAGGGCAGCCCCTGGCGCCACATCCCGTGGCGGTGACGGGCCGACCGTATCCGCACCTGGACGCGCGTGCCCGGCACCTGGACGACCGTTGAGGACGGAAGTCCGGATGCCGGGTACGGGTACGGGAGCGTGCGAACGCCCCTCGGATCAGATCAGGTTGACCGAGCGGGCCGAGTTCGCGCCGATCGCCTCGGAGATCTCCGCGAGCACGTTCGCCGGCACGGTGTCGTCGACGGTGAGCACGACGAGGGCCTCGCCGCCCTCCTCCGTACGGGAGACCTGCATGCCCGCGATGTTCAGTCCGGCCTCACCGAGGATCCGGCCGACGGTGCCGACGACACCCGGACGGTCTTCGTAGCGCAGCACGACCATGTGGTCGGCGAGCGCCAGGTCCACGTCGTACTCGCCGACGGCGACGATCTTCTGGAGGTGCTTGGGGCCGGCCAGCGTGCCGGAGACCGCGACCTCCTCGCCGCTGGAGAGGGTGCCGCGCACGGTGACCATGTTGCGGTGGTCGGGCGACTCGGAGCTGGTCGTCAGACGGACCTCGACACCGCGCTCCTGCGCGAACAGCGGGGCGTTGACGTACGACACGGTCTCGTCGACCACGTCCTCGAACACGCCCTTGAGCGCGGAGAGTTCGAGCACCTTCACATCGTGCTGGGTGATCTCGCCGTACACCTCGACGTCGAGCCGCGCGGCGACCTCGCCCGCGAGGGCGGTGAAGATCCGGCCGAGCTTCTCGGCGAGCGGCAGGCCGGGCTTGACGTCCTCGGCGATGACACCGCCCTGGACGTTGACCGCGTCCGGCACGAGCTCACCGGCGAGCGCGAGGCGCACCGAGCGGGCGACGGCGATACCGGCCTTCTCCTGGGCCTCGTCCGTGGACGCGCCGAGGTGCGGGGTGCAGACGACCTGGTCGAGCTCGAAGAGCGGGGAGTCCGTGCAGGGCTCCTTCGCGTACACGTCGAGACCGGCGCCGGCGACCCGGCCCTCCTTCAGCGCCGAGTACAGCGCCGCCTCGTCGACGATCCCGCCGCGGGCGGCGTTGACGATCCGGACGCTCGGCTTGACCTTGTGCAGCGCCTCGTCGCCGATGAGGCCGAGGGTCTCGGGGGTCTTCGGCAGGTGGACGGTGATGAAGTCGGCGACCTCCAGGAGCTCGTCCAGGGCCAGCAGCTTCACCCCCATCTGGGCGGCGCGGGCCGGCTGCACATAGGGGTCGTACGCGACGATCTTCATGCCGAACGCGGACATGCGCTGGGCGACCAGGACGCCGATGCGGCCGAGGCCGACGACGCCGAGGGTCTTCTCGCTCAGTTCGACGCCCGTGTACTTCGACCGCTTCCACTCGCCGTTCTTCAGGGCGGTGTTGGCCTGCGGGATGTTGCGGGCGGTGGCGACGAGCAGACCGCACGCGAGCTCGGCGGCGGTGACGATGTTCGAGGTCGGCGCGTTGACGACCATCACGCCGGCCTTGGTGGCGGCGGAGACGTCGACGTTGTCCAGACCGACGCCGGCGCGGGCGACGACACGGAGCTTGTTCGCGGCGGCGATGGCCTCGGCGTCGACCTTGGTCGCGGAGCGGACCAGGATGGCGTCCACATCGGCGATGGCGGGGATCAGCTCGGCGCGGTCGGCGCCGTTGCAGTGCCGGATCTCGAAGTCCGGGCCCAGCGCGTCGACGGTGGCGGGCGACAGCTCTTCAGCGATGAGTACGACAGGTTTCGAGCTCACGTGGGTCCTCACAATGGCAGTGCAGACGGCCGTCCCGACGGCCGCAGGCGGTGGAGGGGGCTTGCCGCGTGAAAGCGCACGACGCTGTGGGCCAGACGCGATGTTGTGACGAAGTCTAGTGGTGCGTCGGCGCACTTCCTGCGCCTCGTTGGAAGGATCACCCGTCCGTGGTTGGACGGCGTGTCCAACGATGTGGCACGGGGCCGGACAGTGTGTCCGGCCCCGTGCCGAGAGGCTTACGCCTCCTCGTCGTTCACCCAGCTCATGAGCTTGCGCAGCTCCTTGCCGGTGGTCTCCAGGAGGTGCTGCTCGTCCTGGGTCTTGTACTCGTTGTACTTCTTCAGGCCGCCGTGGTACTCGTCCATCCAGTTCTTGGCGAACGTGCCGTCCTGGATCTCGGCGAGAACCTTCTTCATCTCGGCCTTGGTGGCGTCGGTGATGATGCGCGGGCCGGTGACGTAGTCGCCCCACTCGGCGGTCTCGGAGACCGACCAGCGCATCTTCTCCAGGCCGCCCTCGTACATGAGGTCGACGATGAGCTTCAGCTCGTGGAGGCACTCGAAGTAGGCGATCTCCGGCTGGTAGCCGGCCTCGACCAGGGTCTCGAAGCCCGCCTTCACCAGCGCCGAGGCGCCACCGCACAGGACGGCCTGCTCACCGAAGAGGTCGGTCTCGGTCTCCTCGGTGAAGGTCGTCTTGATGACGCCGGCGCGGGTGCCGCCGATGGCCTTGGCGTAGGAGAGCGCCAGGGCGAAGGCGTTGCCGGTCGCGTCCTGCTCGACGGCGGCGATCGCGGGGACGCCGCGGCCCTCCTCGTACTGGCGGCGGACCAGGTGGCCGGGGCCCTTCGGGGCGACCAGGGCGACGTCGACGTTGGCCGGGGGCTTGATGAAGCCGAAGCGGACGTTGAAGCCGTGGGCGAAGAACAGCGCGTCGCCGTCCTCCAGGTTGTCCTTGATGGACTCCTCGTAGACCTGGGCCTGGATCGGGTCCGGGATGAGGATCATGATGACGGAGGCCTCGGCGGCCGCCTCGGCGGGCGTCACCACGCGCAGGCCCTGCTCCTCGGCCTTGGCCTTGGACTTGGAGCCCTCGTGCAGACCGACGCGGACGTCGACACCCGAGTCACGGAGCGACAGCGCGTGGGCGTGGCCCTGGCTGCCGTAACCGATCACCGCGACCTTGCGGCCCTGGATGATGGACAGGTCGGCGTCGTCGTCGTAGAACAGCTCGGCCACTGGGAATCTCCTTGATGTGCTGGTGTTGCGTCCCACCGTACGGCGGGGAGCGGGAGGAAAGTTTTCGGGTCTCGCCAGGCGGACCGCCGGACGGACCGGCGGTCACGCGTGCTTGACGTCAGGCGCTGCGGTCGAGGGCGCGCAGCGAGCGGTCCGTGATGGACCGGGCGCCACGCCCTATGGCGATCGTGCCGGACTGCACGAGCTCCTTGATGCCGAACTGCTCCAGCATCTTGAGCATCGCGTCGAGCTTGTCACTCGAACCGGTGGCCTCGATGGTGACCGCCTCGGGCGAGACGTCCACGGTCTTGGCGCGGAACAGCTGGACGATCTCGACGATCTGGGAGCGGGTCTCGTTGTCGGCGCGGACCTTCACCAGGACGAGCTCGCGCTGGATCGCGGCGCTGGGCTCGAGCTCGACGATCTTCAGGACGTTGACCAGCTTGTTGAGCTGCTTGGTCACCTGCTCCAGGGGCAGGTCCTCGACATTGACCACGATGGTGATGCGGGAGATGTCGGGGTGTTCGGTGACACCGACGGCGAGCGAGTCGATGTTGAAGCCGCGGCGGGAGAACAGGGCGGCGATCCGGGCGAGGATGCCGGGGGTGTTCTCCACCAGGACGGAGAGCGTGTGCCTAGTCATGTGCGTCGTTCCCTTTTTCCTCAGGTCCTTACGGCTCTCGGTCTCAGTCGTCTTCGTTGTCGCCGAAGTCGGGGCGGACGCCCCGGGCGGCCATGACCTCGTCGTTGGAGGTGCCGGCGGCGACCATCGGCCAGACCTGGGCGTCCTCGTGGACGATGAAGTCGATCACGACCGGGCGGTCGTTGATGGCGTTGGCCTCGGCGATGACCTTGTCCAGGTCCGCCGGGTCCTCGCAGCGCAGCGCGACACAGCCCATGGCCTCGGACAGCTTGACGAAGTCCGGGATGCGGGTGCCCTTGGACGGCTCCAGGCCGGTGGCCTCGGGGCCGGAGTGCAGCACCGTGTTGGAGTACCGCTGGTTGTAGAAGAGGGTCTGCCACTGGCGGACCATCCCGAGGGCGCCGTTGTTGATGATGGCGACCTTGATCGGGATGTTGTTGAGCGCGCAGGTGACCAGTTCCTGGTTGGTCATCTGGAAGCAGCCGTCGCCGTCGATCGCCCAGACCGGGCGGTCCGGCATGCCGGCCTTGGCGCCCATGGCGGCCGGGACGGCGTAGCCCATGGTGCCCGCGCCGCCGGAGTTCAGCCAGGTGGCCGGCTTCTCGTAGTCGATGAAGTGGGCGGCCCACATCTGGTGCTGGCCGACGCCCGCGGCGTAGATGGTGTCGGCGGGGGCGAGCTGGCCGATGCGCTGGATGACCTGCTGCGGCGAGAGGCTGCCGTCCTCCGGCAGGTCGTAGCCGAGGGGGTAGGTCTCGCGCCAGCGGTTGAGGTCGCTCCACCAGGCGGTGTAGTCGCCCTTGTTGCCCTCGCTGTACTCGGCCTGGACGGCCTGGACCAGGTCGGCGATGACCTCGCGGGCGTCACCGACGATCGGGACGTCGGCGGCGCGGTTCTTGCCGATCTCGGCCGGGTCGATGTCGGCGTGGACGATCTTGGCGAAGGGGGCGAAGCTGTCCAGCTTGCCGGTGACGCGGTCGTCGAAGCGGGCTCCGAGGGCGACGATCAGGTCGGCCTTCTGCAGCGCGGTGACGGCGGTGACCGCACCGTGCATGCCCGGCATTCCCACGTGCAGCGGGTGGCTGTCGGGGAACGCGCCCAGCGCCATCAGGGTGGTGGTGACGGGGGCGCCGGTGAGCTCGGCGAGGACCTTCAGCTCGGCGGTGGCGCCGGCCTTCAGGACGCCTCCGCCGACGTACAGGACGGGGCGCTTGGCGGCGGTGATGAGCTTGGCGGCCTCGCGGATCTGCTTGGCGTGCGGCTTGGTCACCGGGCGGTAGCCGGGCAGGTCGGTCTGCGGCGGCCAGCTGAAGACGGTCTTCGCCTGGAGGGCGTCCTTGGCGATGTCGACCAGGACCGGCCCGGGGCGGCCGGTGGAGGCGATGTGGAACGCCTCGGCGATCGTCCTCGGGATGTCCTCGGCCTTGGTGACCAGGAAGTTGTGCTTGGTGATCGGCATCGTGATGCCGCAGATGTCCGCCTCCTGGAAGGCGTCCGTGCCGATGGCCTTGGAGGCGACCTGGCCGGTGATCGCGACCAGCGGGACGGAGTCCATGTGGGCGTCGGCGATCGGGGTGACCAGGTTGGTGGCGCCGGGTCCTGAGGTCGCCATGCAGACGCCGACCTTGCCGGTGGCCTGGGCGTATCCGGTGGCGGCGTGGCCCGCCCCCTGCTCGTGGCGGACGAGGATGTGGCGGACCTTCTTGGAGTCCATCATCGGGTCGTAGGCGGGGAGGATGGCGCCGCCCGGAATACCGAAGACGGTGTCGGCCCCCACTTCCTCGAGAGAACGGATGAGGGACTGCGCACCCGTGACGTGCTCGACGATGGTGGCGGTCTGTCCGCCGCTACGGGCCCGCGGCTGCGGATGGTGCCCGGTGGCCTGCTCGGTCATCAGCATTCTCTTCTCGAAGCAGAGGGTTTTTGCGAGGGTTTGGCGTGGGTTCGGCGGGAGCCGGTGCAACAAAAAACCCCTCGTGCCGGGAGGCAAGCGAGGGGAGCGCGTCGGTAGCGTTCAAGCCGGGCCGTGGAGGGCCCCGCTTCAGCCGACGCGCTTTCCAAGTACGAGAATTCGGGTGCGCATGGCACTGACCCTCCCCCCGACGCACTACCAGTGTCAAGTGGGTGGGACGGGCGTCTCAGTATTTGAGCGGAACGGGGGATGGTTTCCGACAGGGACCGGAACCGCTTCGACGTCCCGCCCGGGAAGCGGATAGTCGTCCCGTACGAGCGCGCGGCGCAGCCGGTACTCGTCGAGCGGTCCCGCGAAGGCCATCCCCTGGCCGTGCGTGCAGCCCATGGCGCGCAGGGCGAGCACCTGCTCGGGCATGTCCACGCCGTCGGCGACGGACTGCAGGCCGAGGTCGCGGGCGATCCGGAGGAGCCCGCCGGTGATCTTGCGGAGGCGGGCGGACTCGACCACGCCCTCGACCAGACCTCTGTCCAGTTTCAGTACGTCGACGGGGAGGCGGCGCAGCGCGTTGATGGCCGCGTATCCGCTGCCGAAACCGTCCAGGGCGATCCGTACGCCGAGACGGCGCAGGGCGACGAGCCGCTGCTCCAGCTCGTCGAAGGAGACCCGCGGGTCGCTCTCGGCGAGTTCGATCATCAGGGAGCCGGACGCCAGGCCGTGGCGGGTCAGCAGGGCCTCGATCGAGCCGAGCGGGAGCGAGCGGTCGAGCAGACCGCGGGCGGAGAGCCGGACGCAGACGGGTGTGCGATGGCCGAGTCTGGCCCGTTCGGCGGCCTGCTCGACGGCCTCTTCGAGGAGCCAGCGGCCGAGCTCGGTGGTGCGCTCGCCGGCGTCGGCGGCGCGCAGGAACTCGGCGGGGGTGAAGAGGATGCCCTGGGCGGAGCGCCAGCGGGCCTGGGCGGAGACGGCCATGATGCGGCCGGTGGCGAGGTCGACGACCGGCTGGTGGAGGAGGGCGAACTCGCCGTCGTGGAGGGCGGTGCGCAGCCGGGTGGCCAGTTCCGTCCTGCGGTCGACCTCGGCCTGCATCTGCGGGGCGTAGAGCTCGACGCGGTCCTTGCCGCCGGCCTTGGCGCGGTACATGGCGAGGTCGGCGTTGCGCAGCAGGTCGCCGGCGCTGAGGCCGGGCTCGGCGAAGGCGACGCCGATGGAGGCGGCGACGCGGACGTCGTCGCCGCCCTCCAGGCGGTACGGCTGGGAGAGGGTGAGGCGCAGCCGGTCGGCGATCTCGTGGACCTGGAACTCGCGCGCCGACGGGTCCCGTGCGCCGTCGCCGAGGATGAGGGCGGCGAACTCGTCGCCGCCGAGGCGGGCTGCGGTGTCCCCGGCCCGCACGGAGTCCTGGAGCCGGCGGGCGGCCTGGATCAGCAGTTCGTCGCCGGCCTGGTGGCCCAGCCGGTCGTTGACGGCCTTGAATCCGTCGAGGTCGATGAAGAGGACGGCCGTGCCGGGGTCGGAGGCGCGGCGGCCGCTGAGGGCCTGGCGGACCCGCCGGGTGAACAGGGCCCGGTTGGGCAGGTCGGTGAGGGGGTCGTGTTCGGCGTTGTGCTGCAGCTGGGCCTGGAGACGGACCCGTTCGGTGACGTCCCGGCTGTTGAAGATGAGGCCGCCCTGGTGGCGGTTGACGGTGGACTCGACGTGCAGCCAGTCTCCCCGGCCGGAGCGGAAGCGGCATTCGATCCGGGTGGTGGGCTCCTCGGCGGGAGAGGCGGCCAGGAACCGGCGCACCTCGTGAACCACGCCGCCCAGGTCCTCGGGGTGGATGAGGGAGGCCAGCTCGGAGCCGATCAGCTCGTCGGCGTCGCGGCCGTAGACCCCCGAGGCGGCGGGGCTCACATAGCGGAGTATGCCGCTGGGGGCGGCGATCATGATGACGTCGCTGGAGCCCTGCACCAGGGACCGGAAGTGGTTCTCCTTCTGGGCCAGTTCATGGGTGAGGGCGATGTTGTCGAGAAGCATGATGCCCTGGCGTACGACCAGGGCGAGCACGACCGTGCAGCCCGTGAAGACGACCACGCGGTCCACTCGGCGGCCCTCGACGACGTTGTAGAGGATGCCGAGGGTGCAGACGGCCGCGGCGAGGTACGGGGTGAGGGCGGCGAGCGAGCCGGCCACGGGGCGGCTGGGGAGGCGCGGGCCGCGCGCCTCTGAGGCGGTGTCCGGGGTCCGGCGCGCGCCCCAGGGCGCGTACGCGAGGAGCAGCGAGCCGGCGAACCAGCCGGCGTCGAGCAGCTGGCCCGAGGTGTAGTTCTCGCGCAGCAGCGGCGAGGTGAACAGGGCGTCGCACAGGACGGTCAGGGCGAGGGCTGCGATGGCGGTGTTGGTGGCCGAGCGGTTGACGTTGGAGCGGCGGAAGTGCAGGGCGAGCACCATGCTGACGAGCACGATGTCGAGGAGCGGGTAGGCCAGTGACAGCGCGGCCCGGGCGACGCTCTCGCCCTCGAAGTGCGCGGTGTGCGCGAGGGCGAGGCTCCACGACAGGGTCAGCAGGGAGCCGCCGATGAGCCAGGCGTCGAGTGCCAGGCAGACCCAGCCGGCCCGGGTGACGGGCTTCTTGGCGAGGACGAGCAGGCCGACGATGGCGGGCGGGGCGAAGAGGAGGAAGAAGAGGTCGGCGACGGAGGGGCTGGGCACCTCGCGCTGGAGGACGACTTCGTACCACCCCCAGACGGCGTTCCCGGCGGCGGCCATGGCGGAGGAGAAGCCGAAGAGCAGCCAGGCGGGGCGGAAACAGCTCTCCCGGACGCGGGCGTACAGGAGGCAGGAGACGGCGGCCGCGAGCGCGGCCGCGCTGAGGCCGAAGTCGCCCATGATCAGCGCCATGTGCCGCGATCCCCAGCCGAGCGCGGCGCCGGTGGCGTAGCCCGCGCAGATCAGCCCGAGGGCGATCTGCGCGAGGGCCGGGCCGCGTCCGGGCGGCGGGGGTCCGGGGCGCACGGGGCCGGGCCGGTGGGGTGCGGGAGCGAGCGGGGGGCCGGAGACGGGGGCGGGGGCGGCTCTGCCGGCGTGGTGGCGCTCGATGAGCGCGCCGGGCGTCCTCATCGGTGCTCCCCGGCCCTCGGCCGTGCCGTCGCGCGCGCCCGCGGTGAGGTCGGCGGCACCCTTTCCGCCGCGCGGCAGAGGGAGGGGAAGGGTGGGCCCGTCGGTGTCCGCCTCGGTGGTGCGCCGGTGCGCCTGGGCGGGCAGGGCGGTCGCGCCGCGCGCCTCGCCCGGGCGGGTGCCCGCCGTGTCCGTCCCCGTGTCGTCGTCGCACGCGAGGGTCGTCGACGGCGGTCCCGCCGCGTCGGATCGTCGGTCCATCGGCCGTACTTCACCCGTCGCCCCCCTCGGAATCTGATGACCCGTCACGTCGCTCCCCAGCGTCAGCTCGTACTCGACGCAGCCCCCCGCATCGGGACGATACACCAGGATGGTCACTCAGGGACAGGGGTGCAGTACTCTCCGTGACGATCACGGTAAGGTGACGAGACCGTGGCGGAGGCGCCCGGGCCGGAGCGCTCGGCGGCCTGTCGGCTCAGGTGGTCAGGACCACGTTCGCCAGCCGCTCGCCCGCAGTGAACCGGGCCAGCTGGGAGGCGATCAGCCGCTTGGCGCGCGGCAGGAACGCCGAGGTGGAACCGCCGACATGAGGACTCACCAGGACACCGGGAGCGTGCCACAGCGGGTGCCCGGCCGGGAGCGGTTCGGGATCGGTGACATCGAGTGCCGCGGTGATCCGGCCACTCTCGACCTCCTTGAGCAGCGCGGCCGTGTCCACGACCGGCCCCCGCGCCACGTTCACAAGGAGCGCGCCGTCCTTCATCCGGCCGAGAAAGCCCGCGTCGGCGAGGTGCCGGGTCTCGGGCGTGAGCGGCGTGGAGAGCACGACCACGTCCGCCGCCGACAGCAGGGCGGGCAACTCGGAGAGCGGATGCACCGGTCCGCGCTCCGTGGTGCGTGCGGAGCGCGCGACGCGCACCACCCGCGCGCACTCGAACGGCGCGAGCCGGTCCTCGATGGCGGCGCCGATCGACCCGTACCCCACGATCAGCACGGACTTGTCCGCGAGCGCCGGATAGAAGCCGGCGCGCCACTCCTCGGCGTCCTGCCCGCGCACGAAGCCGGGGATACCGCGCAGCGAGGCGAGGATCAGCGCGAGGGTGAGCTCGGCCGTACTGGCCTCGTGCACCCCCTTGGCGTTGCACAGCTCCACCCCGGGGTGCAGGGAGGGAAGGCCGGGGGTCACATGGTCGGTGCCGGCGGAGAGCGTCTGCACGGCCCGCAGCGACGTCATACCGGCGAGCGGCCGGACGGCGATCTCCGAACCCTTCATGTAGGGGACCACGTAGAAGACGCAGCGCGCGGGATCGGCGGGGAAGTCCGGTCCGCCGTCCCAGAAGCGGTAGTTCAGCCCCGACGCGCCCGGTTCGGGAAGTCCTTCGATCTCCTCCGCCGGAATCGGGAGCCACACGTCGGAGGTCGTGTCATCGAGTGTCATGACCGCGAGGCTAATCGAGTGCCGTGACCGGGAGGCCATGCGCGGAATCCCGGGCGCCATTGGTTACTTTGGGGGACGGCACAGGGAGGGGTACCGGCAGGTGGAGCGCAGGAGTATCGGGGCGGCGGCGCTCGACGTGGGGGCGGTGGGCCTGGGCTGCATGCCGATGAACTGGGCCTACAGCGGCTCCCAGCAGCGGGGCGACCGTTCGCTGCGGACGGTGCACGCCGCGCTGGACGCCGGTGTGAGCCTGCTCGACACCGCCGACATGTACGGGCCCTTCACCAACGAGCTGCTGGTGGGGCGGGTGTTGAAGGAGCGCCGGGCCGAGGCGTTCGTCTCCACGAAGTGCGGCCTGCTCGTCGGCGACCAGCATGTGGTGGCCAACGGCCGTCCCGGGTACGTACGGCGGGCCTGCGACGCGTCGCTCAGGCGGCTGCAGACGGATGTGATCGACCTGTACCAGCTGCACCGCGCGGACCCGGAGGTTCCGGTCGAGGAGACCTGGGGCGCGATGGCCGAGCTGGTGTCGGCGGGCAAGGTGCGCGCGCTCGGGCTGTGCGCGGTGGGCGCGCGGGCGGCCCGGCGCGGCGGAGTGTCCCACGGGTACGAGGGAACGATCCGCCAGCTGGAGCGGGTCCAGCAGGTCTTCCCGGTGGCCGCGGTGGAGGCCGAACTGTCGGTGTGGTCGCCGGAGGCGCTGGAGCGGCTGCTGCCGTGGTGCGAGGCACGGGGTGTGGGGTTCCTCGCCGCGATGCCGCTGGGGAACGGTTTCCTCACCGGGACGCTCACGCCCGGCGGCGGCTTCGAGCCGGACGACCCGCGGGCCCGGCACCCCCGGTTCACGGCCGAGATGATGGCGGCCAACCAGCCCCTGGTCGCGGGGCTGCGGCGGGTGGCGGCCCGGCACGGCGAGGACGTCACCCCGGCGCAGGTGGCGCTGGCGTGGGTGCTGCGGCAGGGGCGGCACGTGGTCCCGATCCCGGGGACGAAGCGGGAGTGCTGGGCGGTGGAGAACGCGCGGGCGGCCGGGCTCGTCCTGACGGCGGCGGACCTGGCGGAGATCGCCGCGCTGCCGCCGCCACGGGGGTCGTGGGACTGAGAGCGGGAACGCGATCGGGGCGGGCGGTGTATCAAGGGGGGCAGGGGATGCCGCTCCGAGAGGGGACCGAACCGTGAGCCGACCTGTTGTGAAGGCACTGTGGGGCGCCGCCGTGCTCCTCCTGGTGGCGGGATGCGCCCCGGGCGAGGACGGGGACGGGGCGCGGACCACGCCCTCACCGCCCTCCGCCTCGTCACCGGCCGACACGCCGCCGGCCGCCTCCCCGCCGCGGGCGCGGGTGACCGTCACCGGCACGCTCACCGAGGACCTGAGGTCGCCGTGGGGAGTGGCGGTGCTCGCGGACGGGGATCTGCTGGTCTCCTCACGCGACGAGCGGACGATCAGCCGGGTCGACGCCGGAACCGGAAGGAAGACGCCGGTCGGAGAGGTGCCGGGGGTGGTGCCCGGAGGTGAGGGCGGACTCCTCGGCCTGGCCGTGCGGGGCGGCTTCGTGTACGCGTACTTCACGGCGGACTCGGACAACCGCATCGTCCGGATGCGGTACGGCGGCGGTGAGGCGGACCGGCTGGGCGCGCCCGAGGTGATCCTCTCCGGCATCCCGAAGGGGAACGTCCACAACGGCGGGCGGATCGCCTTCGGTCCGGACGGGATGCTGTACGCCGGCACGGGCGAGCGGGGCGAGCCGGACCTCGCGCAGAGCGTGGAGTCGCTGGGCGGGAAGATCCTGCGGATGACGCCCGAGGGCGACCCCGCGCCCGGCAATCCCTTCCCCGGCTCGGTGGTCTATTCGTACGGGCACCGCAATGTGCAGGGCCTGGCCTGGGACACCGGCCGGCGGTTGTGGGCGGCCGAGTTCGGCCAGACCACCTGGGACGAGCTGAACCTCGTCGAGCCGGGGAAGAACTACGGCTGGCCGGAGGTCGAGGGCCGTGGGAACGCCTCCGGCTTCGTGAACCCGGTGGCCCAGTGGCGGACCTCGGAGGCCTCGCCGAGCGGGATCGCCTACGCCCGGGGCGCGATCTGGATGGCCGGGCTGCGGGGCGAGCGGCTGTGGCGCGTCCCGCTGGCGGGGGCCGAACGCGCCGGGGAGCCCGAGGAGTTCCTGACCGAGAAGTACGGCCGGCTGCGCACGGTGGTGGCGGTGGGCGACGGCCGGCTCCTGCTGACCACCAGCGAGACCGACACACGGGGGACGCCCGGTCCCGGTGACGACAGGATCCTCCGGCTCGACGTCCGGTGAGAGGAGGGGGCGCGAGGGGGTGGACCGCCGGTGGACGGGGAACGACTCCCTCGGTCGACGAAGGAGTGGGGATGACCGATACGGACAGGACGGGTCGGGGCAGGTGGCCGTTCCGCCGGCGCGGACGGGGCGCGCGCTCGGAGACGGAGAGCCCGGCCGCACGGACCGGGCCGTCCTCGGCCCCCGTGCCCGGGCCGTCACCGGCACCGGACGGGGCGGCCGACGAGGGTGAGCTGGAGGGACTGGGCTCGTACCGGATCACCCGTCACGAGGGCGAGGACGGCATCCCCGTGGTGAATATGGAGCTCTCCCTGACGCCGTCGGGGATGACGCGCCTGAAGCTGAGGCACCTCACGACCGAACACGGCCCGCACCATCCGGAGGTCGTACGGCTCTCGTTCGAGCTGGCCGAGCAGCTCCGCCAGGAAGGGGAGTTCGACGAGGCGGAGGAGGTCTTCCGCTGGGTCATGGCGGAGCGCAGGGCGGACCTGGGGCCCGCCCACCCGGACACCCTCGCGGCGGAGACCGCTCTCGCCTCCCTGTTACGGGCTCGTGGACGGCCGGAGGACGCGGAGCGGCTGCGCCGTTCCGTCTTCGACCGGCGCGAGGCGACCTTGGGACCGGACCACCCGGACACGCTCACCGCCCTGGGGGATCTGGCCCTCGTCGTGCTCGCCCTGGGGCGGCACGAGGAGGCGGAGCGCCTGGCACGCACCGCGCTCGAACGCCGGACGCGGGTGCTGGGGCCCGAGCACGAGGACACGCTCGGCAGCCGGAACACCCTGGCCGGGGTGTTGCGGGCCCGGGGCGCGCTGGAGGAGGCCGGGGCGCTCTACCTCTCGGTGCTGCGCGACTCCGAGCGGTTGCTGGGCCGGACGTCGGAGCTGACCCTCACGGCCCGGATCAACCACGCCGCCGTTCAGTACCACCTGGGGCATGTCCCCGAGGCCGCGCGGTCGATGCGCGACGCGGTGCGGCAGTCGGTGAAGATCAAGGGCGCCACTCATCCGGACACGCTCTCCGCACACGCCACCCTGGGCGCCATGCTCCAGGCGCTCGGCAAGGTCAAGGAGGCCGCGTCGGAGCTGCGGGCGGCCGTCGTGGGCATGGAGCGGTTGCACGGCCCCGACCATCCGGACGTCCTGGAGTACCGCACCAGCCTGGCCGCCACCTTCTTCAACGCGGGCCGGCACGCCCAGGCCGAGGAGGAGTGCCGCCTGGTCGTCGCCGGCTACGAACGGCTCTACGGCACCGCCGACCCTCGCACGGCGGAGGCCCGGGAGAACCTGCGGATGGTCCGCGACGCCCGGGGTTAGCGCTGGCGGGCGCTCACGGACCGATGTGGATGTGCGCTCCCCACAGCGACGGGAGCAGCGGATGCTCCGTGTGCGCCTGCCGGACGGCCGCGTGCAGCGCGTGCGCGGCGCCGTGCGGGAGCCGGCCGTAGAAGGACTCGGCGATGCGCGGGGCGATCTCGTCCGTCACGGGCCACAGCGTGCCCACGACATGGCGGTATCCGGCGAGTTGGAAGGCGCTGGTGATGTGGATCGCCTCGTCCGCGAGCTCGGGGCGGGTTCCGGAGGTGGAGCAGCTGGAGAGGTAGGCCAGGCAGGCTCCCGACGGCCGCAGGGCGGAGATGTCGGCGACGGTCAGCGCCCTTTCGAGGTGGTCGTGGGTGAGGATGCGCGAGGCGGACGGGTCGTGCGGGTCGGTGACGGCATGGCAGACGAGATGGACGTACGGGCTGGAGCGCAGGGCCTCCCGGACCCGGTCGCGGGTGGCCTCGGCGCCGGTCAGCAGGGGTGCGCGGGTGGTTCCGGGCAGCAGGGTCCGCACCGCTTCCGCCTCGCGCGGGGCGTTCGGCAGGGGCGCGGCCCCCGGCGTGTCGCTGATGGCCACGACCAGGGGCGGCCGCGCGCCCGACGGGGCCGGGTCGGGCCGTCGGCGCGCGTGGTGCAGGGCGCCGATGGTCGGGGTGTAGGAGGAGACGGCGAGGTCGAGTGCGCAGCGCGGCCGGTCCGGGTCGGCCCGGGGGCCGTGGTAGCCGGCGGCGTGCAGCGGCAGGAAGGCCAGCGTGCCCTGCGGGCACCACCAGATCCGCCGGGGCGACTCCCCGGGGGCGGGCGGTTCGGTGTGGCCGAGGCGCTGGAGCACGGGTCCGGTGACGGTGTCCCAGAGCCATTCCAGTACGCCGGAAAGGGTCTCCTGCGCGGACCAGATCTCCTCCAGGGAGGCTCCGGGCCGGGCGGCGGCGCGGGTGGCGTCGAGGAAGACGGCGACCTGCTGGGCCACGGTGCCGGAGCGCACCTTCAGCGGCAGGACGTCGATCGTGCCGTCGGCCACGATGACGGCGTCGCAGCGGATGCTGATGTTGAGGAGGACGACGGGGCCGTCGCCGGCCTGGCGGAGGATCTCCTCGGCCTGGGGCGGGCGCAGGAAGCCGTCGAACCCCGGCAGTGCCCTGATACGGCCCAGCAGGCGCTGCCATGCGGCGGCGTGGGCGCGACGCCGTTCGGCGGCCTGTTCGGTGGTGGCCGCCGGGCCGGAGGGGCCGGCCGGCGCACCGGTCTCCTCCTCGCGCAGCCGCAGGAACTCGTCGGCCAGGGCGGGTGCCTGCCGGCGCAGCCGGTCGAGGTCGAGGTCCCGGGTGCGCAGCAGTCGGCCGAGGAGCACTCCCCTGCCGTGTTCGAGGACTTCCAGGGCTTCCTCGGGCCGCCCGGCCTGGAGGGCGTAGGCGGCGGCCTCCGCCGCGATGCCCGGCAGGCGGGCGAGCGCGTACTGCTGGTCGCTGCGGGTGAGGCCGCTCGTCGCCAGCTCGGGCAGCAGCGACGTGGCCGTGCGCAGGGCGCGCCACGCCGTGTCCCAGTCCTCCAGTACACCGGACACCTGGCCCCAGGTCACGTGGGCGGCGAGCCGTTCGCGCACCGGGGCGGAGGTGACCGTCGTGATGTCGCGGGCGACGGTGAGGGCCTCGGTGAGCAGGTCGCGGTCCCCGGTCCGCAGATGGAGGCTGTACAGGCCCTCGGCGAGGGCCGTGCCGGGCTTGGTCCGGTCGGGGTCGTCGCGGGGGCGGTCCCGCACGACGGTACGGAGGAGGTCGACGGACTCCTCGAGGTCGGCGAGGTCGTGGCTCATCTCGTAGCGGCTGCGCAGGGACTGGGCGAGGTTGTATCCGGCTACCGCCCGCTGGGTGGGGAGCAGGCTCATGGCGTGGCGTTGCAGGCCGATCGCCTCGTCCAGGTCGGCCGGTGTGCCGCCGGCGTGGTCGAAGCGGGCGAGGAGGGCGCGGGCGAGGTTGCTCATCGCGGCCGCCCGCAGCTTGGGGTCGGCGGCGTCGAGGGCCTGCCGGAAGGCCCCGAGCGCCGGGGCCAGCGCCTCCGGCCGGGCGGTGTGGAAGAACCGGGCGAGGTGGGTGTCACCGAGCAGCACGAGGACGACCGGACGGTTCGCGTCCTCCTCGGGCAGCACCAGCAGGGCCTGGCGGCACAGTTCGGAGCACCGGTCGAGATCCGTGATGTCGCCGTGGACGCCGAAGCGCTGGTTCAGGCACCCGGCGAGGCTCGCCTGGTGCAGGGCCCGGTACGCCGCGTCCAGGCCGGCCCCGGCGGCCAGTGCGTCGCGGTGCACGGCGATCGCCTCTTCGAGGTCGGCGAGGTCTCCGCGCGCCGAGTGCCGGGTCCGCAGGGCGGCGGAGAGTTTGGTGCGCAGGCCGCAGGCGTTGTGGTGCCCGATACCGGGCGTGTCCACGGCCGCTCGGAGCAGCTCGACGGCCTGGTCCAGGGAGTCGGCCTCCCCGGTCAGGTCGTACCGGGTGCCGTACGCCGATCCCAGGATCCCGATCAGCACGGCGCGTTCGGCGCTGTCGGCGGGTCGGCCGGCGACGGCCCGCCGGAGTACGGCGATCGCCTGGTCGGCGAAGTGGGGCCGGCCGGTCGTGACGGCCCGGTCGAGGAGCGCGTCGGCGGCGTGCAGTGCGGCCTCGCCGTGGTCGGTGGTGCCGGGTTCGGTGTTCGAGACGGCGCGCAGGCGCAGGGCGATCGCCGTGTCGAGGTCCTCCAGCCGGCCGGTGGTGGCGTAGCGGTGCCGCAGGGCCTTGGCGAGGATGTCGAGAAGGGCCTGCCGCTGCTGCGGGCGGTCGGCGGGCAGCAGGGCGAGGGCCCGTGAGTGGGCGTCGATGGACTCGTCGAGGATGCCGGGGTCCCGGGTCAGCGTGTGGAGGGCGCCGAGGGCGGAGCCGAAGTTGACCAGCCGGATCGCGAGGTCCTCCTGCTCGGCCTCGGGGGTGAGCCGTACGGCGTGGCGGTACAGCGCCACGCACTCCTCCAGGTCGCCCCGGTCACCGGTCAGGAGGTTGCGGTCGAAGAGCGTCTCGGCGAGACCGGCCAGCTGGGCGGCGGGCTCCTCCCGGGCCGCCGGTCCGCCGGACAGTCCCCGCCGCTGCCATTCGACGGACTCGTCGAGGTGAGCGGGGTCGCCGGTCGCGCCGTACAGCCGGCGCAGGGCGCGCCCGAGCCTGTAGGCGTAGGCGGGCCGGTAGGGGTGGTCGGCCGGAGCCTCGGCGAGGGCCTGGCGGTAGAAGGCGAGGGCGTCCTGGAGCGGGCCGGGGGCACCGGTCTCCTCGTACGTCAGTTCCTCGGTGTAGGCGAGGTTCCGGAAATGGACGTGCCGGTCGGGGGTGTGCGGGCCGAGGGAGGCCACGGTCGTGTGGAACGCGAGCCGGGCCCGTTCGAGGGCTGCGGGGTCACGGGAGCGGATGTAGTCGTCGAGTTCCCGCAGTCCGCGCTCGTGCAGAGCCTGGACGCGGTCGTTGCGGCGGCGCTCCCCCATCGCTGACATGGGGCCACCGTAGGGCGCTTCGGCGCGGCCCGGGGCCTCAACGGGTCAGACGGCGGGGGGTACTTCGGGGTGTTCGTACGTGTCCGGCGGCGGCAGCCCCTGTCGCCAGGACGCGCACAGGGCCGAGGCCCGGGTGCGCTCCTCGTCGAGGCCGGCCGGCAGCGGAAGGTGCAGAGCCCGCAGCAGATCGAAGCGGTGCAGGTCGAACGCGGTGTGGACGGCGTCTCCATAGGCGACGGCCGCCTGGACGGCACCGTGGTAGGCGAGGCAGGCGACGGCCAGCGGGATCAGGGCGAGGGCGAGCCACCACCCGCTGGACCACAGCAGTACGGCGGCGGTGAGCGCGGTGGCTCCCCCGGTGACGGCGAGCCGCACGGCGCCGTCGAGGGAGTCGCGGGAGTCGTCGACGAGGGCGCGCGACCGGTCGCCGAGGACCAGGTAGAGCCGGGGCCAGGCCACCGCCGCGTCCCAGCCGTGGTCGCGGCCCGCGGTGTCGAAGGTGGCGGTCAGGACGTTGCCCAGGGCGGTGGGCCGGACGAGGTGGTCGGGCAGCGGGTACCGGCGGCGCAGGCGCGCGGCGGCCGCACCGGCCCGCTGCACGGCCGCCGCCGTCACCTCCGGCGGCGCCCCGTTGTCCGTGGCCAGGGGCAGGACCGTACGGCGTTCGAGCCGGGCCTTGCGGCGGCGCTGCCGGGCGCGGCAGAGCCCCGCGCCGAGGGCGTCGGGCCAGCCGCCCTGGAGCAGCCGCACCATGGCCAGTTGCAGGGGCTGGAAGACGACGGCGACGACGGTGATACCGGCGGCGATCAGCACGATCTCGCCGACGCCGAGTCCGGCGGCGGTGCGCCAGGCGCGGCGCATCGACAGGGCGCCGCCGGGGGCGCCCGCCCAGACCAGCCACAGAATGCTCAACGCCCCCGCGTAGGTGGGGAGATAGGAGACGAGGAAGAACCGTCCGGAGCCGCCCGAGGCGAGGCCCGCGGGTGCCGTGGCGACGGTGGAGAGGCCGGCCTGGCTCATCGGCGGCTCACCGCAGTTCCATCGGCCCGTGGCCGTCCGTCTCGCACGTCGGCCGGTACCGCTCGTCGTAGAAGGCGGTCCAGGCCGTCCGCTCGCAGGACGGGCAGCGGAAGGTCAGCAGCGTGTACTGGGTGGATTCGACCGGCTGGCGGCCACGGTCCTCCTCGCCCGCGCCCCGCACGACCCCGAGGGCGCGCACGGTGCTCAGGTGGGCCCGGGTGGTGACCCCGACGACGGTGCCGCCCACGACGAGGACCACACGGTCCGCCGTCGGCCGGGTCGCGAGCAGCAGGTCGAGCGCGCCGGCGGTGTCGTCCAGGGTGGCGCCGTCCGGCACCTCAAGGCGTGCCGCGCCGTCCGGCGCCGCGCCCGGCCCCACCAGCATCGCGTACTTCATTCCAGCTCCCCCAACGGCTTCCGCTCGGCTCCTCGGTCGGCTGCCAGTCTGCCCGTTCGGTGCGGCCGTTCAGACGGTTTCCTGGAGAAGGTGGAGGCGGTGGGCCATGGCGGCGGCCTCGCCGCGGCCGGAGACGCCGAGCTTGGCGAGGATGTTGGAGACGTGGACGCTCGCCGTCTTCGGGGAGATGAAGAGCTCCTCGGCGATCTGGCGGTTGGTGCGGCCGGCGGCGACGAGGCGCAGCACGTCCTGTTCCCGGGGGGTCAGCCCGAAGGCGTCGTCGCCGTGCCGCGGCGGGGGCGCGCTCTCGGGCGCGGTCAACGGGAGGCGGGCGCGGGCGGCGAGGAGCTCCACGTCCTCGCGCAGCGGATGCGCTCCCAGGTGTACGGCCGTGGCGTGCGCCTCGCGCAGGAGGGCCGCGGCCTCCTCGCGCCGGCCGCCTTCGACGAGGAGGGCGTCGGCGAGGCGGTGCCGGGCGAGGGCCAGCTGGTGGGGGCGTTCCCTCCGCTCGTACGCGGCGACGCACTCGGCCCAGCGCTCGACGGACGTGCGGCCCTCGGCGCGGTCGAGCTCCGCCGAGACGTGCAGGGAGTAGGCCTGCCAGACGGGGGCCGGGGTCGTCATCCGCCGCGCGCACCGGCGGATCAGGGCCAGCGCCTCGTCGCGTCCGGGCGCGGCGGCGGGCAGGCCGAGCCCGTCGGCCTCCGCGGTGGCGGCGGCGAGGAGCAGCGGCCAGCCGTCGCGGTGGGTGCCGGGCGGGAAGCCGCTCTCGGCGGCCCGGGCGAGGACGGTCCGTACGTCCTGGATCCGTCCGGCCGCGGCGGCGATGCTCAGCTCGACCAGTTCCACCGGAACCGTGTACTGGGGCATCGGGTCGGCCGTGCCGTAGTGGCCGCGGGCGGCGGCGAGCAGGGTGGTGGCCGTGTCAAGTTCACCCCGGGCGACGGCGAGTTGGGCCAGGCGTACGGCTGCGCTCCCGCGCGGTTTGGAGCTCGTGCCGGCCCGCTCCAGCCACTCGCAGTTGCGCTGGGCCTCCTCCCACAGCCCGAGGGGGAGCTGCGACTCGGCCTGGTTGGCGCGGATCCAGCCCTGGCTGTCGAGCAGTCCGTGCTCGCGGGCGAAGCGGATGCCGTCGCCGGCGACCTCGACGGCCTCGCGGGAGCGGCCGAGGTTCTCCAGGGCGTGCGAGAGGTTGATGTGGGCGCGCGCGGACTCGTGGTAGAGCCCGAGGGCGCGGGTGCGGTCGCGCACCTCGTACAGGGCGGCGATCCCCGCGTCGCGGTCCCCGGCGGAGACCTGGAGGGTGCCGAGGGTGAGCCGGGCGTGGAGCTCGATCGCCTCGTTCCTGACCAGCCGGGCGTACTCGTAGGCCCGTTCGGCGTCGGCGAGGCTTTCGGGGCCGGGCTTGTGGAGCATGCCCCAGCCGGCGGCCACGGCGAGGACGACGGCGTGGACGGGCGACGGGGGCAGGCCGCGGACGAGCTCCTGCGCGGTGGCGATCTCGGCCCAGCCGTCGGAGCGGCCGAGGCCCGACATGACGCGGGAGCGTTCGGTCCAGAACCAGGCGGCGCGCAGCGGGTCGCGCTCCTCGCCGTCGTCCCCTTCGAGCAGCCGCAGCGCCATCTTGCCTATCTTCAGTGCGCGTTCGCGCTCGCCGCAGACCCGGGCGGCGACGGCGGCCTCGGCCAGCAGGTCGAGGTAGCGCAGCGGGGTGGTCTCGGGGTCGCAGCCGCAGGCGGGGTAGGCCTCGGCGTGGTCCAGCGGCCGCAGGGAGCCGCGCACCTCGGCGGGGACCTCGTCCCACAGCTCCATGGCGCGTTCCAGGAGGCGGAGTTGCTCCGCGTACGCCGAGCGCTTGCGGGTCTCGACGGAGGCGCGGAGCACGGCGGGGAGCGCCTTGGCGGGGTCGTGCGCGTGGTACCAGTAGGTGGCGAGGCGAGTGGCGCGTTCGTCGGCCCGTACGAGCGAGGGGTCGGCCTCCAGGGCTTCGGCGTAGCGCCGGTTGAGGCGGGAGCGTTCGCCGGGCAGCAGGTCGTCGCTGACGGCCTCGCGGACCAGGGAGTGGCGGAAGCGGTAGCCGTCCCCGTCGGGGACGGCGAGCAGGATGTTGGCTCCGACGGCGGCGCGCAGGGCCTCGATGAGGTCGTCCTCGGGGAGCCGGGCGACGGCGGCGAGCAGCGCGTACTCGACGGTGGAGCCGCCCTCGGCGACGGTTCTGGCGACCCGCTGGGCGTCCTCGGGCAGCGCCTCGACCCGTACGAGCAGCAGGTCGCGCAGGGAGTCGGTGAGGGAGCCGGGGGTGCGGCCGCATCCGTGGGAGGCGACGAGCTCCTCGACGAAGAAGGCGTTGCCGTCGGAGCGCTCGAAGATCTCGTCGACGAGGGCCGGGGCGGGTTCGGCGGCGAGGATGCCGGTGAGCTGGCGGCGCACCTCGGCGCGGGTGAACCGGGGCAGTTCGATACGCCGGACGGTCCGCAGCCGGTCCAGTTCGGCGAGGAGGGGGCGCAGCGGGTGGCGGCGGTGGAGGTCGTCGGCGCGGTAGCTGGCGACGACCACGATCCGGCCGCGGAGCAGGGTGCGGAAGAGGTACGCGAGCAGGTGCCGGGTGGAGGCGTCGGCCCAGTGCAGGTCCTCCAGGACGAGCACGATCGTGTGGTCGGCGGCGAGCCGCTCCAGGAGCCGTGCGGTCAGTTCGAAGAGGCGGGCGGTGGCGTCCTCGTTGGACGGCTCGTGGCCGCCGACGTCGCCGAGTTCGGGCAGCAGCCGGGCCAGTTCGCCCTCCTGTCCCGCCGCGGCGGCGGCGAGCTCCTCGGGGAGCCGGCGGCTCAGGGAACGCAGGGCGGTGGAGAAGGGCGCGAACGGCAGCCCGTCCGCGCCCACCTCCACGCAGCCTCCGAGGGCGACGATGGCGCCCCGGCCGCGGGCGGCGTCGACGAACTCCTCGATGAGCCGCGTCTTTCCCACCCCGGCCTCGCCGCCGATGAGGAGCGCCTGCGGCTCGCCGTCCGCGTGGGCCCGGGCGAGCGCGTCGGTGAGGGCGGTGAGTTCGCCGGCCCGGCCGACGAACACGGGGCTGACTGAGCTGGTCTCCACGGCGCCGAGCATCGCACAGCCGTCCGGGACCGTCCTCATACGGGGGTCACGCGGCCCGGGCGAAGCGGCTCCGCTCGGCTCCCACCCGCCCTTCCTCGTCATGGTCGCCGGACCGGCGGGCGGCGGCCTTCGCGGCCCGCCGCACCTTGGCGGCCTGCCGGGACAGCCGCTGGGCGGTGGCCTCACGGACGAGGTCGGCGTGGTGGGCGCGGTGCAGTTCGTACGCGAACATCTCGTTCTCCCTGGGGTGTCGGTGTCGGTGTCGCTTCTCGCGATGCCTTCACTGTCGTCGCCCAGGGGGTGCGGCCACATCGGGAGAGTGCCGCATGTTCGGGGTGAGGGGGGCCTTAGGGGGCACCCGGGGGTGCCTTAGGGAGGGGCCCGGCCCCAAAGCCGCCGGACACGACCTAAGGGGTGGCGGCCGGGAGGCCGAGGAGGAGGTCGAAGTACATGGCGCCCGAGAGCAGCAGTCCGATGCCGCCGAGGACGGTCCCGGCGACGGCGACCGCGCGGATCCAGGCCGGGCGGTCGGGGCGGGTGAGGAGGAGGACGAGGACGCCGGTGATCAGGGCGAGGAAGGCGAAGACACCGTTGACGAGTGCGGTGGCGTGCCAGGCGTCGCCGTAGATCTCGGAGATCTGCTGGGCGGTGCTGCCGCCCTGGGAGGCCTTGATCTGGCCGATGAGGGCTTCGCGCTCGGCGGCGATCTTGCCCGTCCAGGTGCCGGTCAGGGCGGCGACCCCGAGGGCGGCCGAGACGACGGCGGCGGCGCCGGCGCCGAGGCCCGGGGCACCGGAGGCGCCCGGTGACGCCTCGTCCTCCTGGTCGTCCTCGTCGTCGGTCAGGTCGTCGTCCAGCTCGTCGGCGGCGAGCTCGTCGGCGGCGGTCGGGTCGTCGTCCAGCGGGGCGACCGTGTCCGCGGCGGACTTCTCGGGCGCTGTCTCATCGGTCTTGGCAGTCATGACGGGCACGCTAGGCGGCCCCCATGAGAGGCGTCTTAACGCCCCCGGCTCAGGGCTTCGCCGTCTCCTTCGCGGCCCGCCAGTGCGGGGCGAGGACCGACCAGATCTCCTCGTCGTGGCGCCGCCCCCGGTAGAGGTGGCTCTCCCGCAGCACGCCCTCCTTCGTCATCCCCAGGCGCCGCGCGACGTTGATGCTCGGCTCGTTCCCGGACGAGACCACCCACTCCACGCGGTGGATGCCCCGCTCCTCGACCGCCCAGTCGATCAGGACGCGTACCGCCCGGGTCACCAGCCCCTTGCCGACGGCCGACGGCTCCAGCCAGCAGCCGGCCTCGGCGACGCCCTGGGCGGTGTCCATGGTGCGCAGGATGACGGCGCCGACGAGTCCGCCGTCGTGCCAGATGCCGAGGATCCGCCCCGTGTCGGCCGCGGTCTTCTCCGCGTACGCCCGGAGGAACGCCCGGCTGGACTCCAGGTCGGTCACGACGTCGGGCAGCCCGTTGTGCTGTCCGATGAACTCGCGGCCGCGGTCGATGTGGGCGAGGAACTCCTCGGCGCGCCACGGCTCCAGCGGCCGCAGCTCGGCGCCGTCCTCACCCAGCGATATCGCGAGCATCCTCGTTCTCCTCCGGCCTCGGGAGCGTCACACGTTGCGTCGGGATCTTCGCATGGGTGGCGTCCCGGGCGTCGGCGATCGCACGGCACTCGGGGGGTTCGATGCTGATCCTCGGCAGCCGCCGGTCGAGCCACCGGGGAAGCCACCAGTTCGCGCCGCCGAGCATGTGCATGAGGGCGGGGACGAGGAGCGTGCGCAGGACGAAGGCGTCGAGGGCGACGGCCGCGGCGAGCCCGATGCCGAACATCGCGATGACCCGGTCGCCGGAGAGGACGAACGCCAGGAAGACGGCGATCATGATGACGGCGGCGGAGTTGATCACCCGGCTGGTCTCGGCGAGGCCGACCCGGACCGCCCGCCGGTTGTCCCCGGTCTCCAGCCACTCCTCGTACATCCGGCTGACCAGGAAGACCTGGTAGTCCATGGAGAGCCCGAAGAGCACCGAGACCATGATGACCGGCAGGAAGGGTTCGACGGGTCCCGCGCTGCCGAGGCCGAGCAGCTCGCTCCCCCACCCCCACTGGAAGATCGCGACGACGATCCCGAAGGAGGAGGCGACGGCGGCCACGTTCATCGCCGCCGCCTTGAGCGGGATGCCGATCGAGCGGAAGGCGAGCAGGAGCAGCAGACAGCCGAGCGCGACGACGACGCCGACGAAGAGGGGCAGCTTGCCGACGATGATCTCGGCGAAGTCGTCGTACGACGCGGTCACACCGCCCACGTGCACGTCGAGGGAGGTCCGTTGCTCCGCCGTCGGCAGGACGTCCGCGCGCAGCCGGTCGACGAGGTCGCTGGTGGCCTTGGACTGCGGCGACGACTCCGGTACGACGGTCAGGACGGCCGCGTCCCCGGCGCTGTTGTAGATGATCGGCGAGACGGACTCGACCCCGCGGGTGTTCGCGAGCGTGGCGGGCAGTTCGTCGAGCGCGACCCGGTCGTCGGCGCCGTCGAGCTGGGCGACGAGGGTGAGGGGCCCGTTCACGCCGGGCCCGAAGCCGTCGGCGAGGAGGTCGTACGCCTTGCGGGTGGTCGACGTGGCCGGGTTGCTGCCCTGGTCGGAGGTGCCGAGGTGGAGGGAGAACGTGGGCAGCGCGAGGACGAGCATGACGACGGCGGCGACGGCGCCCAGCAGCTTGGGGTGCCGCTCGACGAAGGTGGACCAGCGGGCGGCGAACCCGGTGGGCAGCTCGGGCTGCGGGCCGTGCTCGGCGAGCCGGGCGCGTTCACGCCGGCTGAGCGCGCGCATCCCGATGAACGAGAGGAGCGCGGGCAGCAGGGTGACGGAGGCGGCGACGGTCAGGACGACGGTGAGCGAGGCGGCGATGGCGACGCCGTTGAGGAAGCCGAGCCGCAGGATGAGCATGCCGAGCAGGGCGATGCAGACGGTGGCGCCGGCGAAGACGACGGCGCGGCCGGTGGTGGCGACGGCGATCCGGGCGGCTTCGGAAACGGGCAGTCCCCGTTTGAGTCCCTTGCGGTGGCGCGTGACGATGAACAGCGCGTAGTCGATGCCGACGCCGAGGCCGATGAGCATGCCGAGCATGGGGGCGAAGTCGGCGACGGTCATGACGTGGCCGAGGAGCACGATCCCGGAGTACGCGATGCCGACGCTGACGAGGGCGGTGGCGATGGGCAGCGCGGAGGCGGCGAGTGAGCCGAAGGCGAGGAAGAGGACGGCGGCCGCGACGACGACACCGACGGCCTCGGCGATGTGTCCGCCGGGGGCCTCGGTGAGGGCGATGGCCGTGCCGCCGAGTTCGACCTGGACGTGGTCGTCGGCGGCGGCCTTGGCGGTGTCGACGAGGGCCTGCGCCTGGGCGGCGGGGATGTCGTCGGCCTGGGCGTGGAAGGTGACGGTGGCGTAGGCGGTGTGCCCGTCCTCGCTGATCGCCGCGTGGGCGCCGGGGGACTGGTCGTAGGGCGAGGTCACGGCGGCGACGCCGGGGAGTTCGGCGACGTCGTGGAGCATGCCGGTCATGCGCCGCTCGACGGCGTCGGCGCGGACGCTGCCCCGGTCGGTGTGCCAGACGATGGTGTCGCTGTCGCCGCCCGCGCCGGAGAACCGGCTGTCGAGGAGGGCGGTGGCACGGCCGGACTCGGTGCCGGGGGCCTCGTAGTCGTTGGAGTACGCGCTGCCGGCGAGCGTCGCTCCGGCGACGGCGCCGCCGAGGGCGACGAGCCAGAGCAGGACGACGACGAGGCGGTGCGCGACGCACCACCGTGCGATGGCTGCCAAAGGACGTGCTCCCTGGTGGTTCGTGGATCTTTACCGGGGAACAGCCCGCAAAGAACGCATGACCTCTATACAGCCACTCTCCCAGCCTTAAGAGATCCTTTGCCCCTTTCGTGGTGTTAGTCACAAGGGTGCGCGGAAGGTCAGCCCGTTGGTCGAGACGCTCCCGCGCACCGCACCCGTGACGTGCCGGTTCAGCCGGAGATGCTGGCGCGGCCGTTCTCGATGTGCCCCATCAGCCGCCGCCGGAAGCCGCCCGGGGCGGTCACCTCGATGTCGTACCAGCCGTGCGCGTCGGAGGCGGAGTGGACGACCGTGCGGCTCTTGCCGGGCTTGACGGTGACCGTGCGCGTCCAGTCGGCGCGCCCGGCGAGGTCCTCCGGGTCCACGTATCCGAGCGGCCGGACGGTGAAGGAGATCGGGGCGGCGGAGGTGTTGCGGACGGTGAGGTGCAGGTCGCGGTCGTGATGGTCGATGTACGAGGCGAGCTCGGCGCCTCCCCCGGCGGGGCCCTCGAACTCACGCCGGAAGCCGTTCGGGCCGGTGATCGTGAAGCGGTAACGATCACCCGCGAGCGGGACGGCCCACCGCGCCGTGCCCTTGACGTCCCGGTGCTGGGGGACGGCGAACTCGCCCGCGTACGGGTAGAGGGCGAAGTGCGCGCTCGCCCTGGCCTTGTTGCTGAGCGCGACGGTGATCCCCGATGTGCCGTCCCCGACCGTGGCGGAGGCGTCCGGCTGGTAGGGCAGCGGGCGGGCGGGGCGGTGGCCGGGCTCCTGGACCGGCATGCGCTGGACCAGCGGGGGCTGCGGCCGCCAGCGGCCGCTGAACGGCGGGATCGGCCCGGGCTGCTCGACGTCGGGCCGCCGGTGGGCGCGCCGGAAGTCGAAGGCGGAGGTGAGGTCGCCGGTGACGGTCCGCCGCCACGAGGTGATGTTGGGCTCCTCGATGCCGGTGAGCCGCTCCAGGAAGCGGATCACGGAAGTGTGGTCGAAGGTCTCGGAGCAGACGTAGCCGCCGACCGACCAGGGCGAGACGACGAGCAGCGGGACGCGGATGCCGAGGCCGGTGGGCAGGCCCTTCCAGCGCTCGTCCGTGTTGTCGGCCGGCGGGACGGGCGGCGGCACGTGGTCGAAGAAGCCGTCGTTCTCGTCGTAGTTGATCAGCACGACGGTGTGGCGCCAGACGTCCGGATGCGAGCCGAGGGCGTCGAGCACCTTGTAGACGAGGGTGGCGGAGGCGATCGGCGAGGAGGAGCCGGGGTGCTCGGAGTCGATCGCGGACGGGACGAGGTACGACACCTCCGGCAGTGTCCCGGCGGCGACGTCGGCGCGGAAGACGTCGGCGAGCGTCCCGGACTCCACGCGGCGCAGCCCGCGCTCGAAGAGCGAGCGCTCGGCGTCGGTCAGCGTGGCCACGCCCTCCTCCAGGGCGGCGAGCAGCCTGGCCCGCTCGGCGGTGTCGTCGGTGTCGCGGACGGCGGCGTAGAAGGACTCCATGAAGGTGTGGCCGCCGGTGGGCTCCAGTGCCTTGCGGGCGATCTTCTTGAAGGAGGTGAAGAACTCGATGTTGTTGTCGGTGAAGTTCTCCCACTCCGTGTACGTCTTCCAGGACCGCCCGGCCGCTTCGAGCCGCTCGGCGTACGTCGGCCAGCTGTAGCCGGGGTGCGTCCCCTCGGCGTAGGCGGCGTTGGTGACGGCCCGGCTGCCGTCGGCCTCGTAGCCGGTCCAGCCGGACCACAGGTGGTTCCGGTTGGGGCTGGTGGAGGTGTGGATGGAGGAGTGGTAGGCGTCGCAGATGGTGAAGGTGTCCGCGAGTTCGTAGTGCAGCGGCAGGTCCTGCCGGTCGTAGTACGCCATCGTCGCCGCGGTCTTGGCGGAGACCCAGCCGTCCATCCAGCCGCCGCGCCAGGCCTTGCCACCGCCGCTCCAGGAGTGATCGAGATCGCCGATGTACTGGAGGTCCTTCCTCTGCGTCTCGGCGGCCTCCCGAATGGGGAAGGGCAGGACGGTCCGGCCGAGCGCGGCCGGCTGCTCGAACACCGAGGCGCCGGAGGGGAGTTCGACGGCGTTGCGGTCACCGAAACCTCGGACCCCGCGCAGGGTGCCGAAGTAGTGGTCGAAGGAGCGGTTCTCCTGCATCAGGATCACCACGTGCTTGACGGCCGACATGCCTCCGGCCGGCGGCTCGGCGGCCATCGCGGCCTGCAGCGACGGCGGGAGCAGCGACCCCGCCGCCGCGGCGCCGAGGGCGCCTCCGCCCAGCGCGAGGAGCCTTCTGCGGGATATCTCGGGTGACAAGACCGGCCTCCAGTCGACGGCCAATGGTTCGCCTTCGAGCCATTGGGTGGTTCGCCGGGGACGGTAGTGAGGGCGGATGACGGAGAGAAGACCCGGTGACGTCCCGGTGGTGAACGTCCAAGAGGACCGCGCGTAAATCCAAGCGATTTCCGGCCAGCGCAAGGCCGTCAGGGTTGAGGGGTGATCGGCGTGCGCATGTCGTCGCGAATCTTGCTGGTCTCCTTCGCCGCCAGCTCGAGTGCGCCGGTCGGGGTGAACGCGATCGCGACGGTGGTGTTGTCGTCGCCCCAGGCGCACACGGTCTGCTGGTCCACCGTCGTGCAGCGGAACTCGACGTCCGAGCCGGGGACGCTGATCGTCGTGGGCGGCTCGCTGACGTTTTCGCTGCCCGTCACGGTCATGGCCCTGATGAGGCCGTCTCGGTGCTCCTCCGGGTTCTTGTACCGACCGAATGAGCCGTACACCGTCACCTTCTTGAATCCGGGGGCCTTCCCGGTGCCGGCGTAGGTGGCGGAGAGATGGGTCGAGTCCCTCTGGCCGGTGTTGTCCGGTTCCGGGTCCGGAGAGAGGGGGTGTTCCTCGTCGCGTTCGTATGCGCCGGCCGCCATCGTGTCGGGTGTGGTGAGCTCGTACCTGGCCTTGGGGAAGCTGCCGTCCGAGTTCGCGGCCGCGGACGCGTAGACGCCGTAGCCCGCGCCGCCGAGCACGACCAGGGACCCGGCAACAGTGGCAGCGAGCCGTACCCTGCGCTTCCCCGCCGGTACGGCAGCCGGTGCGGCAGTCGCTGCGGCCGCCCGCCTGGCGGTCTGCGTCGGCGCGGCGGACACCGCCGGGGGAGCCGGCATGGTCGGCGTGTACCCGGCCGCATCGGGTGTCGGCTCCTGGACGGCGGTGTCGGGCGCGAACAGGTCCAACAGCCCCTTCGGCGTGGGCCTTTGTGCCGGGTCCTTGGCCAGACAGGCGGCGACCACCGGTCGCAGGCCCTCCGGCACGGCCGACAGGTCCGGCGGCTCGTGCACGGCCCGGTACATCAGCATCACCGGGGTTCCCTCGCCGAACGCGTCACCACCGGCCGCCGCGACCAGCACCGCGCCCAGCGCGAACACATCGGCTGCGGCGCCCACTTCGAGCCCCTGAGCCTGCTCGGGGGCCAGGAAACCAGGCGTACCGAAGGCCGCTCCGGTGGAGGTCAGCCGGGTCGACTCCAGGGCCCGGGCGATACCGAAGTCCAGGACCCGGGGGCCGTCGTCGGCCATGATGATGTTGCCCGGCTTGAGGTCACGGTGAATGAGGCCGCAGGAGTGGATGGCCTGCAGCGCCTCCGCCAACGCCGCGCCGAGCAGCCGCAGTCGGGCCTCGTCCATCGGGCCCTGAGCGGCCAGCAGCCCCGACAGCGTCGGCCCCGCGATGTAGGCGGTCGCCAGCCAGGGCGCCGCCGCGTCCGGGTCGGCGTCGACGACCTGCGCGGTGTGGAACCCGCCGACCCTGCGGGCGGCGTCGACCTCCGCGCGGAACCGGGCCCGGAAATGCGGATCCGCGGCCAGCTCCGGGCTGGCCACCTTGACGGCCACGGTGCGTCCACCCCGGGAACGTGCCAGATACACCGTCCCCATGCCGCCCGCGCCCAGCTCACGCTCCACGGTGTAATCGCCGATACGCTCCGGCAGCTCCACGCCGTCCCCCCACCCCATGCGCCCCACGCCCCCGTTGGAATACCACCGGTCAGTATGGCCGCCCCCTCCGCCCCGCGTCACGCCGTGACGAGCTCGGCGAGCAGGATGACCGCGCCGGGGACCGCCTGGCCGAGGGCACCGCGCCAGAGCTTCGGGGTGGAGACGAAGAGCGTGATCCCGCCCGCGACCATGAAGGCGGCGAGGTAGAGGACCAGCGTCCGGCCGACGGTCTCGTGGCCCAGGCGCAGGGCGGCAAAACCCGCGATCATGCCGAGCGCCAGGAAGAGGTTGTAGAAGCCGACGTTGAACCGCCACAGGCGGACCTCGGGCGCGTCGGCGGTGCTGCCGGTGAGGAAGACCCGGACCTGGGGCCGCGCGTAGAGGAAGCTCTCCAGCGGCCAGACGAGGAGGTGGATCGCCGCGGCGATCAACGCGAAGACCTGGCTGACGACGTTCATGTCTCATGCTCGGCCCGGCGCCGGGGGCGCGGGAAGGGCGACTCCCCGGGTTCACCCGTACGCCGCAGGGCGCGTGAACTCGCACCAGACGATCTTGCCGGGGTCCCGCTCGCCCACGCCCCAGCGGTCGGCGAGGGCGTCGACCAGGAGGAGGCCGCGGCCCGATTCGCCGGTGGGTTCGCGGAGGGCGGGGGTGCCGTCACCGCTGTCGTGGAGTTCGACGCGGAGGACGTGGGCCGGGCCCGGGCGCTCCAGGTAGAGGTGGAGGCGGTAGCCGCGGCCGGGCGGGACGCCGTGGAGAAGGGCGTTGGTGGCGAGCTCGCTCACGCACAGGAGTACGTCGTCCGCACGGGTGTCCATGTCCCATTCGGCGAGGACTTTACGCGTGAAGTCCCGGGCCAGCGGCACGGATCGGCGCTCGCGGCGGTAAAAGGCCTGGTGGAACAGCGGGAGTTGGTCGGTCATGGGGCCACCGTGGCGTCCCGCGCCCCACGCGCCCCAGAGGGGGAAGCCGTACAAATTCTTTGTACGGGAGGGAAATGCGTCGGGTACGCGAGCGGCGGGGAAGGCAGTGCCCATGCAGCCAGGGAAGAAACCTCGCAAGAAAGTCCCCTCGTGGGAAGTCGTCGGCGCCCTCGTCGGCCTCTACCGGAAGAACGCCGGCATGACGCAGCCGCACCTCGCGTCACTCGTGTGCATCGGGCTCGAGACGCTGGGGTCGATCGAGCAGGGGCGCAGACCCTTGCGGATCAAGCTCGCCGCGGAGCTGGACGAAATCCTCGACACGAAGGGGGCGTTGACGGCGGCGGTGGAGAAGGTGCCGCAGCGGGAGCGGTATCCGGCGTTCGCGCAGGAGTTCATCGAGCTGGAGGCGCAGGCGCTCAGCCTGCTCTGGTACGAGAACCAGGTCGTGCCCGGACTGCTCCAGACGCCCGAGTACGCCGGGGCGGTCTTCGACTGCCTCTATCCGCCCATCACCGAGCAGGAGGCGGAGGAGCGGCTCCTCGGCCGGATCGACCGGCAGCGCGTCTTCGAGCAGAAGCCGTGGCCGCCGATGATGACCTTCCTCATCGACGAGTCCGTCCTGGAGCGGCCGATCGGTGGCGGGGAGGTCCTACAGGGGCAGATCCGGCATCTGCGGCAGGTGGCCGAACTTCCCTTCCTCGCCATCCAGATCCTGCCGAAGGACCTCACGAAGCATGCGGGGCTGGACGGGCCCATGGTGCTGATCGAGACTCCTGAGCACCAGCATCTCGGCTACGTCGAAGGGCAGCGGGTCAGCTTCCTCATCGACGATCCCGACGAGGTCGGCATCCTCCAGCTGAAGTATGGAATGCTGCGATCACAGGCCCTGACGCCGGAGGATTCCAAGGGCCTGCTGGATCGTATGGCAGGAGAGACATGAGCTCAGCAGATCTTTCGTGGTTCAAGTCCAGCTACAGCGGCAGCGAAGGCGGTGCCTGCCTCGAAGTCGCCTACGACTGGCGCAAGTCCAGCTACAGCGGCGACGAAGGCGGGGCCTGCGTCGAGGTCGCCGCCCACCCCGCCGCCGTCCACGTCCGCGACTCCAAGCTCGCCGACAGCCCCGCCTTCACCGTCTCCCCCGCAGCCTGGGCGGAGTTCGTCGCGGAGACGACGTGTTAGAGGAGTCCCTCACCGCCCTCGCCGCCGCCGGCGGCGGGGCCGTGGTCGCCGCCATGGCGACGGACGCGTGGCAGGTCACCCGGGACGGGGTGGTCCGACTGTTCCGGGGACACGCGGACGTCGAAGGGCGGCTTGAGGAGGACGCAGCCCTCGTCGCCGGGGCCGAGGACGCCGACGAGGCGCGGCAGGCGCTCGTGCCCGCCTGGGCGCTACGGCTGCGCGCCCTCCTCGCCGAGCATCCCGAGTACGCCGACGAGCTGCGCGCGCTGATACGGCACTCCCCGGGCGGGCAGCACTCCGTGCAGCACAACACCGCCCACGACAACGGACGCGTCTTCGGGGTCCAGCACGGCAACATCGTGTTCCATCAGGAACCCGGGGCTTGAGCACCGAGCAGCACGTCACGGCCCACGCCGGGTACGCGTACGGGGTCATCGGCGCCGACATCCATGTCTTCGGCGACGGTTCGCCCGTCTATCTGCTCCAGAACTGGCGCCGCCCGCCCGAAGCCGACCCAGAGTGGCTACGGGAGTTACCGAGCCGGATGCTCAACTCCCGCTTCGAAGTGGTCCCGTTCACCGGCCGGGAGGCCGAGCTCGCCGACCTGCGCGCATGGCGTGACCAGGGGCCCCGGATCGCCGTCCGCTGGATGCACGCGCCCGGCGGGCAGGGCAAGACGCGGCTCGCGGCCCGGTTCGCCGACGAGACGCAGGACGGCGGCTGGCGGGTCGCCGCCGCGACGAACGGCCCCGGATCCGTCCAGCCCCCGCCCGGGAGCCAGGACCTGACGCTCGAAGGGCGCGACGGCGTCCTCCTGGTCGTGGACTACGCCGACCGCTGGCCCCTCACCCACCTCACCTGGCTCTTCAGCAACGCCCTGCTCCACCGACCCGGCGTACGGGCCCGGGTGCTCCTGCTCGCCCGTACCGCCGACGCCTGGCCCGCCGTCCGCGCCTCGCTCGCCAACCTCCAGGCCGGTACGAGCAGCATGACGCTCGACGACCTCCCCGACGGCGCCGGGATGTACCGGGCCGCCCGGGACGCCTTCGCCGTACGGTACGGAGTGCGGGCCGAGCCCGGTCCCCCACCCTCGTACGGGCTGACTCTGGCCCTCCACATGGCCGCCCTCGTCTCCGTCGACGCCCATGCGCTCGGGCGCCGCCCGCCCACCGACATGGCCGGTCTGACCGTCTACCTCCTCGACCGCGAGCACCTGCACTGGGGCACCCTGCACGCCCGGGGCGGGCGGTACGCCACCCCTCCCCCGGTCATGAACCGGACCGTCTTCGCCGCCGCGCTCACCGGGAACCTCGACCGGTCCAGGGGGTCGGCCGTCGTGGCCGGGCTTGAGACCGGGCTGCCTCCCGGCCGGGTCCTCGACGACCACGCCCACTGCTACCCGGCCACCGAACCCGAGCGCGGCACCGTCCTGGAACCCCTCTACCCCGACCGGCTCGCCGAGGACTTCCTCGCCCTCACGCTCCCGGGGCACGACGCCGACTACCCGGCCATGGAGTGGGCCGTGCCCACCGCCGCCCGTCTGGCCGGTCCGCATGCCGAGCGCGTGGTCACCTTCCTGGCCGCCGCCGCCCAGCGCTGGCCGCACGTCGGGCCCCAGCACCTCTATCCGCTTCTCGCGCACGCTCCCGGCCTCGCGGTGGCCGCCGGAGGCGCCGCCCTGAGCGCGCTCGCCGCCCTGGAGGACGTGCCGCCGAGGCTGCTCAGCGAAATCGGGGAACGCTTTCCCCAAGGGCCCCATGTGGACCTCGACGCGGGCATGGCCGCCCTCGACCGTCGGCTCACCCACGAGCTGCTCGCCCTCGACGACTCGGCCGCTGTCCGCGCGGCGGCGTACCACCACCTCAGCAGGCGGCTGCGGAACGCGGGCCTTCTCGACGAGGCACTGGACACGGCCGAACGGTCCGTCGCCGCGGAGCGGGAACTCTCCGACAACGCTCCGACCCTCGCCGTCGCTCTCGCCCAGCTCGGCGGCTGTCTGGCCTCCTCCGGTCGGCCCGCACAGGCCATGGCGGTGATCGAGGAGTCCATCGCCCTGGTCCAGCGGCTCGTCGAGACGGAGGCCGAGCCCGCGCGGTGGGAGGCGCAGCTCGCCGGGCTCCTCCAGGATCAGGCCAATGTGCTTGCCGTGACCGGCCGGCCTCGGGAGGCCCTGGCGGCGGGCGAGCGGTGCGTGGCCGCCTGGCGCGGGATCGTCGCCGCCGAGCCCGCACACGAGGAGCACCTGGCGGGGGCCCTGCACAGCCTCGGCAACCACCTGTCGGATCTCGGACGTTGGGCCGAGGCCGCCGAGGCCACCGTGGAAGCCCTGCACATCTGGCTGCGGCTGGCCGAGCGTGACCCCGCCGCCCACGAGCCGGATCTGGCCGGCTCGCTCCTCAACTACTCCAATCATCTGGCCGCTCAGGGGCGCCTGGACTCGGCCCTGGCGCTGTCGCGGCAGGCGGTGACCGTCCTGCGCGCTCTCGCGCGGGCCAACGCCGCCGCGCACGAACCGAGCCTCGCGCTCGCGCTCAACAGCCTGGGCGCCAACCTGGCGGTGACCGGTCACCCGGCGGAGGCCGTGGACGCGATGGCCGAGGCCGTCGCGGTCCGGCGCCGCCTCGCCGCGGGCAACCCGGCGGCCTACTCCCGGTTCCTCGCGGTCTCGCTGTCGAACCTGGCCGACCTCCTCCGGGTGGCGGGCCGTCCTGCCGAGGCCCTGGCGGCCGCCGAGGAGGCCGTCGCCCTCCACGAGTACGAGGCGCGCCCCGCCGATCTCGCCCGGTCGCTCTCGAACCTCGGCATGTGCCTGGAGGCCGCCGGGCGGCGCCCCGAGGGGATCGCCGCGACCCGGCGGTGCGTGGAACTGTTCCGCGCGGTGTTCGACGGCAACCCCGCCGTGGCCGTCTTCGACCTGGCGCAGGCCCTCGGCAACCTCGGCCGTCTCCTCGCCCTCGACGGGCGCCGGGAGGAGGCCCTGGTCCCGGTCGCCGAGGCGCTCGCCCTCGCGGAACGGTCGGCCTCCGCCGATCCGCCCGCGTACCGGACGCTCCTCGGGCAGCTGCGCGAGACCAGGGACGTCTGCCTCGCCCGGGTACGCGAAGGGCGGCGCCCCGAGCCGTAAGACCCGGGGCGCCGCCCTCGTACCCGTACACGATCCGGAGGATCAGCCTTCGCTGACGCCCAGCTTCTCCAGGATCAGGTCCTTCACGCGCGCCGCGTCCGCCTGGCCGCGGGTTGCCTTCATGACCGCGCCGACCAGGGCGCCGACCGCCGCGACCTTGCCGCCGCGGATCTTGTCGGCGATGGCCGCGTTGCCCGCGATGGCCTCGTCGACGGCCGTGCCGAGCGCGCCCTCGTCGGAGACGACCTTCAGGCCGCGCTTCTCGACGACCTCGTCCGGACCGCCTTCGCCCGCGAGGACGCCCTCGATGACCTGGCGGGCCAGCTTGTCGTTCAGGTCGCCGGAGGCGACGAGCTCCGAGACCCGGGCCACCTGGGCCGGGGTGATGGCGAGCTCGTCGAGGGAGACGCCGGCCTCGTTGGCGGAACGGGCCAGCTCGCCCATCCACCACTTGCGGGCCGAGGCGGCGTCCGCGCCCGCCTCGATCGTGGCGACGATCGGCTCCACCGCGCCCGCGTTGAGGATCGACTGCATGTCGTGCTCGGACACGCCCCACTCCTCGCGGAGCCGGTTGCGGCGCACGCGCGGCAGCTCGGGCAGCCCGGCACGCAGCTCCTCGACCCACTCGCGGGAGGGGGCGACGGGGACGAGGTCGGGCTCCGGGAAGTACCGGTAGTCCTCGGCGTTGTCCTTGATCCGGCCGGAGGTGGTGGAGCCGTCGTCCTCGTGGAAGTGACGGGTCTCCTGCACGATCGTGCCGCCGGCGGTCAGTACGGCCGCGTGGCGCATGATCTCGTAACGAGCCGCCCGCTCCACGCTCCGGAGCGAGTTGACGTTCTTCGTCTCGGAGCGGGTGCCGAAGACCTTGGTGCCGTGCGGGCGCAGCGACAGGTTCACGTCGCAGCGCATCTGGCCCTTGTCCATCCGCGCCTCGGAGACGCCCAGCGCGCGGATCAGCTCCCGCAGCTCGGCGACGTACGCCTTGGCGACCTCGGGGGCCCGCTCGCCGGCGCCCTCGATCGGCTTGGTGACGATCTCGATCAGCGGGATGCCGGCCCGGTTGTAGTCGAGCAGCGAGTGCGAGGCGCCGTGGATACGGCCCGTCGCGCCGCCGATGTGCGTCGACTTGCCGGTGTCCTCCTCCATGTGGGCGCGCTCGATCTCCACGCGGAAGATCTCGCCGTCCTCCAGCTGGACGTCCAGATAGCCGTTGTAGGCGATCGGCTCGTCGTACTGCGAGGTCTGGAAGTTCTTCGGCATGTCCGGATAGAAGTAGTTTTTCCGGGCGAAGCGGCACCACTCGGCGATCTCGCAGTTCAGCGCGAGACCGATCTTGATGGCGGACTCGACGCCGGTCGCGTTGACGACCGGGAGCGAGCCGGGCAGGCCGAGGCAGGTCGGGCACGTCTGCGAGTTGGCGTCCGCGCCCAGCTCGGTCGAGCAGCCGCAGAACATCTTCGTCTTCGTACCCAGCTCGACATGGACCTCCAGGCCCATGACGGGGTCGTACGCCGCGAGGGCCGCGTCGTACGACAGCAGTTCAGTGACGGTCACGGTGAGACTTTCCCTCTCAGCCCAGCAGGACGTCGTCGTCGCCGAGCTTCTTCAGCTCGCGGTAGAGCAGAGCGAGGCCGGTGACGATGGCGGCGGCGGAGACAGCGGCGTCGACGAGACGGAGCGTGTCATTGTCCCTGCGGGCCATACGGGCCTGCTTGACGACGCTGATCGCTCCGAAGGCGGTGGAGCCGATCGACAGGTACGTAGCGGCCTTGGAATTCTTGAATCCCTTGGCCTTGATGGGCATGGGGCTCACAGCGACGGTGCCTCCTCGAGGAGCGGGTGTCCCCACTTTTCCACGAAGGCGGCCTCGACGGCGGCGCCGACCTTGTACAGCCGGTCGTCCTTCATGGCGGGGGCGATGATCTGGAGTCCGACCGGCAGTCCGTCCTCGGGCGCGAGGCCGCAGGGCAGCGACATGGCGGCGTTGCCGGCCAGGTTGGTCGGGATGGTGCACAGATCCGCGAGGTACATCGCCATCGGGTCGTCGGCGCGCTCGCCGATCGGGAAGGCGGTGGTGGGGGTCGTCGGGGAGACGATCACGTCCACCTGCTCGAAGGCCTTCTCGAACTCGCGGGTGATGAGGGTGCGGACCTTCTGGGCCGAGCCGTAGTACGCGTCGTAGTAGCCGGAGCTCAGCGCGTACGTGCCCAGGATGATGCGGCGCTTGACCTCGTCGCCGAAGCCGGCCTCACGGGTGAGGGCGGTGACCTCCTCGGCGGACTTCGTGCCGTCGTCGCCGACCCGCAGGCCGTAGCGCATGGCGTCGAAGCGGGCAAGGTTGGAGGAGCACTCGGACGGCGCGATCAGGTAGTACGCCGAAAGGGCGAGGTCGAAGGTCGGGCAGTCCAGCTCGACGATCTCGGCACCCAGCTTCTGCAGCAGTTCGACGGACTCGTCGAAGCGCTGGACGACACCGGCCTGGTAGCCCTCGCCGCGGAACTGCTTGACGACGCCGACGCGCATGCCGGCGACGGAGCCGTTGCGGGCGGCCTCGACGACCGGCGGGACCGGGGCGTCGATGGAGGTCGAGTCGAGCGGGTCGTGCCCGGCGATGGCCTCGTGGAGGAGCGCCGCGTCCAGGACCGTGCGGGCGCAGGGGCCGCCCTGGTCGAGGGAGGAGGAGAAGGCCACCATGCCGTAGCGGGAGACCGCGCCGTAGGTCGGCTTGACGCCGACGGTGCCGGTGACGGCGGCGGGCTGGCGGATCGAGCCGCCGGTGTCCGTACCGATGGCGAGCGGGGCCTCGTACGAGGCGAGGGCGGCGGAGGAGCCGCCACCGGAGCCGCCGGGGATACGGGTCAGGTCCCAGGGGTTGCCCGTGGGGCCGTAGGCGCTGTTCTCGGTGGAGGACCCCATGGCGAACTCGTCCATGTTGGTCTTGCCGAGGATGACGACGTCGGCGGCCTTGAGCTTCTTGACCAGGGTCGCGTCGTACGGCGGGATCCAGCCTTCGAGGATCTTCGAGCCGACGGTCGTGGGAACGCCGAGGGTGGTGAAGATGTCCTTGAGCGCGAGGGGGACGCCGGCCAGCGGCCCGAGCTTCTCGCCCTTCTCCCGCTTGGCGTCCACGGCACGGGCCTGGGCGAGGGCGCCCTCGCCGTCGACGTGGAGGAAGGCGTGGACCTTCTCGTCGACGGCCTCGATGCGGGCCAGGTGGGCCTCGGTCACCTCGACGGCGGTGAGCTCGCCGGAGGCGATCTTCTGCGCGATCTCGGCGGCCGTGAGCTTGATGATGGTGCTGTCCGTCATGGTGATTAGTCCTCCCCCAGGATCTGCGGCACCTTGAAACGCTGCTGCTCCTGGGCCGGGGCGCCGGAGAGCGCCTGCTCGGGGGTGAGCGACGGACGGACCTCGTCCGCGCGCATGACGTTCGTCAGCGGCAGCGGGTGGGAGGTCGGCGGTACGTCTTGGTCGGCGACCTCGGAGACGCGGGCGACCGCGCCGATGATGTCGTCGAGCTGACCGGCGAAGTGATCGAGCTCTTCGCCCTTCAGCTCCAGACGCGCCAGCCGTGCGAGGTGGGCGACCTCCTCGCGCGTGATGCCAGGCATGCGATCCTCACGGGGTGCGTTTGATGGTGTTGAGCCCAATCCTATGGGGCCCGCACCGCTGCCCGTGAAACGGTTTGCCCGGGGACGGCCGGGGCGGGGGCCGCCGAGGGCGCGCCGACGGGGTGCTGGGGGGCAACGGGCGCCGGGTCGAGCGCCCCGTCTCCCTACTGCACCACCTGGTCCTTGTCCCGCTCGGCGATCCGCTCGGCGTCCCGCTCGGCCGCCAGGTCCGCGGGGCGGCGCCAGCCGTGCTCGCCCCGGGCGCTCAGCCAGGCCGTGGCCTCGCTCGGCGGCATCGCGGCGGCGACCAGCCAGCCCTGGACCGCGTCGCAGCCCAGGTCCCGCAGCCGCTCCCAGGTCTCGTCGTCCTCGACGCCCTCCGCGACGACGAGCAGGCCGAGCGAGTGCGCCAGGTCGACCGTACAGCGGACGATCTCCGCGTCCTCGGTGTCGACGGCGAGCCGGGCCACGAAGGAGCGGTCGATCTTCAGCTCGCTCACCGGCAGGCGGCGCAGGTGCACGAGGGAGGAGTAGCCGGTGCCGAAGTCGTCCAGGGACATCTTCACGCCGTGGCCCGTCAGACCGGCCAGGGTGTCCGCCGCCCGCTGGGGGTCCTCCAGGAGCACGTGTTCCGTGATCTCCAGCTGGAGCGCTCCCGCCGGGACGCCGTGGCGGGCGAGCCGCGCCGCGACCGCGCCCGCGAAGCCGGGGGTGTGGACGTCCCGGGGGGAGACGTTGACCGCGACGGGAACGTTCAAGCCCTGCGCGCGCCACCGGGCGACCTGCGCGAGCGCGGTCTCCAGGACGTACTCGGTGAGGTGCGGCATCAGCCCCGAGGACTCCGCGATCGCGATGAACTCGTCCGGAGGGACCCGGCCGCGCTCCGGGTGCACCCAGCGCACCAGGGCCTCCAGGCCGGCGACCTGCCCGTCGAAGCGGACCTTGGGCTGGTAGTGCAGCTCGACCTCGCCGGCGTCCAGGGCGCGGCGCAGGTCGCCCAGGAGCCCGAGCCGGTCGGGGGTGTTGGAGTCGCGCTTGGACTCGTACACCTCCACGCCCGTACGGTCCCGCTTCGCCTGGTACATCGCCACGTCGGCCCGGCGCAGCAGGCCCTCCGCGTCGAGAGCGTGGTCGGGGAAGACGGCGACCCCGGCGCTGGCCTCCAGGACGAGGGTCAGTCCGTCGAGGTCGAGCGGTGAGGAGAGTTCGGCGACGAGGTGGCGGGCGACCCGCTGGGCGCTGGTCGTGGAGTCGGCGGTCGGCAGGAGCACGGCGAACTCGTCGCCGCCGAGCCGCGCGGCCTCCGCTCCGCGCGGCAGGGCGAGTCTGAGCCGCTCCGCGATCTGGAGCAGCAGCCGGTCTCCGGCGAGATGTCCGAGCGTGTCGTTGACCGAACGGAAACGGTCGAGGTCGATCAGTACGAGGGCGGTGCGCACCCCCTCCCCCTCGGCCGCCTCCAGCGCCGTCCAGGCCCGCTCCAGCAGCCACTGGCGGTTCGGCAGCCCGGTCAGCGGGTCCTTCAGCTGTTCCTCGGCGCGGGCGCGGGCGATCCAGAGGGTGGAGTCGAGGGCGATGAGGGGGACGGCGAAGAGCGGCAGCAGCACCGGCTGGGAGACGGCGACGACGCAGATCAGCGGGGCGATGCCGAGGAGGGCGACCGCGACCAGGCCCTGCCGGAGCAGGGCGGTGCGGGCCACGGTGGGCAGTCCGCTGCCCTGCGGCGCCAGGGCATACCACAGCAGCAGCCGGGTCACCACCAGATACGCGGTGGCGGCGAGCGCGACTTCCGGTACGTCGGCAATCCCCCAGTCGAGGGGCCGCCACGGCGCCTCGACGGTCGGTACGTCACCGAACGCGGCGAGGACCAGGGCGGCGGCGCCGATGCCGAGGACGTCCACGGCGCCGTGCAGGAGTCCTTGGCGCCAGCGGTGGCGGCGGGCCATGCCGACGAGGACGACGACGGCCATGGAGACGACCCCGGCGGGGACCCAGCCGTACAGGAGGAGGACGGCGAGGGTGAGGGCGGCGCCGGAACCGGTGCCGCCCCACCAGCGGTCGCGGCCTAGCGCGACGAGGTGGCCGACGATGAGTCCGGTGAGGACGGCGAGGGACCAGCCAGGGGCGCCGGCGGGGAAGAGTCCGTGGCCGGTGGTCAGCGCGCGGTAGAAGCCGGTGGCGAGCAGGACCGCGGCGATGCCCACGATGGCTCCGGGCAGCCCGGAGGCGATGCCCGTGAAGGCCGCACGGCCGGGCGGCCGTGAGACCCGGGCGGCACTCTCGGTCGGTTTCATTCCGTCCCTCTCACAGCCGGCGGTGCCGTCGCAACGCGATGGGCCGTTGTCATGCCGCGCCACGACCGGCGGAGCCCTGCGCGGTCGTGGCTGACAGACGCACGTCACAACAGTAGGCCGCGCAGGGCGCCGACGGGCAGCGCTCTCCATGTCTTGCCCGAATGCGACCCGGCCACCCGTAACGATCTGGTATGCGCCGAACGGGTGACGTTCAAGAGCCGGAACGCGCCTATCCGGTGACCGGAACCGCTGCCTCTCGCGCGGCCTCCGGCCCCTGTCCCAGCAGCACGGCGAAGCCGTCCTCGTCCAGAACCGGAACCTTCAACTGCATCGCCTTGTCGTACTTGGAGCCGGGGTTTTCACCGACGATCACGAAGTCGGTCTTCTTCGAAACGGAACCGGTCACCTTCGCTCCGAGGCTCTGGAGCGACTCTTTTGCGCCATCCCTGGTGAAGTTCTCCAGAGTGCCCGTCACGACGACCGTGAGGCCCTCCAGCGGACGCGGCCCCTGGTCCTCCCCGGCGCCCTCCTCCTCCAGACGGACCCCGGCCTCGCGCCACTTGCGCACGATCTCGCGGTGCCACTCCTCGGCGAACCACTGCTTCACCGCGGTCGCGATGATCCCGCCGACCCCGTCGACGGCCGCCAGCTCCTCCTCCGTGGCCTGCTCGATCCGGTCCAGGGAGCGGAACTCACGGGCCAGCGCCTGCGCGGCCACCGGGCCGACGTGACGGATCGACAGGCCGTTGATGAACCGGGCCAGCGGTCGCGTCTTGGCGGCCTCGATGTTCGCCAGCATCGCCAGGGCGTTCTTCTTCGGCTCGCCTTTCTGGTTGGCGAAGACCCTGACGACCTTCTCCTCGCCCGTCTTCGGGTCCCGCTTGGGCAACCCGCTGTCCGGGTCGAGGACGTACGCCTTGATCGGGAGCAGCTGTTCGATGGTCAGATCGAACAGATCGCCCTCGTCCGCCAGCGGCGGCTCGGCGGGCTCCAGCGGCCGGGTCAGCGCGGCCGCGGCCACCGCCCCGAAGTTCTCGATGTCCAGGCACTCACGCCCGGCCAGATAGAAGAGACGTTCACGCAGCTGCGCCGGACACGTCCGCGCGTTGGGGCAGCGCAGATCGATGTCGCCCTCCTTCATGGCCCGCAGCGGCGTCCCGCACTCGGGGCATTCGGCCGGCATCACGAACTCCCGCTCGGTACCGTCCCGCAGATCGGCCACCGGGCCGAGGATCTCCGGGATGACGTCACCGGCCTTGCGCAGCACGACCGTGTCGCCGATCAGCACGCCCTTGGCCTTCACCACCTCCTGGTTGTGCAGGGTGGCGAACTCGACCTCGGATCCGGCGACCGTGACCGGCTCCACCTGCGCGTACGGAGTGACCCGGCCCGTGCGGCCGACGCCGACCTTGATGTCGACCAGCTTGGTGTTGACCTCCTCCGGCGCGTACTTCCAGGCGATCGCCCAGCGCGGAGCGCGCGCGGTGGAGCCCAGCCTGCCCTGGAGCGGGATCTCGTCCAGCTTGACGACGACACCGTCGATCTCGTGCTCCACGGAGTGCCGGTGCTCACCGAAGTACGCGATGAACTCCCGCACCTCGTCGAGGGAGTCGACCACCTTGTTGTGGCGGGCGGTCGGCAGGCCCCACTCGCGCAGCAGGTCGTACGCCTGCGAGAGACGGCTGATGTCGAAGCCCTCGCGGGCGCCGATGCCGTGCACCACCATGTGCAGCGGCCGGCCGGCGGTGACCTTGGGGTCCTTCTGGCGCAGCGAACCGGCGGCGGCGTTGCGCGGGTTGGCGAACGGCTTGTCGCCGGCCTCCACCAGGCGGGCGTTGAGCCCCTCGAAGGCCTCCATCGGGAAGTAGACCTCGCCGCGGATCTCGACGAGGTCCGGGATGCGCTCGCCGCGCAGCCGGTCCGGAATGTCGGCGATCGTACGGACATTGGGGGTGATGTCCTCGCCGGTGCGGCCGTCGCCGCGGGTGGCGGCGCGGGTCAGCCGACCGTGCTCGTACGTGAGGTTCACGGCGAGGCCGTCGACCTTGAGCTCGCACAGGAAGTGGTGGTCGGGCGTGCCGACGTCCCGGGCGATCCGCTCGGCCCACGCGGCGAGTTCGAGGTCGTCGAAGGCGTTGTCGAGGGAGAGCATGCGCTCACGGTGCTCGACGGCCGTGAACTCCGTCTCGTACTGTCCCGCGACCTTCTGCGTCGGCGAGTCGGGCGTGCGCAGCTCCGGATACTCCTCCTCCAGCGCCTCCAGGGCGCGCAGGAGCCGGTCGAACTCGCCGTCACTGATGACCGGCTGGTCCTTCACGTAGTACCGGAAGCGGTGCTCCTCGATCCGCTCGGCCAGGTCGGCGTGCTTCTCCCGCACCTCGGCGGGCGGAGCCCCCTGTTCGACTGCCACCGTTACTCGTCCTCCCGTTGCCTCGACACCCTGTCACTCAGGGTTGTCCGCGAGCGATCTCGCCGCCCGGGCGCAGTGGGCAAGGGCAGCCCGGGCATACGCGGGCGAAGCGCCCGCGAGCCCGCACGTCGGGGTGACGACCACGGACTCGGCGAGAGTCCCCGGATTCAGCCCCAGCCTGCGCCACAGCGTCCTGACACCCATGACGCTACCGCCCGGGTCGGACAATGCCGTGTCGGTGGAGGGCACCACGCCCGCGAACAGCCGGGTGCCGGACTCCACGGCCTCACCGATCTGCTCGTCGTCACGTTCGGTGAGGAGTCCGAAGTCGAACGAGACACCGGCGACTCCGGTTCGGCGCAGCAGCGAGAAGGGGACGTCGGGGGCGCAGGAGTGGACGATCACCGGGCCGTCGTGGACGGCGATCACCTCGCGCAGGGCGCTCTCCACGACCTGCCGGTCGACGGCGCGGTGGGTGCGGTAGCCGCTGGCGGTACGGACGTGTCCGCGCAGGACGGCCGTCAGCGACGGCTCGTCGAGCTGGAGGACGAGCCGGGCACCGGGCACGCGCCGGCGCAGCTCGGCGAGGTGGGCGCGGAGCCCCTCGGCGAGGGAGCCGGTCAGATCGCGGCAGGCCCCGAGGTCGCCGAGGGCGGCCTCGCCGCCGCGCAGTTCCAGGGCGGCGGCGAGCGTCCACGGCCCCACCGCCTGGACCTTGAGCGGGCCCTCGTAGCCCTGGGTGTGCTCCTCCAGGGCGTCGAGGTCCTCACCGAGCCAGGACCGGGCGCGCCGAGTGTCCCGCCCCGGCCGGTCGCTGACGCGCCAGCCGCTGGGCTCCACGTGCGCGTACATCTCGACGAGCAGGCCGAGGGTCCGCCCGATCATGTCGGCGCCGGGTCCGCGGGCCGGCAGCTCCGCGAGGAAGGGGAAGTCCTCGAAGGACCCGGCGACGGTCTTGGCGGCCTCCCGCGCGTCGCCGCCGGGCATGGACCCGACGCCGGTCGCGGGACCCCAGGTGAAGGGCGTCTTCTCGGTGTTCTCGCTCACACCGGGAAGCGTACGCCGACCTGGTGCGGAGCTACCGACCCGGCCTGACGGTGAGATCGTTGATCTCCGCGTCGCGGGGCAGGTCGATCGCCGTCAGGATCGCCGTGGCGACCGATTCGGGGTCGATCCACCGCGAGGCGTCGTACTCCTTGCCCTCCTGGGCGTGCACCTTCGCCTGCATCGGACTCGCGGTCCGCCCGGGGTAGACCGAGGTCACCCGCACCCCGTGGGCGTGCTCCTCCTGGCGCAGCGAGTCGGCGAGCGCCTTCAGGCCGTGCTTGGAGGCGGCGTAGGCGGCCCACTCGGCGTGGGCGCTGAGCCCGGCGCCGGAGTTGACGAACACCACGTGTCCCTGGGAGAGCCGCAGTTGCGGCAGGAAGTGCCGGGTCAGCTCGGCGGGGGAGACCAGGTTGACGTTCAGCTGGTGGTGCCAGGTCTTGGGAGTGAGCTCGCCGACCGGGCCGAGGTCGACGACGCCCGCGATGTGCAGCAGCGTGTCGACCCGCTCGGGCAGGCTCTGGTGCGAGAACGCCCAGGACAGCCGGTCGGGATCGGCGAGATCCCCGACGAGCGCCCGCGCCCCGGGAAACTCCCCCACCAGCTCCTTGGCCCGCCCCGCGTCGCGCGCGTGCAGCACGAGCTCGTCCCCGCGCGCGTGCAGCCGCCGCGCGACGGCCGCGCCGATGCCGGAGCCCGCTCCGGTGATCACATGAGTAGCCATGGGAGCCATCGTCGCACTCCGCGGGGCGGGCGGGGGGTCACTCGGCGGGGGCGGGGGTGGTGGCGGACCAGAAGTCGGAGCGGACGTTGGGGGTGGGGATCTGGCCGAGGGGGTAGGCGGGGCCGTTGGGCTTGGCGGTCGGCTCGGCGACGTCGGAGTGCTCGACGCACGGGGTGATGACGCTGAAGATCGCCTGTCCCTTGTAGCCGATCTTCAAGGTCAGCTGAAACCCATCGGGCGACTTGGCGAAGAGCGCGGGCATCTCCTGGCTCGGATTCACCCCAGAGATTGCGTACCCGCTGTTCTTCCAGAACCGCTCAACCACACCTAGGAAGTTACCGCGCCGCTGCTCGGAGATGATGGTCATCACCTTGCGGCGCCGCGTCAGGTCGCAGCTTCCCGCCGTATTGGTGTGATGGGTCCACTGGATCTCCGGTACGACCGCGTTGATTGTCGCGTCGAGCATGGAGTCCGCGCGCTCCGCCGCATCCTGCATGTTCATGTCCGCTGTCGCTCCTCCGTCGTCCAGAATCCCGCACCCCGCGAGGAGACCGCCTGCCAGGGTGGCGGAGAGAGCAACCCAGGCCGCCCGTCCCAGTCGATTCATCGATGCTCCTCTGTAGTGATGTCGTCGGGCCTCCCGGCGACGATATTGGCGATGTTCTCCGCGGACACCGCGTCCACAGTCGGCGTGAAGTACTGGGAGTGCGCGTCGAAGCCCCCGAGCTCCAGCACCATGCGGGGCCCGTCGTCGACCGTGAAGCGCCGGGCGCCGAAGGCCTCGCTGGCCGGGTCCTTGCCGAAGTACACATCGTCGTCCCCCCAGTCGAGGAGGTCACGGGCGATCCGCACGCCCATCGGGCCTCCCATCCGCATGCCGACAGCGGCCTCGTCCTTCGTCGGCAGATGCGTGACCGGGTCGTTGTCCGCCGCGCCGACGAAGACGTGGTCCTTGTCGACCCCGAGATCCTGCGCCTTGTCGACACCGACGCCGGGGCTGCCGAGCAGGATGATGTCGTCCGCCCCCGGAATCCCGCCCGACCGCGTGGCCGCCGTGCCCACGGTGAGTGAGCCGTAGGAGTGCCCGATGGCTGTCAGATGGGGGTCCTTGTTCTCGTTGGTCGCCGACAAGCCGGCCATGAACTGGTTGTACGCCGGGGCTCCTCGTTCAGCGTCCCCCTTGCTCATGACGTCCACGTGCTGCGGGGCGTCGTACCCCAGCCAGATGATGGCCGCGCTCGATGGGTCCACATCCCGCGCGCCGATGGCCGTGTCCTGGGCGCGCTTCATCGTGCCCTCGACGAACTCTCCGTTGAGCTTGGTGCCCAGACCGGGGACGTACGCCGACACGTTCCTCGACGTGTCCGGGTTGCCGTACGCCACGATCGCGCGGCCGTTGCCCTCGTCGCCGATGCCGAGCAGAAACATCGGCGGATCGCTCGGCTTGTTCAGCTTGTCCTGGATGGAGCGGAGTGCGTCGAGCTTGGTCTCCGAACCGCCGTCGTCCTTGCGCGCGAGGTCGTCGATGAGCACCGGCAGGTAGTTCCGGTTCGCCTCGTCCCGCGCGACGGCGGGAATGCCGTCCAGGCCACCGATCATGTCCGGCGCCACGTCGAGATACTCCTGACGCTGCTCGTCGGTCAGGGAGTCCCACCACGCCTTGCGTTCGGCGGGGGTCCCGTCGGACGGCACATCGTCGCCGAGGTACGTGCCTGCGGTGGAGCGCACATCGGCGGTGTCCCGGAACACGTCCTTCAACGTCGCCTCGGTGACATCGAGGCCCGTCGCCGCCCGCAGGCCGTCCAAGGTCTTCGCGTACCGGGCGTCGATCTCCGCAGCGGCCCGCACGGCCCTCGCCAGCCGGTCGGCGATGGCCTGCGCCTTCTCCGCATTGGGGTTGAGGGGCTTAAACGGGCCCGACGCGTCCCCGCCGAAGCCCGGGGACTCCAACGGGAGACGTGCGCTGCCCCTGGCGGCGCCTCCAGGCGCGCTCTTCTCGCCGATCAGCGTCTGGGCGGTCGCCGCCGGGTAGCTGACGGAGCCGTCGTCATGGACGGTGAACTTCAGTGCCTCGGCCTCCTCCAGCGCCTGTTTCAACTGCCGCTGGGGCTCGGCCAGATCCGCGGCGAGGCCGTTGAGCGCCGTACGAATCAGACCGCACTCGCTGTGCAGGTACTGGAAGTTACGGCTCAGCCGCTGGAGCCTGCCGAGCGCGGCCTCGGCCGACTCGCTCTCCTGGGTCTCGCGGAGCTTGGCGGACATGGCCCGGTCCACACGGACCCGATCGGAGTCGGAACGGTTCGAGACCTCGTGCCACTTGTCGCCCGCGTCCTCGAACTCGGACGTCTTGAGGTCGCGGAGCTGCTGCCAGGTGAGGGCGGTTGCGGTCACCTCGCGGCCGCCTTGTCGGCGGACCGGTCGACGCCTTTGAAGGACTTCTCGATCGCGGTCTCGGTCTCGCCCATCTCCTTGGCGACCTTGAGCAGCGCTCCTTCGAGCTGGTCGCATTCGTCCCGTACCGCCCTGAGGCGGTCCTCCCAGGACGTCAGCACGCCCGTCAGGGACGCCACGGAAGCGAGTCCGGCAGCGCCGGCGGAGACTCCCTCGTGGCCAGGGCGCAGGGCGGCCCGGCTCCTCTCCGTACTCGTCCGCAGCTCACCGGACGTGCCCGACGCGCTGGTCCAGGGGCCCCCGCTGTGGTTGAGATTCCCCGGTCCGGACAGCGTCGCCGAGGCGAGGGTCATCCGGGTCGGGGCCCCGCTCTCGCTCGGCCCGAACAGTTCCCGCCAGCGTTCCGAATAAGGCATGAGCCCCTCCCCCGATCCAACCGCCCGCTCACCGCGCGCCTACGCCCTGTGACGTTAGCCCGACTCGGGTGCACATATGCGCTTGTGAAGCGGATCAGCACGAGCAAAGGGGGCTGGTCCATAACCGATCGCTCGGACCAGCGCAAGAGTAGGGTGGCTCAGCCGTCGACCCGGGCGGCTCGTTCGCGAACTCAGTGGATGCCCGCCGACTCCTCCAGGTACGCGAGGGCCGCCACGCCGTCCTCCGCGAAGAAGACGAGGTCGGTCAGGGGCAGTGGCAGGAAGCCCTCGGACTCCATGCGGCGGAACTGGGTCTTCAGGCCGTCGTAGAAGCCCGCCGTGTTCAGCAGGACCACCGGCTTGGTGTGCAGGGCGTGCTTCTTCAGCTCCAGGATCTCGGTCGCCTCGTCGAGCGTGCCCGTGCCGCCGACCATGATGACGATCGCGTCGGACTTGGCGAGCAGCAGCGCCTTGCGTTCGGCGAGGTCCTTCGCGAAGACCATCTCGTCGGTGCCGGGGCGGGCCTTGGCGGCGAGGAAGTCGACGGAGACGCCGACGAGGCGGCCGCCCGCCTCCTGGACGCCGTCGGCGACGACCTTCATCAGGCCGACGTCGGAGCCGCCCCAGACGAGGGTGTGGCCCGCCTTGCCGAGCAGGGTGGCGAACTCGCGGGCGGGGGCGGTGTAGCGCTCGTCCAGGTCGGCGGCGGAGAGGAAGACGCAGATGTTCATGGGCACCACCGTAGGGCCTGGCCTCGGGGTTCAGGATTTTCCGGGAAAACGCGTCGGGCACCGATGAGTTCCGGGAACGGCCCCGGTCGTAACCGTCATGGACGAGGCGAGCAGCACACTGAACAGGGCACGGGGGCGGGTCATCTCGGGGGACGGGACGCGGATCGCGTACGAGCGGTACGGCGAGGGCCCGCCGCTGATCGTGGTGAGCGGCGCCCTGTGCGCCGCCGAGGGGGAGCGGCCGTTGGCCGAACTCCTCGCGCCGCACTTCTCGGTCGTGACGTACGACCGGCGGGGCCGCGGCGGGAGCGGTGACACCGGCCCGTACTCCGTGGAGCGCGAGATCGACGATCTGGCCACCCTGACCGAGGAGGCCGGGGGTGACGCGTACGTCCACGGCATGGCGTCGGGCGGGGCGCTCGCGCTGGCCGCGGCGGCCGCCGGGCTGCCGGTCGAGCGGCTGTCCGTGTACGAGCCGCCCTACGCCGCCGACTCCGGGGCCCGCGAGACGCACGCGGCCCACGGGCGTCGGCTGACCGGCCTCCTGGACCGGGGGCGGCGGACGGCGGCGCTCGAACTGTTCCTGGCCGACGCGATGGCGCCCGAGGCGCTGGCCCATATGCGACGTTCGGCGATGTGGCCGGGGCTCGAGGCCCTGGCGCACACCCTCGCGTACGACCACGCCGTGCTGGGCGACGGTGTGGTGCCGTACGAGCGGCTCGCCAGGGTGCACACGCGCGTGCTCGTGGTCGGCGGCGGCGCGAGCCCCACCCGGACGCGGCGCGCGGCCCTCGCCGTCGCGACCGCGCTCCCCCGGGGCCGGCACCGGACCCTGACGGGTCAGACCCAGGTGGTGGCGCCCCAGGTACTCGCGCCGGTCCTGGAGGAGTTCTTCACGGAGGAGTGAGGGTGGTGGCGGAGCCGCTCCGGCGTCGACGCCACCGGGTCACGACTCGCCCGGCCGCCGCCGCGCCCGCACCACCGACGCGCCCGACCGCCCCGACGCCCGCACCACCGCAGGCGCCGGGACGACCGGCGGCCCTCAGACCGCCGCCGTCTCCGACGTGCGCCGTTCCGTCGTCGCGATCGTCGCCGAGCCCACCACGCGCGTGCCGTCGTACAGCACGATCGCCTGCCCCGGGGCCACGCCCCGGACCGGCTCGTCGAAGGAGACCTTCAGCTCGCCGTCCTCCAGCGAGGCCGTCACCGGCGTCTCACCGCCGTGGGCCCGCAGCTGGGCGGTGTAGCGGCCGGTGCCCTCCGGGGCCGTGCCGCACCAGCGGGGCTTGATCGCGGTCAGGGCGGTCACGTCGAGCGCCTCCGCCGGGCCGACCGTGACCGTGTTGTTCACTGGCGAGATGTCCAGGACGTAGCGCGGCTTGCCGTCCGGCGCCGGGTGCCCGATCCGCAGGCCCTTGCGCTGGCCGATGGTGAAGCCGTACGCGCCCTCGTGCGTGCCGAGCTTCCGCCCCGTCTCGTCGACGATGTCACCCTCGGAGGTGCCCAGCCGGGAGGCCAGGAAACCCTGGGTGTCGCCGTCGGCGATGAAGCAGATGTCGTGGCTGTCGGGCTTCTTCGCCACCGCGAGACCGCGCCGCTCCGCCTCCGCCCGGATCTCCTCCTTGGTGGTGAGGGTGTCGCCCAGCGGGAACATGGCGTGGGCGAGCTGCTTCTCGTCGAGCACCCCGAGGACGTACGACTGGTCCTTGGCCATGTCGGAGGCCCGGTGCAGCTCGCGCGAGCCGTCCTCCTTGAGGACGACCGTGGCGTAGTGGCCGGTGCAGACCGCGTCGAAGCCGAGCGCGAGCGCCTTGTCGAGCAGCGCGGCAAACTTGATCTTCTCGTTGCAGCGCAGACAAGGGTTGGGGGTGCGGCCCGCTTCGTACTCCGCGACGAAGTCGTCGACGACGTCCTCACGGAACCGCTCGGCCAGATCCCAGACGTAGAACGGGATGCCGATGACGTCGGCGGCCCGGCGTGCGTCGCGCGAGTCCTCGATGGTGCAGCAGCCGCGCGCGCCGGTACGGAAGGACTGCGGGTTCGCGGAGAGCGCGAGGTGCACCCCCGTGACGTCGTGGCCGGCTTCGGCGGCGCGGGCGGCCGCGACGGCGGAGTCCACGCCGCCGGACATGGCGGCCAGTACCCGCAGGGGGCGGGGATGGGGGTGCTGGGGAGTCTGAGTCATAGCCCTACCAGGGTACGGGGCCCGGGAACCATGGTCGCCTGTGTGAGCGTTCACGCTCACATGGGGAGTGAGAAGAAGCGGGGGGTGGGCCGGCGAGCCGTCCTGCTCGGCGGTGGCGCGGCGGTCCTGGGTACGGCGGTGCTGGCCCAGGAGGAGCTGAGACGTGCCTGGTGGCGGCTGCCCGGGACGGAGAAGGAGCGGATCGAGGGCGAGCTGGACCACAAGAGCGCCGACTGGTCCGCCGCGTCCCGGGCGAACTGGCGGCGGGCCGACCGGCCGGACGACTTCACCATCGACCGGGTGGTGATCCATGTCGTCCAGGGGAGCTACGCCACGGCCCTGAAGGTCTTCAAGAACCCGGGGCACGGGGCGGCCACGCACTACGTCGTCCGCAAGGACGGCCATGTCGCGCAGATGATCCGCGAGCTCGACGTGGCCTTCCACGCCGGGAACCGGGACATGAACGAGCGGAGCGTCGGCATCGAGCACGAGGGCTTCGTCGACCGGCCGCAGGACTTCACGAAGGCCATGTACGAAGGGTCGGCGCGGCTGACCGCCGGGATATGCGCGCGGTACGCGATACCGCTGGACCGCGAGCACATCGTCGGGCACGTGGAGGTCGAGGGCACCGACCACACGGACCCCGGCCCGCACTGGGACTGGCCGCGCTACATGAAGCTCGTACGGGAGGCGTCCGCGAAGCTGCCGCGTACCGAGGTCACGTGAGGCGAGGCCGCGTGAGGCGAGGTCACGTGAGACGAGGCCGCGTGAGACGAGGCCGCGTGAGGCGAGGTCACGTGAGGCCGGCGGTCCGGGCCCGTTCGACGGCCGGGCCGATCGCCTCGGCGACCGCCGCCACGTCCTCCCGGGTGGAGGTGTGGCCGAGGGTGAAGCGCAGGGTGCCCCGGGCGAGGTCCGGGTCGGTGCCGGTGGCGAGCAGGACATGGCTCGGCTGGGCGACGCCGGCGGTGCAGGCCGAGCCGGTGGAGCACTCGATGCCCTGGGCGTCCAGGAGCAGCAGCAGGGAGTCGCCCTCGCAGCCGGGGAAGGTGAAGTGCGCGTTGGCGGGGAGCCGCTCGACCGGGTCCCCGCCGAGGATGGCGTCGGGGACGGCGGTGAGGACGGCGGCGACCAGATCGTCGCGCAGGGCGCCGATCTCGCGGGCGAACTCCTCGCGCCGTTCGGCGGCGAGCCGGCCGGCGACGGCGAAGGCCGCGACGGCGGGTACGTCGAGGGTGCCGGAGCGGACATGGCGCTCCTGCCCGCCCCCGTGCAGGACGGGTACGGGGCTGTACTCGCGGCCCAGGAGCAGCGCGCCGATGCCGTAGGGGCCGCCGATCTTGTGGCCGGAGACGGTCATGGCGGCGAGGCCGGAGGCGGCGAAGTCGACCGGGATCTGGCCGAACGCCTGGACGGCGTCGGCGTGCAGGGGGACGTCGAACTCCTTGGCCACGTCCGCGAGTTCGCGGACCGGCATGACCGTGCCGATCTCGTTGTTCGCCCACATGACGGTGGCGAGCGCCACGGTCTCGGGCTCGCGGGCGATCGCCTCGCGCAGGGCGGCGGGGTGGACGCGGCCGTACAGGTCGACGGGGAGGTACTCGACGGTGGCGCCCTCGTGGGTGGCGAGCCAGTCGACGGCGTCGAGGACGGCGTGATGCTCGACGGGGCTGGCCAGAACGCGGGTGCGGAGGGGGTCGGCGGCCCGCCGGGCCCAGTACAGGCCCTTGACGGCGAGGTTGTCGGCCTCGGTGCCGCCGGAGGTGAAGACGACCTCGCTGGGCCGGGCGCCCAGGGCGGCGGCGAGCGTCTCGCGCGCCTCCTCGACGGTCCGCCGGGCACGCCGCCCGGCCGCGTGCAGGGAGGAGGCGTTGCCGGTGGCGGCGAGCTGGGCGGTCATCGCCTCGATCGCCTCGGGCAGCATGGGCGTGGTCGCGGCGTGGTCGAGGTAAGCCATGGTTTCTTGATTCTACGAGGCCGTTCGCCCGCCTCGGGCGCGTGGCCGGATAGCGCCCTCGCCTCATCGACCGTGAACCACCCGGCGTGCGTTCGGCGGCCCGGCCCGGTGGGCGGCAGCGGGCCGGACGAAACCGGCTCCCGCTGCCGACCGGTCGGCCGCGGGAGTCGACCGAGGGGTCAGCCGCGCGGGGCGCGGGCCAGTTGGCGGGACTGGGCGACGAGGCGGTCCGCGCTGTCCCAGACCTCGGCGTCCTCCTCCAGGAACCCGCCGGCGAGGTTGCGGGTGGTGATGGAGACGCGCAGCGGACCGGGGGCCGGGCGGCAGCGGATGTGGGTGGTGAGCTCGACGGTCGGGGTCCAGCCCTTGAGGCCGAGCTCGAAGGAGGTCGGCGGCAGGGCGTCGACGGTGAGGAGCAGCGAGAGCGGGTCCGGCTCGCGGCCGTCGGCGAGGCCGAACCAGCCGCGCATCTCGCCCTTGCCGGAGGGCGCGCCGACGGCCCAGCCGACGGTGGCCGGGTCGAGCCTGATGTCGAGCCGCTCGGTGATCGCGGAGGAGCCGGGGATCTGGGGCGTGGGGCCGTCCGAGGTGCCGAAGCAGTTCTCGATGGGCGCGATGGCCGGGGGGTGCGCGGTGGTGCGTACGTCGTCGGGGAGCGCGTCGAGGTCTCCGTACGAGGCGAGGACGCGGATGCGCTCCACCTCGGTGCCGTCCTCGACGTACTGGAAGAGGGACGCCTGGCCGGTGGAGAGGGTGCGGCCGGTGCGGACCGTCTCGGTGCGGATCACCGCCGGGCCGGGCACGGACGGCGTGAGGTAGTGCGCCGAGATCGTGAACGGGTCCGGGTGCGGGAGGTGGTCGCCGAGTGCGCGGCCGAGCAGGGCGAGGAGATAGCCGCCGTTGACGGCGTGGATGATCGTCCAGCCGGCGGAGAGATCGGCGTCGTAGACGCCCGGGGCGCGGAGGGTGACGGCGGTGTCGCGGTCGAACTCGCTCGTCGCCGGGGACTTCGCCGGGCTGGGCGACGCGGCCGTCGCCGGGCTCTTCGCCGTGGCCGTCGACGCGGCCGTCTCGGTGCTCGTGCTCATGCGCCCGACGGTACAGCAGGTAACTACTGAGCGGTAGCTTTTTCGGGCTCCTCGCGAGCGGAGGAGCGCCGGTTCCAGGCACGGGGGGCGCGCCAGTGGTAGCGCATGGCGAGCAGGCGCAGCGCGAAGGCCGTGAGGACGGCCGCGCCGCTGGTGAAGGCGTTGAGCGTGTCGAAACGGATGCAGAGGACGACCATCGTGGCGCCGACCATGGCGGGCACGGCGTAGAGGTCGCGGTCCCAGCGGAGCAGGGACGGCACCTCGTTGGCGAGGACGTCGCGCAGGACACCGCCCCCGACGGCGGTAGCGAGGCCCAGGGCGGCGGAGGAGGTGAGGCCGAGGCCGTACTCGTACGCCTTGGTGGTGCCGGTGACGCAGAAGAGGCCGAGGCCGGCGGCGTCGAAGACGTTCACGGCGGTCTGGGTGCGCTCGACCTGGGGGTGGAGGAAGAAGACCAGCACGGTGGCGACGAGCGGCATGAGGAAGTAGCCGAGATCGGTGAAGGCGGCGGGGGGTACGGCGCCGATGATCAGGTCGCGCAGGAGGCCGCCGCCGAGCGCGGTGACCTCGGCGAGGACGGCTATGCCGAAGACGTCGAAGTTCTTGCGGACGGCGAGCAGAGCGCCGGAGATGGCGAAGACGAAGATGCCGACCAGGTCGAGCGCGTGCTGGACGGTAGGGGTGAACAGATCGTGGACCACGGCGCCCATTGTGACGGGTGGGGCGCGCGGGGCCTGCCAGGCGAGCGGGGGCACGGGTCACGACGGCCGCGGCGGGCGGACAGCGGCACGGGCCCGACGACCGCGGCGGGAGCACCGGGCCCGGGCCCGACGACCGCCGCGGGAGCACCGGGCCCGGGCCCGATCCGACCCGGCTCGCCAGGCGTCCGGCGGCACGAGCCACGGCGGCCACGACGGGCGGGCGCCGGCGCCTCGCCGTGCCGCAGAACCTTGCCGGACGCGTACGCCTCACCGTCGCGCACAACCTTGCCGGGCGCTTACGCCTCTCCGTGGCGCGGAACCTTGCCGGGCCCGTACGCCCCTCCGTCGCCGCCGGCCCCACACGGGAGGGGCGGGGCAGGTCTCCCCTGCCCCGCCCCTCCCGCGAAAACCTGACGGGACGAGCCCGTCCGGCGGCGTCCCGCCGTCACTCCTTGGACGTGCTGGCCTCGCCCGTCTCCTCCGGGGAGCCCGCGCCGGACGCGTCGGCCGAAAGCCCCGCCTTCGGCAGCGACACCTCCACCGACTCCCGTGCCCCCGGCACGGTGACGCCCTCCGCGTTCTCCGGGTGGTGGCAGGCCACGCGCTGGCCCGGGCGGAGTTCCACCAGGGGCGGCTCGTCGGTCTTGCAGACCGCCGTCGCCTTCCAGCAGCGGGTGTGGAACCGGCAGCCCGGCGGCGGGGCGATCGGCGACGGGACGTCACCGGTCAGCAGGATCCGCTCGCTCTTCGCGCCCCGGCGGCGCGGGTCCGGCACCGGGACCGCGGACATCAGGGCCTTGGTGTACGGGTGCATCGGCGACTCGTACAGGGACTTCCGGTCCGCGAGCTCCACGATCTTGCCGAGGTACATCACCGCGATCCGGTCCGAGACGTGCCGGATGACCGACAGGTCGTGGGCGATGATCACATAGGTGAGGCCCAGCTCCTCCTGGAGGTCGTCCAGGAGGTTGACCACCTGCGCCTGGATGGAGACGTCCAGGGCGGAGACGGGCTCGTCGGCCACGACCAGCTTCGGCTTCAGGGCCAGCGCCCGGGCGATGCCGATGCGCTGACGCTGGCCGCCGGAGAACTCGTGCGGGTAGCGGTTGTAGTGCTCCGGGTTGAGGCCGACCAGGCCGAGCAGCCGCTGGACCTCGTTGCGCACCCCGCCCTCGGGCTCGACGCCCTGGAGCCTGAACGGCGCCGAGACGATCGAGCCGACCGTGTGCCTCGGGTTCAGCGAGCCGTACGGGTCCTGGAAGATCATCTGGATGTCACGGCGCAGCGGCCGCATCTTGGCCACGCCCAGGTGGGAGACGTCCACGCCCTCGAACTCGATCGTCCCGCCGGTCGGTTCGAGGAGACGGGTGATGAGCCGGCCCATCGTCGACTTGCCGCAGCCCGACTCGCCCACGACGCCGAGGGTCTCGCCGGGCAGCACCTCGAAGTCGATGCCGTCGACCGCCTTGACCGCCCCGACCTGGCGCTGCAGCATCCCCTTCTTGATCGGGAAGTGCTTCACCAGGCCGCTGACCTTGAGCAGGGGCTCGGGGGTCGTCCCCGTCGTGTTGTTCTCGCTCACAGCTTCGGCGCAATCTCTTCGGTCCAGATCCGGGTCCGCTCTTCCTGCGACATGTGGCAGGCGGAGTGGTGACGGCCGGAGCCCTCGTCACTCGTCGCGAGCCGCAGCTCCGGGCGCTCGGTGCGCGTGATGCCGCCCTTGGGCACGTCCGCGTACGGGCAGCGCGGGTTGAAGGCGCAGCCGCTCGGGATGTTGATGAGGCTGGGCGGGTTGCCCTTGACCGGGATGAGCCGGTCGGTCTGCTCCCGGTCGATCCTCGGCATCGAGCCGAGCAGGCCCCAGGTGTAGGGGTGCTGCGGCTCGTAGAAGACCGCCTCGGCCGGTCCGCGCTCCACGCACCGGCCGCCGTACATCACGAGGATGTCGTCGGCGACCTCGGCGACGACACCGAGATCGTGCGTGATCATGATGACCGCGGAGCCGAACTCCTTCTGCAGGTCGCGGATCAGGTCGAGGATCTGCGCCTGGACGGTGACGTCGAGGGCGGTGGTCGGCTCGTCGGCGATGAGCAGTTCGGGGTTGTTGACCAGCGCCATCGCGATCATGGCGCGCTGGCGCATACCGCCGGAGAACTCGTGCGGGTAGCTGTCGACCCGCTTGGCCGGCTCGGGGATGCCCACGCGGTCGAGGAGTTCGACGGCCCGCCTGCGGGCGGTCTTCTTGTCCACGTCGTTGTGGACGCGGTACGCCTCCACGATCTGGGCGCCGACCGTGTAGTACGGGTGCATCGCGGAGAGCGGGTCCTGGAAGATCATCGCCATGTCGCGGCCGCGCAGCTTGCGGACGGACTCGGCGTCCGCGGACAGCAGTTCCTGGCCGTTGAGCCAGATCTCGCCGGAGATCCGCGCCTTCTGGCGGCCGTACTGGCCGACGGTGTGCAGGCCCATGATGCCGAGCGAGGTCACCGACTTGCCGGAGCCGGACTCGCCCACGATTCCGAGGGTCTTGCCCTTCTCCAGCTGGAAGGTGAGGCCGTCGACGGACTTGACCACGCCGTCGTCGGTCGGGAAGTGGATCTTCAGATCGCGTACGTCGAGGAAGGCGTCGGACGGCGCGGACCTCCCGGACGCGACCGGCTCGCCCACAGCGGCTCCGGTCTTCAGAAGCTTGTCCGTCATGCGAGCCTCACTCGGGGGTCGATCACCGCGTACAGAAGGTCCACCACGAGGTTGGCGAGGACGACACAGGCGGCGGTGATGAGGGTGACCGCCATGATCAGCGGCAGGTCGCGCTCGCTGACTCCCTTGATGGCCATCCAGCCGAGGCCCTGCAGGTTGAACGCGGTCTCGGTCAGGATCGCGCCGCCGACGAGGGCGCCGAGGTCCATGCCGAAGATGGTCAGGATGGGGGTCATGGTGGAGCGCATGGCGTGCTTGCCGAGCACGACCGGCTCCGGCAGACCCTTGGCCCGTGCGGTACGGATGTAGTCCTCGCCGAGGACTTCGAGCATCGTGGCGCGGGTGAGCCGTGCGTACATCGCCGCGTAGAGGAAGGCGAGCGTGACCCAGGGCAGCAGCAGGCCGCCGAACCACCCGCCGAAGGACTCCCCGATCGGCACGTACGAGGCGTTGAGCCAGCCCAGTTGGGTGCGGAAGATCAGCATCGCCAGCATGGCGGTGAAGAAGATGGGGAGCGAGACGCCGGCGAGCGCGGTGATCATCGCGACGCGGTCGACGACGGTGCCCCGCTTGAGGGCGGAGACGACACCGGTCGAGACGCCCATGAGGAGCCAGAGGATCGCGGCGCCGATGACCATGGAGAGGGTGACGGGGAAGGCGTCCACCAGCATCGTCGAGACGTCCTGCTCGGTGCGGAACGAGTAGCCGAAGCAGGGTGCCGCGCAGTGGATCGTGCTGCCGCCGCCGGTGTAGTCGCGGCCGACGAAGATTCCGGAGACGAAGTGCCAGAACTGGACCAGGATCGGCTCGTCCAGACCCAGCTTCTGCCGGATGCCTTCGATCGAGGCAGGGTCCGCCTGCTTGCCGACGAACATCGCGGCAGGGTCGCTGCCGGTCATCTTGGGGATCAGGAAGAAGATGCTGAGCGTCACCAGGGTGACGACCATCAGCATCACTACGACGGCGAACAGCCGTCGGACGATATATGCAAGCATGCGGTCGGCCGACCGGTGGCCGGGGATCCCGATCGGGGTCCCCGGCCACCGTGAGCGGCCATCACCTGCCCTTCGGACCTAGCGGCGGGTGGTGCGCCGGTGGAGCGAGTTGGTGGACACTCGACGGACTCGACCTACTTGACGACGCCGAGCGACGCGTAGTCGTAGCGGCCGTTGTAGGCGTCGGCCGTGTAGACGTTGGTCAGTCGCGACGAGCGCCAGATGATGTTCTTCTCGTGGGTGAAGGGCAGGTAGACCGCCGCCTCGGAGACCTTCGTGTTGATCTGCTTGTAGAGCTCGCCGGCCTTGACCGGGTCGGTCTCCTTCAGCGCCTCGTCGAAGAGCTTGTTGACGGCCGGGTCGTTCAGCTCGGAGAAGTTGTTGTTACCGCTCTGCAGGATGAACCGGCCGTCGACCAGCGGCTGCAGGAAGCCCTGGCCGCTGGGGAAGTCGGCGCCCCAGCCCATGATGATGATGCCGTAGCCCTTGTCCTTGACCACCTTCGGCGAACCGATGATGCCGGAGGTCTGGGCGCCGTCGAACTGGTCGATCTGGGCGTCGATGCCGACGGCCTTCAGCGACTGCTGGAGGGACTCGGCGGTCGCGATCTCGATCTTCTTGTTGTTACGGACGGCGATGGTGGTCTTGAAGCCGTTCGGCTTGCCGCACTTCTTCAGCGCCTCCTTCGCCTTGGCGATGTCCGGCTTGCCGGAGAGCTTGCCGTACGGGTCGGCCTTCGGGTCGGCGCCCTTGATCGCCGGCGGCAGCATGTTGGTGGCGATGTCGCCACCGGCCTGCGGGCCGCCGCGGGCGGTCTGGAGGGACTTGGAGTCGGCCGCGTAGATCATGGCCTTGCGGCACTCGATGTTGGGAACGACCGTCTGGGGGAAGACCGCGTAGCGGATGAAGCCGGTCTGCGGGTTGTCCGCGTTCGCCTTGTGCTGCTGGAGCACCTTGCCGCGGGCGGACGCGCCGACGCCGGTGGCGTTGAGGTCGAGGTCGTACTCGCCCTCGATCAGGCGGTTGTCCATGTCGTCGGCGTTGGTGGTGAACTTGACGCTGATCTTGTCCGGAAGCGCCTTGCGGACGGTGTCCGACTTCGGGTCCCACTTGTCGTTGCGGACCAGCATGATCGACTTGTTGGGCGTGTACGACTGCCACTTGTACGGGCCGGAGGAGAACGGCTTCAGGCCGTACTGCGCCTTGGTGTCCTTGTCCTGGCGGACCGGGGAGGCGGCGGGCATGGCCAGCATCTGCAGGAAGTCACCGTTGGCGACCGGCAGCTTGAAGATGATGGTCTTGTCGTCCGGGGTCTCGATCGCCTTCAGGCCGAGCTTGTCCGGGGAGGTGTCCTTGTACGGACCCTTGTACTCGCCCTTGGGGTCGAGGACCTGCTGGAGGTAGATCGGGCCGCCGGAGATGACGTCCTGGGCCCAGATGCGCTCGATGCCGTACTTGATGTCCTTGGAGGTGATCGGCTTGCCGTCCTCCCAGTTCACCCCGTCCTTCAGCGTGAAGGTGTAGGTGAGACCGTCGGGCGAAACCTTGCCGGTGTCGGTGGCGAGGTCGGAGACAAGCTCGGTGGAGGCCGCGCCGGGGGCCGCCTTGAAGGTGACGAGCTGGCGGGTGTAGTAGCGGGCGAAGTCCCACACGAAGCCGTAGTAACCGCGCTGCGGGTCCCAGGAGTCGGCCTCCTGCGAGCCGATGAACTTCAGCTCACCGCCCTTCTTGTCGGAAGGGTTGGCGATCTTGTTCACCGCGGCGTTGAAGCCGGCCGCGCCGGACTTGCTGTCGCCTCCGCCGTTTCCGCCGCCACACGCCGTGGTGACGACCATGGTGGCCGCGGCGAGCAGTGCGCCCGCGGCGATTCTGCGCCGTGAAGAGCTGTTCAGGTTCATGGTCTCGCAACCTCCGGAATAGTGGCGGCCGTCGGGGCGGGTCCGCCGGTGTTGATTGCCTCCTGTCACCAGCGGCAGGGGCGGGTCTGTGCGGGCTGGCAGCCGCTCAGCGAGCGGCCTTCGGGTCGAGCGCGTCACGCACGCCGTCACCGAAGAGGTTGAACGCCAGAACGGTGATGAAGATCGCCAGGCCGGGGATCACCATGAACAGGGGGTCCGATTCATAGGTGGTGATGGCCGTCGACAGCATCTGGCCCCAGGAAGCGGTGGGAGGCTTCACACCCGCTCCCAGGAAGCTGAGCGCCGCCTCGGTGAGGATGTTGGTGGGGATCATGAGGGTCGCGTAGACCATGATCGGCGCGACCAGGTTGGGCAGCAGCTCCCGGCGCAGGATGTAGAGGCGGCCGGCGCCCAGGCTGCGGGCGGCCTCGACGTACTCGCGCTCGCGCAGCGAGAGGGTCTGGCCGCGGACGATCCGGCCCACGTAGGGCCAGCCGAAGAAGCCGATGACGACCACCAGGGCGCCGATGCGTACGCCGGACCCGGAGACTCCGAGGATCTCGTTGGGCAGTACGGAGACCAGGGCGATGGTGAAGAGCAGCTGCGGGAAGGCGAGCATGACGTCCATGACCCGGCTGAGCGCCGCGTCGACCCAGCCGCCGAAGAAGCCGGCGACGATGCCGAGGATGGTGCCGAGGACGACCGCGAAGAGCGCCGCGAGGACGGCGACGAGGAGCGAGATCCGGGCGCCGTAGACGACCCGGCTGAAGACGTCGCGGCCGTTGACCGGCTCGACTCCGAGGAGGAAGTCGGAGCTGATGCCGCCCCAGGGGCCGATCGGGGTGCCGAAGAGCGGGTCGATCTGGTCCTCGTGGAACTCGTCCGGCGGGTGGCCGAGGAGGCCCACGATCACCGGCGCGAAGATCGCGACCAGGACCAGGAAGATCACGACGGCGCCGCCCGCGAGGGCCAGTCGGTCGCGCTTGAGGCGCGTCCAGGCGATCTGCCAGGGCGAACGGCCCTGGATCACGTCGGCGGGGCCTTCGGGCACGGCGTCGACGGCCGCGGTCGACTCGGCCGCACTCGTCTCGTGCAGTGGTGCCGTCATCGTGGTGAGGACCCCTCTCGGCCGCCGGTAGCCGGCCCTTGCCCGCCGCGGGTAGCGGCTTGGTGGAACAACTGCGGGGCACCGGCCATGACGGCCGAACGCCCGGTGTTCCGGGGAGTCTTCAATGTGTTCGCGATCACCCGCCAGACCCAGCGGGGAATGTTTGCTCAAACGTGATGCGGTGCGTTGCCTTCCGTTATCCGGACGTCGTGATCGCGTGAGCGGACCATCTCACCCTCTAATCCAGCAGAACGGACATGTCCCTCAACAGCGCCCGCGGGGGCCGGAATTGGGGAGACGGAAGGGTGCGAATCAGTACGTACGGGGCGCGGCCGGCGGGTATCCGAGGCCCGGGGTCTGCGGGGCGGGGGCGGCGTGGGCGTCCCGGTCGTAGAAGGGGCGGGCGTTGGCGCGCAGCCACATCGCCACCGGGTCGTACTCGTCGGACATCGCGACCGTCGAGACGGGCAGCCCGTCGGGGACGGCGGAGATCGACCGGCCCATCATCGCCCGCACGGCGTCGACCGAGGCCGGGGAGGTGTCGTAGAGGTCGAGTCCGATGGCGAGGTACGCGGAGCCGAGCGCGGGCTGCACCCAGGCGCGGCGCAGCGCCCTCACGGAGGGGGTGCGGTGGGCGTTCTGGGTCAGCAGGGCGTAGAACTGGGGGATTTCCAGGGCGGGTTCGGTCAGCCGCAGCGGCCCGGCGGGCATCCGGTCGAGGCCCGTGGCGATCCGGCGCAGGTCGGCCCAGGGGATGCCGACGCCGCCGCCGGAGTCGTGCGGGTTGAGCCAGATGCCCCAGCGGTCGGGGTAGAGGGCGCGGGCGATGTCGCGGCCGGTGACCACCTCGTGGGCGCGGTTCCAGCCGGAGGCGGCCAGTTCCTGGGCGGAGGTGACGCAGGGGGCGTAGCCCAGGCCGTCGATCTCGATGTTGCCGTACTGGGCGTCGGGCGAGCCGGCCTGGCCGTGCCAGAGCAGCATCCAGACGTCGCCGTCCGCGAGGGCGTGCAGCAGTCGCTCGTACGCTTCGTAGCGTCCGGGTGCCACCTGGCGCAGCATGTGCTCGACCTGTCCGGCCGCAGCGGTGCCTGACGCGCTCACCCTGTGTCCCGCCCCTCTTCCGTCCACCGGTCCAGCTTAATGACGCTCACTGCCGTGCTGCCCCGCTCAGCCGTCGGTCCGCTGGTAGAAGGGGCGCACCCGGTCCAGCATCCAGTCGGCCACGGGGTCCTGCGCAACGTCCAGGAGGATGAGATTGACCGGCCAGGCCACCTCGACCCGGCCGAGCGCGCGGCCGAGGGCGTCGAGCGGGGCGTTGCGGTCGACGCCGTCCCAGCCGGCGAGCTGGACGCCGACGAAGAGGGCGGGTTCGGTGCCCTCGACGCTGGCGAGGGCGCGGCGGGCGGTGAGGACGACGCCCGTGGCCTCGAACTCGGCGGCCGCGGCGGAGAGGAAGTCGACGGGGTCGTCCTGCCAGTCGGGCTCGAAGAGCCGCACCCGGCCGCCGCTCGCGGGGCCGTCCAGCGGGGTGCGTCCGGCCCGGCAGAGTTCGGCGACGGCGGGCGGGGGCAGCGGGGCGCCGACGGTGCCGCCGGGGTTCACGGCGATGCCGAGCTGCGGCGGCAGACCGCGGGCGAACTCGCGGGCGGGCGCGACGGTGAAGGACATGTGGCTGCCGACGCAGGCCAGGAACTGCTGCTCGGAGCTGAAGACGGGGACGTACGGGATGCCGTCGATCTCCATCGTGGGCAGGTCGAGGTCGGTGCTCTCGGGGCTGCCGCCGTTGGGCAGCGGCACCCAGACGGGGCTGCGGCCGAGGACCTCGACGAGCCGGCCGCCCGCGGCGGGATTGCCGAGCGAGGCGGCCAGTACCTCTTCGAGCTCATTGCCCGGCCACGTAACGTCCACGGTCTGGTTTCCCCTTCTCACGCGTCTGGTCACGCGCCCTCGGGGCAGAACCCTAACGCCGCCCCGGCGCCGTCGTGGCCACAAGCGTACGGAGCGGGCCGGTCCGGGACGCCGCCGCTCCCCCGCCGGTCAGTGCGTGTCCCGGAAGGCGATCTTCCGGAGTGCGCCCGCGGCGTCCCGGTCGAGCAGGGTCGCCGAGGCGCAGCCGCGGGGCAGCCGGCCCGCCTCGACGGAGCGCAGCAGCCGGCCGACCGCCCGGCGGTGGCGGGCGAAGGCGTACCCGGACACCCCGCGGCCCCGCTCCCGCTGGCCCTCGCGGGCGGCGGCGGGGGTGACGTCGAGCAGGACCAGATGCAGGGAGCGGCCGCGGCGGCGGGCCTCGCGGGCGAGCCAGTTGCGCACCCAGGACTGGGTGCCGCAGTCGTGGACTATCACGCTCCGGCCGGCGCGCAGGGCGCGGCGCAGCCCGGCGTAGTGCGAGACGCGTACCAGCGGGCGGTAGACGGCGTACGGCAGGAAGCGGGGCATCCGCGCCTCCCAGCGCTCGCGGGCGTCCTGCGAGTCGATGCCGCGTCCGTCGGCGGCCTGGCGCAGCAGCGTCGACTTGCCGCTGCCGGGCAGCCCGGAGACGACCACCAGGTCGCCGGCGGCGAAGGCGAGCACGCTCGGGCCGCGCCCGTCCCGGTCGCGCAGGTCGCGGAGCAGGCGCGCGGCGGCGCGGCGGCGGGTCCTGGCCCGGGCGCGCTGGGCCGGTATGCCGGTGGCCGCGTAGGCGCCGGTTCGCTGGAACGTCATCGCTTCTCCCCCTGTCGGGTCCTGAAGACCCTTCCCCAAGAAGTGTAAAGAGACGGTAATGAGGCACAAGCGATTTGCCGATCAGGACCCGCGTGCAATGATGTGCGCGCCAAGCGCACACAACCACATACCGGCCGCTCGAATCCGCGCGGGAGAGTCCCGGACAGGCTGTAGCAGTGCTGTAGCAGTCCGGGCGCCGAAGGAGCAAGACCCTCCCTTGAATCTCTCAGGCCCCGTACCGCGCGGATGAGGCAGATCTGAAAAGCGGGCGCGTCGTCGCGCCCCACCCAAGGTGCAAGCCGAGGATGCTCTCGGTGAACCTCTCAGGTTCCATGACAGATGGGGAGGATCGTCCTCGTCCGTCATGATTTTTTTCGCCCTGGGATCCGGGAGCCACACCCATGAGCACTGCACCCCGCCTGACTGCCCTCGATGCCCTGCATCGCTCCCTGGGCGCGACCATGACCGACTTCGCGGGCTGGGACATGCCGCTGCGTTACGGCAGCGAGCGGGACGAGCACAACGCCGTCCGCACGAAGGCGGGTCTCTTCGACCTCTCCCACATGGGGGAGATCACCGTCGCCGGGCCGCAGGCCGTCGAGCTGCTCGACTTCGCGCTGGTCGGCAACATCTCCACGGTGGGCGTGGGCCGGGCCCGCTACACGATGATCTGCCAGGAGGACGGCGGCATCCTGGACGACCTGATCGTGTACCGGCTCCAGGAGCGCGAGTACATGATCGTCGCCAACGCCTCCAACGCGCAGATCGTCCTGGACGCGCTCACCGAGCGGGCGGCCGGCTTCGACGCCGACGTGCGTGACGACCGTGACGCCTACGCGCTGATCGCCGTCCAGGGCCCCGAGTCCCCCGGCATCCTGAAGTCGCTGACCGACGCCGACCTGGACGGGCTGAAGTACTACGCCGGTCTGCCCGGCACGGTCGCCGGGGTCCCCGCGCTGATCGCCCGTACCGGCTACACCGGCGAGGACGGCTTCGAGCTGTTCCTGAAGCCCGAGCACGCCGAGGGCGTCTGGAAGGCGCTGACGGAGGCCGGCGCCCCGGTCGGTCTGATCCCCTGCGGTCTGTCCTGCCGTGACACGCTCCGCCTGGAGGCGGGCATGCCGCTCTACGGGCACGAGCTGACCACCTCCCTGACGCCGTTCGACGCCGGTCTCGGCCGGGTGGTCAAGTTCGAGAAGACGACCAACGACGGCCGCTTCGTCGGCCGCGAGGCGCTGGAGAAGGCCGCCGAGCGCGCCGAGACCGCCCCGCCGCGCAAGCTCGTCGGCCTGGTCGCCGAGGGCCGCCGGGTCCCGCGCGCCGGGATGCCGGTCGTCGCGAACGGCGAGGTCGTCGGCGAGGTCACCTCCGGCGCCCCCTCCCCGACCCTCGGAAAGCCGATCGCCATGGCGTACGTGGACGCGGCGCACGCCGAGCCGGGCACGCCGGGTGTAGGTGTGGACATCCGCGGCACCCACGAGCCGTACGAGGTCGTGGCGCTGCCGTTCTACAAGCGCCGGAAGTGACGTTTCCCGGCGGGACCCGTCCCACCGCCCGTCTCACCTCTCGTCTCATCCCGCAAGACCCACGTTCATCAGCACTCCCCCGATCCAGGAGAATCAGGTCATGAGCAACCCCCAGCAGCTGCGCTACACCAAGGAGCACGAGTGGCTGTCGGACGCCGAGGACGGCGTCGCGACGGTCGGCATCACGGAGTTCGCGGCCAACGCGCTCGGTGACGTCGTCTACGCCCAGCTCCCCGAGGTCGGCGACACGGTCACCGCGGGCGAGACCTGCGGCGAGCTGGAGTCGACGAAGTCCGTCAGCGACCTGTACTCCCCCGTCACCGGCGAGGTCGTGGCGGCCAACCAGGACGTCGTGGACGACCCCTCCCTGGTGAACACCGCTCCGTTCGAGGGTGGCTGGCTGTTCAAGGTACGCGTCACGGGCGAGCCGGACGACCTGCTCTCCGCCGACGAGTACGCCGAGTTCTCCGCCGGGAACTGAGACCCCTTAGGGATCGATTCATGTCTGTGCTGAACACCCCTCTTCACGAGCTGGACCCGGACGTCGCCGCCGCTGTCGACGCCGAGCTCCACCGTCAGCAGTCCACCCTCGAGATGATCGCCTCGGAGAACTTCGCTCCGGTCGCGGTCATGGAGGCCCAGGGCTCCGTTCTCACCAACAAGTACGCCGAGGGCTACCCCGGCCGCCGCTACTACGGCGGCTGCGAGCACGTGGACGTCGCCGAGCAGATCGCGATCGACCGGGTCAAGGACCTCTTCGGCGCCGAGTACGCCAACGTCCAGCCCCACTCCGGCGCCTCCGCCAACCAGGCCGCGCTGTTCGCCCTGGCCCAGCCCGGCGACACCATCCTCGGTCTGGACCTGGCCCACGGCGGCCACCTCACCCACGGCATGCGCCTGAACTTCTCCGGCAAGCAGTTCAACGTGGTCGCCTACCACGTCGACGCCGCCGGTCTGGTCGACATGGCCGAGGTCGAGCGCCTCGCCAAGGAGCACCGCCCCAAGGTGATCATCGCGGGCTGGTCCGCCTACCCGCGCCAGCTGGACTTCGCCGCCTTCCGCCGTATCGCGGACGAGACCGGCGCCTACCTGTGGGTCGACATGGCCCACTTCGCCGGCCTGGTCGCGGCCGGGCTGCACCCCAACCCGGTCGAGTACGCGGACGTGGTGACCTCCACCACGCACAAGACGCTCGGCGGCCCGCGCGGCGGCATCATCCTGGCCAAGAAGGACTTCGCGAAGAAGCTGAACTCCTCGGTCTTCCCCGGCTTCCAGGGCGGCCCGCTGGAGCATGTGATCGCGGCCAAGGCGGTCTCCTTCAAGGTCGCGGCCTCGGAGGAGTTCAAGGAGCGCCAGCAGCGCACGGTCGAGGGTGCCCGCATCCTCGCCGAGCGCCTGGTCAAGGCCGATGTCACCGAGCACGGCGTGGCCATCCTCTCCGGCGGCACCGACGTCCACCTGGTCCTGGTCGACCTGCGCGACAGCGAGCTCGACGGGCAGCAGGCGGAGGACCGTCTCCACGAGGTCGGCATCACGGTCAACCGCAACGCCATCCCGAACGACCCGCGCCCGCCGATGGTCACCTCCGGCCTGCGGATCGGCACCCCGGCGCTCGCGACCCGCGGGTTCGGCACCGACGACTTCACCGAGGTCGCCGACATCATCGCCGAGGCCCTCAAGCCCGGCTTCGACGCCGACAAGGCCGAGGCGCTGAAGGCCCGGGTGACCGCGCTCGCGGAGAAGCACCCGCTGTACCCCGGCCTGAAGTAATTTCGTACGCTTTAGTTCCAGGTCTCGTTCGTACGAAAGCTCCGGGGCACCGCGCACAATGGAATGTGAGCGCGGTGCCCCAGCCCGTTTCCCCGCTCCGCTGCGTTCTGCACCACCCCGGCAGACAACGGCGTCTACCACCCCCACAAGGAGTTCCCCGTGGCCATCTCGGTCTTCGACCTGTTCTCGATCGGCATCGGCCCGTCCAGCTCCCACACGGTGGGTCCGATGCGTGCGGCGCGGATGTTCGCCCGCCGGCTGAAGAACGAGGGCCTGCTCGCCCACACCGCCTCGATACGGGCGGAGCTGTACGGCTCCCTCGGCGCCACCGGCCACGGCCACGGCACCCCGAAGGCCGTCCTGCTCGGCCTGGAGGGCAACTCTCCGCGCACGGTCGACGTCGAGAAGGCGGACGAGGAGTTCGAGCGGATCAAGTCGAGCGGCCGGATCAACCTGGTCGGGGCCCACGAGATCCCCTTCGACTTCGACGAGGACCTGATCCTGCACCGCCGCAAGGCGCTGCCGTACCACGCCAACGGCATGACGATCTTCGCGTACGACGCCGAGGGCGCCCTGGTCCTGGAGAAGACGTACTACTCGGTCGGCGGCGGCTTCGTCGTCGACGAGGACGCGGTCCAGGGCGAGAACCCGATCGTCCCGGACGACACGGTCCTGAAGTACCCCTTCCGTACCGGTGACGAGCTGCTGCGCCTGGCGAAGGACACGGGCCTGTCGATCTCCGCGATGATGATGGAGAACGAGAAGGCCTGGCGCACCGAGGAGGAGATCCGCGAGGGCCTCCTGGAGATCTGGCGGGTGATGCAGGCGTGCGTCGCGCGCGGCATGTCCCGCGAGGGCATCCTGCCCGGCGGTCTCAAGGTCCGCCGCCGCGCCGCGAACACGGCCCGCAAGCTGCGCTCCGAGGGCGACCCGGCGGCGCTCGCGATGGAGTGGATCACTCTCTACGCGATGGCCGTGAACGAGGAGAACGCCGCGGGCGGCCGGGTGGTCACCGCCCCGACGAACGGCGCGGCCGGCATCATCCCGGCGGTCCTGCACTACTACATGAACTTCGTGCCAGGCGCCGATGAGGACGGCGTGGTCCGCTTCCTCCTCGCGGCCGGCGCGGTCGGCATGCTCTTCAAGGAGAACGCCTCGATCTCGGGCGCCGAGGTCGGCTGCCAGGGCGAGGTCGGCTCGGCCTGCTCGATGGCGGCCGGCGCCCTCGCCGAGGTGCTCGGCGGCACCCCGGAGCAGGTGGAGAATGCCGCCGAGATCGGCATGGAGCACAACCTGGGCCTGACCTGCGACCCGGTCGGCGGCCTGGTCCAGATCCCGTGCATCGAGCGCAACGGCATGGCGGCGGTCAAGGCGGTCACGGCGGCGAAGATGGCGATGCGCGGCGACGGCAGCCACCTGGTCTCCCTCGACAAGGTCATCAAGACCATGAAGGAGACCGGCGCCGACATGTCGGTGAAGTACAAGGAGACCGCGCGGGGCGGTCTCGCGGTGAACATCATCGAGTGCTGAGGTGATAAGGCCATGACCGGCGCGTTGGCCGCCTTCCAGCCGGTCAGCGGCGGGCGGCGACTAGCCAGAACCATGGCATCCTCACACCGCGCGGACTCATCTGGTCCTGAGCAGCCTGGTCACGGATCTGTCTGATCAGTCGCTTCCAGTGTCCACGGGCCGCTTCGCGAAGAGCCGCCGGGGAGCCAGCGCCCACAGCGATGAGCAGGTGCAGCATGCGAGGGTCGCTCAGGTCCGGATGGATCCGAGCGAGCATCGCCACCTCGCGGAGCCGGTCGACCACCACGGGAGAGACCTTCAGGTAATCCGCCAGCCGGGCCTGCTGCGTGCTGCTCCCCGTCTTACGGAGGAGGTCTGAGGCGGAGATGATTCCGGCCTCCGTCAGCGGCTCCTTGTACGCGGCGAGCACCGTAAGGTCCAGGAAGTGCGCCGGCGGGGTCGTACCCACCAGGCGCCTGAACCGGTCGTCGGCCCGCAGGTCGCCGAAACAGGGATCGGTGGCCGCGGAGCTCTTGTCCTCGTCGGTGGCGACAGCGAACTCCAGGTCTTCGACCGCCTCCCGCAGCCGTAGCGCACGGTTCTGACCCAGGTCCGCCAGAAAACAATCCAGGCAGGCGTGGTCGTACGTCAGCCGCGGTGAGGGAGGAGCATGCTCGTGGGGGTGCAGCCATGCCGCGTCCGCTTGGGGGGCGCATCCGCACAGCGCCTCGACGCTGTGCATCAGGTTCTCGGCGAAGGGAAGCATCTGTTCGGACTGCCGAGTCAACTGTTCTCTCTTCCAAGGGAACGTACACAGACGGTTGAGCTCCGCCGCGGACCGCGCTGCTTCCCGCAGCGCGGTCACGTCGCTCTTGCCGCCGGCCACATAGCCGTTGAGCCATTGAGTGGCGCTGCTGTACATGACCCGGATCCGCAGCGGAGCCCAACCCTCGGCCGCGTCTCCCTTCTCCGCTAGGCCTGAAGTGACGTACTGCTGATCGATCGACTTCGCGAACGCGGCGTGGTCCGTCTCTTCCGGGGGAATGCGCTCATAGGCCGCCCACATGTACTCGAAGCGCGCCAGCAGGTACTCAGGGTCTTGATCCATGGCTCTGCTCAGCAGCTTCACGCGTTCCGCACGCTGATCCTCGACCTCGTCGATGAGTGACTTGCTCCGGGCGATGACCTGCAGCGCGACGCTCTTCCAGTGCCGGGCCCCACACAGATCGTCCTGGAGCTCCAAATGCGCCTCGCTGAGCCGCAGCAGGATGAAGGCGGCGGCCCCGGTGAGCATCTGGGCACAGGCACGATCCCGAGCGGCCGGGCTTTGGGCCTCCTCCGACCCGGTGGGGATCGCCGCGAGGCCGAGATCGGGTCTGCTGAAGACCACACTCTGGACGTGGCGGCCGTTGCGGGACAGGCTGATGGCGACGCGGTCGTCGTCCACGAGCGTGACCCGTGCCCTCCAAGTGAGGTCCGGTCTGAGCGTGAAGAAGAGACGAGACAGCGCACCCGCGATCTTCCCGGCGGGCAACGCGCTCAGTTCCTCGCTGGTGATCTTGCTGAGCGGCGTGGTGGTCAGCGCCGAGGTGGCACGGTCGAGCGCCTTCGGCGACTCGGTGCCGAGTCCCTTCATCCGGGCGAGCAGGTAATCGGTGGCGGCCGCGCTCACCGCGCCGTCGGCCTTCTGCACCTCGACCTGAAGTCGCAGGTTCTGCCCCAACGCGGCCCCCGTCAGCAGGACGCCGACGAACGCGAGGACGATGTAGGCCACCATGAGGCGTGTCTCATGGCCCAGGGGGACCGTGAGCAGGGCGCAAGCCGTAACGGCTGCGGCGACGAGGCAGATCAGCAGGCCCAACCAGTGCTTCCAGTCGTGCGGGGGCTTGCGGATCGTCGTCCCCAGGACCAGCACGACAGCGCCCAGCGCGATCGCCACACTCACGGCGCCCGCGCATCCGATCAATGGCCCTCCGGGGGTGAACGGCTCGAACATCGCGAAGAGCGGAAGCATCACCCCCGCGCCAAAGATCAGGGAGGAGCCGACGCCACCCACGATCCATTTCAGAGGAGTCGGCCACGCGACCGCGTTGACCCTCACGAAGACGCGCGAGGCCATGCCGGCGAGCGCGTACAGGACGGCCAGTGCGACGGCGCTGAACAGCACCAGCCGGCCGAGCAGCTTCACCCAGTCTTCGTAGAAGCGATCCCAGTTGCTCGATGCGGTGGGGTGCGGACGTTCCTTGAGCCTGGCCACCTGCGCGATACCCGCCGCGGCCTCGGCGTTGCCCCGGTCCTTCCTCAATCCGACCTTGAACGCGGTCCTTGCCCTGTCGAGGTCTCCGGTACGGATCAGTCTCTGCCCCTCGGTGACCCACACCGCTGCCAGCTGGCGTTGCACTGCGACGCTCTTCAGGCCGTCGACGGCACAGTTCTCCTCCCCGTCACTTGCCTCCACCGAGGTGTAGAGCTCCTTCGCCCGCTCAAGTGACCCGGCGTACAGATGCCCCTTCGCCGTGGCGCAGATAGCCTCTGCCTGAGCATCGAACTTCGCCGCTGGGGACACCGCCCCTGCCGGTGGGACAACCGCCAGGGCAATGAGCGAAGCAGCTGCGGTAGCCCGCGCGACACGTTTCCACACGCTCAGCACCTCGCAGAGATCCGGACGACGCAGCCCCCGACTCAGCCGAGCCTAGGACGTCGTTCGGCGCCCCACACCCGTACGCCGTTCCCGACAGGGCCACACGGAGTATGGGGAGAGCGTGCGTGCCAGGTGCGCGTTCGTCGCTTTCGGTGGGGTCAGGGGCCCTCCGTGGCGGGTGGCTCGGTGGCGAGGGCGAGCCGCTGCCTGAGAGCCGCGTTCTCGGCCTCGAGGTGCGCGATGCGTTTGCGGGCGAAGTACAGCTCCATCACCGCGTCCTGGAATTCGGACACGAGCTGCTCGGGAGTGAGTTCCATGGGTGCCTCGAAGAGTCGCGTGCGGATCAGGCCGGGGCGATGACGGTGACGGTGCCGGCCGAGCCGCGCCACTTGAGCGCGCCGCCCTCGGCGAACAGGACGCCGCCGTTCGACGGCTTGGTGGTGGGCGGGGTGGTGGCGTTGCGGATGCCGACGACCCCGTCGCCGCCGCCGAACGATTCGGCACCGGCGACTCCGAACTGGGCGTTGTGCGCGGCGAGCGTCCCGCTGTTGAGGACCCGCACCTTGGCTGTGCCCGCCCGGTCGCGGAGCTCCACCAGACGGCTGTCGGGGTCCGTGTTGGCCTGCATCAGCAGACCGATCAGGGAGTCGCGCTGGGCGATCTCCACGCGGCCGCGGGGCGTGGCGCCGATCGGGACACCGATGCCCACCGCTCCTGAGCCCTTCACCACGAAGTCGTCCACGGCGTTGTTCCGCAGGGTGATGAGGTTGCCCTTGGTGGCCCCGGTGGTGTGGGTGACGAGAATGCCCTGGGCGGCGGTCCCGCCCGCCTTGTCCTCTTCGGCCCCGGTCGTCTCCAGGTAGATGGAGACCGCGGCTGCGCCCCCGTCCGAGGCGTCCCGGTAGCCGCGGTGCAGGATCTTGAGCGTGCCCCGGGCCTTCTCCGTGCCGGACAGGTACATCGCCGAATCGTCCGGGTTCTTGGAGTCGATGTTCAGAGCGACGCCGTTCCCGGCCACACCGTCCTGCAGCACGGTCAGCGCGTGCAGCTTCCAGGTCGTCGCCGTGGACGTCGTCCGGAAGGTCGACGTGGTGCCTGCCTCGGTCATGAAGTTGCGGGCCTTCACCTCGCCCGCGAAGACCACGTCCTCCTCCGCCTGGCTCCCCGTCTCGGCCGCCGACGCGGTTCCGGATCCCGCCGCCACCGTCACGGCCCCCGCCGTGAACGCCCCCAGGAACAGCCTTCGCGTGCTTGTCACGACGCCCCTCATCCCCACCCATGTGTTCGACAGAATGCACGGGCACGGTACGCGGTCGAGGGCGGCCCGCACCAGGGCCGTCGGGCAGGTCGGGCCGGCGGGGCTCCGTACCGCCGTTCGGGTGACCGGGGCGTGGTCGCCCGCCGGGTCACGCGGGGCTGAGCCAGTGCGGGTCCGGCACGACCGTGAGCACCGCGGAGATCAGCACGATCGCCGCCAGCACCCCCAGTTCGATCCTGGCGGGCGCCTGGGCGTCCTGGCCCCGGAGCATGCGCCGCCGGGCGGTCAGAGCGAGCACGCTCGCCACGCCGACCAGGGCGACCTTGGCCAGCAGGACCCTGCCGTACGCCGTGGCCAGGACGACGTCCAGGGGCAGGCGGCGCAGGGTCGAGAGGGTGCCGGTGACGACGAGGGCGGCGTAGAGGAAGGCCGCCGTCCGGGCGTAGCGGACGAGCACCTCGCGGCCGCCCCGCCGTATTCGCATGGTCCGCAGGACGTACAGCAGGGCGCCGAACCAGAGCGAGGCCGCCGTCAGGTGGACGACGGTGAGCGAGACACCGACCGCGGGGCTGTACGTCTCCGGGTGCGCGCGCAGCGCCTCGGCGCCGATCACGGCGGCGAGCGGGAGGAGCGCGAGCGCGGGGCGGCGGCCGGCGGCGCACAGGGCCGCGAGGGCGAAGGCGTTGGCCGTGACGAGGAGCAGCCGGCCCTCGCGCATGCCGTACACGGTGGTGAGGCCGAGGCCGCTGACGGCGGCGAGGAGCAGGAGGAGTGCGGCGGAGGCGGCGGCGCCGAGCAGCGCGGCGGGCACGGACCAGCGGCGCGGCAGCGGGCCGCGGCCGGCCAGCCGGACGCCGGCGAGTTCGCCGAGGTGGACCGCGAGGGCGGCCAGGACGAACATCCGCAGCAGCGTGGTGGTGCCGGCGGCGGGGATCGGGAGCTCTCCGGTGCCCGCCTGGGCGAATCCGGCGCCCAGCAGGGCGACGGTGAGGACGGCGAGCGCTCCGAGGACGGCCGCCGTCAGACGTATCGGGGTGCCTATGGGTCCGGGAGGCGTCACCGGACGATCGTCACCGAGGGCCGGACGGGCGGCAACTCACGTACGTACGCGCGAGCCGCCCGTCCCCGCCCGGTGGTCAGGCCTGCGTGGTGCCCTTGTCGAGGTGCGCCCAGAACTCGTCCCACGAGAGCTTGCCGTCGGCGTTGCCGTCGCGCTGGTTGATCAGCGCCTCGGCGACCGTCTCGGTGACGTGGAAGTCGCCCAGCTGCGCCATGACGCTCTTGTACTCGGCGGCGGTGATGAGGCCGTCCCCGTCCACGTCGAACCGCTCGAACGCCCTGCGTGCCGACTCGATGTCCGCCACTGTTTCCGCCCCTTCTCGATGCTGCGATGACGGGGCTCAGATTATCGGGCCGCCGGGTGGCGGATCATGGGGGTATGAGCAGCGATGTGGCGCGGATCCTGGCGGCGGCGGCGCGTGGGCGGTTCCCGGCGCCGGACGGAACGACGGTGGTGGTGCCGCAGCCGAACGGGCGGGACGCCGGGGTGCTGGCCTTCACGGCGCATTCGGTGGTCTTCACGGACGAGGACCCGGGATGGGTGCGGGCGGAGCTGGCGGCCGCGTCGGGCGACCCGCTGGCGGCCTCGATGAACCCGGGGTTCCTCGCGGCCCTGATGCGGCGGACGGGCCGGCACATGAACACGATCGATCTGCTGACGGTCGCTCCGGCGCTGCCGGGCGAGCCGGAGTTGGCGCTGCGGGAGATCGAGGATCCGGAGCATCCGCGGGTGGCACGGGCGATGAAGTTCCGTGACGACGTACGGGTGTGGGCGGCCGACGGCGGTGTGGTGATCCTCGGGCGGGGCGTGGCCGGGCGCTGGGAGGCGGCGATCGAGGTCGACGAGCGGGTGAGGCACCGCGGTCTGGGCCGGGCGCTGGCCATCGCCGCCCGCCATCTGACTCCGGACGAGGTGGTCTGGGCCCAGCAGTCACCGGGCAACGCCCGCAGCGTCCGCGTCTTCCAGGCGGCGGGCTACCGCCCGGTCGCCTCCGAGGCCCTGCTCATCGCCGGCTGACCGAGCGACCCCGTAGACCGCCCGGCGAGTGAGCCGGTGCCCCCTGGGCCTCTACGACCGCCCGGCGAGTGAGCCGAAGGGCGCGCCGGGGGAACAGGGTCGAGCGCGCACAGGTCGCGAGGAACGAGCGACCGAGCACGCACGGCCCTGTGAGCCCGGCACCCAGCGCCCGGAGGCGAACCGAGCCCTGGAATCAACGGAAGATTCCCGTGTGGCCGAGGGAGTAGCGGCCGGGCTGGGGGTAGACCGCCAGGCCGTGGGGGCCGCTGCCGACGGGGATGCGGGCGAGTTGGCGGCCGGTGGTGGTGTCGATGGCGTAGACCTCGGAGTCGTAGCGGCCGGAGAGCCACAGGACCTTGCCGTCGGCGGAGACGCCGCCCATGTCGGGGGAGCCGCCGTCGGGCAGCCACCATTTCTTGGTGAGTTTGTTCTGCGCGAAGTCGAAGACGGAGATGGATCCTTCGCCGCGGTTGGGTACGTACATCTCCTTGGAGTCGCGGGAGATGTAGAGGCCGTGGCAGCCCTTGCCGGTCGGCAGGAGGCTGGGGGTGGTGAATTTGTCGCCGTCGAGGACCCACATGCCGTGGGCCATCATGTCGGCGATGTAGAAGGTCTTGCCGTCGGGGGAGATCTTCACGTCCTGCGGCATCGCGCCTTCGAGGGGCAGTCTCTGCTGGCCGACGACCTCCATCTTCTCCGTGTCGACCTTGAGCAGTTCGCCGGAGAACTCGCAGGAGACGATGAAGTACCGTCCGTCGGCGGAGAAGTCGGCGTGGTTGACGCCGTAGCAGGTGACGGGGACGGTCTTCCTCCGTTCCATGGTGTGGGGGTCGCGGAAGACGAGTTCGCGGTCGAGGGAGGCCATGACGACGGCGTACTTGCCGTTGGGTGTGAAGTAGAGGTTGTACGGGTCGTGGACCTCGACCGGGTCGCCGGCGGCGCCGGTGGCGGGGTTGATCGGGGTGAGGGTGTGGCCGCGGTTGTTGTTCACCCAGAGGGTCTTCATGTCCCAGGAGGGCACGACGTGTTGGGGCTGGATGCCGACGGGGATGGTCTCGATGACCTGGTAGGTCGCCGGGTCGATGACCGAGACGGTGTTGGAGTTGGTGTTGGGGACGTAGACCCGGTGCGGGAAGTTCTTGACCACCGGGGAGAGGTTGTTCGGCCGGTCGGCGGCGTACACGTCCTTGGGGTCGAGGACCGGCGGCATGCCGGGCAGGCCGGGCGGGGCTGCGTTTTTCGTCGCGGCGGGGAGCGCGGCGGCTTCCTTGCGGGCTCCGCCCTGGGGGCCGGTGCCGGTGTCGGCGGTTCCGCAGCCGGCGAGCGCGGCGAGCAGCGCGGCGGCGAGGAGGCTCTTCGAACGCTTGGTGAGAGGCAGCATCAGGTCAGCAGCTCCGTGGTGGTCACCGCGCGCAGGCCGCGGCGGTCGAGGTCGGCGAGGAGGAGGGGCAGGGCGGCGACGGTGTCCGCGTAGCCGAAGTGGAGGCTCACGACTGATCCGTTGTGGATCCGCCGGGTGACGTTGGCGACGACGGCCGGGGCGCCGGGCGAGGTGAAGTCGAGGGAGTCGATGTCGTACGAGAGGACGTGCGGGTATCCGGCCCGCCGGGCCGCGCGCTGGACGGCGGGGGTGGCGTGCTGGGTGCGGGAGGGCCGGAACCAGGTGCCGATGGAGCCGGTGAGCCGGCGCAGCCGGGTGGCGCAGGCGCTGATCTCGGCGTACGCCTCGGTCTCGGTCATGGTCGTGGTGTCGAGGTGGCGCTGGGTGTGGTTGCCGAGGTCGTGGCCGCCGTCGAGGATGCGGCGGGCGAGTCGGGGGTGCTGGTCGAGCCAGCCGCCGACGGCGAGGACGGTGACCCGGGCGCCGGTCTCCTCGGCCTGGGTGAGGAGGGTGCGGGCGAGGGCGGGGTCGCCCTGGCCGTGGAAGGTGAGCGCGACGCGGGGGCGGTCGCGGGGGCCGTGCGCGATCTCGGCGGGGTGGCCGGGGAAGTGGCGCGGGGCGGGTGCGGCGGGCGCGGGGGCGGGCGGGGTGCGCCGGGGGCGGGGCTGTGTGCCGCAGGCGGTGGTGAGGGCTCCGGCGACGGCGGCGGCCGTGCCGGCTCGTAGTGCGGTGCGGCGGTCGGGCAGGGTCACCCGATCATTTAAAGGCCGGTATGCCCGAAAGATGGCGATTGAGCCATATCAGGACGTTTACCGAGCCGCGAGAGCCGTCTGGCATGCGGGGCGACCCGATGAAACAATCAGTGATGCCCATATCTATTCATGGTTTACAAGGCGGGTGCTCTAGGTCACCAACGATTCATTCGCAATGTGTCCCGTTATGGGGAAGTTTGCCCTTGTAGGAACTTTTGGTGACAAGGCCCCTTGTCTGCCATAGTCGGGGACACGACCCCCATTGACCCGGGCCAGGTCGTTCCAGCGGCCGTGGATACACCCCCCCCCGTCCACGGCGCTCCCCACAGAAGCCCCTCGGCGCCGCATCACGGCGGACGGGGGCTTCTGTGCGTACGGGCCGCTTTCAGCGGTGGGCCGCGCTCAGCGGTCGCAGACCCTCATCTCGAACCAGGTGGTCTTGCCGCGGGGCTGCAGGTCGACGCCCCAGCGGTCGGAGAGCTTGTCGACCAGGAAGAGCCCGCGGCCGCTGACGTCCATCTCGTGGACGGGCATCAGGCAGGGCAGTCCGCGCGAGGGGTCGCGCACCTCGATCCGGATGGAGCCGCGACGGCGCAGCATGCGCAGCGCGAAGACGCGCGCTCCGGTGTGGCGGACGGCGTTGCCGACGAGCTCGGAGACGAGGAGCACGGCGTGCTCGGCGAGCTGAGGGCTCAGCGCCCACTGGCGCAGGACGACGCACTGGGTGAGCCGGCGGGCGATGGCGGCGGATTCGGGCCGGGACGGCAGCCGCACATCGCCTTCGGCCGGATTGCCGTACAACTCCAGCGCCTCAAGGGCCTCTTCGTCCTCGGCGGCCGGTACCCACCGTGCGGCGGTCGCCCCGCCGTGCTGCTGCCGCGGCTGTTCCATACCTTCCAGGCCCGCCATGCCCCCATCATGGCCGCAGGGACGGGTTCGCGTGGCCGTTCCCCGGGAATCTGTCCCCCGGAATCGAGAATTCCGGGGGGATTCGACCGGCATGGGCGGGAAGGGGGGCGCCGGTCCGGGCCCCCGCCGCCGGGTCAGACGAACTTGGCCTTGCCCGGGCCCTCTTCGACGAAGCTGCGCATCCCGCGCTCCCGGTCCTCGGTCGCGAAGAGGCCCGCGAACCAGGTGCGCTCGATCGCCAGACCGGTGTCGATGTCGGCCTCCAGGCCCTGGTCGACCGACTCCTTGGCGGCGCGCAGCGCGAGCGCCGGGCCCTGGGCGAGCTTGGCGGCCCAGGTGTGCGCCTGCTCGTACACCTCGGCGGCCGGGACGACCCGGTCGACCAGACCGAGCGTCAGGGCCTCGTCGGCCCTGACCATCCGGCCGGTGAAGATGAGGTCCTTGGCCTTCGACGGGCCGATGAGACGGGAGAGGCGCTGGGTGCCGCCCGCGCCGGGGATCAGACCGAGCAGGATCTCGGGCTGGCCGAGCTTGGCGTTGTCGGCGGCGATCCGGTAGTCGGCGCACAGGGCAAGTTCGCAGCCGCCGCCGAGGGCGTAGCCGGTGATCGCGGCCACGACCGGCTTGGGGATGCGCGCGACGGCGGTGAAGGAGTCCTGGAGCGCGCGCGACCGCTTGACCATGGCCGCGTGGTCCATGACCTGCATCTCCTTGATGTCCGCGCCGGCCGCGAACACCTTCTCGCCGCCGTAGAGGATCACGGCCCGCACGTCGTCGCGGTCGGTCGCCTCCTCGGCGAGCTCGCGCAGCCGGTCCTGGGTGGCGATGTCGAGGGCGTTCATCGGAGGGCGGTCGAGACGGATGGTGCCGACGCCTTCGGCGACTTCGAGGTTCACAGTCATGTGAGGCAGGTTAGTGGCCGTTAACGAGAAGCGGCCCGGTGCCGTTTGTCACAGCACCGGGCCCGCTCTCAGTCGCGTACGACTACTTGATCCACTCCGACCAGTCCATGTTCCAGCCGTTGAGGCCGTTGTCCGGCTTGATCTGCTTGTCCTTGGAGTTCTTCACGATCACGACGTCGCCGATGAGCGAGCGGTCGTAGAACCAGGCCGCCGGGGTGGAGCTGTCGCCGGCGCCGCGCGCGTCGCGCAGACCGACACAGCCGTGGCTGACGTTGGCCGAGCCGAACGTCCCGGAGGAGGCCCAGTAGTTGCCGTGGATGAAGGTGCCCGAGGTGGACAGGCGCATGGCGTGCGGCACGTCCTTGATGTCGTACTCGCCGCCGAAGCCGACCGTGGCTCCGTTCATGCGGGTCACCTTGTACTTCTCGCTGATGACCATCTGACCGTTGTACGTGGTGGTCGACGGGGCGCCCGCGGTGATCGGGATCGTCTTGATGATCTTGCCGTCGCGCTCGACCTTCATCGTCTTGGCGCTGGCGTCCACGGTGGAGACCTGGCGGCGGCCGATGGTGAAGCTGACCTTCTTCTTCTGCTTGCCGTAGACGCCCGGACGGCCCTCGACGCCGTCCAGGTTCAGCTCCACGGTCACCTTGGTGCCCGCGGCCCAGTACTTCTCCGGGCGGAAGTCGAGGCGGTCGTTGCCGAACCAGTGGCCCTCGATCGGCACCGACGGCTCGGCCGTCACCTTGATGGCGTTCTCCACGGCCTCCGGGTCGGTGATGCCCCGGGTGAAGTTGATGGAGACCGGCATGCCGACGCCGACGGTGGAACCGTCCTCGGGCGTGTAGTGGCCGATGAAGGTGTTCTTCGGGACGAGGGTGGTGAAGGTGGTGTCCTTCGCCGACTCACGGCCCTCGGCGTCCTTCGCGATCGCGTGGACCTTGTACTGGGTGGCGGCGGCCAGGTGGCCGACGGGCTGCCAGCTCGTACCGTCCGGGGCGATCTTCCCCTCGACCTCGGTGCCCTTGGAGTCGGCGACCGTGACCGTGGTCAGCTTGCCCTGTTCCGCCGTCACCTTCAGCGCGCCGGAGGTGGCGACCGACTCGGCGCCGTCCTTCGGCGCGATCGTCACGACCGCCTGCGATGCCGCGGTCTCCTGCTTGCCGCCGCCGCTCCCCGCCGGATCCTGCCCGCCCTTGCCCCCGCCCGCCGGGTCCCCGCCCCCGCACGCCGTCAGGACGAGAAGCAGGGCGCCCACGGCCACGGCCTGCAGTCGGGCGGCCCCGCCACGTCGACCTCCCCGCCGCGTGGTCCCGACCGATGCCCCCGATATCGGCTGCCCGTTCACAATGGTTCGTCTCCCCTCGCACGGCCTGGCCACGCCACGCCCGCACCCCCGCGCGCGTCCTCCGCGCACACGGCGCTAGATAATCACACCGCAGGACACGAAAGTTCCACGTGAATGTCACTGTTCAGTCCCAGTTGTGCGCGGGCAGTGCAGGTCAGCGAGGGGATGACGGAGTCTCACCGCACGGCGGAACCGGCCTTCCACTGGTTCCACTCCATGTTCCAGCCCCCGAGGCCGTTGTCGGGAGCGACCTTTCGGTCACGGGAGTTGACCACTTCCACCACGTCGCCGATGAGCGTCCGGTCGAAGAACCAGCCGGCCGGGGAGTCGGCGCTGCCGCCCTTCACGTCGCGCAGACCGACACAGCCGTGGCTGACGTTGGCCGAGCCGAAGGTGTCCGCCGAGGCCCAGTAGTTGCCGTGCAGGAAGGTGCCGGACTCGGTGAGCCGCATGGCGTGCGGCACGTCCTTGATGTCGTACTCGCCACCGAAGCCGACCGTCCGGCCGTCCATCCGGGTCACGTCGTACAGCTCGGTGACCACCATCTTGCCGTTGTACGTCGTCGTCTTGGGCGCCCCGGCCGTGATCGGCAGGGTCGCGAGAAGCTCGCCGTCCCGGCGCACCTCCATGGTGTGCGCGGCCGCGTCGACGAGGGAGACCTGCGAGCGCCCGACGGTGAACCCGACCTTCTTGCTCTGGATGCCGTACACCCCGGGGGCGCCCTCGACATCGCGCAGCGCCAGCTCGACGGTCACCTTCGTGCCCGGCTTCCAGTACTCGGCGGGGCGGAAGTCGAGCCGCTCCTTGCCGAACCAGTGGCCGGCCACCTCCACCGGCGGGTCGGAGGTGACCGTGATGGCGCGCTCGACCGCCGCCCGGTTCTCGATGGGCCGGTTGAAGGCGAAGGAGACGATCATCCCGGTGCCGACCGTGGAGCGGTTCTCCGGCTTGAAGTAGCCGATGAAGCGGTGTTCGGGGACGGCCGTGGTGAAGGTGGTGTGCCGGGCGGAGCGCCGGCCGTGCGCGTCGAGCGCCACCGCGTCCACGCTGTACTTCGCGGCCGGCGCGAGCCGGACGCCCGCCCCGGGCCGCCAGCGCAGCCCGTCCGGGCTGATCGCTCCGGGCACCTCGGCCCGCTGGGCGTCCTCGACCCGGACGACCGTCACCCGTTCGAGCCGGCCGCTGTCCACCCTCACCTCGATCGGGCCGTCGGCCGGCACGGCCCGGCTGCCGTCCTCCGGGCTGATCCGGATGACATCGCCCGGCGCCCGGGCCTTGCCCGGCAGCGATACGCCGAGACCGCCGCCGTCGCCGGTCCCCGTGCAGCCCGCGAGCCCGACCACCAGTCCCGCCGCCGCCAGGGCGAGCACCGCACCGGCCCTCGGCCCCTTCTTCCGGGCCTTTCCGGGTTCCCGATCCGGACGACAGGCCCACACCCGCTTCAGTACGTGTTTCACGCCCGGCCCAACGACGGCCACCCTCCAGGGGAAACGTGCGTGCGGGTCATGTTGGGAGTGCGGCACTACGGGCAGAACAGGTGGGAGGACCATGTGCGGGAAGCCGCGGCCGGGACGCCGCGCTCCGGACAGCACGGGGCCCGACGAGCCGCGGGAGGCCGGACAGGTGTCGAGCGCAGCCGAGCAGGAGGCGGTACAGGAGGACGGGTCGCGGGAGGGTGAACGGTCCTCTCCGGTCGTGGAGCGGCCCTCCCCTGTCGTGGAACGGCGCGGACCGGCCGTGTGGCCGGGCGCGCCCACCCCGTTGGGGGCGCGCTGCCGCGTCGGCCCCGACGGGGTGGCGGGGACGAACTTCGCGCTGTGGGCCGGTGGAGCGGAGGCCGTCGAGCTCTGTCTCTTCGACGCCGACGGCGCCGAGAGACGGCTGCCGCTGAGCGAACTGACCCATGAGATCTGGCACGGCTTCGTGCCGGGGGTGGGGCCGGGGCAGCGGTACGGCTACCGGGTGCACGGCCGCTGGGACCCCTGGACCGGGGCCCGCTGGAATCCGGCCAAGCTGCTCCTCGATCCGTACGCGCGGGCGGTGGACGGCGACTTCGCGCTGCCCGCGGAGGTGTACGGGCACGTCCGGGACTGGCCGCAGCAGCATGTGGCGGACACGGTGCGGGACGACCGGGACTCGGCGCCGTTCGTGCCGAAGGGGGTGGTGGTCCACGACGACGACGACTGGTCCGACGACCGCCGGCCGAAGACCCCGTGGCCGGACTCGGTCATCTACGAGCTGCATGTGAAGGGCTTCACCCGGCTCCACCCCGGCATCCCGGAGAAGCTGCGCGGCACGTACGCGGGGCTGGCGCATCCGGCGGCCGTCGAGCATCTGGTAGGGCTGGGGGTGACGGCGGTCGAGCTGCTGCCGGTGCACCAGTTCGCGCACGAGGACCATCTGCTGCGGCGCGGGCTGCGCAACTACTGGGGCTACAACTCCATCGGCTATTTCGCCCCGCACGCGGGCTACTCCTCGTCCGGGACGGCGGGGCAGCAGGTCGGCGAGTTCAAGCGGATGGTGCGGGCGCTGCACGCCGCCGGGATCGAGGTCATCCTCGACGTGGTCTACAACCACACGGCGGAGGCGGGCGAGCTGGGGCCGACGCTCTCGCTGAAGGGCATCGACAACCGCGGCTACTACCGGCTCCAGCACGACGCCCGCCGGTACGCCGACTACACCGGCTGCGGCAACACCCTGCACGTCGTCCAGCCGCAGGTGCTGCGGCTGATCACCGACAGCCTGCGCTACTGGGTGACGGAGATGGGCGTCGACGGCTTCCGCTTCGACCTGGCGGCGGCGCTCGCCCGCTCGATGCACGACGTCGACATGCTCTCCCCCTTCCTCGCGGTCATCGCGCAGGACCCGGTGCTGCGGCGGGTCAAGCTGATCGCCGAGCCGTGGGACGTGGGCAACGGCGGCTACCAGGTCGGCGCGTTCCCGCCGCTGTGGACGGAGTGGAACGACCGCTACCGCGACGCCGTGCGCGACTTCTGGCGCGGCGCGCTGCCGGACGTACGGGATCTCGGCTACCGCCTGTCGGGCTCCAGCGACCTGTACGCCTGGGGTGGCCGGCGGCCGTACGCCTCGGTCAACTTCATCACCGCGCACGACGGCTTCACCCTGCGCGACCTGGTGACGTACGAACGGAAGCACAACGAGGCGAACGGCGAGGGCAACCGGGACGGCACCAACGACAACCGGTCCTGGAACTGCGGGGCCGAGGGCGAGACCGACGATCCGGAGGTCAACGCCCTGCGCCTGCGGCAACTGCGCAATCTGCTCACGACGCTGCTGCTGTCGACCGGGGTGCCGATGCTCGTCGCGGGCGACGAGATGGGGCGCACCCAGGGCGGCAACAACAACGCGTACTGCCAGGACGACGAGACGAGCTGGCTGGACTGGTCGCTGCCCGAGGACCCCGGTCGGCGCGGTCTGCTGGAACTGACCCGACGGCTCCTCGCGCTGCGCCACACCCACCCGGTGCTGCGCCGCCGGGCGTTCTTCTCCGGCCGTCCGCAGGGCGCGGACGGGCTGCGCGACCTGGCCTGGTTCACGGCGGACGGCGCGGAGATGACCGAAGGGGACTGGTACGCGCCCAGGGCGACGCTCGGCCTGTATCTGTCGGGCCGCGACATACCGGGCCGGGACGCGCGGGGCGGCCAGATCACCGACGACAGCTTCCTGGCGGTGCTGCACGCGGGGGCCGAGCCGGTGGAGTACCTGCTGCCGGGACCGCCGTGGGCGGAGTCGTACGAACTGGTCCTGGACACCGCCGAGGAGGACCAGACCCGGGCGCCGGGGACGGTGCACCGCGGCGGGGAGCGGGTGACGGTGGCGGCGCGGTCGGTGGTGCTGCTGCGGGTCGGGGGGTGAGGCGAGCCGACCGGTCCGGGGGGCGCGGGGGCCGGAAATCCACGTGAGGGTTGTCAGGGGTGAACCGTAGGCTCGGCCCTGATGCCTGAAGAACCGACACCTTCCCAGGATTCCGCCGGCGGTCCCGTCGACCGCTCGGCCGTGCGCGCGCTGCTGCGCCTGTGGCCCTATGTGCGTCCGGTGCGGGGACGGTGGGCGGCGGCCGCCGTGGTCGCGGTCGTCGCCTCGTGCCTGTCCCTCGTCATTCCGCTCGTCCTGAAGTGGATGGTGGACGGGCCCGTCGCCGCGGGCGAGCCGGGCGGGGTGTGGCTCGGCGCGCTGTATCTGCTGCTGCTCGGCATCGCGGAGGCGCTGCTCTTCGGCTTCCGCCGCTGGCTGGTGGCGCGGCCGCTGGCCGGGGTCGAGGCGCGGATGCGGGCGGATCTGTACCGGCACCTCCAGCGGCTGCCGATCGCCTTCCACGACCGGTGGGCCTCGGGGCAGCTGCTGTCGCGCGGCACGACCGATCTGATGCTGGTACGGATGTTCCTCGCCTTCCCGTTGACCTTCCTGCTGGTCAACGGGGTGACGGTCCTGGCCGGTTACCTCCTGCTGCTCGCGCAGGACTGGACGCTGGGCCTGGTGCTGCTGACTCCGGTCGTGCCGCTGGTGATCCTCTGCTCCGTCTTCGAGACGAAGTACGCCGTGGTCGCCCGGCGGGCGCAGGACCAGGTCGGTGATCTGACCACGGTGGTGGAGGAGAGCGTCCTCGGCATCCGTGTGGTCAAGGGCTTCGGCCGCCATCGCAGCCAGGCCCTCGCCTTCCGCGAGCTGGCCGGACGGCTGCGCTCGACCGAGCTGGTGAAGGCGCGGCTGCTGGCCGGGATCTGGGCGCTCATCACGATCCTTCCGGAGCTGGCCATCGGCGCGGCGCTCGTCCTCGGCACGGTCCAGGTCGCCGACGGCGAGCTGTCGGCCGGCACGCTGGTCGCCTTCCTGTCGACGGCGCTCGCGCTGCGCTGGCCGGTGGAGTCGATCGGCTTCCTCCTCGCGATGAGCCAGGAGGCGGCGACCGCGACCGAGCGGTACTTCGAGGTGATGGACGAACCGGAGGAGTCCGCGGGGCCGGGTCCGGAGCGGCGGCCCGCGGGGGTACGGGAGGAGGCGCCGGACGACGTACGGGACGGGGTGCGGTTCGAGGGCGTCTCGTTCCGCTACCCGGACGCGCCCGACGACGCCCCGCCCGTGCTCGACGGGATCGATCTGCACATCCGGCCCGGCGAGACGCTGGCCCTGGTCGGCGGGACGGGGTCCGGCAAGACGACGCTCACCGCCCTCGTACCGCGGCTGCACGAGGTGACCGCCGGGCGGATCCTGCTCGACGGCGAGGACATCACGCTGATGGAGCGCGAGCGGCTGCGCGCACTGGTGTCGGTGGCGTTCGAGGAACCGACGCTCTTCTCGGCGAGCGTCGGCGAGAACGTCCTGATGGGCGCGGTGGCGGGGGCCGGTGAGCCGGAGCTGCGGCGCGCGCTCGAGGTCGCCCAGGCCGACGGCTTCGTCGCGGTGCTCCCCGAGGGGTCCGGCACACAGGTCGGCGAGCAGGGGCTGAGCCTCTCCGGCGGTCAGCGCCAGCGCCTGGCCCTGGCGCGGGCGGTGGTCGGGCGGCCGCGCTTCCTGGTCCTCGACGACCCGCTGTCTGCGCTGGACGTCCATACGGAGGCGCTGGTGGAAGCGGCTCTGCGGGACGTGCTGCGCGGGACGACCGCGCTGGTCGTGGCGCACCGCCCGTCGACCGTCCAGCTCGCGGACCGGGTCGCGCTGCTGTCCGGGGGCCGGATCGCCGCCGTGGGCACCCACCACGAACTGCTGCGCGGCAACGCCGAGTACGCCTGGCTGATGTCCGGCGAGGAGGACGAGGAGGACGAGGCGCGATGACGGACGCGAAGCCGAGCACGGCGAAGGCGGGGCCGGGCGGGACGGAACCGGCCGGGACGGCGGGGCCGGGAAGGACGGGGCAGCCGGGTGGCGGCGACCCGTTCGACCGGGACGATCTGCCCGCGGCCCCCGGGGCGACCCGGGCCCTGCTGCGGTCGCTGCTCTCCGCCCACCGGGTGCGCGTCGGTGTCGCCGCGTGCGTGCTGCTCCTCCAGCAGGCCGCCGTGCAGGCCGGTCCGCTGCTCGTCGCGTACGCCATCGACAGCGGCGTCCCGGCCTTCCGGCGGGGGGACCACGGGCCGCTCGTCGCCGTCGCCCTCGGCTACCTCCTCTGCGCGGCCGGCGCCGGGCTCCTCCAGTACGCCTTCGTCCGCGGCGCCGCCCGGGTCAACCAGGACGTACTGCTCGACCTGCGCGGCCGGATCTTCCGCCACGCCCAGCTGCTGAGCCTGGACTTCCACGAGCGCTACACCTCCGGCCGGCTGATCTCCCGCTCCACCACCGACGTGGAGTCGCTGCGCGAGCTGCTCGCCGAGGGGCTTCAGGAGCTGATCGGCGTCGTCCTCGCCTTCGTCTCCATCTCGGTGGTGCTGCTCTGGCTGGACCTGGGCATCGGGGCGGTGGCCGTCGCCTCCTTCGTACCGCTGTATCTGCTGGTGCGGCTGTACCGGCGGCGCGCCGACCGGGTCTTCGCCGAGCGGTCCACGGCGATCGCGGGCGTGATCGTGAAGTTCGCGGAGACGATGAACGGGATCCGGCCGGTGCGGGCGTTCCGCAGGGAGCCGGCCAACGACAGCGAGTTCGCGGCGCTCAACCACCGGCACGAGCGCAGCAACGGCGACGCGCTCCTGGAGATGGCCCGTTACGTCGTCGGCTCCCGGCTCGTCGCCAACACGGCGGTGGCCGGAATGTGTCTGTGGGGCGCGTACCGGGTCGCCGACGGGACGCTGGCGCTGGGGGTGCTCGCGGCGGCGGTGCTGTACATGCGGCGGCTGTACGACCCGATCGACCGGCTGGGCATGTTCCTCAACTCCTACCAGTCGGCGGCCGCCTCGCTCGGCAAGATCGCGGGGCTGCTGGCGCAGGAGCCGGGCGTGCCGGAGGCCGTCTCGCCGCGCGCGCTGCCGGCCGCCCGGCCGGGGATCCCGGGGCGGGAGGTGGTCTTCGAGGGGGTCCGGTTCGCGTACCGGACCGGGGGCGAGGTGCTGCCCCGCTTCGACCTGACGATCCCGGCGGGGCAGACGGTCGCGGTCGTCGGCTCGACGGGCGCGGGCAAGTCGACGCTCGCCAAGCTCCTCGCCCGCTTCTACGACCCGACGGAGGGGCGGGTGCTGCTCGACGGGGTCGATCTGCGCGAGCTGGCGACGCCCGAACTGCGGCGCGGTGTGGTGATGGTGACGCAGGAGGCGTTCCTCTTCTCGGGGACGGTCGCGGAGAACATCGCGATCGGGCGGCCGGACGCGACCCGTGAGGAGATCGAGCACGCCGCGAAGGCGATCGGCGCGCACGACTTCATCGCCGGGCTTCCGGACGGGTACGACACGGACGTACGCAAGCGGGGCGGGCGGATCTCGGCGGGTCAGCGGCAACTGGTGGCGTTCGCCCGGGCGTTGCTCGCGGACCCGGCGGTGCTGATCCTGGACGAGGCGACCAGTTCGCTGGACGTGCCGGGCGAGCGGGCGGTGCAGCGGGCGATGGACACGGTGCTCGCGGGGCGCACGGCCGTGGTGATCGCGCACCGGCTGTCGACGGTGGGGATCGCGGACCGGGTCCTGGTGATGGAGGCGGGGCGGGTGGTCGAGGACGGCACGCCCGCGGCGCTCGTGGACGGCGAGGGCCGTTTCGCGACCCTCCACCGGGCGTGGCGCGACAGCCTGGTGGGCTGACGGGGCCGGGTCCCTCGGTCCCGTACCGGACGGCGAAACGTCCGCTGAACGAACACGGCCTTTCGGGCAGCGGACGATTTCCGGCCAACTTCTTGACGCGCTCCTGACACGGGTCGTTCATGACTGTCACTCTCTCCCCGGCTCTTCGCATCACTGTTCGCGCATCAAAGCTCTGTTTGCACTGCCCGTTCGACCCCCCACGTCGACCGGTACCCCCCTCGCAAAGGAGTCCGCGTGAGATCCACGCCAAGCCGTCGCGCCACCGCCACCGGCGCGCTGATCGCCGCCGCCGCCATGCTCGCCGTGGGCGTGCAGACCGGTGCCGCCACCGCCGACGAGGGCCGGGCCCTCGCCCCCAAAGCCCAGTCGGGCAGCCAGGCCGACCCGGGCAAGCTACCGGCCGACCTCTCCCCCGCCCAGCGCACCGCGCTCATCCGCGCGGCCGACGCGGACAAGGCGGCGACCGCCAAGACCCTCGGCCTCGGCCCGCAGGAGAAGCTGGTCGTCCGTGACGTCGTCCAGGACCGCGACGGCACGACCCACACGCGCTACGAGCGCACCTACGCCGGGCTCCCCGTCCTCGGTGGCGACCTGATCGTCGCCGAGAGCAAGGCCGGCCGGACGCAGGGCGTCACCAAGGCGTCCCGTGCGGAGCTGAAGCACATCGATGTGAACGCCATGAGCGTCGCCCCGGCCGCCGCCGAGAAGCAGGCGCTGGCGGAGGCGAGGGCGGAGGGCGCGGACAAGGCCACCACCGAGCACGCCCCGCGCAAGGTCGTCTGGATGGCGCAGGGCTCGCCCGTCCTGGCGTACGAGACGGTCGTCGGCGGCCTCCAGCACGACGGCACCCCGAACGAGCTGCACGTCGTCACCGACGCGACCACCGGCGAGAAGCTGTACGAGTGGCAGGCCGTCCACAACGGCACGGGCAACACCCAGTACGCCGGCCAGGTCACCCTCGGCACCAGCGGCAGCGGCCCGTACACGCTGACCGACGCCGCCCGAGGCAACCACCGGACGTACAACCTCAACCGCGGCACCTCCGGCACCGGAACGCTCTTCTCCGGATCCGACGACGTGTGGGGCGACGGCACCCCGCAGAACCTGGAGACCGCGGGCGCCGACGCCCACTACGGCGCCGCGCTCACCTGGGACTACTACAAGAACGTGCACGGCCGCAACGGCATCCGCGGCGACGGCGTCGCGCCGTACTCCCGGGTCCACTACGGCAACGCGTACGTCAACGCCTTCTGGCAGGACTCCTGCTTCTGCATGACGTACGGCGACGGCGCGAACAACGCCAAGCCGCTGACCTCCATCGACGTGGCCGCGCACGAGATGACGCACGGCCTCACCTCCAACACCGCGCGCCTGGTCTACAGCGGCGAGTCCGGCGGCCTGAACGAGGCCACCTCCGACATCTTCGCGGCGGCCGTCGAGTTCCACGCCAACAACGCCCAGGACAAGGGCGACTACCTCGTCGGCGAGAAGATCGACATCCGGGGCAACGGCACGCCGCTGCGCTACATGGACAAGCCGAGCAAGGACGGCTCGTCCAAGGACGCGTGGTACTCCGGCATCGGCTCGATCGACGTCCACTACTCCTCGGGCCCGGCCAACCACTGGTACTACCTGCTCTCCGAGGGCAGCGGCGCCAAGACCATCAACGGCGTGAGCTACGACTCGCCGACCTCCGACGGCCTGCCCGTCACCGGCATCGGCCGGGACAAGGCCTCGCTGATCTGGTTCAAGGCGCTCACCACCAAGTTCAGCTCGAACACCAACTACGCCGGTGCCCGCACCGGTACGGTCGCGGTGGCCACCGAGCTGTACGGCGCGGGCAGCGCCGAGGTCAAGGCGGTCGAGCACGCCTGGGCCGGCGTCAACGTGGGCTCCCGTCCCGGCGGCGGCGACCCCGGCACCGGCAAGACCTTCGAGAACACCGCCGACGTGTCCATCCCGGACAACGGCGCCGCGGTGACCTCCACGGTCGACGTCACCGGTGTCACCGGCAACGCGCCCTCCACCCTCAAGGTGGACGTGAACATCGTCCACACCTGGCGCGGTGACCTCGTCGTCGACCTCGTCGCCCCGGACGGCTCGGTCTACAACCTCAAGCCGTACTCGTCCTCCGACTCGGCCGACAACGTGATCGCCACCTACACCGTCAACGCCTCCAGCGAGGTCGCCAACGGCGCCTGGAAACTCCGCGTCCAGGACAGGGCCGCCCAGGACACCGGCTACATCAACAGCTTCAAGCTGACGTTCCCGTAGGCAGCACGGCACGGCACGGCACCGCACGTCGACCGCCCGGAGGGTTCGTTCCCTCCGGGCGGTCGCGCGTACCGGCGCGTCAGCGCAGCAGCAGCCCCGCTCCCTCCGCCACCGCGTCCGCCGGCCAGGTCACCAGACCCGGCTCCGCCGCCGAGGCGAGCCTCGGGTGGGACGGCAGGACGCGGACCGTGCAGCCGAAGGGGCCGGTGCGGTCGAGAACGAGGGAGCCCTCGTAGATCCGCCGGCCCTCCAGGTCGGGGGTGCCGGCCGCGGGCTTCAGAGCGCACACCCGGGGGTCGGCGAGGGTGTCGTCGGGGGTGACGCGGCCGGTGACCGCCTGGACCTCCACGTCGTCGGGACCCAGTTCGCCGAGCGACACCCCCACCCGTACCGCGAGCGTCGCGCCGAGCTCGGCGTCGCCGAGGTCCTCGCCGAGCTCGCCGACCTCCACGTGGTGGACGGCGACCTTCGGCCAGGCGGCCCGCACCCGGGCCTTCCACTGGGCCAGTTCCCGGGCCGCGCCGTCGTCGAGCGCGCGGTGCGCCGCCGCGGCGGGGGCGTACAGCCGCTCCACGTACTCGCGGACCATGCGGTCGGCGAGCACCTTCGGCCCGAGGTCGCCCAGCGTCCTGCGGACCATCGCGGTCCAGCGGGTCGGCACCCCGTCCGGGCCGCGGTCGTAGAAGCGCGGCGCGACCCGCCGCTCGACGAGTTCGTAGAGCGCGGCCGCCTCCAGGTCGTCGCGGCGCTCCTCGTCGGCCGCCGCCGCGCCGTCCGCGGTCGGGATGGCCCACCCGAAGTCGGGCTCGAACCACTCGTCCCACCAGCCGTCCAGGACGGAGAGGTTGAGGCAGCCGTTGAGAGCCGCCTTCATCCCACTGGTCCCGCACGCCTCCAGCGGCCGCAGCGGGTTGTTGAGCCAGACGTCGCAGCCGGGGTAGAGCTTGCGGGCCATGGCCATGCCGTAGTCGGGCAGGAACACGATCCGGTGCCGCACCCGGGGGTCGTCCGCGAACCGCACGAGCTCCTGCACGAGCCGCTTCCCGCCGTCGTCGGCGGGGTGCGCCTTGCCGGCCACGACGAGCTGGACCGGGCGTTCGGGGTGGAGCAGCAGGGCCCGCAGCCGGTCCGGGTCGCGCAGCATCAGCGTGAGCCGCTTGTACGAGGGGACCCGCCGGGCGAACCCGATGGTGAGGACGTCGGGGTCGAGGACGGAGTCGGTCCAGCCGAGTTCGGCGGCTCCGGCGCCGCGCTGCCGCCAGGACGCCCGCAGCCGTTCCCGTACCTCCGTGACCAGCTGTTCGCGCAGGGTGCGGCGGAGCTCCCACAGTTCGCGGTCGTCGGCGTCGGGGCGCAGCCGTCCGAGCTCGGGCGCGGTCCAGGTCGGCGCGTGGACGCCGTTGGTGATGGAGCCGATCGGTACTTCGTCGGGGTCGAAGCCGGGCCAGAGGCCGGCGAACATCTGGCGGCTGACGCCTCCGTGGAGGGTGGAGACGCCGTTGGCCCGCTGGGCCAGGCGGAGCCCCATGGCGGCCATGTTGAAGAGTCCGGGTTCGCCGCCGAGCGGAATCTCGTCGCCGAGGGCGAGGATCCGGCCCACGTCGAGCCCTGGCAGCGCGCCGTCGTCGCCGAGGTGGCGGGCGACGAGACCGCGGTCGAAGCGGTCGATGCCGGCCGGGACGGGCGTGTGGGTGGTGAAGACGGTCCCGGCGCGGACGGCCTCCAGGGCGGCTTCGAAGCCGACGCCCCGGCCCGCCAGTTCGCGGATGCGTTCGAGGCCGAGGAAGCCGGCGTGGCCCTCGTTGGTGTGGAAGACCTCGGGCGCCGGGGTGCCGGTGAGCCGGCAGTACGCGCGGACGGCGCGGACGCCGCCGATGCCGAGGAGCATCTCCTGGAGGAGCCGGTGCTCGCTGCCGCCGCCGTACAGGCGGTCGGTGACGTTCCGTTCGCCGGGGGCGTTCTCCTCGACGTCGGAGTCGAGCAGCAGCAGCGGGACCCGGCCGACCTGCGCGGTCCAGATGTGGGCGTGCAGGGTCCGGCCGCCGGGCAGGGCGAGGGTGACCGTGGCGGGGGTGCCGTCGGTGTCGCGGAGCAGGCAGAGCGGCAGCTCGCCCGGGTCGAGGACGGGGTAGTGCTCCAGCTGCCAGCCCTCGCGGGAGAGGGACTGGCGGAAGTAGCCGTGCCGGTAGAGCAGCCCGACGCCGATCAGCGGGACGCCGAGGTCGCTGGCGGCCTTGAGATGGTCGCCGGCGAGGATGCCCAGGCCGCCGGAGTACTGCGGCAGGGCGGCGGTGACGCCGAACTCGGGCGAGAAGTAGGCGATCGACTCGGGCAGCCCACCGTGCTGTTCCTGGTGCTCCTGGTACCAGCGGGGGGCGTGCAGATAGTGATCGAGATCCTCGGCGGCGGCCCGCAGCCTGGCCAGGAAGTCCTGGTCGGCGGCGAGCGCGGCGAGGCGGGCGGCGGAGACGGAGCCGAGCAGCCGGACGGGGTCGCCGTCGTCGGTGCGGCGGTCTGCCGCGGGCGCGGAGGCCACGGAGTTGAAGAGCTCACGGGTCGGCTCGTGCCAGGACCAGCGCAGGTTGCGCGCCAGGTCGGTGAGCGGTCGAAGGGTGTCGGGGAGGACGGGGCGCACGGTGAATCGACGGATTGCCTTCACGTGTTCCACCTTCGCAGGGGAGAGCGGAGCGGGGCGGACGCACCACGCTGTGCGTCGCGCTGTGCCACCCACCGAAGGTAAGGCACCGCCGTCCGTCCGGGCCACGGCGCGCGGGGGTGGTGCCGTGGCCCGGAGGGGCGTCAGCGCGGCGCGCTGACGGGGAGTGCGGGGACGGCCGGGGCCGGCGGACGGCGTGTCGCGTACGGGGTGTCCCGGTTGGCGGAGGCCGGGTCGAAGGCGCCGGTGGCGGCGTAGCGGGCGGCGATGGCGGCGAGTTCCGACGCGGGGATCACCCGGTGGATGTCGGTGAAGCCGTCCGGTGCCCGCTGGTGTGCCAGGTCGATGACGACCTCGGGCCCGAGCCGGCGGTTGGCCCGCTGCAGGGCCGTCATGGCGGGTCTGCGGTCCTCCTCGTACGCGGCGAGGCCGGCCTCCGGGTCGCGGTGGCGGGCCAGCGCGTGGGCGAGGGCGCGGGCGTCGACGATGGACTGGGTGGCTCCGTTGGAGCCGATCGGGTACATCGCGTGGGCCGCGTCGCCGACGAGGGTGGTGCGGCCGCGGGTCCAGCGGGTGAGGGGCTCGCGGTCGACCATGGGGTACTCGTGGGCCGCCTCGGCGGCCTCGACGACGCCGGGGACGCTGACGCCGTCGAACTCCCACCCCTCGAAGTGGTGCAGGAACGTCTCCACGGGGACGGCGCGGTTCCAGTCGCCCCGGTACTCCTCGCGCCCCCGCTCCTCGATCCCGTCCCCGGCGGGCCGGGCGAGGGCCCAGTTGACCAGGACCGTGCCGTCCGCCTCCGAGGGCCGGCTCATGGGGTAGACGACGGCCTTCTGCCGGTCGTCCCCGGCGATGAGCATGAAGCCGCCGATGGCGCGGGCCGGTATCCGGGAGACGCCCCGCCAGACCAGCATCCCGTTCCAGGGCGGACTGCCCTCGCCGGGGTTGAGCGAGGCCCGGACCGCCGAGCGGATGCCGTCGGCGCCGATCAGCACGTCCGGTTCGAGGGAGGCCCGGCCCCGGACGGCGCCGTCGCGGTGCTCCAGCTGGATGCGGGGGCGGCCGTCGGGCAGCGTCTCGGCGTGGGTGACGCGGACGCCGCCGATGAGGGCGGCCGGTCCGAGCCGTTCCCGTACGGCGTCGGCCAGGACCTGTTGGAGGTGGGCCCGGTGGATGGAGAGCTGGGGCCAGCGGTAGCCGGCGCCGAGCCCGCGCGGCTCCCGGGATATCAGGCCGCCGGAGCGGTGGTAGTAGCGCAGTTCGCGGGTGCGCAGGGCGCCGGCCTCCAGGCGGCCGAGGAGGCCGAGCGCGTCGAGTTCGCGGACGGCGTTGGGCATGAGGTTGAGTCCGGCGCCGACCGGACGGTTGGTTCTGGCCGCCTCGACGACGGTGACGCGGTCGAAGCCCGCGGCGTGCAGCGCGAGTGCGGCCGTGAGGCCGGCGACGCCGCCGCCGGCGACGACGACATGGGACGTGGGGGTCATCGGATGCTCCCTCACGCCGCCGACCTCCGAGACCCGGCTACCGGACGGCCGCCCGTCGTCCGGCGCACCATGGTCTCGTTGTCCCTGGTCAGGTCGAGTATCGAGCGCAGCAGGGCGATGGGTGCCCCGCCGCTGCCCTCCTCGTACAGCCGCAGGTCGTCGCGGTAGGCCTTGCGGGCGATGCCGATGTGGCGGGCCCGGAAGGTCTTGAGGATCTTGAGCACCCGGGCGAGGGCCCGGGCGGACGCCTCCAGTTGCGGAGGCAGCCGGTCGGCGCTCTCCCAGCTGATCGCGGCCGACAGCTTGCTGACGGCGGAGACGCCGCCGATGTGCCGGGCGTGGAAGTCCCGCCAGGACGGCAGGCTGTACTGGACCGACTCGGCGAGGAAGGCGTCGTAGTCGGGGTGGGAGCGGTCGCACTGCCAGAGCGTCAGATCGACGAGCCAGAGAGGGACCTGTGCGGCGGCCGGGCCGAGGTAGTCGCGCCCGGCGACCTCGATCTCCTCGAAGTAGGGGCGCAGGGTGAGCGCGAAGTACTCCGGGGTGACGTGGGCGACGGTGAAGTCGATGGAGTCGACCATCGACTGGACGTGGTGGGCGGTGCGGTCGAGGGCGACCGCGAAGCCGGGGTCGTACGGTTCGAGCCGGGCGATCCGCGCACAGGTGTCGAGCGCGGCGACCAGGCCGGGGAACGCCATCCGGACGGCCTCCTGGAGGTGCCCCTCCATCGGGTGGCCGGTGTACATCCGCTGGCGCGGGCCGAGCGGGTTCCAGGTCGTGTAGTGGTGGACGGTGTCCCGGGGCACCATGTCGGTGCGGCGGCCCAGGAGTTCGAGGACGGGCAGGACCTCGGGGACGGCGGCGACCGGTTGGACGCCGTGACGTTTCAGCGAGCCGAGCAGGATGCCGAGGTCGCGCATGGCCGCCAGGGCGGCCTCCACGCTCCACTCGGCGGCCCGGTCCGGGTCCGGGACGAGCGTGCGCAGGGCCACGACGAGCGCCGGGATGTCGGCGTCGGCGTTCATCGCGGGCAGTGCGGCGAGCAGGGCGTCGGCGCCGAGCGGATCGGCGGCGCGTATGTCGGCGATGCGGTAGCGGGGATCGCCGCGTTCGTCGAGACCGGGCGCGACAAGGTCGTACAGGGTCAAGGGAAAGGCCCCTCTTCGTTGGGCTCGGTTCGCCTCCGGGGCGCTGGGTGCGACTGTCGACGGTCGAACGTGACCGGCCCCTCGTTCCTCGGGACCCGTGCGCGTTCTCCCTCGCTACAGCCGCGCGCCCCTTCGGCTCACCGGCCGAGGTCAGATGTGGTCACCCACGTGGTCACCGTGGGTATGCTCGGCCGCCCGGTCCCGGCGCGGTGGCGTCGTGGCGGGGGCGGGCAGGCGCAGGCGCAGGCGTACCGAGAGCAGCGCCGCGACGGCGGCGAAGGCCGCGGCGACGAGGAGCGCGGCTCTGAAGCCGGTGGTCTGAGCCGCTGCTGTGGCAGCGTCGGTACGGGTGGTGGCGATGGCCACCAGAACGGCGAGCCCGAGCACCGAGCCGAACTGCTGGCTGGTGTTGACGAGTCCGGATGCCAGCCCGGTCTCCTCGGGTGCCGCCTCGGCCGTGGCGGCCACATTGGTGGTGACCATGACCAGCGGCAGGGCGAGGCCCAGCAGCAGGCTGGGCGCGAGGACTGTGGTGAAGAAGGTGCCGTCGGCGGTGAGCGCGAGCGCCAGCCACAGGGTGCCGGCGCTCAGCAGCGCGAAGCCGAGGGTCGTGGTCCGGGTCAGCCCCAGCCGGAAGATGATCCGGCCGGTCTGCGGGGCGACCGCGACGACGACGAGCGAGAGCGGGAGCAGCCCGAGGCCGCCGCCGAGCGGGGAGTGTCCGAGCACGCTCTGCAGATAGAGGCTGACCAGGAAGAACATGGGGAACAGCGCCATCTGGGCGAGGGCGCTGAGGGCGTTGGCCAGCCGCAGGGCGGGGCGGGCGAGGACGGCGGGCGGTACGAGGGGGACGGCGGCCCGGGTCTCGATGACCGCGAAGGCGGCGAGGAGGGCGAGGCCGGCGCCGCCCGCGCCGAGGGTCCGGGCGGAGAGCCACCCCGACTCGCCGCCGCCGACGAGCGCGTACGCGACGAGGCCGAGGCCGCCGGTGGCGGTGAGGGCCCCGGCGAGGTCGAAGCGCCCGCCGGTGGACCGCCGCGGGCGGGCCGGGGCCCGGGGAAGGGTGGAGCGGGCCGAGACGGCGAGCACGGCGGCGGCGGCGACGTTGAGCCAGAAGGTGGAGCGCCAGCCGAGGAGGTCGGTGAGGACCCCGCCGAGGACGGTCCCCAGGACTCCGCCGAGGCCGCCCATCGCGGCGAAGGCGCCGAGCGCCTTGTGCCGGGCGGGTCCGTCGGGGAAGAGGGCGAGCAGCAGCGCGAACGCGGCGGCCGCGGCGAGGGCGGCGCCGACGCCCTGCGTGGCACGGGCGGCGACGAGGACGCCCGCGTTCGGGGCGAGCGCGCCGGCGGCCGAGGCCGCGGCGAGGACGGCGAGTCCGGCGAGGAAGACCCGGCGGTGGCCGAGGAGATCGGCGGTGCGCCCGCCGAGCAGCAGCAGTCCGCCGAAGGTGATGAGGTAGGCGTTGGCCACCCAGGAGAGCCCGGCGGAGCCAGACCCGAGGTCCTCGCCGACCGAGGGCAGCGCGACGTTGACGATCGCGGTGTCCAGGATCAGCAGCAGCTGCGTGGAGGCGAGCAGGGCGAGCGCGCCGCGCACGCTGGGCACTCGGCCGGCACTCACCGGCCGGTCCCGGCGGTCGCGCCGGTGGCCGCCGGCCCCGTGGTCGTCCCGAGGTCGTAGCCGTCCAGGCAGGACTGGGCGAGGTTCGCGCAGTCGTCGGCGGCGCCCGCCCAGTTCTGCATCGTCAGATAGACGTGCGGGGCGCCCTGGTAGAAGCGCTCGTACTGCTCGTGGCGGCCGGCGAACTCGGAGCCGAGGGCGTCCCAGGCGAGTTTGAGCAGCTTGAGCCGGTCCTCCGCCGGGTGGCCGGGGGTGCGGAAGTACTGCCGGACCAGCGGCCCCAGTTCGGGGTGGAGCAGGTCCCGGCCGCTCGCCGGTGTCTGGATGATCGCGCCGCCCGCGAGGAGCTTGACGTCCTGGACGGCCCGGGGGTACAGCTCGCCGGCCATGATGCGCTGGGCGAAGGAGATCTCCTGGCCGGGCCGCACCCCGCCCCGGCCCTCGTCGACCGGCTCCCAGGACGCCTCCGCGGCCAGGACGAACGCCTTGGCCTGGGCGACCATGCCGAGCAGCCGCCCGACGGCCTGGACGACGGGCGGCAGCTTCTCCGTGCCGTTCGAGCGGGTGATGAGGATCGCGAGTCCGGTGAGGAACTCCAGTTTGGTCCAGAACCGGGTGGCCGACTGGTGGACGAAGTTGAGGTAGGCCGGGGTCTGCCACCACATCGCGGCGGTCGCGTCCACGTCCCGGTAGGTCAGCACCCGGTCCCACGGTACGAACACGTCGTCGCAGACGAGCAGCGCGTCGTTCTCGTCGTACCGCGAGGAGAGCGGGTGGTCGAAGACGGACCGGGCCCGTTCCTCGTAGGAGGTGCGGGAGATGAGTCTGAGGCCGGGGGTGTCGACCCGTACGGAGAAGGTCAGCGCGCGCTCGGTGTCCTCGGGGGCGAGCGGCTCTATGGTGCCGACGAGGATCTCGTCGGCGAACACCGCCCCGGTGCCGATGGTCTTGGCGCCGCGCACCACGATGCCGTCGGCGCGTTCCTCGACGACCCGGACCGTCAGGTCGTCCTCGCCGCGCCCGGAGGCGGGGTTGGTGATGGTGAAGGCGGAGTAGAGCCCTCCCTCGGCGAGCCGCCGGTGGTAGGCGAGGGCGTTGTCGGCGCCGTCGTGGCGGTCGGTGGTGAAGACCTGGGGGGCGGCGGCGAACCCGGCCGCGCCGGAGGCCATGTAGTCGGGGGTACGGCCCAGGAAGCCGTAGCTCGCCTCGGCCCACACCTTGTACGCGTGGCGGCGCGCGACCAGGTCCTCGTAGGAGCGGGGCACGGCGTAGGCGCGGTGCACTCCGCCCTTGACGAGGACCGGTGTGTGCGGGGAGTCGTGGGCGAGGTCGAAGAGACCGGCGAAGGAGGCCGCGGTGGCCCGGAACGCGGGGTGCGTGGTGACGTCCTTGACCCGCTCTCCGTCCAGCCAGATCTCGCGCCCGTCGCGCAGCGCCTCCAGATACTCCTGCCCGGACCTCGTCACCGCTTATCGCCTCTCCTCGTGTGTTACCGGCCGTCTGGCCGTGACCGAGCCTGTACGGTGCGTGGCGCCGGGGCAATGAACGTCCGTCCAGCGGTCCTTAAGAACCGGCCAGTCTGCTTCCGTTCATGTCCGGTTTTGCCCAGATCCCGAGGTCAGGCAGCGTTGTCGTAGCCGGAGCGGTACTCCCCCGGCGTCATGCCGAACCATTTGCGGAAGGCGAGATGGAAGCCGACCGCGCTCTGGTAGCCGACCCGGGAGGGGACGGCGGACTGCGGGATGGAGGTCTCGGTGAGCAGCCGGGCCGCCTCCTGCATCCGGCGCCCGGTGAGGTGGCGGGCGGGCGCCTCGCCGACGAGTTCGCGGAAGGCGGCGGTGAACGCCGAGCGGGACATGCCGACCTCCCGGGCGAGGGACTCGATGGTCCAGGGTTCGGCGAACCGGGTGGCGATCATGACCAGGGCCCGGCTGATGCCCGGGTGGCGGAGCACCGGCAGCGCGTCGGGGGTGTCGGTGAGCTCGCGCAGCAGCGGACGCAGGGCGAGCACCAGGGCCATCTCGAAGGCGCGCAGCGTGATGAGCCGGTCGCCGGGTCCGATCGGCCGGCCGGGGTCGGCGAGCAGCCGCAGGGTGTCGCGGAGCAGCGGCTCACGGCCGACCTGGGCGCCGTCGAGGACGAGCGCCCAGGGCAGCGACTTGTAGAGGCCCGTGGCGGCGCTGGCGTCGTAGTGGAGTCCGGCGCACAGCAGTCGGCTCTCGGTGCCGGTGCCCTCGATGACGATCTCGCCGGAGGTGCCGGGCTGGCGCTCGGGCAGCACGGCCTTGAGCGGCACGCCCTGCCGGTCGGGCCGGTCGGAGAGCCGGTGGGCGGTGCCGGTGGGGAAGACGATCAGGTCCCCGGCGTGCAGCTCCATGGGGGTCTGGCCCTCGCCGGTGATCCAGCAGCCTCCCTCGACGAGGTAGTGGAGCACGGCACAGCTCTGCTCCGCGTCGCCCTCGATGGCCCAGGGTGCGCGGACGTGCCAGCGGCTGTCGAAGACGCCGGTGAGGCGGAGCGGTTTCAGCAGTTCGCTCAGGAGGTCCTCGCGCTGGTCGTCGAGGTCCTCCCCACGCCGGTCGTCACAGTCGGTTCCCACGCTGTCCATGGACGATCCTTCAACTTCCGCCCCGGATTGTTAATTGATCGGCCGAAGCCGCCGCCGCCAGCCTGAGGAAAGCCGTCACGGCAGCGGTCACAGCCTATCGAAGGGCCTCAACGACACATGTCCAGACAGATTCCGATGAGGGTGGCGGTCGTGGGAGCGACCGGTTTTCAGGGGGGCGCGGTGGCCCGCCTGCTGACCGAGCGGCACCACCGGGTCCGTACGCTCACCCGCCGCCCGGAGGGCGACCGCCCGCCCCTGCCGGGCGCCTGCTTCGTCGCGGGCGACCTGGGGAACGCCGACGACGTCCGGCGGCTGTTCGAGGGCGCGACCCACGCCTCGGTGGTGATGCCGCTGGTGTACGACACGGAGCGGGTGGCCCTGTACGCGCGGAACATCGCGCGGGCGGCCCTGGACACCGGGATCGTGCGTCTGGTCTACAACGCCAACACCCGTATCCCGCAGGGGCCGACCGCGGTGGCCGCATTCGAGACCCGGCGGATCACCGAGGAGGTCCTCCGGGACAGCGGCGTCCCGCTGGTGGTGGTGCGGCCGCCGGTGTACCTGGACAACCTCTTCTCGCCCTGGAACGGCCCGGCGTTGGTCAACGACGGCGTGCTGGCCTATCCGCTGCCGGCGTCCACGCCGACGGCGTGGATCTCGCACCGGGATCTGGCGGAGGCGGTGTACGCGGCGCTGACCGGCGACGGTCTGGACGGCCGCACGTTCGACATCGGCGGGTCGCACTCGCTGACCGGCGAGGACCTGGCGGAGGCGTTCGGCCGGGGTCTTGGCCGGACGGTGCGTTACCTGCCGCTGGCGCCGGACGTGTTCGAGCGCGGGCTCGCCCAGCTGCTCGGCCCGGAGGCGGCGGCCGGGGTGGCGGGCATCTACCACTACATGGCGACCGGCACCGATCCGCTGCTGATGGCCGCCGACGACGGGGTCTCCGCGGAGGTGCTCGCGGTCAGCCCGGCACCGGTGGAGGAGTGGGTGACGCGCCAGCCGTGGCAGGTGTGGTCCGCCGACACGGAGGAACAGCAGGCGTCCCCGCAGGGCTAGGTGTTCTGTCCCGGGAGGTTGTGGACGGGTGATGCAGGTCTCGGCTGAGGGATCTTGAATGGGTGAGGGCCTTCCGGGTTCGGTGTGGATT